>JAZKIF010000092.1:0-15592 GCA_040385005.1 Pseudomonadota bacterium
TTCCTTGGCGATGATCTTCTCGACCGTCTGCCAGGTGATCGGCTCGATGTAGGTCACGTCCGCCGTAGCCGGGTCCGTCATGATCGTCGCGGGGTTGCTGTTGATCAGGATGACCTTGTAGCCCTCCTCGCGCAAAGCCTTGCAGGCTTGCACGCCGGAGTAGTCGAACTCGCACGCCTGGCCGATGATGATCGGGCCGGCGCCGATGATGAGGATGCTCTTGAGGTCTGTTCTTTTGGGCATTTACTTTTTCTCCCCGGCCTGATCCATCAACCCGGTGAACCGGTCGAAGAGGTAGCCGATGTCATGTGGTCCGGGCGAAGCCTCTGGGTGGCCCTGGAAGCAGAACGCTGGCTTGTCGGTACGCGCCAGTCCCTGCAAGGTCCCGTCGAACAAGCTCACGTGCGTGGGCCTGAGATTCGCGGGCAGCGTCTTCTCGTCCACCGCGAAGCCGTGGTTCTGGCTGGTGATGCTCACGCGGCCGTTGTCCAGGTCCTTCACCGGATGGTTCGCGCCGTGGTGGCCGAACTTCATCTTGAAGGTTTTCGCACCGGAGGCCAGCGCCATGATCTGGTGGCCGAGACAGATGCCGAAGGTCGGATAACCGGCTTCGATCAAATCGCGTGTCGCCTCGATGGCGTAGTCGCAAGGCTCCGGATCGCCGGGGCCGTTGGAGAGGAACACGCCATCGGGCTTGAGCTTCTTCACTTCGGCGGCGGGTGTCTTCGCGGGGACCACCGTGACCTTGCAGCCGCGCTCGGCGAGCATGCGCAGGATGTTCTTCTTCACGCCGTAGTCGAACGCGACGACGTGGTACTTCGCATCCTTTTGCTCGCCGTAGCCCGAGCCCAGGCGCCACTCGCTTTGCGTCCATTCGTACGGCTGCTGCACGGAGACGACTTTCGCGAGGTCCAGGCCATTCATGGAAGGGGCGCCTTGCGCCGCCGCTATGGCGCGAGCTATTGCTTCCGGCGTCGCTTGCTCACCGGCGGCCAACGCGGCGATGCAGCCGTTCTGCGCGCCCCTGGTGCGCAGCATGCGGGTGAGCTTTCGCGTGTCGATGTTGGCGATGGCGACCGTGCCCTGGCTTTGCAGGTACTGCGAGAGCGTCTGGGTGGTGCGGAAGTTGGAAGCGACGAGCGGCAGGTCGCGGATGATGAGGCCGGCGGCATGGACCTTGGCGGCTTCGACGTCCTCCTCGTTGACCCCGTAGTTGCCGATGTGCGGATACGTGAGCGTCACGATCTGCTGGCAATAACTCGGGTCGGTGAGGATTTCCTGGTAACCGGTCATGGCCGTGTTGAACACGACTTCGCCGGTGGTGGAGCCGGGGGCTCCGATCGAATTGCCGATAAAGACCGTGCCGTCTGAAAGCGCCAGGATGGCGATGGGGGCGGTTCCCTGTCGAGACAAAAGCACTGGGTTCTCCGTGATGGTGACGGGTACGCCCAAACGCAAACCAATTCGCCGGAGGCCCGGGTCATTTGTTTTGCTTGCTTTGTTCAGGGAGTGGCTGGATTGCGCTAGGCGTACGGGGGTTTGCGGGAAAGCCCTTGATTATAGCCTTTGGCGCGCGGTGGCCGCGCTGGCGTGAAGGCAAATCGCCGCTGCAGTGGCGACGTTCAGGGACTCTTCGCCACCCGGTTGAATGATGCGAACCGCAATGGAGGCGGCCGAGGCGACTTCGTCTCCCACGCCCTGCCCTTCATGGCCGAAAGCCCACGCGCACGGCCAGGGCAACTGCTGCTCATGGAGAAGCTCGCCCTGGTGCGAACTCGTCGTGATCAACGGAACCGCCAGCCGCTCCAGGATGGACCGCTCGGCCGCGTCGATCAGCGAAAGCGCGAAGTGCGCACCCATGCCGGCGCGAACCACCTTGGGACTCCACAGCGAAGCAGTGCCTTTCAGGGCTATCACCTGCGTGAAGCCGAACGCGGATGCGCAGCGCAGGATGGCACCCACGTTGCCGGCGTCCTGCACGCGGTCGAGCACGACGGTGGGCGCGAGCGGCTGCGAGGCCGGCTCGGGCGCCAGCGGAATGACGAAGCCGACCGATGCCGGCGACTCCAGCCCGCTGATGCCCGCGAACAGCGCATCGGGCAAAACGACATTGCGCCCGGAGGCAACTGCGAATGACGGATCGGCTGCCGTCCACGCCGTCTCCGTGAACACAGCCGCGCTCGGCTTGACGCCGCGCGCCAGTGCCGCGCGGCAGAGGTGATCGCCTTCCAGCCAGATCTGCCCTTGCTTGCGCCACGCGCCGTGATCCTGCGCGAGCCGCCGGAGATCCTTCAACCAGGCGTTATCGCGAGAACTGATGAGCTGGGGGCCGGTGGTGGTCAAGATTCCGCCAGGACGATGGTGTGCCCATCCGGCGTGAGGAACGTCGCGGCCACGGGGCCGAAGAATTTGCGGTGATGCTTGCAAGCCCCATGCACACGCAGCGCCTCGAGGTGCTCGGGCGTGCCGTACCCCTTGTGCGAGGCGAAGCCGTAGTGCGGGAATTCGTCGTGCAATTCCCGGCAGAGGCGGTCACGATGCACCTTGGCCAGGATGGACGCGGCCGAGATCGACTTCACCGTCGCGTCGCCGCCGATCACGGCTTCGGCGAACACGTCGATGGTCGGCAGGCGGTTGCCGTCGACCAGCACTTTCGCGGGCTTCAGGCGCAGGCCTTCGATGGCCCGTTTCATCGCGAGCATGGTCGCGTGCAGGATGTTCAGCGTGTCGATCTCCTCGACACTCGCCTGCGCCACGGAACAGCAGAGGGCTTTTTCGCGGATCTGGTCGTAGAGCTTCTCGCGCTGCAGCGGCGTGAGCACTTTCGAATCGGCGAGCCCGCGGATGCGCTTGGTGTCGTCGAGGATGACGGCCGCCGCCACGACCGGCCCCGCGAGCGGCCCGCGCCCCGCCTCGTCGACGCCGGCCATCAGGCCCACGGGATCCCATTGCAGGCGGGCTTGTTCAGCCCTGGAGAACTTTTTCGATGGCATCGCTGGCAAGTCGCGGGGTGTCGCGCTGCAAAACAGAATGCAGCGCGCGGAATTTCTCCTGTACGGCCGCCATTCTGGCAGGCGCGTCCAGCCATTCCAAGAGCGCCGCAGCAAGCGCCTCGGGCTTTGCGTCGTTCTGCAGCAACTCCGGCACGGCAAATTCACCGCACAGGATGTTCGGCAGGCCGATCCATGGCTGCAGGTGTTTGGGACGCATGATGCGGTGCGTGAGCCAGTTGACCGCGTACGAGATGACCATGGGGCGCTTGAACAGCGCCGCTTCCAGCGTTGCGGTGCCGCTTGCGACCAGCACCAGGTCGGATGCCGCGAGGACCGTGTGCGATTGACCGTCCACGATCTGCACCACCCCTTCGAGCCCGGCCTCGCTCGCGGCCTTCCCGATCGCTTCGCTCCGCCCATGTGCGGCCGGCACGACGAGGCGGATGCCGGGACGCTTCTTTCGCAGCAGCGCCGCAGCCGCGAAGAAGCGAGGCGCCATGTGCGCGATCTCCGAGGCGCGGCTGCCCGGCAGGATCGCCAGCACTTCGGCGTCCTGAGGAAGGCCAAGCACGGCGCGAGCGCCCGCCTTGTCGGGCTCCATGGGGATGACGCCTGCCAGCGGATGCCCGACATAGGTCGAGGCGATGCCGTGCGCTGCGAGCAGTTCCGGCTCGAAGGGAAACAGGCACAGCACATGGTCGGCGCTACGGCGGAGCTTCTCGGCGCGCTCCGGGCGCCAGGCCCAGATCGACGGGCAAACGAAGTGCACCGTGCGGATGCCGCGCTCCTTCAGCGACGCTTCAAGGTCGAGGTTGAAATCCGGGGCATCCACACCGACGAACAGGTTCGGAGGCTCGCGCAGCAGACGTTCCCGCAGTTGGTTGCGGATGCCGACGATCTCGCGGTAGTGCCTGAGCACCTCCACATAGCCGCTCACGGCGAGTTTTTCATGCGGCCACCAGGCGTCGAAGCCTTGTGCCCGCATTTGCGGGCCGCCAATGCCCCCAGCGAGCAAGCCCGGCCACCGCTGTCGCATGCCCTTCAGGAGCAAGCCGGACAGGAGATCGCCGGACGCCTCGCCGGCGACCATCGCGATTCGCGGGTTTTCCATGGACGTCAGCGAACGATGCCGCGCTCGGGCGTCACGCCGTCCAGGAAGGACACCATCATCGCCACGTCCGGCTCGGCCTCGGGTGCGTCGGCCGTCATTTGCGCGATGCGATCGCGCGCCTGCGCCAGCGTCAGGTCTTCCCGATACAGCGCCTTGTGCATCGCCTTCACCACGGAAATGCGCGCCGGCGAAAAACCGCGGCGGCGCAGGCCTTCGAAGTTCATCGAGCGCGCCCTGGCGGGCCGGCCCTCGCTCATCACGAACGGGGGCTGGTGAGCCAGCAGCACCGAGCCCAGGCCCGTCATGCCGTGCGCGCCGATGCGCACGAACTGGTGCACGTTGGTGAAACCGCCCAGGATCACCCAGTCGCCGACTTCCACGTGGCCCGCGAGCTGCGCGTTGTTCGCGAAGATGGTGTTGTTCCCCACGATGCAATCGTGGGCGAGATGCACGTAAGCCATCAGCCAGTTGTCGTTGCCCACGCGCGTCACGCCGCCGCCGCCGGGCGAGCCGATGTTGAAGGTGGTGAATTCGCGGATGGTGTTGCGGTCTCCGATGACGAGCTCGCACGGCTCGCCCGCGTATTTCTTGTCCTGCGGGACCGCGCCAAGAGACGCAAACTGGAAGATCCGGTTGTCGCGGCCGATGGTGGTGTGTCCCTCGATCACCGTGTGCGGGCCCACGGTGGTGCCGGCGCCGATCGTCACGTGCGGCCCGATCACGCAGTAAGGGCCGATGCTCACGGATGAATCGATCCGCGCGCCCGGATCGACGATGGCAGTCGTATGGACCTGCGTCACTGTGGGCGCCCCTTCAGCCGACGGTGCGCATCGTGCACATCAGCTCGGCCTCGCAAGCCAGGTCTTCGCCCACGTGCACTTCGCCCTTGAACTTGTAGATGCCGGCCTTGACGCGCAGGATCGTGACGTCCATCACCAGCTGGTCCCCCGGCTCGACCGGGCGCTTGAAGCGCGCGGCGTCGATGCCGGCGAAGTAGTACACCGTCTTGCTGTCCGGCGAGACACCGGCGGTGGCGAACGAAAGCAACGCGGCGGACTGCGCCAGCGCCTCCAGCATCAACACCCCCGGCATCACCGGGCGATGCGGAAAGTGCCCGCCGAAGAACGGCTCGTTGATGGTGACGTTCTTGAGCGTGCGGATGCTCTTGCCGTGTTCGATCGCGAGCACCCGGTCCACCAGCAGGAACGGGTAGCGGTGCGGCAGCAGCTTGAGTATTTCGTGGATGTCCATCATGAATCGTCTCTCTTCTCCAGGGCCTTGATACGGTCGCGCAGCTTGTGCAGCTGCTTGAGCGTCGCGGCATTTTTTTCCCAGGTCGCATTGTCGTCGATGGGAAAGATACCGCTGTAGTGGCCCGGCTTCAGGATGGAGCGGGAAACGAAGGAACCGGCGGAAATGTTGACGCCATCAGCGAGCGTGAGGTGGCCCAGGATCATGGCCGCGCCGCCGATCGTGCAGTGCGCGCCGATGTTCGCGCTGCCCGCGATGCCGACGCAACCTGCAACAGCCGTGTTGCGCCCGATGCGCACGTTGTGGCCGACCTGGATCAGGTTGTCGAGCTTCACGCCATCCTCGATCACCGTGTCGGCGAGCGCGCCGCGGTCGATGCAGGTATTGGCGCCGATGTCCACGTCGTTGCCGATGCGCACGCCGCCGAGCTGCTCGATCTTTTCCCACGCGCCCTCGTTCGGCGCGAAGCCGAATCCGTCGGCGCCGATCACCGCTCCGGGATGCAAGGTGCAGCGCTCGCCGATCACGCAGCCTTCCGCGACCGTCACGCGCGCCTTGAGCACCGTGTCCGCGCCGATGCGGGCGCCGCGCTCCACCACGCACAACGCGCCGATGCGCGCCGTCGGGTCGACCACGGCATCCGGATCGACGACCGCGCTCGGATGAATCGCAGCACCGGCGGGCGGCGCGCTCTTTCGCTTCCAGAGTTGCGTGACTCGCGCGAAGTAGAGATAGGGCTGAGGGGTGACGATGCAGTCGCCACGCGCCTGTGCTGCGTCGAACTGTGCCGGCGCGACGATGACGCATCCGGCCCTCGAGGTCGCCAGTTGCTGCGCGTATTTGGGATTGCTGAGAAAGCTCAGCTGGTTGGGACCGGCGGCATCGAGGGGAGCAAGCCCCTCGATAAATCGGTCTGCGTCTCCGCTCAACTCGCCACCCAAGGCCTCAACGATGGAGCCGAGGCTGAGCTGCACGGCAGTGCGCCTGAACGGGCTCAACGCACTGCGTTGAGCGCCTTGATCACCTTGTCGGTGATGTCGTGCTTTGGGTTGATGTAGACGGCCTCTTGCAGGACGACGTCGTACTTCTCGGCTTCCGCCACCTGCTTCACGATGCGGTTCGCGCGCTCCAGCACCTGCTGCAACTCTTCGTTCTTGCGCGCATTCAGGTCTTCCTGGAATTCGCGGCGCTTGCGCTGGAAATCCCGGTCCTGGTCGACGAGCTGCTTCTGGCGCTGCACGCGCTGGCTCTCCGACAAGGTGGGCGCCTCACGCTCGAACTTGTCAGAAGCCGCCTTCAGCGAGTTGCCGAGGTCACCGAGCTCCTTCTCGCGCTTGGAGAACTCGGTCTCCAGTTTGGCCTGCGCGGCCTTGGCCGTGTTGGCCTCGCGGAAGATGCGGTCGGTGTTGACGAAGCCGACCCGGAAATCATCGGCCTGCGCCTGCGTGGCCAGCGCGAACGCGCCCAGCAGGAGCACCATGAGATGGCGGGACAAATACTTCATTAGAAAGACGTTCCGATCTGGAATTGCAATTTCTGGATTCTATCGCCAGGGAATTTGCGGATGGGGTTGGCCACGGCGATGCGCAGCGGACCCAGCGGGGAGATCCAGGAGACGCCGACACCCACCGACGCGCGCATCTCGCTCAGCGTGACCTTCTCGGTCTCGCCATAGACGTTGCCCGCGTCGATGAAGCCGAACATACGCAGGCTGCGGTCGTTGCCCGCGCCCGGGAACGGCGTGATGATTTCGCCGTTGAGCGTGATCTTCTTCGGCCCGCCGATGCTGGAGCCCGTGACGTCGCGCGGGCCCAGGGTGCCCTGGTCGAAGCCGCGGACCGAACCGAGGCCGCCGCCGTAGAAGTGCTTGAAGACGGGGAACGGGCGATCGTTCAGCCCCTTGCCCCAGCCCACTTCGGAATTGAGCGCCAGCGTGAACTGCTTGTTGATGGGCAGGTATTGCTGGAACTGGTAGTTGCCGCGCACGTAGCGCGCGTCGCCAAAGATGCCCGCTTCGCCCGAAGCGCGCTGGTAGCGTCCGCTCGTCGGTGCGATCGCGCTGTCGCGGCTGTCGCGCGACCAGCCGATGGCCAGTGGCATGGCGGTGCTGGTGTATCCGAAGCGCTCCGCATACGTGAGGTAGGCCGCCGGAATGTTGGTGCCGGGCCGGATCTCGGTGCGCTCGGCGCTTGCGCCGAAGTACACCGTGTCGAACTCGCTGAACGGCACGCCGAAACGCAGGCTCGCGCCGGCCGTGGCGATCTGATAGTTGCCGCCCTGGTCTTCGTACGGACGCGACGTGCGGTAGTACAGGTCCGTGGCGCGCGAGATGCCGTCGGGCGTGAAGTACGGGTTGACCGAGCTGAAAGCGATGGTGCGGTTGTACTTGCTGGTGTTGATGTCGATGCCCAGGTAGTTGCCGGTGCCGAACGCGTTCTCCTGCTTGATGGAGAACGACAGCGCGAGCTTTTCCGCGCTGGAGAAACCGGCGCCCAGCTGCAGGCTGCCGGTGGGCTTCTCGGTCACGGTGATGTTCAGGTCGACCTGGTCGGGCGCGCCGGGGACGTCGCTCGTCTCCACGTTCACGTCCTTGAAGTAACCCAGACGGTCGATGCGGTCGCGTGACAGCTTGATCTTGTCGGCGTCGTACCACGACGCTTCGAACTGGCGGAACTCGCGGCGGATCACTTCGTCGCGCGTGCGGTTGTTGCCGCCGACGTTGATGCGGCGCACATACGCGCGGCGCGACGGGTCCGCGGCCAGCACGAAGGCAACGCGGTTGTTCGCGCGATCGATCTCTGGCCGAGCCTCCACGTTGGCGAAGGCGAAGCCAAAGTTGCCGAAGTAGTCGCCGAAGGCCTTGGTCGTTTCGGCCACGCGGTCCGCGTTGTACGGCTCGCCGGGGACGATCTTCACCAGCGACTTGAACTCTTCTTCCTTGCCGAGGTAATTGCCCTCCAGGCGCACGGACGAGACGACGTAGCGCTCCCCTTCCGTCACGTTCACGGTGATCGTGATGTCCTGCTTGTTCGGCGAGATCGCGACCTGGGTCGAATCGATGCGGAACTCCAGGTAGCCGCGCGCCAGGTAGTAGGAGCGCAGCACTTCCAGGTCGGCGTTCAGCTTGGCGCGCGCATAGCGGTCCGACTTCGTGTACCAGGAAAGGAAGCCGCCGGTGTCCAGGTCGAACAGGTCCTTGAGGGTGGACTCGCTGAACGCATGGTTGCCCACGACGCGGATTTCCTTGATGCGCGCGGGCTCGCCCTCGGTCACCGTGAAGGTGAGGTTCACGCGGTTGCGCTCGATCGGCGTCACGGTGGTGAGCACCTCGGCGCCGTAGAGGCTCTTGTTGATGTACTGGCGCTTCAACTCCTGCTCGGCGCGGTCGGCCAGGCTCTGGTCGTAGGGGCGGCCTTCGGTCAGGCCGATCTCGCGCAGCGCCTTCTTGAGGGCGTCCTTGTCGAACTCGCGCGAGCCGACGAAATCGACGTCGGCGACCGTGGGGCGCTCCTCGACGATCACCACCAGCACGTCGCCGTTGGTCTCCAGCCGCACATCCTTGAAGAGGCCCAACGCGAACAGGGCCCGGATCGCGGCCGAGCCCTTGTCGTCGTTGTACTGGTCACCGATTCGAAACGGGAGCGACGCGAAGATGGTGCCGGGTTCAACCCGCTGCAGGCCCTCGACCCGGATGTCGCGCACCGTGAAAGGGTCGACGGCCCAGGCGTTGGCCGCAAACGCCATCGCGACCATCGCGGAAACCGTACGCACGCGAAAGCGCTTCAAATGTATTTTCATGAATCAAGGTTGGCCCCGCGGCGCCCCCGGGGGGTCATGGCGTCAGCGGCCGAAAAAGTTAACCAAACAGGCGGGTGACGTCGTTGAAAAGCGCGATCGTCATCATGACCAGCAGCACCGCCACCCCGCCGCGCTGGAGGCGCTCCATCCATGCGTCGGAGACGCCCCTGCCCGTCACAGCCTCCCAAAGATAATACATCAGGTGCCCACCGTCCAAGACGGGCAGCGGCAGCAGGTTCAGCACCCCGAGGCTCACGCTGATCAAGGCGAGGAACACCAGGTATTGCGTCAGCCCGAGACTCGCGGATTTGCCCGCGTAGTCGGCGATCGTGAGTGGGCCGCTCAGGTTCTTGAGCGACGCCTCGCCGATCACCATCCGGCCCATCATCCGAAGCGTGAGGAGCGAAACCTCCCACGTGCGCTGGGCGCCCTTCCAGAGGCCGTCCAGCGGGCCGTAGCGCACGGTGATGAATTCGGGCGGGGCGCCGACATACGCGCCGATACGGCCGATCGCGGCGCCCGCATCCTGCACCACGTCGGGCTGCACGGCGATCTCCAGCGAGCGGCCATCCCTGCGGATTTCCCAGGTGCGCGTGAGCGCCTTGCCGTCCTGCACGCTCGCGCGGATGGTCTCGCGCAGCTGCTGGCCGTCCACGACCTGGCGGCCATCGATCGAGACCACGGTGTCACCCTGGCGCAGGCCCGCGCGCCGCGCGGCGCCTTCCATGACATCGCCGATCACCGGCGGCGTCCACGGGCCGAGGATGCCGATCCGGCGGAAGAGCTGGGCGTCCGCTTCCCGCGAAGCCATTTCGGAGAGCGGAAGCAGTATCTGCGCACCCTCGCCCCGCTCCTTCGCCCCCAGTTGAAGGCGAACGTCGCGGCCGTCGAGCGCGCCCCGCGTGAGCAGCCAGCGCATGTCCTCGAAGGAGCGCACGGGCTGCAACGCTTCACCTTCGAAGCCTGCCTGCTCCACCTGCTCGCCGCCATGGAGGCCGGCGCGCGCGGCAATCGAGCCTTGCGCGGGGCTGGCCAGGATCGGCTTGGGTTCCTGCACGCCGATCCAGTTCACGCAGGCGTAAAGCAGCACGGCCAGCAGCAGGTTGGCCATCGGTCCCGCCGCCACGATGGCGGCGCGCGAACGCAAGGGCTGCGTGTTGAAGGCCAGATGCCGCTCTTCGGGAGCGACGGGCGCCTCGCGCTCGTCCAGCATTTTCACGTAGCCGCCCAGCGGGAACGCGCCGATCACGAACTCGGTGTCCTGGCCGGGGCGCTGCTTCTTCGGCCTGAAGCTGTAGAGCGTCTTGCCGAAGCCGACGGAAAAGCGCAGCACCTTCACGCCGCAGGCAACGGCAACGCGGTAGTGGCCGTATTCATGCACCGCGATCAACAGGCCGAGCGCGACGACAAAGGCAACGATGGTCAACATGTGTGACAAGGCTTTCGGTTCAGGCGGCCAGCCGGCCCATGACATGCCCGGCGGCCTGGCGCGAGAGCGCGTCCAGGCCCAGCAGGTCATCCAGCGACCCTGGCTTGGAGATGGCAACGGCTTCCAAAGTTGCAAGGTTCACGTGGTGAATCTGGTCGAAGCGGATGCGCCGCTCGAGGAATGCCGCCACGGCGACTTCATTGGCCGCATTCAGCACGGCCGTGGTGCCCGACGGCGCGCGCAACGTCTCCCATGCGAGGGCCAGCCCCGGAAAGCGCTCGGCGTGGCCGCGGCTGTCCAGGTCCTCGAAGCTCATGTCGGCGAGCGTGCGAAAGTCCAGCGCCTGCGCGCCGGAGGCGACGCGCTCGGGCCACGCAAGACCGTAGGCGATGGGAACGCGCATGTCCGGCGTTCCCAGTTGCGCGACGACGGACGAGTCGCGGTACTGCACCATCGAGTGGATCACGCTCTGGGGATGGATCACCACCTCCAGGCGCTCGGGCGGCAGGCCGAAGAGGAAACGCGCCTCGATCACTTCCAGCGCCTTGTTCATCATCGTCGCGGAATCCACCGAGATCTTGCGGCCCATTACCCAGTTCGGGTGCGCGCAGGCTTCTTCGGGCGTGACGTTGCGAAGCGTCGCGGGATCGCGCGTGCGGAATGGCCCGCCGGAAGCAGTGAGGATGATCTTCTCGACCCGCGCGTCCCAGGTTGCGGGGTCTTCCGGCAGCGACTGGAAGATCGCCGAATGCTCGCTGTCGATAGGCAACAGCGTTGCACCGCCTTGCCGCACCGCATCGATGAACAACTCGCCGCCGACGACGAGCGCTTCCTTGTTGGCGAGCAGCAGCCGCTTGCCGGCACGTGCCGCGGCCAGGCAGGACGACAGGCCGGCGGCGCCGACGATGGCGGCCATCACGGCATCGACGGATTCATGTGAGGCGATTTCATCGAGCGCGGCGGGACCGCTAAGGACGGTGGTGGCGAGGCCTTCGGATTTCAACTTCGACGCGAGCTCGCGGCCCGCGTCTTCACGGGCCATCACCGCGAAGCGCGGCTTGAACTGCGCGCATTGCCTGAGCATCAGGTCGACCTGGCTCGAAGCGCTCAGCGCGAAAACCTCGAAGCGCCCGGGATGGCGGGCGATGACGTCCAGCGTGTTGGCCCCCACCGAGCCGGTGGAGCCCAGCACGGCAATGCGCAAAGTCATGAAGTCGCCAGGCCCGCGAGCATCATCGCCAGCGGCAACGTCGGCAGCAGCGCATCGACACGATCGAGCACGCCGCCGTGACCCGGCAGCAGGTTGCTCGAATCCTTGGCGCCCGCGCTGCGCTTGACGAGAGACTCCACCAGGTCGCCGACGACGCTCATCGCCGCGAGGAAGATGGCGGCCACGAGCAGCAGCAGCCAGTTTTGCGCGGCCAGGCGGGAATACAGGCTGGGTACGAAGGCGCCCATCGACCGATCGGCCAGTGTCCATACGACAGCCAGCACGACGACACCCAGCATCCCGCCCCAGACCCCTTCCCAGCTCTTGCCCGGGCTGATCGCGGGGGCGAGCTTGCGTTTCGTGAACTTGAGCCCGAACGTGCGGCCCGCGAAGTACGCGAAGATGTCCGCCACCCACACCAGCACCAGCAGCGACAGCAGGAAGTTGATGCCTATGACGCGTGCCTGCGCGACGGCGAGCCATGCGGCCCAAAGCGCCAGCACGCCAACGACCAGGCGCACAACGCGCGGAACTTTCGGCCAGCCGGCGACGCCGACACGAATGAGCGCTGCGCCCGCGATCACCCAGAAGGCGCCCGCCACGAGCCACAGCGCTTGCAGGTTGCGCTCCAGCAAGCCCGCGTACCACGAGGCGGCGCAGAGCACGAGACACGCCGCGCCAATGGCAATGGACCCACCCCGCCCCGCGCCGTTGAGCTTCCCCCACTCCCACGCCGCAGCCGCGATCAGCACGAGCGCAATCGCGGCGAACGGATAAGGCGACGGCCAGAACAGGGCCGGCAAGAGGATCGCCAACAGGACGATGGCGGTGATGATTCGCTGCTTGAGCATGGAAGTTTCAGGCCGCTTTGCGGGCGGCGGTCGGCGCGACCTGCGCGGACGTCATGCCGAAGCGGCGCTCGCGCGACGCATAGGCGGCCAGCGCCTCGTCGAGCGCGGCGGCGTCGAACTCCGGCCAGAGCTTGTCGCTGAAATACAGCTCCGCATACGCGGCCTGCCACAGCAGGAAGTTGCTGAGTCGCTCCTCCCCGCCCGTGCGGATGATGAGGTCGGGGTCGGGCACATGCGCCAGCGCGAGTGCGCGGTCCAGCGCCTTCTCGGTGATGGCTTCGCCGCGCTCGGCGAGCCGGGCCGCGGCCTGCGCGATGTCCCAGCGGCCGCCGTAGTTGAAGCACACGTTGAAGGTGAGGCGCGTGTTGGAGGCCGTGTCCGATTCGGCTTGCGCGAGGCCCGCGCGCACCTTCTCGGAGAGCGCGCTGCGATCCCCCACGAAATGCACGCGCACGCCTTCGTTGCGCAATTGCGGCACTTCGCGCGAAAGCGCCATGGCCAGCAACTCCATGAGGCCGGAGACCTCTTCGGGAGGCCGGTTCCAGTTCTCGGACGAAAACGCGAAGACGGTGAGGACCTTGATGTCGCGCTCGCCGCAAAGCCGCAGGCAGGCGCGCAATGTATCCATGCCCCGCTTGTGGCCCGCGACCCGCGGCATGTAGCGGCGCGTCGCCCAGCGGCCGTTGCCGTCCATGACGATGGCGACGTGATGAGGAATCCGCGGCTGCGTCATCGAATGGAGGGGCTGCATGGCTCGAGCGCGAACGCTAGACCGCCATGATCTCCTGCTCTTTGCCGGCGACCAGGTGGTCGATCTCGGAAATGTGCCTGTCGGTCGTCTTCTGGATATCGGCTTCGGAGCGCTTCTGGTCGTCTTCCGAAGCCAGCTTGTCCTTGACGATCTTCTTCACGTGGTCGTTGGCGTCGCGGCGCAGGTTGCGCACCGCGATCTTCGCGGCCTCGCCTTCGTGGCGCACCAGCTTGGTCATCTCCTTGCGACGCTCCTCGCTCATTGGCGGCACGGGCACGCGGATGAGGTCGCCCATGGACGCCGGGTTGAGGCCGAGATCGCTCTCGCGAATCGCCTTCTCGATTTTCGCGCCCATGCCCTTTTCCCAGGGCTGAACGCTGAGCGTGCGGGCGTCGAGCAGCGAGACATTCGCGACCTGGGTGATCGGCACCATGGAGCCGTAGTACTCCACCTGCAGGGTGTCGAGCATCCCCGGGCTTGCGCGGCCCGTGCGGATCTTCGTGAGGTTGTTGCGGAAGGCGGCGATGGACTGGTCCATCTTCGCTTCCATGTTCTTTTTGATTTCCGGGATCGTCGTCATTGTTGCGGTCTCCTCAAGCGTAGACGAGCGTGCCTTCGTCCTCCCCCATCACGACGCGCTTGAGGGCGCCGTGCTTGAAGATGGAGAACACCTTGATCGGCAGCTTCTGGTCGCGGCACAACGCGAACGCGGTGGCGTCCATGATGCCGAGATTCTGCGACATCGCTTCGTCGAAACTGATTTTCGTGTAACGGGTCGCGTGCGGGTCTTTTTTCGGGTCGGCCGAATACACGCCGTCCACCTTGGTCGCCTTCAGCACGAGCTCCGCGCCGATTTCCGCGCCGCGCAGCGCGGCGGCCGTGTCGGTCGTGAAAAACGGGTTGCCGGTGCCGGCCGCGAAGATCACGACCTTGCCCTCTTCGAGGTACTGCAGCGCCTTGGGGCGCACGTAAGGCTCGACCACCTGTTCGATGGCGATAGCGGACATCACGCGGGCGATGAGGCCCTGCTTGTTCATCGCGTCGGCGAGCGCCAGCGCGTTCATCACCGTGGCCAGCATGCCCATGTAATCGGCGGTGGCGCGGTCCATGCCGACCGAGCCGCCCGCCACGCCGCGGAAGATGTTGCCGCCACCGATCACGATGGCGACTTCGACACCCATGTTCACCACTTCGGCGACTTCCTCGACCATGCGGACGATGGTCGCGCGATTGATGCCGAAAGCATCGTCGCCCATCAGAGCCTCGCCCGACAGCTTCAACAAGATTCGCTTGTGCGCCGGCTGGGCTTCGGACATGTAGGGGCTCCTTGCGTTGGACGGGGTGAGTGTAGCGGCCGCTGCCGGTTTCAGGCGCCGTTTCAGGCGCCGCCCTTGGCGGCGGCGACCTGCGCGGCGACTTCGGCGGCGAAGTCGTCGACCTTCTTCGTGATGCCCTCACCCACCACGTAGAGGGTGAAGCCCTTCACGCTGGTGCCGGCAGCCTTGAGCATCTGCTCGACCGTCTGCTTGTCGTTCTTCACGAACGGCTGGTTGAAGAGCGAGACTTCCTTCAGGTACTTCTGCACGCCGCCCTCGACGCGCTTGGCGACGATTTCTGCGGATTGCGCGGCCTTGCCCGCGGCTTCCGCGGTCTTGCGATCTTCCTCGGCCTTGCCGACGGCAACCGCGCGCTCTTTTTCGATCAGCTCGGCGGGCACGTCGTTGCTCGTGAGCGCGACGGGCTTCATGGCGGCGACGTGCATCGCGACGTCCTTGGCGGCGGTTTCGTCACCTTCGAATTCCACGACCACGCCGATGCGCGTGCCGTGCAGGTACGAGGCCAGCTTGTTCGAGCCCGCGAAGTGCTTGAAGCGGCGAAAGCTCATGTTCTCGCCGATCTTGCCGATGAGGCCCTTGCGGACGTCTTCCAGCGTGGGGCCGAAGCTGTCCTGGCTGTACGGCAGCGCGACCAGCGCGGCAACGTCCGCCGGGTTGTGCTTCGCGATGAGATCGGCCGCGGCCTGGGCCATGGCCAGGAAGCTGTCGTTCTTCGTGACGAAGTCGGTTTCGCAATTGGTTTCGAGCAGCGCGCCGGAGGTGCCGTTGATCGAAGCGGTGACCACGCCTTCGGCGGTGATGCGCGAGGCGGCCTTGCCGGCCTTGTTGCCCAGCTTGATGCGCAGCAGCTCTTCGGCCTTT
>JAZKIF010000093.1:0-8419 GCA_040385005.1 Pseudomonadota bacterium
CGGTCGGCATCATGTCGTCGTTGAGCCAGGTGCCGTAGTCCTGGTGCCACTGCCACACGTCGCCCTCGAAGGCCATCTTGCCGTTGATCTTGAACTGGTGCATGTAGACCTGCTCGTCGAACAGGTCCATCACCGGGCCGACCATGCGCGGATGCCGCGCGAGCCGCGCGAACGGCTCGCTGTACATGTGCGCGCCGAAATTCGTGCGGACGGCTTCCTTGCCCTTCTCGCGCACGTTGTAGGCCTCGCGCCTGCTGTAGAGCTCGGGCACTGCGTCGGTCAGGGTCTTCATCTCCTCGGGCTTGAACTGCGCGGGGAAGAACAGGTAGCCGTCCCTGTCGAACTGCTCGAGTTGTTCGGGCGTCAATTTCACGATTTGTCTCCTTCACGTTTTCTCAACACATGACTCAGCCGCGTGGCGAGGTTGTCCCCGGCGTGTTGGCTGTGCGCTTCGATCAGGCGGGCGGCGCGGTCGCCGTCTCCCGCGGCGATGGCTTTGGCGATGGCTTCGTGCTCGTCCCACACGGCCTCGCGCTGTCCGGTTTGCTGGAGCACCGCGCCCATCACGCGGCGCAAGTGCCCCCAGTGCTGCTGCGCACTCTGCTCGATGAGCGTGTTGCGCGACGCCGCATAGATGGCGCTGTGGAAGGCCATGTCCGCGTCGATCATGGCCTTGACGTTGCGCCCGCGCGCCGCCTTGCGGCCCTGTTCGATCAACCTGGGGTCGAGCTTCACGCGCCGTTGCGCGGCAAGGCGCGCGGCCAGCGCATCGAGCGCCCCGCGCACCTGGTAGACCATCAGCATCCAGTCCGCATCGAGCGGCGCCACGAGCAATCCGCGGCCGGGCGCGTCCAGCACGAAGCCGTCCTTCTTGAGCATGCGCAAGGCCTGCAGCACCGGCTGGCGCGACACCGCGAGCTTCTCCGCGATGTCTTCCTGCGTGATGCGCGTGGCCGGGGCGAGCGAGCCTTCGCTGATCGCGTCGAGCAGGCTGCGGTATACGCGGTCCACCAGGTCGGGCGCGGTTTCGAGCTTGAGCAACTGGGCGGGCATGGGGCGTTTCTGGACTCTGTATACAGAATACAGTGACGTTCGACGAGGCGCAAGCGGGGATGCCCGGGAGCCTGTGACAAGATGCACGCCTCATCCGACACCGCATCAATGAAAAAGACGACTTACGACAGCGCCTGGCTGGACGGCCAGTACAACAACCGCTCACGTGTCCCTGCGCATGCCGATCACTTCAGGCGTTGGGCCGCTGCTTCATCCGACGCGATGCGCTCGCAGCCGCGCGAACTCGATGTGCGCTACGGCGGTGGAACGCGCGAGCACCTGGACATCTTTCCGGCGGACCATGGCGACGCGCCCGTGCTGTTCTTCATCCACGGCGGCTATTGGCGCTCGCTCGACAAGAAGGAGCATTCGTTCATCGCGCCCGCGTTCACGAACGCGGGGGCTTGCGTTGTGGTGCCGAACTACGCGCTGGCGCCGGCAACCACGATCCCGCAGATCGTCATGCAGATGGTCGGCGCGCTCGCATGGACGTACCGAAACATCGCGAAACGCGGAGGCGATCCGTCGCGCATCGTCGTCGCGGGGCACTCGGCGGGTGGGCAACTCGCCGCGATGATGTTGTCGTGCGTCTGGCAGGCGTATGCGAAGGACCTGCCGGCCGACCTCGTCAAGGGCGCGCTCGCCATCTCGGCCCTGCACGACCTCGAGCCCCTGATGCATTCGCCGTACCTGCAGGATTCGCTGCACCTCACGGCGGAGCAGGTGAGCCAGGCCAGCCCGGCCCGCCTGCCGCCGCCGGCCCAAGGCGTGCTCTACAGCGTTGTCGGCGGCGACGAGAGCGAGGAGTACCTGCGGCAGAACCAGCTCATACGCGATGCGTGGGGCGCGGACCGCGTTCCCGTGTGCGAAGCCCTTCCCGGGTTGAACCATTTCACTGCGCTCGAGTCCCTCGTGGAGCCCGGCCAACGCGCGAATGCGCTGGCGCTGGAATTGCTCCGAACCTGAGGATTTTTTCATGAAGTGGTTGGTCCTGGCCGTCCTGTGCGGACTGCTCCAGGCGTGCGGCGGCTCGTCCGGGCCGCAGGCGCCGATCGAGTCGGCTGATGCTTGTTCCATCGGCCAGCAACGCGAAACGCTGCGCGCGTTCATGCAGGACAAGTACTACTGGTACGCCCAGCTCCAGGAACCCGACGAATCGGCGACGTCCATGGAGGCCTACTTCCACTCGATGCTCGCCCCGCAGGATCGCTTCAGTTTTTCCGAGAGCACCGCGGCCCACACCGCACTGTTCACGGAAGGGCGGCGCACCGGGTACGGCTACACGTTGATGTGGGCGGATGCGGCACAAACGTCTTTCCGCGTCCGCAACGTCGAGCCCGCGAGTCCGGTGGCGCGGGCGGGGCTGACGCGCGGGGACACCATCCTGGCCATTGACGGATACGCGCCGGTTGAAATTGCGCAAGGCGCGCTGCCTGTAGTCACCACGCCCGGCGTGACGCGGCATTTCGTCGTGGCGAACATCGCGGGCGAGCGCCGCGAGTTCGATGTCGTCTCCGAAGATTTTCCCCTCACACCGGTGGCGAACACGGCCACGTTCGACATCACGCGCGATGGCGCGCCGGTGAAGGTCGGCTACATCAACTACTCGCAGTTCGTCGGCTACAGCGTGCCCTACCTCAACCTCGCGTTCATCAATTTCAGGCAGGCGGGTATCGGCGAGCTCATCCTCGATTTGCGCTACAACGGCGGCGGCAGCGTGGGCACTTCGCGTGATCTCGCCAGCATGATCGGCGGCGCACGCACGGCGGGTCAGCTCTACAGCTACCTGCGTTTCAGCGACAGGCAGTCGGCAAGCACGCAGCAGTTCCGCTTCAACACCGCTCAGACTTCATTTGCGCTGCCCTTGCCGAACGGATTGCCGCGCGTCGTGGTGATCGCCTCGGGAGACACCGCGTCGGCGAGCGAGTTGCTGGTCAACGGGCTTCGGCCGTTCGTCGATGTCGTCCTGGTGGGCGAGACGACGTACGGCAAGCCGTACGGCTTCATCCCCCGCGACATCTGCGGCACGACGTACAACGCCGTGCAGTTCGAGTCGCTCAATTCGCTGGGACAGGGCGGCTTCACGTCGGGCTTCACGCCCGATTGCGCGGTGCCCGACGATTTCACGCATGCGCTGGGCGATGCGAACGAAGGGCGCACGCGTGTCGCGCTGAATTACCTCGCGACGGGCAGTTGCGGTGCGGCGCCGCAAGGCCGCCTTGCCGCGCCGAAAGCCGCGCCGCCGCGGGGAACGTTCGGCGAGACGCCGCCTCCGGGCATGTTCCCGCAATAGCCTTTGGTGCGCGGCCGGCGCGGGCGTCACATCAGCAGGTGTTCGCCCGCGTTATCCCCGCCGAGGATCACGTAGTTCACCTTGCGGATGTCCATCAGCTTGCGCCCGCCGGAGTAGCTGATCGAGCTTTGCACGTCCTCTTCCATCTCGCGCAACGTGTCGGGCAAGCGCCCCTTCACCGGCTCGAGGATGCGCTTGCCCTCGACGTGCTTGTACTCGCCCTTGTTGAAGTCCGACGCGCTGCCGTAGTACTCCTTGAAGAGCTTGCCGTCGACGTCCACCGTCTGGCCCGGCGACTCTTCGTGGCCCGCGAGCATGGAGCCGATCATCACCATCGTCGCGCCGAAGCGCACGCTCTTGGCGATGTCGCCGTGTTCGCGGATGCCGCCGTCCGCGATGATCGGCTTGGTCGCGACGCGCGCGCACCACTTGAGCGCCGAGAGCTGCCAGCCGCCCGTGCCGAAGCCCGTCTTCATGCGCGTGATGCACACCTTGCCCGGGCCGATGCCGACCTTGGTCGCGTCGGCGCCCCAGTTCTCCAGGTCGATGATCGCTTCGGGCGTGCCCACGTTGCCGGCGATGATGAACGTAGTGGGCAGCTTCGCGCGCAGGTGCGCGATCATGTCGCGCACCGTGTCGGCGTGGCCGTGCGCGATGTCGATAGTGACGTACTCCGGCACGAGCCCTTCGGCCGCGAGCTGGTCCACGGTTTCGTAATCGGACTGCTTCACGCCCACCGAGATCGATGCGAACGCACGTTGCGATTGCATCTCGCGCGTGAACTTGACGTTGTCCAGGTCGAAGCGGTGCATCACGTAGAAGTAGCCGTTCTTCGCAAGCCACAGGCAGATCTTTTCGTCCACCACGGTCTTCATGTTGGCCGGCACCACCGGGATGCGGAAAGTGCGCCCGCCCAGCTCCACGCCGGCGTCGCATTCCGAACGGCTCTGCACGCGGCACTTGCGCGGCAGGAGAAGGACATTGTCGTAATCGAAGATTTCCATGACCCAGGCTCCAGAAGGTTCGTTGAACAACGAGTGAGCGCTTGGATTCGTCCCGGCGGTTCCCGCGCACGGCAGGAACGCAAACCGGGCCGCAAATGCTTGGGCCCGGTGATTGATTTTACCGGTGGTGCATGCACCAGCCCCATCCGTTGCGGCGCATAACCCTTATCCGGGCCGGCGAATGGGGCGCGGCAGCCCCCTGCCCGATTTTGTCCAAAATTCGAATTTTGTCTAAAATAGGCGAATGGACCACGTTACCGCCTCCCATGCGAAGCAGAATTTCGGCGACGTCATCGCCCGGGCGGCGCACGGCCCCGTGGGTGTGGAGCGGCATCGCAAGCTCGTGGCCGCCGTCGTCCCGCCGCACTGGCTCGCGGCCCATGAGGCCATGGATGAGCGGCGGGCGGCGCGCGCCGCACAGCATCGGATGGAGCTGGCGCGGCTTGCGTCCCACCAGCGGATCGGCATCGAGCTGCTATGCGGCAGCGTGGCGCAGCTGGCGAAGCGGATCGCCGCTGCGCGCAAGGAAGTGGATCGCTGGGAGTCCGATGGGCTGTGCAGCGCCGACTACATATCCCGTTGGCGCGAGTGGCTGGCATTGCCCGTGCGGCGCCTGGTCACGCAGATGTGCTCCGACGCCGGCGGCTGGGGGCCGGCCATGCGGCAGAACTCCCCGTTCGGCGTCACCTTCGGCGCCGTCACTGCCCGCGCATGACACTGGACGCGCTGTTCGACCTGCTTCGTGCCGCGCAGCGCCTGTGCGGTCACGCGGAGTACGTGGTCGTCGGCAGCGTCTCCGTGCTGGGCATGTCCGAAGTGACGGCGCTGCCGGCGGACATGACAGTCTCCATCGATGCGGATTGCTACACCCGCCTGGATCCGGGACGCGTCTTCGATTTGCAGGGTGCACTGGGAGAGGGCAGCGCCTATCACCGCGCGCACGGCATCTATCTCGACCCGGTGTCGCCCAAGCTGCCCACGTTGCCCGAAGGCTGGGAGGCGCGCTTGATCCGCCTCGAACGGGATGGCGTGGTCGCCGCGTTCCTGGATCCCAACGATGCCGCGATTTCCAAGCTGGCGCGCAGCGAACCGCGCGACCTGCGCTGGGTTCGCGCCGGCATCCAGGCGGACCTGGTCTCGCTTCCCGTGCTGAAACTCAGGAGTCGAGGTACGTCGTATTTCGACGATGAGGAACGGGCAAGGGTGACGCAGGCTCTCCAAAACCTGGCGAACCCTTCCCCGGCGGCAAAGCGCAGAGGCTGACAGATCACCCTTTGCTGCGGCTAGGAATCGTCGGAGGAGTCGTTCGAGGGCACCTCCTCGACCTTCGGCCCCGACTCCGGCCAGACCCGGGCATCCAGCTTCTTCACCTGCTCCGACACCTCGGCGCCGACGTGGGGCGGCAGCCTTTCACTCGTGACGAGTTCTCGCAGCACGCCGAGCAAGGACAGGTAGTGGCCCTTCTTGTCGGACTCCAGCAGCATCACGATCGCGCGGGCCACGCCAATGCGGTCGGGTTCACGGCCCGTGGCGGCCGCTCTCGCCAACGCATCGCCCAACCAGAGTTTCGGCGACAACGCCGGCAGGCCGTAAAGCCGAACCAGCGAGTCGTACGACGCGAAAAAGCGGGCCTGCTGGACGAAGCCATCGATGGCTACGGCGCGGGCATCCGGGGGCAGCATGGGCAAGCCTTCCGCGAGCGCGAGCATGGAGTTGCCCCACTCGGCATCACTGCCCCCGGCCACGGGAAACCGGGGATGCCGCCCCATGATGGTTTCGATCGTGGCGCCCAGCGTGTCCCGTGCTTTGCAAAGGGCGTTCACGGCAGGAGCATGGTAGTCGCCGAACCAGTAGTGCAGCGATTCGCCCAGCAGCACTTCATGAAAGAGGAACTTGTCGATCCACCGGTCGCGGTCGGTGGGACTCAGGTAGTGCAGCGACGATGCCATCGCCGTCACCCCCTGAGTCAGCTCGGGCGTCCGTTCCCTGGGGAACAGCGCGGCACCGATCGCGTCGAAGAAGCCGATCCGCTGCGCCGACTCGAGGACGCCGACCGCATGGACCAGGGACTTAAGGCCAAAGAACTCCGAGTCACCCCCGACCTTTTCGACGATAGGCCCGATCAGCGCGAGGAGGTACCCGAATCGGTCTGGCGCAGGCACTTGGGCGACGAGGTCCACCGACTGCGTGACCTGCGACGTCACCCATTCGGGCGGATCTTCCCAGATATCCAGTGCCATGAGGGCGTCGAAAACTTTCTTCGCGTGCGCGGCGCGCTGTTCCGGAGGCAGAAGGCGCGCGGAATCGATCAGCGTGCCGAGGACGCAAGCGCATTGCGGTGTGTCGGTGCCCAGTACAGCCTTGCCTTCCTCCCAGATCCTGTCGATGCAAACCTTCGCCGCGTCGTGGTGCATGCCGGCCATCAAGCCCGCCAAGCTGTCCGCGGCGTCCTTGTCACCCTTCAAGGCAAGGGCCCAGACCCGATCGAACAGTCCCGCAACAAGCTCGGGCGGCGCCACCTCGGAACACAGGCAGGCGACCGCCCGTTGCACGGGCGACATCTCGTCGAGCGCGGGCAGTCTGTCGAAAACGAGTTGCAGGCACGCCCTCCGCTCGGCTCCTGCGGGCAGGACGCGGGCATGCTGGCCGATCTCGCTTCGCAACGCCCATCGCTTCCCGGGATTGTCGGGCTCCGCCTCGATCAGCAATTTGACCGTCGATTGCCATTCGGTCGTGGACAAGAGGTACAGGTTGGCCGCGACAAGAGGGCTGTTCGGCTCGTCCTTGCCCTCTTGCAGCCTGCCGATCCGGCGCTGAAGTTTTTCCCATTCGTCCCGGAACGTTGGCGGGAAGTGTTCCGGTTCCAGGCCGGAAGCGACGATCTTCGCGGCGCATGACATGCCGGAAACTTCCTGCAACTGATCGGCGCCGATGCTCTCCAGCAGGTTTTTCAGGAAGCTCTGCTTTTCCGCGTCGCCGGGAGACCCCGGTTTGCCTTCGGGCGCCAGCGCCAACAGTGTGTCGATGACCTTGGGCATCGCGACAGCGTCGCCGGCGACGCATCGCAGCGATTCGATCAGCGCGTTGCGAATCGCCGGCTGCTGATGCATGCTGGCGCCCCGCATCCGGGTCACCGCCGTCAGGACGACGTCGGCGACTTCGCTCCGGCCCGCCGAGCTCAGCGCACGACGGAATTCGTGGATCGTCGCCTCACCGCTTCGCATGGGGGACAACGCTTCGTGGAAAGCCCGGCAGACCTGCGACAAGGCGAAGATCGCCGCCTGATGCGGTGCCGGCAATTTGGTGATGAGCAGCTCGATCACCTCCGAGGGGAGACGTTCGGGGAAGCTCGCCGGGGCAGGTTCGACTCGAGGCAGCACGACGACGCCGAGTGGCTCGTCGCGCGGATATTGGACGGGGTCCTTGACCAGTTGCTCTGCGGCACGCTTCATGTTCGGCTTCCTCCCTGAAAGTCACGGTTCGTAACGCGCACGCGTCACCGGTTCTGTCGCCGATGAATACAAGTCCGCTGACGCGGCTCTTTCCTTGGTGCGCCCGGCAGGGCGCACCTGCCAGGAGGTGAAAGTCCTCTACGGGCCCGGCAAGGGCCGCGTGCAAACACTTTGCGCGGCGCTCACCAATCGCCCGCGCGCATCCTCGACCCACCCCACAACGTGCAGACGCTTCGGGTTCGCGCCTTCGGGGATGCTCATCGGCCGGGATTCGAACAGGCGCGTTTGCTCCTGTTTCGATAGCGATCGACCACCTTCCCAGGAGACTTGCAGCACATTCCTGACCAGGTTGCGCGGCACCGGCGTGCCTTCGGTTCCGGCGGGAATGGTTTCGACCAGCGCCAGCCATGCATTCCACGGCCCACCAGAACCCGGCTTGAGCTCGATCGAAGCGCCGATGTAGCCGTTAAACGGCAGGCCGTGCGCGACGCGCAACTTGCCGGCCGCGGTGCTGATGGCGTGACGCACGACTTCGGCGCGCTCGGTCAAGGGCCGATGCAACGACTCCTGCCTCGCCAACGCATCCCGGCTCGCGGCCGCCGACAACGGCGCATCGT
>JAZKIF010000093.1:8429-8982 GCA_040385005.1 Pseudomonadota bacterium
CATCGTCCCCTTTCACGCCCGGAACGATCCAGTCGATCGCGATCTCATTGCGCCCCGCGCGCCTCGCTTTCGCATCTGACCAGCACGATTCGCAATCCGCGCCGATGAAGCGCTCCAGCAGCGCGGCCGGCCGCGGCTGGCCGTCGCTCGAGCACGACGATTGCGCGCGCGCGGCAAGCGGGGCGGCAACGGCCGCGAGCAAAGTGGCGAATCCCACGAGTCGTGACAGATCGAGCATGGCGCAGTTCCTACAATGCCGTATGTTCCCAGATGCAGACCAGTCCTCGCCGCTCGTGCAGAAGCTCAACCCGGAACAGGGCGCGGCCGTCACCCTTCCCAGCGAGCACGCGCTGATTCTCGCCGGAGCGGGGTCGGGCAAAACCCGCGTCTTGACCACCCGCATTGCCTGGCTGCTGTCCACGGGCCAGGTGTCGCCCGGCGGCGTGCTGGCGGTGACCTTCACCAACAAGGCCGCCAGGGAGATGATGACGCGCCTGTCGGCCATGCTGCCGGTGAACGTGCGCGGCATGTGGATCGGCACCTTCCACGGCCT
>JAZKIF010000094.1:0-6213 GCA_040385005.1 Pseudomonadota bacterium
TCTGTTGCGGCTCAAACACGTTTTTCGAGCCAGTTGACGTACCGCGCGGCTCGTTGCGCGCGCACTGCGCGCTCTCGTAGCCGTGCTGGGCCGCGCAGTCACCCACCGCAGGCGCCTGGGCCTGATTTGCGCCGCAGCCCGCCCGCGCGCAGCTTTGCTTCCATCATTCGGGCGCGCCACGGGTGGAATGCGACTCCCTCACGTTGACACCCAATTGTTGGCACGCGGCTAGCGGCACGCCACCATGTCACTTGCAACGCCGCGGCCCGGCCATGCACGGCGTTGCTGTCCGGATCAAGGAGCGCGAAAGCACTCCCCCCATCCAGGCATCCACGACGTGGACAGCCTCTAACGCAACTCGTTAGCCAGCGCCTGCCCGCCGCCGAAGCTGCTCTGCACCGGCTCGGGGCCGCCAGCCGTGATGCGCACCGCGCAGTACTTGAACTCCGGGATCTTCGCGAACGGGTCGAGCGCCGCGTTGGTCAGCTTGTTCGCAGCCGCTTCGTAGTAGCAGAAGGGCACGAACACCGAGCCGCGCGGCGAGCTGTCGTCGGCACGCGCATACAGCGAAACCTTGCCGCGCCGCGATTCGATGGTCACCACGCTGCCGGGCGCGACGCCCATCGCTTCGATGTCCAGCGGATGGATCAGCGCGATCGGGTCGGGCTCGATCGCGTCGAGCATGGTCGCGCGGCGCGTCATGCTGCCGGTGTGCCAGTGCTCGAGTTGACGGCCGGTGATCAGCACCAGCGGGAATTCGGCGTCCGGGCGCTCGTCCGCGGGAATGATGTCCGCCGGCACGAAGCGCCCGCGTCCGCCCTCACGCGGGAAGTCTTCGACGAACACCACCGACTCGCCCGGATCACCTTCCACGCGGCACGGGTAGGTGACGGCGTGCTCGCGCTCGAGGCGCTCCCACGTGATGCCCGCGATGCTGGGCATGGTGTGGCGCATCTCGTCGAACACTTCGCTCACGTGCGCGTAGTTCCACGGCAGGCCCAGGCGCTTGCCGATCTCCTGGATGATCCACAAGTCCTGCTTCGCATCGCCCGGCGGGTTGATCGCCTGGCGGCCCATCTGCACGAGACGGTCCGTGTTGGTGAACGTGCCGGTCTTCTCGGGGAAGGCGCCGGCGGGCAGGATCACGTCGGCGAGGTACGCGGTCTCGGTGAGGAAGATGTCCTGCACCACGAGGTGAACGAGTGCCGCGAGCGATTCGCGCGCGTGGTTCGCGTCGGGGTCGGACATCGCGGGGTTCTCGCCCATCACGTACATGCCCTTGATGGTGCCCGCCTTGATGGCGTGCATCACTTCCACCACCGTCAGGCCCGGCTTGTCGTCGAGCGTGTTGGCGGGGAGATTCCAGGCCTTCTCGAAACGTGCACGCGCATCGGCGTCGACGACGCGCTGGTAGTCCGGGTACATCATCGGGATCAGGCCCGCGTCCGATGCGCCTTGCACATTGTTCTGGCCGCGCAGCGGATGCAGGCCGGTGCCGGGCCGGCCGATCTGGCCCGTCATCAGCGCGAGCGCGATCAGGCAGCGGGCGTTGTCCGTGCCGTGGATGTGCTGCGAGACGCCCATGCCCCACAGGATCATCGAACCCTTCGACGTCGCGTAGAGGCGGGCCGTGTAGCGCAGCGTCTCGGCGTCGATGCCGCAGATCGGCGCCATGGCCTCGGGGCTGTAGCCCTCGACGTTTTTCTTCAGGTCCTCGTAGCCGATGGTGCGGCTCGCGATGAACGCCTCGTCCACCAGGCCCTCGTGCACGATGACGTGCATCATCGCGTTGAGCATCGCGACGTCCGTGTCGGGCTTGAACTGCAGGTAGCGGTGCGCCATGCGCGCGAGGTCCGACTTGCGCGGATCCATGATCACGAGCTTCGTGCCGTTCTTCACCGCGTTCTTGATCCACGTCGCGGCGACCGGGTGGTTCACCGTCGGGTTCGCGCCGATGATGATCACCACCTCGGCCTTCGTCACGTCCATCACCGGGTTGGACACCGCGCCGGAGCCGATGCCTTCGAGCAGCGCGACGACCGACGACGCGTGGCAAAGCCGCGTGCAGTGGTCGACGTTGTTGCTGCGAAATCCCGTGCGCACGAGTTTCTGGAAAAGGTAGGCCTCTTCGTTGCTGCCCTTGGCGGAGCCGAAGCCCGCGAGCGATTTCGGGCCGTGCGCGTCGCGCAAGTCGCGCAGCTTGCCGCCCGCGAATTCGAGTGCTTCTTCCCATGTCGCTTCGCGGAAGATGTCCATGAGGCGATCCGGGTCCATCGTGCCATCGGCGATCTTGGGCGCATCGGCGCGGCGGATCAGCGGCTTGGTGAGGCGCTGCGGATGGTTCGCGTAGTCGAAGCCGTAGCGGCCTTTCACGCAGAGGCGTTTGTGGTTCGCGGGGCCGTCGCGGCCCTCGACGAACATGATCTTGTCGTCCTTGACGTTGTAGGTGAGCTGGCAGCCCACGCCGCAGAACGGGCAGAGGGAATCGACCTGCTTGTCAGGCATGGCCAGGGCCGCGTCGCGCGCGGGCATCAGCGCGCCGGTCGGGCAGGCCTGCACGCATTCGCCGCAGGCCACGCAGGTGGAGACGCCCATCGGGTCGTCCATGTCGAACACGATCTTGGCGTGCTCGCCGCGGAAGGCGAGGCCGATCACGTCGTTGACCTGTTCGTCGCGGCAGGCACGCAGGCAGCGCGTGCACTGGATACAGGCGTCGAGGTTGACGGCGATGGCGGGATGCGAGAGATCGGCGCGCACTTGCGCACGCGCGGCGAAGCGCGGCTTGCCGACACCGAGCTTCGCGGACCATTCGTCCACTTCGTTGTGGCGCGTGTAGTCGGCCTCGGGCATGTCGCTTTGCAGCAGCTCGAGCACCATCTTCTGCGATGCCACCGCGCGTTCGCTGTTGCTGCTGACCTCCATGCCATTGGCGGGGGAGCGGCAGCAGCTCGGGGCGAGCACGCGCTCGCCCTTGATCTCGACCATGCACGCGCGGCAGTTGCCCACCTTGTCGAGGCCGGGCTTGTAGCAAAGGCGCGGGATCTCCACGCCCTCGCGGTCGGCGATCTCGATGATGGTTTCGTTGGCTTGGCAGGTGATCTCGCGGCCGTCGAGCTTGAAGGTGACGGTCGGCGCTTCGATCTGCGCGAGTTCGGCTCGGGTGACGGCGTTCATGCGAGTTCCTGGGGAAAGTACTTCACCACGCAGTCCACGGGGTTCGGCGCGGCCTGGCCCAGCCCGCAGATGGATGCATCGCGCATTACCTGCGACAGCTCGGCCAGCAAAGGCGTATCCCACTTCGGCTGCTCGATCAGGGCCAAAGCCTTCGCGGTCCCCGCACGGCAAGGCGTGCATTGACCGCAGGACTCGTCCTTGAAGAAGCGCATCAGGTTGCGTGCAGCGGCGGCCGCAGTGTCCTTGTCCGACAGCACGATGATCGCCGCCGAACCGATGAAGCAGCCGTACGGCTGCAGCGTGTCGAAATCCAGCGGGATGTCGTTCATCGACGCTGGCAAGATGCCGCCCGACGCGCCTCCTGGCAGGTAGCCGTAGAACGTCTGCCCCTCCAGCATGCCGCCGCAGTATTCGTCGATCAATTCCTGGATGGTGATGCCCGCCGGTGCGAGCTTCACGCCGGGGCTCTTCACGCGGCCCGAGACCGAGAACGAGCGCAGGCCCTTGCGGCCGTGGCGTCCGTGCGAGCTGAAGGACTCCGGGCCTTTCTCGACGAGGTCGCGCACCCAGTACAGCGTCTCGAAGTTGTGTTCGAGGGTAGGACGGCCGAACAGGCCGACCTGTGCCACGTAGGGCGGACGCAAGCGCGGCATGCCGCGCTTGCCTTCGATCGATTCGATCATCGCGGACTCTTCGCCGCAGATGTAGGCGCCAGCGCCTCGGCGCAGCTGGATCGCCGGCATGCCGCTCATCGCCGGATCGGCTTGCAGCTTCGCGAGCTCGCGCTCGAGCAACGCGCGGCAGCCGTGGTACTCGTCGCGCAGGTAGACGTAGATGCCCGCGATGCCGACGGCCCATGCGGCGATCAGCATGCCTTCGAGGAACCGGTGCGGGTCGCGCTCGAGGTACACGCGGTCCTTGAACGTACCGGGCTCCCCTTCGTCGATGTTCACCGCCATCAGTCGTGGCGCGGGTTCGGCGCGCACGATCTTCCATTTGCGGCCGGCCGGGAATCCCGCGCCGCCGAGGCCGCGCAGTCCGGATGCTTCCATCACCCCGATGACCGATTCCACGTCGCGCTTGCCGGAGAGGCACTCGCCCAGCAGCTTGTAGCCGCCGTCCGCGACATAGGCGTCGAGGTCGATGTACGGCTCGGGCTCATGCCGCGACGAGCCGACATTCACGATTGAAGAAATCTTCTCCACCGTCGCATGCGGCACCGGGTTCTGCCCGACGACGGCCACCGGCGCCTGCTCGCAACGGCCGATGCATGGCGCATGCAGCACGCGCACATCGCGGCCCAGCATCGCGGGCAGGCGTTCCAGCAAATCCTGCGCCCCCGCCATCTCGCACGAGAGACCGTCGCACACACGCACCGTGAGCGACTCGGGCGCGTCCTCGCCTTCCTTCACGATGTCGAAGTGGTGATAGAACGACGCGACCTCGTACACCTCCGTCTGCGCGAGGCCCATCTCCTCGGCGAGTGCCGCGAGATGGTCCGCCGCGAGGCAGCCGTAGTGGTCCTGGATGCGGTGCAGGTGCTCGATGAGCAGGTCGCGCTGTCGCGGTGCGTTGCCAAGCAACTCGCGCACTTCGGCGAGCGCTGTCGCGCTCGCGCGGCGGCCTTTGGGACCGCGGCGCTTGCGCTCGCGCACTTCTTCACGGGATGGCGCGATGGGGATGACTTTTTTCAACAAAACTTCGCGCCCTTCCGGTTCAGGTCAAAGCAGGCCGGCAGCGCGGGCCCACTGGTATTTCGCGCCCAGCACTTCCACCGGCAATTCCGTGGAGTACGCGTACGCGGGGATGCCATTCTCGTACAGGTACTGCGCGGCTTCTTCCACTTCCACGTCGCCCGCGAGTGAGACGACGACCGGCTTGATCTTGCCCTTTTCCTTCATCTCGTTGACGATCTTCACCATGTTCGTCGCGAAGACCATGGGCGGGGTGACGATGGTGTGCCAGTAGCCGAGGATCAGCGCATGGACGCGGTCGTCTTCCAGGCCGAGCTTCACGGTGTTGACGTAGGTGATAGGCGGCTCGCCGCCCGTGATGTCCACGGGGTTGCCCGCGGCGCCGAACGGCGGAATGAACTTGCGGAAGGCCGCGTCCAGGTCGTCGGGCATCGGCTTGAGCAGCTTGAGGCCGTTGTCGACGCAGGCGTCGGAGAGCAACACGCCCGAGCCGCCGGCGCCGGTGATGATCACCACGTTCTCGCCCTTGGGCGTCGGCAGGATCGGCACGCCGCGCGAGAGCTCCAGCATCTGGCGCAGGCTGCGCGCGCGGATCACGCCGGATTGCTTCAGCACGTCTTCATAGATCTTGTCGGTGCCCGCCACCGCGCCGGTGTGCGACGCCGCTGCCGCCGCGCCCATCGCGGTGCGACCGGCCTTGAGCATGATGATCGGCTTCTTCTTCGAGACGCGCTTGGCGACTTCGGCGAAGGCGCGGCCATCTTTCAGGTCTTCCGCATGCTGCGCGATCACCTTGGTGTTCTCGTCCTGCTCGAAGAAGAGAAGCAGGTCGTCCTCGTCGATGTCCGACTTGTTGCCCAGGCCCACGATGGCCGAGACGCCCATCTTGGCGGAGCGCGAGAAGCCGATGATGGCCATGCCGATGCCGCCGGACTGCGAGGAGAGGGCAGTGGAGCCCTTCACGTCGTAGGCCGTGCAGAAGGTGGCGCACAGGTTGGAAGGCGTGTAGTAGAAGCCGTAGATGTTCGGGCCCATCAGGCGGATGTTGTATTCGCGGCCGATGCGCTGCAGTTCTTCCTGGCCTTCGATGTTGCCCGTCTCGCCGAAGCCCGAGGGGATCAGGATCGCGCCGGCGATCTTCTTCTGGCCGCACTCGGTCAGCGCGCTCGCGACGAACTTCGCGGGTACCGCGAACACGGCCACGTCGATGTCGGCCGGCACGTCCTTCACGCTCTTGAAGGCCTTGATGCCCATCACCTCGGCGTCCTTCGGGTTGATCGGGTAGATATCGCCCTTGTAGCCGCCGTTGATGAGGTTCTTCATCACCGAGTTGCCGATCTTGCCG
>JAZKIF010000095.1:0-11942 GCA_040385005.1 Pseudomonadota bacterium
TTGCGCACCGTGCTCTTGTATTCCATCGCGGTGTAGCCGCGCTTCATCGCCATCAGCACGCGGTCGCTGCCGTGCTGAACCGGCAGGTGCAAATGGCTCACGAGCTTGAGCACCTTCGCGTACGCGTCGATGAGACGTTGCGTGAATTCGTTCGGGTGGCTGGTGGTGTAGCGGATGCGTTCGATGCCGGGAACCTCCGCGATGTATTCGATCAGCAGCGCGAAGTCCGCGATCTCCGCCGTGCCGCCCATCTTGCCGCGGTAGGCGTTGACGTTCTGGCCGAGCAGCGTCACTTCCTTCACGCCCTGGTCGGCGAGCCCGGCAACTTCGACCAGCACATCCTCGAACGGCCGCGAGACTTCCTCGCCGCGCGTGTACGGCACCACGCAATAGCTGCAGTACTTCGAGCAGCCTTCCATGATGCTCACGAAAGCCGTGGCGCCGTCCACCTTGGCGGGCGGCAGGTGGTCGAACTTCTCGATCTCCGGGAAGCTGATGTCCACCTGCGGCCTGCGCTGCTCGGCGCGCTGGCGCAAGAGGTCGGGCAGGCGGTGCAGCGTCTGCGGGCCGAACACCACGTCGACGTACGGCGCACGCGCGATGATCGCGGCGCCCTCCTGACTGGCGACGCAGCCGCCGACGCCGATGAGCACGCCCTTTTCCTTGAGGTGCTTCACGCGGCCGAGGTCGCTGAATACCTTCTCCTGCGCTTTCTCGCGCACCGAACAGGTGTTGAAGAGGATCAGGTCGGCTTCTTCCACGTCCTGCGTGGCCTCGTAGCCTTGCGCGGCATGCATCACGTCCACCATCTTGTCCGAGTCGTACTCGTTCATCTGGCAGCCGAAGGTCTTGATGAAAACTTTTTTGCTGGTCATGACTGCTCTCCCCTTCAGCGGCGCACGCCGAAGATGAGGACCATCAGCTCATTGAAGCGCTTGTAGCCGTCCGAGCTGCCTTGGGTGTAGGCGCCCCCCAGCTTCGTGTATTCGTCGTCGCTGAGGAGCCAGACCTCATGGACCAGGCCCGCCGCGTCTCGGCGATACACGACCGGCAAGGTCTTGCCGACGAGCCCGCCGGAGAGCGCCAGCATGTTGTTGAGGTCGCGGATGCGCGAGCCGGGCGAGAGCTGGTCGGGCTTGCCGTCGATGGTGATCTGCGGCGGCGCGACAACGATCATCTGCCCGAGGACGACGTCCTTGGGGGCGTCGCGCATGATGCCTTGCGCGGCCGCGAGAGTGGAGAAGAAGGCGAGGAGCAGGCCGGCCAGGACAGCGAATGCGGTCCGGGCCCGGCTTCCAGTGCAGCGGTTCATGGTGTCAATCCAGAGGCTGTGAATGAAGGAGGGCGAGGCGCGATTTTACCCGCGCTGGTTTAGACTGGCCGCCCGTTTTGAGGATTTGCGCATGAACCTGGTCGACAGCTTCGCCGATGTGTCCCGATTCGTCACCCTGCGCCGTGACATCCACGCCCACCCCGAACTCGGCTTCGAGGAACATCGCACCTCGAAGATCGTCGCGCAGTTGTTGCGTGAATGGGGTATCGAGGTGCACGAGGGGATTGCCGGGACCGGTGTGGTTGGCGTGCTGCGCGGCGGGACGGGCAAGCGCACCATCGGGTTGCGCGCCGACCTCGACGCGCTGCCGCTCCAGGAAGAAAACCACTTTCCGCATCGCTCCCAGCACGATGGCCGCATGCACGCGTGCGGCCATGACGGCCACACAACGATGCTGCTCGCCGCGGCCTGGCACCTCTCGCAAGCGCGTGATATCGACGGTACGGTGAACTTCATATTCCAGCCCGCCGAGGAAATGGGCAAGGCCGGCGCGTTGAAGATGATGGAGGACGGACTCTTCGAGCGCTTTCCCTGCGAGGCCGTCTTCGCGCTGCACAATTTCGCGATCAGCGCCGTCGGCAATTTCGCGCTGAATCACGGCGCGCTGATGGCTTCAAGCAATACCTGGCGCGTGACGATCACCGGACGAGGCACGCACGCATCGATGCCTCATACGGGCATCGATCCGGTCGGCGCGACCATCGACCTCGCGCAGCAGTTGCAGACGCTGGTGCCGCGAGTGGTTGATTCCCGCGAGCGCGCGCTGCTGGCGGTCACGCAGATACAGGGCTCCGACGCGCCCAACGTGATCCCGGACAAGGCGTGGGTCGGCGGCACGGTGCGCACGTTCTCCGTCGAGGCGCTGGACGCCATCGAGTCGGGGCTGCGCCAGCTCGCCGAGCACATCGCCCAGGCCCATCGCTGCACCGCCGACGTGATGTTCCGCCGCGCCTCGCCGCCGGTGGTCAATCATGAGAAGGAAGCGCGCTTCGCCGCCAACGTGATGCGTGAGGTGGTCGGCGACGACCGCGTGGACGAGAACTTTCCCGCGGTGATGGGCGCCGAGGACTTCGCGCACATGTTGCGCGCCAAGCCCGGCTGCTACGCCTTCATCGGGAACGGCGACGGCGGGCATCGGTTGCCTGACCACGGCGCAGGCCCATGCATCATCCACAACACCTCGTTCGATTTCAACGACGAGATCATTCCCATCGGCGCCAGCTACTTCGTGCGGCTGGCGCAGCGCTGGCTGGCACAACCCTGAGAAGGAACTCACATGAGATATCGCGGCATCCGCTCACTCGGTCTTGCATTCGCGCTGGCGCTCGCCGCGGCGGGGCCCGCGCTCGCGCAGCGCGTGATCCACATCATCGTGCCCTTCGGCCCCGGCGCCGTGCAGGACACCATCGCGCGCACCTTCAACAACGAACTCGGGCAACTGCTGAATGCATCGGTGATCGTCGAGAACCGTGCGGGCGCGGGCGGAACGATCGGCACGGCGATGGTCGCGAAAGCCGCGCCGGACGGCAACAACCTCGTGCTGGCCGCTGCGAGCCACACGCTGGCCGGGCACATGTACTCGAAGCTGCCGTACGACCCGATCAAGGATTTCGTGGGCGTCACCTACCTCGGCAATTCCGGCTACGTGATCGCCGCGCCGGGCAACCTGGAAGTGAACAACCTCGCCGACTACGTGAAGCTGATCAAGTCGAAGCCGAACGCGCTGAATTACGCGTCGGCGGGCAACGGCAGCGCGACGCACCTCGGCATGGCATCGTTCCTCGCCAAGGCCGGCCTGCAGATGCAGCACATCCCGATGAAGTCGACCGGCGACGCCGTGAACGAAACGCTCGCGGGCCGCGTGCAAGGCGTTGTCCCGGCGGTGCTCGGCGTCGTGCCGTTCAAGCAAGATCCGCGCATCAAGCTGCTTGCCTACACCGGCACCCAGCGCTCCCGCTTCCTGCCCGACCTGCCCACCGTGGCGGAAGCGGGCGTGCCGGGCTACAAATTCGACTCGTGGATCGGCCTGCTGGCCCCGGCGGCGACGCCGAAGGCCGAGGTGGAGCGGCTCAACGCGGCGATGCAGAAGGTGCTGGCCGACCCGGCGGTGCAGCAGCGCTTCAACAACCTGGGTGTCGAGATGGGGCCGATGTCGGCGGATGATTTCCAGAAGCTGCTGCGCGCCGACTGGGACACCGCCGGCCAGATCGTCAAGGCGTCCGGCGCGAAGGTCGAATAGGAAGCTGGAACAAGCGGGATCAGCGCCGGCGCCACTGCTGCTGCAGGGCGTCCGATGTCGTCTGGTCGATGTTGTACCAGGCGGCGTTGTCGTTCGTGGCGTCTAGGACCAGCACGCTGTCGCCCCGGTCGACGATGTTGCGCAGCTTCGTGGTGAGGTCCTGCGCGGACAGGGATGCCTTCAGGTGCCATACCGAAGAGCGGATGCGGGTGCAAGGCCCCAGGGCCCGGAGCGTCGCCAAGATCGCGCTCTGGTTGCGATCCGGGATGATCAGCTCGTAGAAAATGATGAGATTGTTGAGGCCCATGATGGGCTCTGGGTAACAGGCGAATCCTCGCCGGTTCCCGTGTTGTAGTCGGCCTTCTTCTCCCAGGAGTGCGTCCAGTAGCTCACCGTGAGGGAGCGCGGGAAGAGCGAGCGGGTGGTCTTGCGGTCGAGGAATTTCTGCTGCCGTTGCAGCGGCCGGCAGAACGACATCAGGTGGATGCGGTCGTTCCAGTCCACCGGGAAGAAGATGTAGCCCGGCACCGCCGCCACGCGCGTCGGGCCCGGCGAGGGCGCCAGGTGCAAGGGAAGCCGTGTTCTGATGCTGGCCATCCGCCGGGCCGCGGTGTCTTGGGTGGCTCGCGCGGCGTAAAGGTCGTGGGCGCGCTTGAGGATCACGGGTCCCGTGGCGAATTCGGGCCTGTCCTTGCGGGCCTTGTGCGATGCGGGCGGATCGACGAGGAGCGAGATCACCAGCAGCCAGAACTCCTGGCGGGGCCGCGACATCATCAGCGCGTTGGGGAGGGAGTGGACGAAGTGGGGGTCGGTGCCCATCCTCCCCAGCACCACGTCGGCGACGTCCAGCATCCCGTCCAGGGGCCTGAGGCACTCGGTATCCATGTCCGCGTAGATGCCGCCGAAGTGGTACAGGAAGAAATACCGAACGGCGTCCGCGCGGAAGATTTCGGCGGGGTAAGCGTCGTAGGTCTCGAGAAACCAGGGGTAGTGGCCGGCGATGAAGGCGCGATTGTCCGCGTCGTCCCAGAGCATGTACTCGTACGCGGGGTTGTGGTCGCGCAAGGTCTGGGACCAATGCGCGAAGTTGGCCGGAATCACCGTGGTGGACTTCCAGGTCTGGAACAGCAGCTTGGGGATGCTCATCGCGGGAAAGGTTAGCAGGCTTTGGCTTTTACGCCTTCGCCGGAAGCCTGAACTTGAACGAGCTTCCCTCGCCCGGCGTGGACTCCACCCACATCGCGCCGTCGTGGCGCTCGACGATCCGCTTGCAGATCGCCAGTCCGATGCCGGTGCCCTCGTACTCGGTCCGCGCGTGCAGCCGCTGGAAGATGATGAAGATACGGTCGAAGTACTGCGGCTCGATGCCGATGCCGTTGTCCGCCACCGAAATGATCCAGTCCTGCTCGCCGCGGGACGCTTCGATCCGGATCTCCGGCGGCGCGGCGCCCTTGAACTTGATCGCGTTGGCGACCAGGTTCTGGAACACCTGGGTCATGCCGGACTTGTCGCACGCGAGCGTCGGCAGCACGGCGGGCCGCTCGATCGACGCGCCCGAGTCGCGGATGACGTGGGCCAGGTTCGCGAGCGCCGCGTCCAGCGCCTTGTCGAGCGAAACCTCCTTCAACTCCGTGCCGGACTTGCCCGCGCGCGAGTAGAGCAGCAGGTCGTCGATCAGCTGCTTCATGCGCTGCGCGCCGGTCACGACGTAGCCCATGAACTCGCGGCCGTCGTCGTCGAAATGGGTCCCATAGCGCCGGGCCAGCAATTGCGTGTAGCTGGCCACCATGCGCAGCGGCTCGGAGAGGTCGTGCGAGGTCACGTAGGCGAACTGTTCGAGGTCGCGGTTGGAGCGTGCCAGCTCCTCCACGCGCTGGTGGAGCTCGCGCCTGGCGAGCTCGCGCGCCGTCACATCGCGCCCGATGGTGATGATCAGCCACTTGCCCTCCATCTGGACCGCGCGCCGGGTGGATTCGATGATCTTGTTCGGCCGCCCTTCGACGACCACGGAGCCCATCGAGGTCGATGGATGCGGATATTGCGCGATCAGGTCCGCGTAGTGTCCGGCGACCTGCCCATACGTCCATGCCCCGATGAAGTGGGTCACCCGGCGCAAGCCCATCCCCAGCATCGCGTCGCGCGTGAGTCCGTAGTCCCGCGCGGCCGCCTCGTTGACTTCCACGAATTCCATCGTCTGCGGGTCGATCACCAGCACCATGTCGGTCGCCTCGTTCACGGCGGCGCGCAACTGCTCGAGCCGCTCTTGCATGGCGAGCCGCTGCGTCACGTCGCGGCTCACGACGAGGACGAGCCATCTGCCCTCGACCTTGACTGCGCGGCGGGTGGATTCCGTGTCCACGGTGGTTCCGTCGGGACGAGTCACCTTTCGTATCCCCGTCAGGGCCTGCGGATGCATGTCGATCAGGTCCCGGTAGGTCCGGCGCAGCTCCTCGGGGCCCCCCATCCCGAGTTCGCCAATCACGCCGGCGACGCCAAGCTGCCCCATCCTCTCGCGCGAGATTCCAAGCAATTGCTCGGAGGCCTTGTTGATGTGCAGGTAGCCGAGCGTCTCGGGGTCGATCACCAGGATGGAGTCGGCGGCCTGGTCGATGGCCGCCTCCAGCTGGGCAAGGCGGCGCTGCCCGGTCATGCGGTCGGTCACGTCCCGGGTGACGATGACGATGAGCCACGTGTCATTCACGCGCACGGCTCGACGCGTCGCCTCGAGCACAAGTTCCCGGCCATCCGGGCTGCGTCCCTGTCTGAGGTCGACGGTCGCCTCCGGGTGACGGGCGATCACCGCGGCATAGATTGCTCTCAACTCCGATTCGGTCCACGCAAGGCCCATCAGTTTTCCGAATCCCAGGGGTCCGAGCCGCATCACCTCTTCTCGCATCAGGCCTGTCGATTGCACCGCCGCTTCATTGACATCCAGGTAGGTGAGCGCCTGTGGGTCTACGACGGTGATTGCGTCCGCCGCCTGGTTGACCGCGGCATCGAGCATCTTGAGCCGCTTTTGCGCTTCCGTTCGCTCGGTGATATCGCGCGTGCTGACCAGGATGATCCATCGCCCGTCGAGCTGCACCGCCGTACGCACGCGTTCGGCGGGAAACGTGGTCCCGTCGCCGCGGGTCTGCTGGTCGATCGAGACGTGCGGCTTCGGCGATATCGCGATGACCTCGTCGTACGCCGCCGCGATCGATTCGCGAGTCGCGTCGCGCCCGTCCCGTGTGTGGGGCTCCTGCGCCAGGTACTGCTCGCGCGTGAGGCCGGACCAGTCGAGGGATCGCTGGTTCGCATCGACGATGCGCATCGTCTCGCGGTCGATGATGACGAGGGCGTCGATGCTGTGATCGAGTGCCTTGCGGAACAGCTCGAGCCGCTGGATCGCGTTGTGCCGCTCCGTCACATCACGGATGACGCTGACGATGAGCCATGCGTCGTCCACCTGCACGGCGCGGCGCTTCGTTTCGAGCACCAGATCCCGGCCATCCGGGGTGTGCGCGTGACTGAGATCGACGACCGTCCCGGGGTGACGGTCGATCACGTCCGCATAAATTGCCTTCAGTTCGGACTCCCTCTTGAACCGCCCCAGCCTTTGCGTGACCCCGAAGGGCCCGAGCCGCATCGCCTCCTCCCGTGGAATGCCGGACATGCTCGCCCCCACTTCGTTGATTTCCACGTAGGTAAGCGTCTGGGGATCGATGACCAGGATCACATCCGCCGCCTGGTTGACCGCGGCGTCGAGCATCTTGAGCCGCCTTTGCGCCTCCATCCGCTCGCTGACGTCCCGCACGCTGCTCACGACCACCCAGCGGCCGTTCATCTCCAGCGCGATGCGGGTGTGTTCGGTGGGGAAGGCCGAACCGTCGGGGCGCCGTCGCGTGACGGTGGAGACGCGCGGCCGGGGAGAGATCGCGATCACCTGGTCGTACTCCGCCTCCAGTTCGGCCCGGGTCGCGCCATTCCAGGCTCGCACGTGCGGGTCGAGCGAAAGATACTCTTCGTGCGTGAGGCCGGACCAGCTGACGGCCGTCTGGTTGGCGGCGAGGTACCGCATCGACTGCCGGTCCACGATGGTGAGCGCGTCCACGCTGTTATCCATGGCGAGCTGGAAGAGTTCGAGCCGCTCCTGGGCGGCGATTCGGTCGGTGATGTCGCGCATGACGACGACGATCAGCCATTCGCCTTCCGACAGAAAGGCCCTGCGGGTTGCCTCAACCGTTATCACGTCGCCATCGAGCTTGCCCATGTCCACCCGCGCGACGGACACGTTCGGGCTGGCAGCGATCAACTCGGCATACTGCGCCCGCAGCACTCCACGGATGTTTTCGCCAGGCGCCGAGGCCGGGGCCATGGCCCTCAGTTTCATTGGTCCGGCCGCGAGCAGAGTGTCGCGGGACATGCCGAACATCCTGGCGGCGGCGTCGTTCACGTCCACATATGCCAGGCGCTGCGCGTCAACCAAGAGGACCGCGTCGCCCGCCTGGTCGAGTGCCGCACGGTATCGCTCCAGACGAGTGGTCTGCGCTTTTTGCCGCGTGACGTCGCGGATCGTCGCGGTGACGAGCCACCGCCCGCCGGCCATCGCCGCGCACCGGCTGATTTCAAGCCAGCGGCGCGTGCCGTCATGCGCGCTGACTTCGCGCATTTCCACAAAAGGAGACGGGCTATGCGCGATGGCTTCGTCGCACCACGCACGCGTCGGCACGGCCAGGGCGCGCGCTTCGCCGGCGAGCATGCGCTCGGCCGCTTCGTTGGCGTAAAGGCAATGCAGAGAATCCGCATCGACCAGCACCACGCCTTCGGCCATCGATCCCATCGCCGCGCGCAGATGGTCGAGGTGCAAATCGGGAGCGGCCCGCGCCGCCGGCATGTCGTCTTCCAATTTCATACTGAGCCCACTAGGGCAAAAGTATGAGCCCGACCGCCCATATCCACAATACGGAAAAGAAAAAGGCCAGCAGTGAAACTGCTGGCCTTTTGATTCTGGTGGCGCTTCACGGATTCGAACCGCGGACCTGTGGATTATGATTCCATCGCTCTAACCGACTGAGCTAAAGCGCCATTCCCGGCGCTTTGTCGTTTCGCGCCGAGCCCGTGATTATAGCCAATGCCGGGCCCTCAGCCGGGCCGGGCCAGCTTCCCCAGCTCGTCCGTCACCAGCCGCACGATCAGGCGGTCCAAGGTGTCCACGGAGTAGTTCTTCACGTCGTGCACCGTCTCCCGGCCGGCCCCGCTGGCCGGGTTGCGGGCGTCGGCATAGGTCAGGAACACGAACCGCCCGCCCGTGTATTGCGCGATCTGGCGCTGGATGAATTCCCCCTGCTTGTCCAGGCCGCTCGCGCCGACGCTGAAGACCTTGATGCCTTTGCCGAGGGCGGCGGCCATGTCGTCGTCGTAATACGGCCCGCCATAGTCGAGGTGCGGCGGCGCGTCCGCCAGCAGCACGACCATGCGCGTCGCGCCGTCGCCGCGCCAGGAAATGTTGTGCACCGTCTCGTGCAGCGCCTCGTTCATCGCTTCGGGATAGTCGCCGCCGCCCGCGGCCTGCAAGGGGTTGAGCGCGCCGCGCAGGAAGCCGTCGAGATCGTTCGTGAGGTCGTGCGCCCGCACGAGGAATGCGTCGCCCTTGTCGCGGTAGGCCACGAGGCCGAAGCAGATGTCAGGCTGGGTGGGCAGGCGCGACACCTCGGCGGAAATGCTGCGCAGCGAGGATTTCAGCTTGTCGATCTCGTCGGCCATGGAGCCGGTGGCGTCGATGAGGAACACCAGGTCCAGGCGCGCGCGCGGTTCGGCGGCGCGCGCGTCCAGCACCGCTTCGACGGCGCTTTTCTGGCCGCGGTTCAGGCGCGTGTAGGCGATGCGGCCTTCCTTGCGCACGGCGACCTCGTAGCTCGGCGAGCGCGAAGGGTCGAACGCGTTCGGATGCAGCCATGCCCGGCCCGCCGAATCGGTGCGAGCCCACATCGAGTAGCCGCTGGCGGCCTGCACGGCAACCTCCGCATCGGAGACGCCGCGTCCGCGCGCGTCCTTGACTTCCAGCAGGTAGCGCTCGCGGATGTCGCGGGCGCGATGCTCGACGCGCGTGCGGTTGCGGAATGCGAGGTAGGACGTGAAGTCGGCGTTGTCGTCGACCATGCCGGCGGTGACGGTGGCCTGCTGCTGCTGGGGTTGCGAAGGCTGGGCCGGGGAGGGTGCGAACTGCGGCTGCATGACGCGGCCGCGCGGTGCGCTGTCGGCCAGCGGGCTCGCCTCGGCGCGCATCGCGGGCGCGGGGTCGGCCACGGTGCCCGACGCATCCGGCGCGGACTTGGCGAGGCTCTCGCGCACATCGCGTCTGGCGCCGTGCAACTCGCCTTGCCAGCCGGGGACCTCGCGCGTGCTCACCGGCCGGGTGCAGTGCGTGGCCGACGGCGCCTGGAAGTTGGGCGCGCTGCGCACGGCCGCAACCGACGGCGGCGAGTCGGACGGTTTCGGCTGCGGCCAGAGTTCGGCAGGGGACGGCGAATGCGCGGTGGCGCTGCACGCCGCCAGGGCGAGTTGCGCCACGGCGAGCAGGGCGACGAAGGGGCGGGCGGGTCGGTTCTTCATGAAAGCCTCCAGGTGTAGGTAGAGGCTGGTACGGCTGCGCCACGGCGCAAGGGTGAAATATTTCGCCCCGGTTTAACCCCGAATCACGAAGGCGCCCGTAGAAGGTGATGTGAAAATCTGTTCATGCCCTCTGCGCTTCACGACATGCCCGACGAGCAATTGATGCTGGCCTACGCGCGAGGCGATGCTGGTGCTTTCGATGAGCTCTATGCGCGCCATGAGGGCGCGCTGTTCCGCTTCGTGCGGCGGCTGCTCGGTGCGCCGCTGGCGGCGCAGGCCGACGAGGTGTTCCAGGACACGTGGATGCGCATCGTCGCCGCGCGCGCGAATTTTTCGCCGCAAGGCGCGGCGTGGCGGACCTGGGCTTTCACGATCGCGCACAACGCGGCGATGGACCGCTTGCGCACCAGCGGGCGCGAAGTCGTGCTCGCCGATTCCACGGATGGCGAGGACGCGCTGGAGTGGATCGCCGCCACGCTGGACATGTCCCACCCTTCGAGCGAAGACGTCGCTTTCTGGCGCGCGGCCGGCGAGCAGTTGCTGCATTGCCTGGACGAATTGCCCGATGCGCAACGCGCTGCATTCCTTTTTCACCACGAAGACGGCGCGAGCCTGGAAGAACTCGCGCGGCACCTGGGCGTGGCGTTCGAAACCGCGAAGAGCCGCCTGCGCTACGCCATGCAGAAGTTGCGCGGCTGCATGCGCAGCTACCTGGAAGCCTGGGGGCAGGCGGCATGAGCGATCTGCGTGACGCGCGATTTCGCAAGGCGCTGGAGCATGCGCCGGATGCGGACCTGCGGCCCGGCGAAGCCGTACGCCGGCAGATTCTCGCGCGTGCGCGCGATGCGGTGCGCGAGGCGCGTCCGGCGCCGTGGTGGCGTGCGCTCTGGGCGCCTGCAGGTCAGCGGATGCCCTGGAACGCGGCGCTCGCGACGATCGCGGTCGCCAGCCTGATCACCGTGTTGTGGCACGACAGGCAAGTGCCGGATGCGCGGCCGGAGGCTGCGGTGGTCAGCGGGTCGCTACCCGCGCCTGCAGCTTCGAGCGCCGTGCTTTCCGTTGCCGTTCCGGCGGCATCCGTGCCGCCTGCGATCGTTCGCGCGCCTGCATCCTCCGCCGCGCGGGCGCGCACGGCTGCGCCTTCGCAGGCGCAGCCGGGTTCACAGCGCGCTTCCGGGGCCGCGGACCTGGCCGCGAAAGCGGAAGGGCGGCCGGATGCGGCGTCTGCCGCCGGCGTGCTGCGCGACAGCGCGCCTACGGAACTCGCGAAGGTGGCTCCGCGGCGGTCCGAGTCCGCGGCAATGCAGGCGCCCGGTGCCGCCGCGCCCGCGCCTCGTGCGCCCGCTGCGCGGATGGCAACGCAATTCGCGCCGTCGCCGGTCGATGCGGCCACGCAGATCCACGTGCGGGCCGCGGGACGCACCGTCGACGCGGCCTTGCAGAAGCCCTCACGCCTCGCGGACCTGTTGCAAAGGATGGCGCGCGAACCACGCAATGCCGACGCGCTGGAAACCGGAGTCGATACGTTGATCGAGTTGCGCGAGGATGGGGAATTGGTCGCGATGCTCGAGCTGGCCGGGGAGCAGGCGCGCTGGACCATCCTGCGTGCGAAGGATGGCGCAAGTGGGGCCGTGCGGCCGCCCGCGGATGTGATGCGGCAGTTGCGGGGAGAGTTGGAAAGATTCGCGCGCTGACTGCCGGCAGCTCACTCGTGCTTGAATTGCGCCTTGCGCTTGTTCACGAAGGCGTCCATGCCTTCCTTCTGGTCGGTGGTGG
>JAZKIF010000096.1:0-29175 GCA_040385005.1 Pseudomonadota bacterium
GGACAAGGACCGCGACGGCTTCGTGCTGGGCGAGGGCGGCGGCGTGCTGGTGCTCGAGGAGTACGAACACGCCAAGGCGCGCGGCGCGAAGATCTACGCCGAGCTCGCGGGCTTCGGCATGAGCGGGGACGCGTACCACATGACGGCGCCCGACGTCGACGGTCCACGACGCTCGATGGTGAATGCGCTGCGCAATGCCGGCGTCAATGCCGATGAAGTCCAGTACCTCAACGCGCATGGCACGTCCACGCCGCTGGGCGACCTGAACGAAACCAACGCGATCAAGGCGGCATTCGGCGACGTGGCGAAAAAGCTCGTCGTCAACTCCACCAAGTCCATGACCGGCCACTTGCTGGGCGGCGCGGGCGGCATCGAGTCGGTGTTCACCGTAATGGCGATCCATGAGCAAAAGAGCCCGCCGACCATCAACATCTTCAACCAGGACCCGGAGTGCGACCTGGACTACTGCGCGAACGTCGCGCGGGACATGAAGATCGACGTGGCGGTGAAAAACAACTTCGGCTTCGGCGGAACCAACGGCACGCTGGTTTTCAAGCGGCTGCAGTAGCGGGGTCCGGCGATCCACGCAAACTCCGTCAGCGGCACTCCATGCACAACGCCCCATCGGTGAGCTATCCGGTGGGGCGTTCTCGCTTCGCCGCTCTCCTGCTGGCAAGCATCTGGCTGGCTGCGGCAGCTACGGCGTTGGCGTGGGCCATGCAGTTGGATCACCCCGGCTGGCGGATGCCGGCGATCGCCGCCGCGCTATTCGGGGCCGGCGTTTTCGCGGCCTGGGGCTGGTGGCGCGGTGTGCGGGGCGAGCTCGCATGGGATGGCGAGACATGGTCCTGCAACGCCGGCCCCACCGCCTTTACCGGGTCGATGACAGTTGCTCTCGACGTCCAGCGCGCCATGCTTGTTCGCTGGCGCGAATCGGATCGAACGCGCTGGCTCTGGCTCGACAGCGCGAGCCGTGCGGACCTCTGGGGCGACCTGCGCCGTGCTGTATATTCGCGCGCCAGACCCGAGGCTGCGCGCCCCGAGCGGCAGCCGGCGTCCAGACCATGACGAAGACGCCGCACGCGCAACCGCCCAGTTCCTCCGACACCGACCTGATGCTGGTGGAGCGCACTGTCGCGGGCGATCAGAAAGCCTTCGAGCTGCTCGTGCTGAAATACCAGCGGCGCATCGAGCGGCTCATCGGCAGGATGGTGCGCGACACCAACCTCGTGGAAGACATCGCGCAGGAAACCTTCATCCGCGCCTACCGCGCCCTGGCCCAGTTCCGGGGCGAGGCGCAGTTCTATACCTGGCTGTACCGGATCGCGGTGAACACGGCGAAAAAAGCCCTGGTGGACCTGAAGCGCGATCCCACGGTCTCGGAAAACGCCTTGCGCGGCGGCGACGAAGAAGATGAAACTTCCTCGGTGGAGAACGACCTAACGAGCGCGGAAACACCTGAGACGGTGCTCGCCGCCAAGGAAATCGCCACGGCGGTCAACTCGGCCATGGAGGCCTTGCCAGAGGAATTGCGTCAGGCCGTGACCCTGCGCGAGATCGAAGGTTTGAGCTACGAGGAAATCGCGGAAGTGATGAATTGCCCGATCGGCACGGTGCGTTCCCGGATTTTCCGGGCGCGCGAGGCGATTTCGGTGCGGATCAAGCCCCTGCTGGAGAACCAGACGGGCAAGCGCTGGTAGCGCGGAAAACGGCGAGGTGATGTGATGGACAAGATGGAAACCCATGAAATGATTTCGGCCCTGGCCGACGGCCAGTTGCACGGCGATTCATTCGCTCGCGGCGTCGATGCGGCCGCGGCCGATGCCGGCGCGCTCGCGACCTGGCACAGCTACCACCTCATCGGCGACGTGCTGCGCACCGGTGGATGCACGGCGGCGACGCAGCCTTCCGCATTCCTGGGGCGGCTGCAGGCGAGACTGGCCCAGGAGCCCGGTCCCAATCCTGTGCCTGTCGGCGCCGTGCGCACCGGTCCGGAACCGGCGCAGCTGGATGCCGCTCGCGGCGAAGCAGCCAACGACGGCAGCTTTCGCTGGAAAGTCGTCGCGGGTTTCGCATCGGCTGCCGCAGTGGCGGCTGTCGGTTGGGCCATGGTTGCGGCGCCCGGTGCACCGGTGCAAGCGCAACTGGCCGCCGCTCCTGCCGGGGCGGTGGTCGCCACGACCCAGCGCGGCGTGATGATCCGCGATGCGCGCCTCGATGAATTCCTTGCCGCGCACCGCCAGCTGGGTGGTGCTTCCGCGCTGCCGACGCCCGCCGGCTTCCTGCGCAATGCGACGTTCGAGGCGCCCGCCCGCTGACGCCCCGTCGTCTCGCCGAATGATCCACGCCCTCGCGCCAGCTTCCACCTCCCAACGCCGCCTGTTCGCGGCGGTGTGCGCGTTCGGCGCGTTGGGCGCCGCCTTTGCGGAAACTCCCCAGCCCGCATCGCCGGGCCTCGTCGCGGTGCAAGGTCGTTCGCAGGAGCGCAACGTCAGCGAGTGGCTCATGCGCATGCACGAGGCTTCGCGTCTGCGCAGCTACATCGGCACGTTCGTCGTGCTGTCGAGCAACGGCGGCATGTCCAGCGCGCGCATCTGGCACGCCTGCGAGGGCGACCAGCAGATCGAGCGCGTCGAATCGCTCACGGGCGCGCCGCGGTCGACGTTCCGACGCAACGAGGAGGTGGTCACGTTCCTGCCCGAGAGCCGCGTCGTGCGAACGGAAAAGCGCGAGTCGCTCGGTTTCTTCCCCAACCTGCTGAAGTCCTCGGACACCTCCATTCCCGAGTTCTATGCGGCGCGCCGCCTCGGCAACGATCGCGTGGCCGGTTTCGAGACCGATGTCGTGCAGCTCGTGCCCAGGGACGCACTGCGTTTCGGCTATCGCATCTGGAGCGAGAAGAAGAGCGGCCTCGTGGTGAAGCTCCAGACAGTGGACGCCGATGGCGCGGTGCTGGAGCAGGCGGCGTTTTCGGAACTCGCGCTCGACGCACCCGTGCGAATCGACAAGCTCAACCAGATGATGGGCGCGACGCATGGATGGCGCGTGGAAAAATCCGAGGCCGTGAAGACCACGCCCGCCGCCGAAGGCTGGCAGATGCGCGCACCGGTCGCGGGATTCAAACCCATCAACTGCTACAAGCCGCCGTTCGCCGGCGCGCCCGCGCCCGAAGGCACGCTGCAGTGGATCTTCTCGGATGGCCTCGCGGCCGTCTCGCTGTTCGTCGAGGCCTACGACCGCCAGCGGCACACGCAGGAGGGCTTGTATTCCAGCGGCGCGACGCAAACTCTCACGCGCCGCATCCAGGACTGGTGGCTCACCGCGGTCGGCGAGGTTCCGCCTCAGACGCTGAAGGCATTCGCCCTCGGGCTCGAGCGGCGCAAATGACGCATTGGAAATTTTTGTGATTGGAAAGGTCGGTATGGACAAGATCGATGGGATGAAGGTGCGCGCCCTCGGGCTCGCGTTCGCCGTGGCTGCCGGCATGACGGCGCTCGCGCCCGTCACGCCCGCGCTGGCGCAAACGCGCGTGCTGCCCGACTTCACCGACCTCGTCGAGCAGGTCGGGCCGTCGGTGGTCAACATCCGCACGCTCGAGAAGGTGCGCCAGAGCAGCAGCGGGGCGCCCAATGGCATGGACGAGGAGATGCAGGAGTTCTTCCGCCGCTTCTTCGGCCAGCCGATGCCCAATGCGCCGCGCCAGGCGCCGCGTCCCAACCCGAACCGCCCGCAGCCCGATGAGGACTCGCAAGCGCAACCGCGCGGCGTGGGCTCGGGCTTCATCGTGACGGCCGACGGCTTCGTCATGACGAACGCCCACGTGGTGGAGGGCGCCGAAGAGGTGCTCGTCACCTTGCCCGACAAGCGCGAGTTCAAGGCGACGATCATCGGCGCCGACAAGCGCACAGACGTCGCCGTGGTGAAGATCGAAGCGACCGGCCTGCCGGCGGTGAAGATCGGCGACATCGGTCGCGTGAAGGTGGGCGAGTGGGTCATGGCCATCGGCTCGCCGTTCGGCCTGGAGAACACCGTCACGGCCGGCATCGTGAGCGCCAAGCAGCGCGACACCGGCGACTACCTCCCGTTCATCCAGACCGACGTCGCGATCAACCCCGGCAACTCGGGCGGCCCGCTCATCAACATGCGGGGTGAAGTGATCGGCATCAACAGCCAGATCTATTCGCGCTCCGGCGGCTTCATGGGCATCTCCTTCGCGATTCCCATCGACGAGGCGATCCGCGTCAGCGAGCAGCTTCGCGCTTCGGGCCGCGTCTCGCGCGGCCGCATCGGCGTGCAGATCGACCAGGTGACCAAGGACGTCGCGGAATCCATCGGCCTGGGCAAGCCGCAAGGCGCGCTGGTGCGCAGCGTGGAGAGCGGCTCGCCGGCGGACAAGGCCGGTGTGGAAGCGGGCGACATCATCACGAAATTCGACGGCAAGCTGATCGATCGCGCGACGGACCTGCCGCGCCTCGTCGGCAACACCAAGCCGGGCAACCGCAGCACGATGACGGTGTTCCGCCGCGGTGGCTCGAAGGACCTCAGCGTCACCATCGCCGAGATCGAGCCGGAGAAGCCGGCCGCGAAGCCGGCGTCCGCGAAGGAAGAAAAGCCGAAGGGCTCACCGGCCGCGCAATCCGTGGGCCTCGTCGTGAGCGACATCACTGCCGACCAGAAGAAGGAGCTCAAGCTCAAGGGCGGCGTGAAGGTGGATGCCGTGACTGGCGGCGCCGCGCGCGCCGGCATCCAGGAAGGCGATGTGATCGTCGCCATCGGCAACATCGAGATCAACAGCACGAAGGAATTCGACGCCACGCTCGCGAAGATCGACAAGACCAAGCCAATTCCAGTGCTGCTGCGTCGGGGCGAGTTGGCGACCTACCTGTTGATCCGGCCTGCCCGCTGAGGCGCAAAGACCCCAAGTCCTAGTCGGCTTGGGGCCTTTTTTCAGGGCGATAGCCGAAAACCGACGAGGGGCAAAAAATATTTTTGGCCCCTGCCGGCCCCGCGATATGTTGGCGCCTGCTCACATGCGGCCGGACCTAATTACTTTTTTGGCTAGAATTCAGCCCTTGGACTGGCCATTACGGGCATATCAAAAAGCGGCCAACCCACCATGCGGGATGTTTTCCTGTCATGCACCGTCGATCCACAGATCGCCCACATGTTGTCCCTACCCTTACTCACCAATTTTGTTGATAAGCTGTGAATAAGTTTCCTGTTGCGGGTCTGCAACGAGCCCGTTCCCGCAGGTTGGCGTCTGTACGTCCGGGGCTTTTTGCCTACAATGAAGCTCCAACTATCGCAGTTGCCATAGATTGTTGGTTTAGGGCGCGTCACTACTCGACGCGCCCTTTTTTCTTGTCCGCTGCCTTTTGAATTCAATCACTTAAGCGTTCCCGTTGATGAATCACATCAGAAACTTTTCGATCATCGCGCACATCGATCACGGCAAATCGACGCTCGCGGATCGCTTGATCCAACGATGCGGAGGCTTGTCGGATCGCGAGATGGAAGAGCAAGTACTCGACTCGATGGATCTTGAAAAAGAGCGTGGGATAACCATCAAGGCGCAGACCGCTGCACTGCGCTACACGGCGCGCGATGGACAGGTCTACAACCTCAATCTGATCGACACGCCGGGTCACGTCGACTTCTCGTATGAGGTGTCGCGTTCGTTGTCCGCATGCGAGGGCGCGTTGCTCGTCGTCGATGCGAGCCAGGGCGTCGAAGCGCAGACCGTCGCGAACTGCTACACCGCGCTCGACCTCGGCGTCGAGGTGGTGCCGGTGTTGAACAAGATGGATCTGCCGCAGGCCGATCCCGACAACGCGAAGCTGGAGATCGAGGACGTGATCGGCATCGACGCGACCGACGCGATTCCCTGCTCGGCCAAGACCGGCATGGGCATCGACGACATCCTGGAAGCCGTCGTCGCGCGCATCCCGCCGCCGCGCGGAAACCCCGAAGGTGCGCTGCGCGCCATGATCATCGACAGCTGGTTCGACACCTACGTCGGCGTCGTCATGCTGGTGCGCGTGGTGGACGGCCGGCTTGCCAAGGGCGAGCGCATCAAGTTGATGGCGACCGGAGCGACCTACAACGCCGACAACCTCGGTGTCTTCACGCCGGGCAGCGAGCCGCGCGCATCGCTGGAAGCCGGGCAGGTGGGCTTCATCATCGCCGGCATCAAGGAGCTGCAGGCCGCGAAGGTCGGCGACACGGTCACGCTGATCAAGCAGGGCTCGGGCGCCGCCGCATTCACGGCGACTGAGGCGCTGCCGGGCTTCAAGGAAATCCAGCCGCAGGTTTTCGCCGGGCTGTACCCGACGGAGGCCAACCAGTACGACTCGCTGCGCGACGCGCTCGAAAAGCTCAAGCTGAACGACGCCTCGCTGCACTACGAGCCGGAAGTGAGCCAGGCGCTCGGCTTCGGCTTTCGCTGCGGCTTCCTCGGCCTGCTGCACATGGAGATCGTGCAGGAGCGCCTGGAGCGCGAGTTCGACCAGGACCTGATCACCACCGCGCCGAGCGTCGTCTACGAAGTGCTCAAGGCCGACGGCGAGATGATGAAGGTCGAGAACCCGTCCAAGATCCCGGACCAGGGCCGCATCCAGGAAATCCGCGAGCCCATCGTCACGGTGCACCTCTACATGCCGCAGGAATACGTGGGCACCGTGATGACGCTCGCCAACCAGAAGCGCGGCGTCCAGCTGAACATGGCCTACCACGGCAAGCAGGTCATGCTCACCTATGAGATGCCGCTGGGCGAGATCGTGCTGGACTTCTTCGACAAGCTGAAGTCGGTGAGCCGCGGCTACGCGTCCATGGACTACGCCTTCAAGGAATTCCGCGCCTCCGACGTCGTGAAGGTCGACATCCTGCTCAACGGCGAGAAGGTCGACGCGCTGTCCATCATCGTGCACCGCACCCAGTCGCAGTACCGGGGGCGGGCGGTGGTGGCCAAGATGCGCGAGATCATCAGCCGCCAGATGTTCGACGTGGCGATCCAGGCGGCCATCGGCGCCAACGTGATCGCCCGCGAGACGGTCAAGGCGCTGCGCAAGAACGTGCTGGCAAAATGCTACGGCGGCGACATCAGCCGCAAGCGCAAGCTCCTCGAAAAACAAAAGGCAGGCAAGAAAAGAATGAAGCAGATCGGCTCCGTCGAAGTCCCGCAGGAAGCATTCCTCGCCATCCTGCAGGTGGACGAATGAAGAGGCCCGCAGCATGATGCCGGCCATCACCGCCGCGATCCTCGCGGCGTTCGCCGGCTACGCCGGCGCCTGGTACTTCGGCTACGTCGAAGGCAACTTCGCCCTGCTGCTGTTCCTCGCCACGGTCGTCACCGGCCTGTACTGGCTGATGGAACGGCTCTATTTCCTGCCGCGCCGCCGCAAAGCGGCCGAACAGCTCGAAGTCAGCGCAGCCCAGCGCCGCGCGGACCTCGCGGCCAAGGGCATCACCCAGGTGGACGGCGACGTCGTCCACGCGCGCCAGCGGCTGCTGATGCAGCCGTGGTGGCTGGACTGGACCGCGGGCCTCTTCCCAGTGATCATCGCGGTGTTCGTGCTGCGCTCGTTCCTGTTCGAGCCGTTCAAGATTCCCTCCGGCTCGATGATCCCGACGCTGCTGGTCGGCGACCTGATCCTGGTCAACAAATTCACCTACGGGATCCGCCTGCCGGTGATCAACACCAAGCTCACCGAAGGAACGCCGCCGGCGCGCGGCGACGTGATGGTGTTCCGATACCCGCCCAAGCCCAGCCTGGACTACATCAAGCGCGTGGTTGGTCTCCCCGGGGACGAGGTCGCCTACCTCAATAAGAAGCTCACGATCAACGGCAAGCCCGTGAGCAAGACGCCCGTGTCGGACTTCTTCGACGAAGACGCGATGCTGTACTTCAAGCAGTTCGAGGAAGACCTGCAGGGCAGGAAGCACCGCCTCCTGAACGACGACAGCCGCCCCGCGTTCGTGCCGGGCGTGGAGGACTTTCCCTTCAAGGAAAATTGCCGCTACAGTGTCGAGGGCGTGGTCTGCAAGGTCCCACAGGGGTACTACTTCATGATGGGGGACAACCGCGATAATTCGCTCGACTCGCGCTACTGGGGGTTCGTTCCGGACGCCAACATCGTCGGCCGGGCGTTCTTCATCTGGATGAATTTCGGCAGTTTCAAGCGCATCGGTTCGTTCGAATAAGTCTCTCTATGGAGAAGGGCAAGCAATGAAGCTTCGATTCAAGACACGCCAGCTCGGCATTTCCTTCGTCGGCCTGCTGTTCGTGGTTGGTGTGCTGGCGTGTGCCGGCGTGCTGGCGGCGCAGGCGTTCCCGACGGTGGTGGAATACCAGGCCGCGCTGAAGGCCGCGCAGAAGGCCGCGGCCGGCAACACGGTGGCCGAGGTCAAGCAGATCTTCGACAAGGCCGCGCAGATCGACGACATCAAGTCGATCTCCGCCAAGGACCTGGAAATTTCCAAGGAAAACGACAAGGTGGTCGTCAAGTTCGCCTACAACAAGGAAATCCACATGTTCGGGCCGGCGTTCCTGCTGCTCAAATACGTCGGATCGTCGAAGTAGGGCGTGACGGCCAAGCCCAGCGTGGATGGACCACCCATAGGATTGCAGGCACTGCAGGCACGCTTGCAGCACCAGTTTTCCGACCGGCAGTTGCTGGTCCGCGCGCTGACGCACCGCAGTTTCTCGGCCGACCACAACGAGCGCCTCGAGTTCCTCGGCGACTCCGTCCTGAACCTCGCCGTGGCCGCGTTGCTTTACGAGCAACTGAGCGAACTCCCCGAGGGCGACCTCTCCCGCGTCCGCGCGAACCTCGTCAAGCAGGACACCTTGCACCAGCTGGCCGTCGGCCTGGACCTGCCCGACATGCTCCGCCTGGGCGAAGGCGAGCTGCGATCGGGCGGCAGCAAGCGGCCCTCCATCCTCGCGGACACGCTGGAAGCGCTCATCGGCGCCGTGCACCTCGATGCCGGCTATTCCGTGGCTGAGGCGCTGGTGCGCCGGCTCTTCGACAGCGTCGAGATCAAGCCCGCCATGGCCGCGAGCGCAAAGGACCCGAAAACCGAGTTGCAGGAATGGCTGCAGGGACGCAAGATGAAGCTGCCGATCTACCGCGTGGCGGCGACGCTGGGCGCGGCCCACAAGCAGACATTCGATGTGGAATGCGAAGTGGCCGAGCTGGGCGTCGTCGAGCGCGGCATCGGCGCGTCGCGCCGCGCCGGCGAGCAGGCGGCGGCGGCGGCGATGCTGATCGCACTCAAGGCCAAAGGCAAATGATGGACACCCCCCCAAACGGCAAAGCCGGCGCGCAGCGCTGCGGCCTGATCGCCATCATCGGCAAGCCGAACGTCGGCAAGTCGACGCTGCTCAATGCCCTCGTCGGGCAGAAGATCAGCATCACCTCCCGCAAGGCGCAGACGACGCGCCACCGCATCACGGGCATCCGCACTGTGGGCGTCGCGCAGTTCGTTTTCGTGGACACGCCGGGCTTCCAGACGCGCCACTCGACGGCGCTGAACAAGTCGCTCAACAAGACCGTGCTGGGCGCGGTGGGCGATGTCGACCTGGTGCTGTTCGTCGTCGAAGCGGGCAAGTTCACGCCCGCCGACGCCAAGGTGCTGTCACTGCTCAAGCCCGGGATCCCGGTGCTGCTGGTCGCCAACAAGCTGGACCTGATACACCGCCGCGGCGACATCGCGCCCTGGCTCGGCGAGATGCAGAAGCGCCACGATTTCGCGGAATTCGTCCCGATTTCCGCAAACAGCCCCAAGGACGTCGAGCGCCTCTTCGGCATCTGCGAGAAGTACCTGCCCGAGCAGCCCTGGTGGTACGCCGAGGACGAGCTCACCGACCGCTCCGAGAAATTCCTCGCCTCGGAGACGGTCCGCGAAAAGCTGTTCCGCTTCACGGGGGACGAACTCCCCTACACCTCGACGGTGATCATCGACAAGTTCGAGGAAGAGCCAAGCCCCAAGCACAAGCGGATGGTGCGCATTGCCGCCACCATCGTCGTGGAGCGCGACGGGCACAAAGCCATGGTGATCGGCGACGGCGGCGAACGCCTGAAGCGCATCGGCACGGAAGCGCGCCAGGAGCTGGAGAAGGCGATGGACTGCAAGGTCTTCCTCGAGATCTGGGTGAAGGTTCGCAGCGGCTGGGCCGATGACGAAGCGCGCGTCAAAAGCTTCGGCTACGAATGATGCCGCGCTTCCCCGCGGCCTGAAATCCCATGGCGACGCGACGCATCAGTGACGAACCCGCCTTCGTCCTGCACCGCTATGACTGGAGCGAGTCCAGCCTCATCCTCGAGGTGTTCACGCGTCATTACGGGCGTGTCGCGCTCGTGGCGAAAGGTGCGAAGAAGCCCAGCTCCAATTTCCGCCCCGTGCTGCTGCCCTTGCAGCCGCTGCACGTGTCCTTCGGCGGCGAAGCGGAGATCCGAACCCTCAAGGGCGCCGAGTGGGGCGGCGGGCAGGTGATGCCCACGGGCGACGCGCTGCTGTCGGGCTACTACCTCAATGAATTGCTGATGCGGCTGCTGGCGCGCGACGATGCGCACCCGCGGCTGTTCGACGCTTACGCGATGGCCGTGCAGGTGCTCGCATCCGAACACGGCGAAGCGCTGGAACCTGCGCTGAGGTCCTTCGAGCTGCTGCTGCTGCGCGAGATCGGATTGCTGCCATCGTTGGACGCGCAGACGATGACGCTCGCGCCACTCGAGCCCGATGCGCAGTACAGCCTGGTGGCCGAAGGCGGTCTCGTGGCGGCGATGCGCGAAGATGGCCGCGCGAGCCTCGCCGGCAGCGAATGGCTGGCCCTGCACGCGGCCATGCAGGACCGCGCGCCGTTCCATGCGACGCTGCAGCAGGCCGCTCCCTTCATGGCCGAGCTCAAGCCCCAGCTGCGGGCCTTGCTGCACTACCATTGCGGCGTGACCACGCTGCGCACGCGCCAGCTCATGATCGACCTGCAATCCTTATGACCGCACTAGCCTCCCGCACCGCCTTGTCCGTCAACATCAACAAGGTGGCCCTCGTGCGCAACACGCGCCACCTGGGTATTCCGAGCGTCACGCGCGCTGCGGCGTTGTGCCTTGATGCGGGCGCGAATGGCATTACCGTCCACCCGCGCCCGGACCAGCGGCACATCAGGCCGGGCGACGTCGAAGACCTTCACACCCTCATGCATGTCTGGCCGCAGGCGGAATTCAACATCGAGGGCAATCCGTTCCACAACCTGATGGACTTCGTGACGCGCCTGAAGCCGCACCAGTGCACGCTGGTGCCGGACACCGAAGGCCAGTTCACGAGCGATCAAGGCTGGAATCTGCCGGCCGATGCCGAGCGGCTGCGCCCGGTGATCGCGCAAGCGAAGGCGGCCGGCGTGCGGGTGAGCCTTTTCATGGACCCGCTGCCCGAAGCGATGGCGCACGCCAAGGCGATCGGCGCGGATCGCGTCGAGCTGTACACCGAGAGCTACGCGAGTGCGTGGAACACGCCCCGCCAGGCCGCGGTGCTCCAGCAGTTCGCGGACGCTGCGCGCGCCGCGCAAGCCGCGGGCCTGGAAGTCAACGCGGGCCACGACCTGAGCCGGGACAACCTCGCGGATTTCCTGCGTGGCGTGCCCGGCGTACGCGAGGTGTCCATCGGCCACGCGCTGGTCGCGGACGCGCTGGAACTCGGCTACGCCGCGACAGTGAAGGCGTACCTTGCCGAGATCGCGAAGGCGGGCTGAGGCGCTGATCGCATGATCCAGGGCATAGGCACCGACATCTGCGACGTGCGCCGCATCCGCGCGTCGCTGGAGCGCCATGGCGAGCGCTTCGCGAAACGCATCCTGAGCGACGGCGAGATGGCCGTCTGGAAGGCGCGCACCGCGCGTTGGCCCGAACGCGGACTGCGCTATCTGGCGACACGGTTCTCCGCCAAGGAGGCGTTCAGCAAGGCCGTGGGCCTGGGCATCCGCATGCCGATGACCTGGCGCCTGTGCGAAATCGCCAACCTGCCCAGCGGCAAGCCCGTGATCGTGCTGCATGGCGGATTGAAGGAATGGTTCGAGGCGAAGGGTTGGACGGCCCACGTCACGGTGACCGATGAAAGCGACTACGCGGCGAGCTTCGTGGTGGTCGAGAAGAAAGAATAGAAAGCATCCAATGAGCGAACACGCGCCCCTGATCCTGGACATTGCCGGAACCGAACTCTCCGCCGACGACAAACGCCGCGTCGCGCACCCGCTCACCGGCGGGATCATCCTGTTCCAGCGCAACTGGAAGGACCGGGCGCAACTCTCGGCGTTGTGCGAAGAGATCAAATCGATCCGGGAAGACATCGTGATCTGCGTCGATCACGAAGGCGGGCGCGTGCAGCGCTTTCGCACCGATGGCTTCACGCACCTGCCGCCGATGCGCGCGTTCGGTGAACTGTGGATGAAGGACGCATTGGCCGCGACGAACGCCGCGACCGCTGCGGGCTATGTGCTCGGCGCGGAATTGCGCGCGTGCGGCGTGGACTTCAGCTTCACGCCGGTGCTGGATCTGGATTGGGGCGGCAGCAGCGTGATCGGCGACCGTGCCTTTCACCGCGATGCGCGCGTGGTTGCGATGCTTGCGAAAAGTTTGATGCATGGTCTGCTGCGCGCGGGCGTGGCGAACTGCGGCAAGCACTTTCCGGGGCATGGATTCGTGAAGGCGGATTCGCACCTCGACTTGCCGGTGGATTCGCGTGGACTCAAGGCCATCCTCGCGGAAGATGCGGCCCCATACGAGTGGCTCAACACGACGCTGGCCAGCGTGATGCCGGCGCATGTGGTGTATCCGAAAGTCGATTCACGCGCGGCGGGGTTCTCGTCGAAATGGCTGAACGACATCTTGCGGGCGAAGCTGGGCTTCGGCGGCGCGATCATCAGCGATGACTTGAGCATGGTGGGGGCGCGGAGTATCGATGGGAAGGCCGTCACTTTCACCGAGGCGGCGGTAGTGGCGCTCGATGCGGGGTGCGATCTTGTGCCGCTGTGCAACCAGTCGGTGGAGAGTGAAGGCGGGCGTGCGATCGATGAATTGCTCGATGGGTTGGGTGCCGCGAAGCGGAAGGGTGCCTGGCGGGCAAGTGAAGCGAGCGAGCACCGCCGGTTGGCGCTGCTGCCGCGCGGGCCGGCGCTGCCCTGGGATGCGTTGATGGCGGAGCGGGATTACATCCATGCGCTCGACCTGCTGCCTTGAACGCCCGCTGACCTACCGGATCGACCCCGCGTAAGCCAGCCCCGACGCCACCCCGCCGAACAGGTCGCCGACGATCACCTCGGCGTCCGGAAATTCGCGGCGCAGCAATTCCTGGAACGGACGCAGCGCGGAGGAGCCGCCCGTCAGGTACAGCCCATCCAGTTCGCCCGGCTTCAACCCCGCGCGCTGGATACACTCATGCGCGCAAACCACCACGTTCCGCAGCAACTCCGCAAGATCCTGCTCGGTCTGTGTCGCAGTGAGCGGCGCCGCCAATCCCGGCGTGATGCAGGACAAGTCGATGACGGTGGACGCATCCGAGACCGACGTGCGGATCTTCGCCTGCTCCACTTCGCTCGCAAGCCGATGGCCGAGCCGCTCGCGCAGCACGTGCATCAGCCGGTCGTGCAGCTCGGTTTCCGCATAGTCCACACGCAGGTCGTCGGCCTGCCGCAACATGCGCGGCGTGTAGAGCCAGTTGATCAGGTGCCACGTCGACAGATCGAAAAAGACCGGGCTCGGCACCTCGCGACCCTTCGGGCCGATGTGGCGGAAACCGAGCAGCGGCATCACGCGCTCCAGGCTCAGCTTGCGGTCGTAGTCCGTGCCGCCGATGTGTACGCCGGTGGTCGCGAGCACGTCGCTTCGGCGATCGCGGATGTGCGCACGCTCCGGCGACAGGCGCACGATCGTGAAGTCGGAGGTGCCGCCGCCGATGTCGACGATCAGCACCACGGTTTCGCGGGTCACCCGGCGTTCGTAATCGAAGGCGGCCGCGATCGGTTCCAGCTCCAGGGACACCTGCTCGAAGCCGGCGGTTTTCGCCGCCTGCTGCAGCGCCTGTTGCGCTCGCTTGTCGCGGTCAGGGTCTTCGTCGACGAAATGCACCGGGCGCCCCAGCACCACCTTGCGCACATCCTCGCCAAGCCGCTTGCACGCTCGCATCCGCATCTCGCGCATGAACCGCGCGATGACGTCGCGAAAGCTCACCATGCCTTCGGGAACGCGCGTCTGCTCTTCCAGCAGGCTGCTGCCGAGCAGGCTCTTGAGCGAGCGCATCAAGCGTCCGTCGACACCGGCGAGGTACAGCCCGATCGCTTCGCGCCCGTAGTGGATGCTGCGTTCCTCGGCGTTGAAGAAAACCGCCGTTGGCAACGTCGGCTCGTCGCCTTCCAGCGGAACCGGGCGCGCCACGCCGTCCGGCCCCACGAATGCCATCGCGGAGTTCGAGGTGCCGAAGTCCAGCCCGAGCGTGCCGCCCGCCACCGCCTTGACCATGCGCTCAGCTCTCGCGGCGAAGGGCGGGGAAGAGGATCACATCGCGGATGCTGGGGCTGTCCGTGAGCAGCATCATCAGCCGGTCGATGCCCACGCCGCAACCGCCGGTGGGCGGCATGCCGTATTCGAGCGCCCGGACGAAGTCGTGGTCGTAGAACATGGCTTCGTCGTCGCCCGCGTCTTTCGCGTTGACTTGTGCGTTGAAGCGCGCGGCCTGGTCTTCCGCGTCGTTCAGCTCCGAGAAGCCGTTGCCGAATTCGCGGCCGGTGATGTACAGCTCGAAGCGTTCGGTGACTTCCGGGCGATCGTCATTGGCGCGAGCGAGAGGAGAAATCTCCGTCGGGTGCTCCATGATGAAGGTCGGCTGCCAGAGCTTCTCTTCGACGGTCTCCTCGAAGTACAGCACCTGCAGGCTGGCGAGCGAGCGGGCCGAAAGCTTGTCCTTCTCCTCGGTCATGCCGAGCTTGCGCACGGCGTTGACGAGCCAGTCGCGGTTGTCGACGTTCTCGCCCGCTTCGGTGTGCTTGACGATCGCCTCGCGGATCGTTAGCCGCTCGAAGGGCTGCGACAGGTCCACGGCCTTGCCGCCGTACGTCAGCTGCAGCGAACCCGTTGCCTTCTGCGCCGCGTCGCGGATCAAGGCCTCGGTGAAGTCCATCAGGTCGCGGTAGTTCCAGTACGCTGCGTAGAACTCCATCATCGTGAATTCGGGGTTGTGCCGAACCGAGATGCCTTCGTTGCGGTAGCTGCGGTTGATCTCGAAGACTTTCTCGAAACCGCCGACGATCAGGCGTTTCAGGTACAGCTCGGGCGCGATGCGCAGGAACATCTCCTGGTCCAGAGCGTTGTGGTGCGTCTTGAAAGGCTTTGCATTCGCGCCGCCCGGGATCGGATGCAGCATCGGCGTCTCGACCTCGAGAAAATCGTGCGCCACCATGAACTCGCGGATGCCGCTCACGGCCTTGCTGCGGGCGACGAAGCGGTCCTTCGCGGCCGGGTCCATCATCAGGTCGACATAACGCTGGCGGTACTTCACTTCCTGGTCCGCGACGCCGTGGAATTTGTCCGGCATGGGGCGCAGGCTCTTCGTGAGCAGTCGAATCTTCGTGGCGTGCAGCGACAGCTCGCCGGTGCGCGTCTTGAAGATCTTGCCTTCGGCCGCGACGATGTCACCCAGGTCCCAATGCTTGAACGCCGCGTAGATGTCTTCGCCCACGTCGTCGCGCGTCACATAGACCTGGAAGCGACCAGTAGCGTCCTGAAGCGTCGCGAAGCTCGCCTTGCCCATGACGCGCTTGAGCATCATGCGGCCCGCGATGCTGGCCTGCGTTCCTTCTTCGACCAGCAGCTCGGGCGCTTTCTCGCCATGCGCGGCGAGGAGGGGGGCCGCGCGGTCGCCGGGCTTGAAGTCATTGGGGAACGCGACGCCGCCGCCTTGCCGCTGCGCCTCGCGCAGGGCCTTGAGTTTCTCGCGGCGCTCGGCGATCAGCTGGTTCTCGTCGAGTGCCGGGGGCGGTGCGGGGGTTTTGTTGTCGGACATGGAATGGAGCGGCGAAACCGTCCATTTTAGTTTTTTGGCGGACGGTGCGCGCACCCCTCGATAATCGCGCCCATGTTTCTCAAAGCCGGCGCCCTGTCCCTGGCCCTGCTGCTGGCCAGCCGGCTGTTCGGCTTGCTGCGCGAATCGGCGCAGGCGGCGGCATTCGGCGTCACGGGCCTGGCCGATGTGGCTGTGCTGATGCTCACGCTGCCGGACTGGCTGACCGGGGTGCTGGCGAGTGGTGCGCTGGCGTATGTGCTGGTCCCCGCATGGGCCGGCAAGAGCCGGGCAGGGGTGGCCGCCAGCGAGCAGCGCGTCGCGCGGGCCCTGATGGCGACGGGTGTGATCCTGGCGGCGGGGCTGGTGGTCTTTCGCGAAGCGGCTGTCGCCCGTTTCGCGGGCGGCGTTCCGCCTTCGTTGCTGCCGGTGGCGATGAATGCGATCGCCTGGAGCGCGCTGGCGCTGCCCGCGGCGTTGCTGGCGAGCCTGTGGACGACGCGCCTGCAGCACGAGCACGACTTCACGGGCATGTACGGCGCCAACCTTGTGGTGAACGTCGTCCTGATCGCGGCGATCCTCGTCGCGGCCCCGCGCGTCAACCTGGGCGATGCCATGCACTGGCTCGGCGTGGGCTTGTTCTGCGCGATGGGTTTGCGCCTGGCCTGGTTGCGCCGTCGAATGCCGGTGGCGGTAGCTGAGGCTGCGGAGCCTGACGCCGACGTGGTGACGCTGCCCGCCCCGCCGGTGTGGCTTTGGGCCATCCTCTCCGCGGGCTTGCCGTTGGCTTTGCCCTTCGTCGCGCGCTCCGTCGCGTCGCAAGCGGGAGAGGGCGCTCTGGCCACTTTCAACTACGCGTGGAAATTGGTCGAGCTGCCCTTGATGCTCGCGATCCAGCTCGTGGCCACGCTGGCCTTTCCCGCGATCGCGAAGGCACTGGCCACCAGCGACGCGGCCGCGACGACGCGCGCCGTGCAAAGCGCCATCGCGCTGGCTTGGACGCTGGCCTGCGCCGCGGCTGCCGCCTTGCTGGTGGGTTCGCCGGCGATCGCGCAACTCCTCTTCGGTTGGGGTCGCATGGGGCCGCAATCGCTCGAGCGTGTGGCGCAGTGGGGCGCGATCGGCGCCTGGGGACTCTTGCCGCAGGCGCTGATCGCGGTTGCTCTCACCGTGCTCGCGGCGACGGGCCGCATGCGCGTCGCGGTGTTCGCGTATGGCATCGCCCTGGTTCTGCTGCTCGTCGCCGCCCGGCTGGGCGTGGCGGACGGCGCAATGCTGATGGGTCTCCTCAACCTGCTGCTGGGCGCCATCGCGGTTGCCGTGCTGCGTGCCCTCGGCCCGCAACTGCGCGAGTGGATGCCGTGGCGCGCGATGGCGATCGCATTCGTGTGCCTCGCGGTGTTCGCGGGCATTGGCCTCACCTTGCCTGTGCCCGAGGCGTTGCCGCTGGTCGTGGGCCTGGCCGCGGCGGCATTCGCGGCTCTCGCCGTGATCGGCCTCACCTGGTGGGGTAGCGTCGAGTTGCGGGCGGCCCTCGCGCGATAATCACGGGCTCCCATGCTCGACCTGTTACAGATCACGAACGACCCGGCGTTCGCGCGCCGCTGCGACGCGATGGGCGGCTTTCGCCTGTTCGTCGACCTCGAGCGTCTCGGCAAGGCGGAACGCCAGGCCGGCCGCAACACCTTCATCAGCGTGCATCAACTGGATGACGTTGCGCGCATCCGCGATGCGGTGCGCGCGTCGAAGCTCATGGTGCGCGTGAACCCGTTGAACGCGGACACGGCAGCGGAAGTGGACGCCGTGATCGAACGCGGCGCCGATTTGTTGATGCTGCCGATGTTCACGAGCGCCGCGCAGTTGCGGCAGTTCTCATTGCTCGTGGCGGGCCGCGTGCCCATCGTGCCGCTGCTGGAAACCGGCGCGGGCCTGGCGTGCCTCGCCGACTGGATCGCGACGCCCGGTTTGACGGAGGCCTACATGGGCCTCAACGACCTGCACATCTCCTTGGGTCACCGCTTCATGTTCGAGCCGCTCGCGCTCGGGCTCGTCGACCAGGTCGCCCATGCGGCGCGCGATCAGGGTCTGCGGTTCGGCTTCGGCGGCATCGCCCGCCTGGACGAAGGCATGCTTCCGGGTCGCGACGTGCTGGCCGAGCATCTGCGGCTCGGGTCGCGCGCGGTGATCCTTTCGCGCACGTTCCACCGTGCCGGGGAAGGGTCGTTCGAGGAGCAGATCGCGGAGTTGCGCCAGGCCGAGGAGGAACTGGCCGCGCGATCGACGGATGAAGTGGAAGCGGACCGGCTGCGCATCGCCGCCGTCATCCGGAAAATCGCGGCGGGCATGGGTTCGGCGGCATGAAGCGACTGCTGGACTTTGTGATTTCGCTGGGGGCCTTGATCGTGCTCTCGCCTGTGCTCCTTGTCGCCGCAATTGCAATTGCTCTGGAAAGCGGCCTGCCGGTGCTGTTCCGCCAGACGCGGCTAGGCTTGAATGGACGTGAATTCGGCATGTACAAATTCCGCAGCATGGTGAAGAACGCCGCTTCCGTCGGTCCCTGGCACACGGCGAATGACGATCCGCGAATCACACGAGTCGGCAAGGTGCTGCGGCGCACGAGCATCGACGAGCTTCCGCAACTTCTGAATGTGCTGAAAGGCGACATGAGCCTCGTCGGCCCGCGCCCCGATGTGCCGGCGCAGCGCAGCCTGTACAGCGACGCCGACTGGGCGCGTCGCTGCAGTGTTCGGCCGGGCATCACCGGCCTTGCGCAGGCGAAACTTCGGTCCGAGGCGACCGAAGCGCAGCGCCTGCAGCTCGACCTCAGCTACGCGGCCCGGCACGACGTGTGGCTCGACCTGCGAATCATCGGCTGGACGCTGGGCCGCCTTACCGGCAAGGGAAGCAACTAGATGTGCGGCATTTTTGGTTATTGGGACCGGCAGCGCCGCGCGCTGGGCGATGTCGCGCTGCAAGGAATGGCGCAAAAGCTCGCGCACCGGGGGCCGGACGACGAGGGCGTGTGGAACCAGCCGCAGCGCGGCGTGGCGATCGGCAACCGGCGCCTGTCGATCATCGACATCGGTGGGGGTCACCAGCCTTTCGTCTCCGACGATGGGCAAATCGCGGTGGTGCAGAACGGCGAGATCTTCAATTACATCGAACTCGCGCAGGAGCTCCGGGCGCAAGGCGTGAAGCTGCACACGGCATCGGACACCGAAGTCATCCTGCGGCTGTACGAGCGTGAGGGCATCTCCTTCCTCTCGAAGCTCAACGGCATGTTCGCGATCGCTATCGACGATGCGCGAGAAGACGCGACGTATCTGGTGCGCGACCGCATCGGCGTGAAGCCTTTGTATTTTTCGGACGACGGCACACGCGCTGTATTCGCCTCCGAGATCAAGGCGATGCTGCCGTGGACGGGACTGTCGACGGGTTTCGATGGCCTCGACCTCGAAGCCATCCACCACTACCTGACGTTCAACTACATCCCCGCGCCGTGGACGGTGTGGCAGGGTATCCGCCATGTGATGCCCGGCACGTGGATGAAGTTCACGCGCAGCGGCGTCGAGACACATCGCTGGTGGAACCTCGCCGCACAGCGCGAACAGGATTACGAATTCGACGACTGGTCGCGTGAGTTCATGGAAATTCTCGACGACGCCACCCGCATCCGTTTGCGCGCCGATGTGCCGTGGGGCGCGTTCCTCTCCGGTGGCGTCGATTCCAGCACCATCGTCGGCCTGATGGCGCGGCACGTGGACCGGCCGGTCAAGACCTTCTGCATCGGATTCGCCGATCCGCGCTTCGATGAGTCGGCATTTGCAGCGGAAGCAGCGCGGCGCTTTGGATGCGAACACACGAGCGAGATCGCGGAACTCAACATGCTGGATCGCTGGCCCAAGGTGCTTTATCACCTGGACCAGCCGCACGGCGATGCGTCCTTCATGCCGACACTGCGCGTGAGCGAACTCGCCGCGAAGCACGTGAAGGTCGTGCTGACCGGCGACGGCGGCGACGAACTCTTCGCGGGCTACGAGAAGTACGAAGAATTCTTCGCCCGGGCCGATGCGCAAACGCTGCCGGCCGAAGACTTCCAGCGCAGCTATTTCGATTCCATCTCGCTCTTCACCCCGCAGGGCAAAGGCGAGCTGTACAGCGCCGAGATGGCTTCGGCCGTGGGCGGCATCGACAGTTTCAACGCCGCCGCCAAACCCTGGTTCGAAGAGGCCGCGCATTTCGACCGGCTCAACCAGGCGCTGTACCTGGACATGCAGTTGCTTCTCTCCGGCAACAACCTCGTCAAGCCGGACCGCATGGGCATGGCCGTGTCCATCGAGGCGCGCACGCCGTTCCTCGACTGGCGGATGATGGAGTTCGCCTTCCGCTCGCGCGGCGCGACGAAGCTGGCCGGGCAAGACAAGAAGCATTGGTACAAGAAGGCGGTGTCGCCGTTGATCGGCGAGGACCTCGCGTACCGCAAGAAGCAGATGTTCACCGTGCCGGTGGGCGAGTGGTTCCGCAAGGACAGCTTCCCGTGGCTGCAGTCGACGCTGCAGGACAGCGAGCTGCTGCAACGCCTCTTCAAGCGCGATGCGATCGATGGCCTGCTCACGCGCCATCGCGACGGCACGGCCAACCACACGCGCGAGCTGCGTGCGCTTGCCGCGCTGGCGCTGTGGTGGAGCGGTATCCAGGCGGGCGTGTGAAGAAGGTTCTGTTCGTCTGCTACGGCTCGGGCCATGTGCGCATGGTCGTGCCGGTCGCCAGGGCGTTGATGGCGCAGGGGATGGCCGAGGTGGCGGTACTGGGGCTCACCACGGCGGCGCCGGTTGTTCGCGCCGCGGGCTTGCCGCTGTTGCAGGTCAAGGACTTCGTGGAGGCTGGGGACGAGCTGGCGCTGCAGCACGGGCGAGCATTGGTTGCCGCCATGGGCCAGGTCGACGATCCCGGGGAGAGCGCGGCTTACTTGGGTTTGTCGTACGCCGATCTCGTCGTCGACGCGGGGGCCGATCAGGCCGCCCGGCGCTTTGCGCAATTGGGCCGGCAAGCCTTCCTGCCGGTGCGCACGCTCAAGAGAATCCTGCAACGCGTCCACCCTGACCTGCTGGTCGTGACGAATTCGCCCCGTGCCGAACGCGCGGCCGTCCTCGCGGCGCGGGACCTCTGCATTCCGGCGCTCTGCGTCGTCGACCTGTTCGCCGTGGACGAAGTGCGATGGATCGGCGCGCCGGATTACGCGCAGCGCGTCTGCGTGCTCAACGAGGGCGTGCGGAATTTCCTCGTCGACGCGGGCCGCGCGCCGGAACAGATCGTCGTCACCGGAAATCCGGCGTTCGATGCGTTGCGGGATCCGGCCAACGAGGCGCTCGGTGCGCAACTGCGGCGCGGCCATGGCTGGGACGGCAAGCGGGTGCTGCTCTGGCCGAACCAGGCCGAGCCGGCGGTTCATCCTTTCGATGGCTCAGCGGGTGACCCGAGCCTGCCGCAGCGCGTGCTGGACGCGCTGGTGGCATGGACCTTGGCCCGGACCGACGCCGTGTTGTGCGTCCGGCCGCGCGCAGGGGAGCCCCTTCCCGTGCTCCCAGCCGACGGGCGGATCGTCCTGGCGGGCCAGGAGTGGCCGTTGCCGCCCCTGTTGCATGCGGTGGACACCGTCGTCACCCTGACCTCCACCGTGGGCCTCGAAGGGCATTTGTGCGGCGCGAGGCTGGTCCAGGTCACCGGCTCGGTGTTCGACGCCGCGATGCCGCTGGCCCGCTTCGGGGTGGCCGATGCGGCCGTGCCGGTCGGCGGCCTGTCCGCTGCTCTGGACCGCTGGACCCGCGCCGGTCGCCTCGCATCCTCCGGCCCGCAGGAGAACGCCACCCGCCGCGTCGTCCAGGTCATCCGCGAATTTCTATAATCGGCGTTTCCCCCGGCGGCCGCTGCCTTGACGCGGCGGCGCCTCCCCGTTTTTCCCACACCAGCATGCAGCTCATTCCCCAACCGAAGCCGGTCGACCTGGCCGCCTTCGACGCCCCCGACGACACGGCCGAGATCAAGTACGGCCTGCCGCGCTACGTCCATTTCTGCAAGCACTGCGTCATCTCGAACCAGCGCCCGAACTCGGCGGTGGAGTACGAGCACACGAAGGCCAGCAAGAAAGCGACCATCGCCTTCGACGAAGAGGGTGTTTGCGATGCCTGCCGATTCGGCGAGCAAAAGCGCGGCACCATCGACTGGAAGGATCGCGAAGACAAGCTGGCCGCGTTGTGCGACAAGTTCCGCAGCAAGTCCGGCTACGACTGCCTCTTGCCCGGCTCGGGCGGCAAGGACAGCTTCTACGCTTCGCACATCCTCAAGACGCGCTTCGGCATGCATCCGCTCACCTGCACCTGGGCGCCGCACGTCTACACCGAGTGGGGCTGGAAGAATTTCCAGTCGTGGCTGCACGCCGGTTTCGACAATTACCTGATGACGCCGAACGGGCGCGTGCACCGGCTGCTGACGCGCCTCGCTGTCGAGAACCTGTTCCACCCCTTCCAGGCTTTCATCTTCGGGCAGAAGTCGCTCGCGCCGAAGATGGCGATCCTTCACGACATCCCGTTCGTGATCTACGGCGAGAACGAGGCCGAGTACGGCAACCCGATCGGTGACACCAGCAGCGCCAAGCGCGACTGGTCGTACTTCACGTCGTCGGACAAATCGAAGATCTACCTGGGCGGCACCTCCATCGCCAGCCTGATCAACGACTACGGCGTGGATGAGCAGGACCTGCTGCCTTACCTGCCCGCCGACCCGGTGCAGATCGAGAAGAAGAACATCGAGGTGCACTACCTGGGCTACTACCTCAAGTGGCATCCGCAGAGCTGCTACTACTACGCGGTGGAGCACGGCGGCTTCGAAGCCTCGCCCGAGCGCACGCCCGGGACGTACAGCAAGTACAACAGCATCGACGACCGCATCGACGATTTCCACTACTACACGACGTTCACCAAGTTCGGCATCGGCCGAGCGACCTACGACGCCGCGCAGGAGATCCGCTCCGGCGACATCGACCGCGATGAAGGCGTGGCCCTGGTGCGCCGCTACGATGGCGAATTCCCTGAGCGCTTCGCCGAGGAAATCTTCCGTTACCTGAGCATCCCGGCCAGGGAATTCCCGAAGGCCACGAAGATGTTCGAGTCGCCGGTAATGGATCGCGATTACTTCATGCGCCTTGCCGACACCTTCCGCTCGCCGCATTTGTGGAAGCGCGAGGGCAATGAATGGAAGCTGCGCCACACGGTGTGGCAACCGCAGGGCTGATCGGTCTATGAGTCATGTTCGGATCATTGCCAGGCTGGACATCAAGGGTCCGAACCTCATCAAGGGTATCCACCTCGAAGGCCTGCGTGTGGTCGGCGATCCGCACGAACACGCGCTTCGCTACTACGACGAAGGCGCGGACGAATTGCTCTTCATCGACATCGTCGCGAGCCTCTACCAGCGCAACAACCTCTCGGACATCATCAAGCGCACCGCGGACAGGATCTACGTGCCGATCACCGTCGGGGGCGGCATCCGCTCGCTCGATGACGTGAGCAAGATGATGCATTCCGGCGCGGACAAGGTGGCGATCAACACCGCTGCCATCGCGCGTCCCGAATTGATCGGGGAAGTCGCGCGCCGCTACGGCTCGCAATGCATGGTGCTGGGCATCGAGGCGAAGCGCGTGGCGCCCGGCAAGTGGGAGGCGTACACCGACAACGGACGCGAGCGCACCGGACAGGATGTCGTGCAGTGGGCGCGCCGCGCGGTGGACATGGGCGCCGGTGAAATCCTGCTGACTTCGGTGGACCAGGAAGGCACGCGCAAGGGTTTCGATATTCCGCTCGTGCAGCAGGTGTGCGACGCCGTGAACGTGCCAGTGACGGCGAGCGGCGGCTTCGGCAAATCGGAAGACCTCGCGATGGTCGGCGCAACGGGTGTGTCCGGGATCGCCATCGCCGATGCGCTGCACTGGAAGCGCATGACGCTGCCCGAGATCAAGTCGCATGCGGCGGCCGCGGGGCTGGACGTGCGGCCGATCGCGCGGAGAACCGTATGAGCATTCCGGTCACCGTGCTCGACTACGGCATCGGCAACCAGCTGAACATGCTGCGCGCGCTGGAGCATTGCGGCGCGTCGGTGAAGGTCGTGCAAAAGGCGTCGGCGGGCGATGTGGAAGCGGACCGTCTGGTGCTGCCCGGTGTCGGTGCGTTCGGCGACGGGATGGCCGAGTTGCGCGCGCGCGGGTTCGACGAACTGGTCAAGCGCTTCGCGCAGACCGGCAGGCCGTTTTTGGGCATCTGCGTCGGCATGCAGGTGATGTTCGAGGCGAGCGAGGAGATGGGTGAGCACGAGGGCCTGGGCTTGTTGGCGGGACGCGTTCGCGCTGTGCCGGCGATTGGCGCCGATGGCAAACCGCACCGGATCCCGCACATCGGCTGGCGTCCGCTGCAAGCGACCACGCCGTGGGATGGGTCCATCCTGGCCGACGTGCAACCGAAAGAGCGCGTGTACTTCGTCCACTCGTTCGCGGCGCAGCCGTCGCGCAGTGGTGTGCAACTCGCTCATGCGGATTACGACGGCATCCCGATCTGCGCATCGGTGCGCCAGGACAACCTGCACGGTTGCCAGTTCCATCCCGAGCGCAGCGCGGAGACCGGCTTGAGCGTGCTGCGCCGGTTCCTCAAGCTATGAGCGCGGGCAACACCATCGCGACGATCTGCGCGCGCGGCGGCAGCAAGGGATTGCCGGGCAAGAACATCCGCGAGTTCGCGGGCAAGCCGCTGATTGCGCACACGATCGCGCAAGCGCTCGGATGCGATGCCATCGACGCGGTCTATGTTTCCACGGACGATGAGCGCATCGCTGAAGTCGCCAAGGCGGCGGGCGCCACGGTGCCGTACCTGCGTCCGGCCGAACTCGCGACGGACCAGGCGGGCAAATTGCCGGTGATCGAGCATCTCGTGGCGCATCTCGAGAAGCAGGGGCAGTCGATCGGTCGCGTGGTCGATCTGCAGCCGACATCGCCGTTGCGCGAGAGCAGCGACATTTCCGCGGCTCTGGAAACGAATCAGGACGCCCAACTCGTCGTGAGCGTCTACGAGGCGCAGGACAATCCCTATTTCAATCTCGTCGAACCACACGGGGACGGGCTGGTCCGGCTCTCCAAATCCCATGGGGCGTTACGCCGGCAGGACTTGCCCCGGGTGTATGCGCTCAACGGCTCCATCTACGTCTGGCAGCGCGCCGCGCTGACCCATGCGGCCGTGCACGGCCTGTGGAGCGTGGATGTCGCGCCCTACCTGATGCCGCGCTGGAAATCGGCGGACATCGACACGCTCGAAGATTTCGAATACGCGCAGTGGCTGCACGAGCGGCATTTTGCGAAAGGAGCCGCTCGTGGTTGATCATGTTTTCGTCATCGCCGAAGCGGGCGTGAACCACAACGGCGATCTCGCCATGGCGCTGCGCCTTTGCGACGCGGCGCGCGAAACGGGTTCGGATGCCGTGAAGTTCCAGACTTTCCGCGCGCAGGACCTCGTCGTGCCCGGCGCGCCGACGGCCGAGTACCAGGCCCGGCAGACCGGCCAGCAGGACCAGTTCGCGATGTTGCAACAGCTGGAGCTGTCGCTGGACCAGCACCAGGCGATCAAGGCGCATTGCGAGAAGATCGGTATCGAGTTCTTCTCGACGCCGTTCTCAGTGGATGCGGTGGACATGCTCGTGACCCTCGGCGTGCGGCGCATCAAGCTGTCGTCGGGCGAACTCACGCATCGAGCGCTGGTGGAGCGGGCTGCGGCGGCGCGCCTCCCACTGCTGGTGTCCACCGGCATGGGTACCATGGACGAGATTCGCGAAGCATTGAAGTGGATCGCCGGCGCACGCGGATCGCTGGAAGGCGTCACGGTGCTGCACTGCACCTCCGCTTATCCCGCGCCGGACAGCGCACTGAACCTTCGCGCGATGCAATCGATGGCGCGCGATCTTGGCGTGGAGGTCGGTTACTCGGACCACAGCCTGGGCATCGAGGCGCCGCTGGCGGCTGTCGCGCTCGGTGCGACGGTCATCGAGAAGCATCTGACCCTGGATCGTGCGCTACCCGGGCCGGACCACAGCGCATCGCTCGAGCCAGAGGAGTTCACGGCCATGGTCGCGGGCATCCGGCGCGTGAGCGCGATGCTCGGCGATGGCGTGAAGGCGCCGACCGAGGAAGAGCGGGACACGGCCCGCGTCGCGCGGCGCAGTGTCGCGGCGACAGTGGACATAGCGGCCGGCGCCGCAATCACGGAGGCGATGCTGATGTGCCGGCGTCCCGCTACGGGCATCGCGCCCGCGGACCTGCAGCGTGTCGTGGGAACGATCGCGCGCGAAGCCATCGCAGCGGGCACGGTGTTGCAGTGGGACCAGTTGCAAGGCGGGCGGCCATCGTGAGCTCTCCGGGCCCTCGCCGCATCATCTACCTCAGCGGCACGCGAGCGGACTTCGGGCTGATGCAGGCCACGCTCCTGCGCATCGCGGCAACGCCCGGGCTCGCGGTGGAGGTCGCGGTAACCGGCACGCACCTGAGCAAGCAGCACGGTGAAACGATCTCCGAAATTTGCGCGAGCGGCTTGCCGGTCTGCGCCGAGATTCCGGTGGACGTCGCCACGCGCACCGGCGAGAGCATGTCGCTCGCCATCGCGGATGTCCTGCGGGGGATGACCGAACTGCTGGGCCGCGAGCGGCCGGATTTCCTGCTGCTTCTCGGCGACCGTGGCGAGATGCTCGCCGGAGCCATCGCTGCTTTGCACGTGGGCGTGCCTGCGGTCCATATTCATGGCGGAGAACTCTCCGGCACAGTGGACGAGCCGGTGCGCCACGCGATCAGCAAACTGAGCGCTTATCACCTTGCCGCGACCCAGGGTTCGCGTGAGCGGCTCGTGCAGATGGGCGAAGACGCGTCGAGGATCTACGTCACGGGCGCGCCGGGACTGGACGGGCTGTCCGCGCTCGGTGGCATGCAGCGAGAGGAGTGCACGCGCGCGCTGGGACTCTCGTCCGACATGCCATTCGTGCTGGCCCTCTTTCACCCGGTGGTGCAGCAGGCCGGCGAAGCGAAAGCGCAGACGCTCGCGCTCATTCAGGCGCTGGGCGAGATCGGGATGCCCGTCGTCTGGCTCGAGCCCAACGCGGATGCTGGTTCCGCGGAAATCCTGGCGGCGTTGGATGAAGCGGCCCTGCCTGCGGGTTCGCAGCGCCTGAGCCACGTGCCCCGGCCGCTCTTCGCAGCGGCGCTGCGACACTGCGCCGTGCTCGTCGGCAATTCATCGTCCGGAATCATCGAAGCTGCCACGTTCGGCACCCCCGTGGTGAACATTGGCGACCGGCAGCGCCTGCGCGAGCGCAGCACCAACATCGTGGACGTCTCGCCCGAGGCGCGCGCCATCGCGGACACCCTGCGCGCGGCGGTCGACCACGGCAAGTGGCCGTGTGAGAATCCCTGGGGCGACGGACACGCGGGCGAGCGCATCGCGCAGCTGCTGTCCCAACTGCCGGCGGGACCGGCGGTGCTCGAGAAGATCAACAGTTATTGAAAGCTTGGAAAGCGAAGCTGTGGCGACGTTGCTGATTCTGGGTGCGGGCGGCCATGGCCGCGCGGTGGCCGATGCTGCTTTGGCGTCGGGTGCGTGGACGCGCGTGATCGCGGCCGGACGCAATCCTGCGCCGACCGCTTCCGAACTGCTGCCGGGCGTGGAGATCGTGCCGTGGGATCGCGCCCTGGAGATCGCGAATGCTGTCCATGTCGCGATCGGCGACGCCCATGCGCGAGAGCGCGAGGCGGTTGCGTTGCGCCCTGGAATGCTTGCCGGCGTGGTGCATCCGCGCGCCAGCATCTCAGCGCATGCGCGAGTGTCCGCGGGATGTTTCATCGCGGCGCAGTCGGTGGTGGGGCCGTGCGCATCGCTGGGTGTCTCGGTGATCGTGAACCATGGCGCCGTGGTCGACCACGACGTCGAGGTGGGCGACTATTCCCACATCGCGCCTCTCGTCGCGTTGGGCGGGGCGGTGCGCATCGGCCGTTGTGTATTCATGGGCAGCGGCGCGAGCGTGTTGCCCGGCCGCCGGATCGCGGACGGCATCGTGGTGGGTTCAGGGGCCGTCGTGATCGACGACCTCACCGAGCCCGGGGTGTATGCGGGCGTGCCCGCAAGGAGAGTGAAGTGACGGCAGAAGAATTCGCGGCGCTGTGCGTGCCGGCCACGTGCACGTTGCACGACGCGTTGGCGCGGCTGAATGACACCGCGCGCGGCATGCTGCTGGTGGTGCATCCCGACGGGCGCCTGCGCCGCACCTTGACCGACGGCGACCTGCGGCGCGCTGCACTGAACCATGTGGCCGACACCGCGCTCATCGAGTCGTTGCCCGAACACGCGCCGATCACGCTGGGCACCGGTGCGACCATGCCGGAGGGCCTGGCCCTGATGGACCAGCACCAGATCGATCACCTGCCGGTGGTCGATACGCAAGGCAAGGCCGTGGACGTGATGTTCCGGCGTGAACTGTCGCAGCGTATCTGGCTGTCGTCACCGCATCTGGGCGAAGAGGAAACCGCATTCGTCGAGGACGCCTTCCGCACCAACTGGATCGCGCCGTTGGGCCCACACGTCGATGGCTTCGAGCGGGATCTGGCTTCCTACGTCGGCGTCGGGCATGCGGCTGCGGTGAGTTCGGGGACGGCAGCAATCCACCTCGCGTTGTTGCTGCTCGATGTGAAGCAGGGCGACACGGTCTTCTGCTCGTCGCTCACCTTCGTCGGCAGCTGCAATCCGATCCTGTACTGCGGCGCGCTGTCGGTGTTCATCGATTCCGAGCCCGAGAGCTGGAACATGTCGCCCGCCGCGCTGGAACGCGCGTTCGAATGGGCGAAGCGCGAAGGCCGCATGCCGCGCTGCGTGATCGTGGTGAACCTGTACGGCCAGAGCGCAGATATCGACGCGCTCACGCCGATCTGCGAGCGCTACGGCGTGCCGATCCTGGAGGATGCCGCCGAATCGCTGGGCGCGCTGTACAAGGGCCGCGCGAGCGGCAGCTTCGGGCGCATCGGCGTGTATTCGTTCAACGGCAACAAGATCATCA
>JAZKIF010000097.1:0-9020 GCA_040385005.1 Pseudomonadota bacterium
CGCGCGAAGTGGGTACGGAAGGAAAGCTCGGCGGCCAGGCCGATGTGCAAGGCGTAGCCGGTACGTGGAAGGACCTGACCGACAACGTGAACTTCATGGCCGGTAACCTGACGTCGCAGGTGCGAAACATCGCGGACGTGACGAAAGCGGTGGCCGCCGGTGACCTGTCCAAGAAGATCACGGTGGACGTGAAGGGCGAGATTCTCGAACTCAAGAACACCATCAACACGATGGTGGACCAGCTCCGTTCATTTGCCTCGGAAGTGACGCGGGTGGCGCGCGAAGTGGGTACCGAAGGAAAACTGGGCGGACAGGCTGACGTGCAAGGCGTGGCCGGCACGTGGAAGGACTTGACCGACAACGTGAACTTCATGGCCGGCAACCTGACGTCCCAGGTGCGGAACATCGCCGACGTGACGAAGGCCGTGGCTGCCGGTGACCTCTCCAAGAAGATCACCGTGGAAGTGAAAGGCGAAATCTTGGAGCTGAAGGCCACCATCAACACCATGGTGGACCAGCTGCGGTCCTTCGCTTCGGAAGTGACGCGGGTGGCGCGTGAGGTGGGCACCGAAGGAAAGCTCGGCGGCCAGGCCGACGTGCAAGGCGTGGCCGGCACGTGGAAGGACCTCACCGACAACGTGAACTTCATGGCCGGCAACCTGACGTCGCAGGTGCGCGGTATCGCGAAAGTGGTGACGGCCGTTGCCAACGGCGACCTCGAACAGAAGCTGACCGTGGAAGCGAAGGGCGAGATCGCCGCGCTCGCGGACACTATCAACTCCATGACCGACACGCTCGCGACGTTCGCCGATCAGGTGACGTCGGTCGCGCGCGAGGTGGGCGTCGAAGGAAAACTGGGCGGCCAGGCGAAGGTGCCGGGCGCCTCGGGCACGTGGAAAGGCCTCACGGAAAACGTGAACCAGCTCGCGGCCAACCTCACGACGCAGGTTCGAGCGATCGCCGAAGTGGCGACCGCCGTGACGCAAGGTGACTTGACGCGATCGATCACGGTGGAAGCGCTGGGCGAAGTGGCCGCGCTCAAGGACACCATCAACGAGATGATCCGCAACCTGAAGGACACGACGCAGCTGAACACGGAGCAGGATTGGCTCAAGACCAACCTCGCCAAGTTCTCGCGGATGCTGCAGGGCCAGAAGGACCTCGTGGCGGTCGGCCACCTGATCCTCTCCGAACTTGCGCCCGTGGTGGGCGCACAGCAGGCGGAGTTCTATGTGCTGCGCTACACGCACGAACAGCCGAAGCTGCGCCTGATGGCGAGCTACGCCTCCGACGGCCACGGCTCGTACGGCAAGGAAGTCGATCTGGGCCAGGGCCTGGTCGGCCAGTGCGCGTACGACCGCAAGAAGATCCTGCTCACCTCGTCGATCCCCGACAGCCTGAAGATCTCTTCGGGCCTTACGCAAGTCGCGCCGCTCAACGTGCTGGTGCTGCCCATCATCTTCGAGGGTCAGGTGCGCGGTGTCGTCGAGCTCGCTTCCGTCGAGCGCTTCAACCCGACCCACCAGGCCTTCCTCGACCAGCTGACGGAATCGATCGGTATCGTGATCAACACGATCGAGGCCAACATGCGGACGGAAGACCTGCTCACGCAGTCCCAGTCGCTCGCGCAGGAGTTGCAGAGCCGCCAGCAGGAACTGCAGCAGACCAACGAGGAGCTGCAGGAAAAAGCCCGCCTGCTGGTGCACCAGAACCACGAAGTGGAGCGCAAGAACCAGGAAGTGGAGCAGGCCCGCCAGGCGCTGGAAGACAAGGCCAAGCAGCTCGCTCTCACGTCCAAGTACAAGTCCGAGTTCCTCGCGAACATGTCGCACGAGCTGCGCACGCCGCTCAATTCGCTCTTGATCCTCTCGGACCAGCTGTCGAAGAACCCGGACGGCAACCTCACGCCTAAGCAGGTGGAATTCGCCAAGACGATCCACTCCTCGGGCAACGACCTGCTGATGCTCATCAACGACATCCTGGACCTGTCGAAGATCGAGTCGGGCACGGTGGTGGTGGACGTCAACGAGCTGCGCCTCTCGGACCTGCAGCTCTATGTGGAGCGCACCTTCCGCCACGTGGCCGAGGCGAAGAACGTGGACTTCATGATCCACACCGGCCTCAGCCTGCCGACCTCGATGGTCACGGACGTGAAGCGCCTGCAGCAGATCCTGAAGAACCTGCTCTCCAACGCGTTCAAGTTCACGCACCAGGGCCATGTGACCCTCACGGTGGAAGAAGTCTTCACCGGCTGGACGCAGGACAACGAGGAGCTCAATCGCGCGCAGCAGGTGATGGCCTTCGCGGTGTCGGACACCGGCATCGGCATCTCCGGCGACAAGCAGCAGATCATCTTCGAGGCTTTCCAGCAAGCCGACGGCTCGACCAGCCGCAAGTACGGCGGCACGGGCCTCGGCCTGGCGATCTCGCGCGAACTCTCCAAGCTGCTCGGCGGCGAGATCCGCCTGTCCAGCGCGCCCGGCCAGGGCAGCACGTTCACGCTGTACCTGCCGCTCGTGTACTCCGGCACGCGCGGTTCGCGCCGTCCGGCGCAGATCACGGAAGCCCGCAACGACCAGACCCTGCCGGGCGTGCGGCGCATCGCGCGTGCCGAGCCGGTGGAGGACGCCGTCGTAGTGGCCGAAGAAGGAACGATCGCGGCGAACGAGGCCGACGACGACCGCGACGCCATCGAGCAGGGCGACTTGGTGCTGCTGATCGTCGAGAACGACCTGGCGTTCGCGCGTTTCCTGCTGGACGCGGCGCGCGCCAAGGGCTTCAAGGGCCTCGTCACCGCGATGGGCGCCGGCGCCCTGACGCTGATGACCCAGTACAAGCCATCCGCCATCACCCTGGACATGTACCTGCCGGACATGGACGGCTGGCGCGTGCTCGATCGCATCAAGCAGGACATGGGCGCGCGTCACATCCCGGTGTGCGTGATTTCCACGGACGACTCGAGGGACCGCGCTTTCCGCTCGGGCGCGCTGGCGTTCGTCGAAAAGCCGATCCAGTCCAAGGAAGTGCTGGACGCGATGCTCGACCAGTTGCACTCCATGCTTTCTCGCCCGCAGAAAAGCCTGCTGGTCGCCCTGAAGGACGTCGCCGCGCGGCGCGATTTCCTGGCGCAGGTGGAGGACGAACAGATCACCGTCACCGTGGCCAAGAGCGCCGACAAGCTGAATGAGGCGCTGGACGAGGGCCGGTTCGACGCCGTCGTGCTCGAGGACGGGTTCCCGGGCATGGATCCCGCGCAGGCGCGCCGGATGCTGTCCGCGCAGGCGGGCATCGGGCCGCTGCAGCTGCTCATCTACCACGGCGCGGGCAAGGATGCCGGCAGGTTCGCCTGGCACTCCGACGACTCGATCAACGTGATGGAAGCGCACACGGTGCCCAAGCTGTTCGACAGCACGCTGCTCGCGCTGCACCACAACCTGGCGCGGCTGCCCGAGGCGAAGCGTTCCATCATCAACGGCATCCACGAGTCGACCAAGCCGCTGGCCGGCAAGCGCGTCCTGATCGTGGACGACGACATGCGCAACATCTTCGCGCTGGCCACCGTGCTGGAAGAGCACGGCATGGAAATGGGACAGGCCGACAACGGCCGCGACGCGATCACGCGGGTCGGGACCGACCCGCAGATCAAGGTCGTTCTGATGGACATCATGATGCCGGAGATGGACGGCATGGCCACCATGAAGGAGATCCGCAAGCTCCCGGCGGGCAAGAACCTGCCTATGATCGCAGTCACGGCAAAGGCCATGAAAGGCGATCGCGAGAAATGCATCGAGGCAGGCGCATGGGACTACCTCTCCAAACCGGTGAACACGCAGGACCTGCTGGCGGTCCTGCGGGCATGGCTGCACCAGTGACGGGCACGCAGGCAATCGCCGCGCAGCAGCTCACCGAGCAGGAGAAGGTCAACATCCTGGTGGTCGACGACCTCCAGGAGAAGCACGTCGTGTTCCGCAGCATCCTGGATGAGCTGGGGCAGAACATCGTCAGCGCCCGCTCGGGACAGGAAGCCCTGAAGTTCATCCTCGAGCAGGAGTTCGCGGTGATCCTGCTGGACGTCAACATGCCGGACATCGACGGCCTGGAGACGGCCAGCCTGATCCGCCAGTACAAGAAATCCGCGCAGACGCCGATCGTCTTCATCACCGCTTACGTCGACGAAGGCCAGGCCAAGCGCAGCTACGAGCTCGGCGCCGTGGATTACATCCCTTCGCCGGTGGTTCCGGAAGTGCTGCGCTCCAAGGTGCGCGTCTTCGTCGAGCTCTTCCGCATGAACCGCCAGCTCCAGCAGCAGGCCGCGGCGCGCGAGGCGCTCGCCCGGTCCGAGGCGGCGCGCGAGGCGGCGGAAGTGGCGATCCGCCGCTCCGACTATCTCTCCGAAGCGAGCCAGTCCTTGTCCCGTTCCCTGAACATCGAGGACACGATCCAGGCCATGTTCAACGTCGCCGTGCCGGTGCTCTGCGACCAGGCGATCTTCGTGCTGGCCAGCGAGGGCGCCCTGGCGCGCGTCGAGCATTTCCCGCCGCGCACGGAAACGAATGGCAGCGAATTGCCTCAGGGCTTGCGCGAAGCGCTGGACGCTGCGCTCGACCGGCAGGTCGTCGAGCTGTGGGAGGAGGGCGGCCGCGCGTTCGCGATCTGCCCGCTGCTCACCAGCGGCAAGGCGCGCGGCGCGCTGATCCTGGAGGCGGCCGCGGCGCGGATGGATTCGTCGCGGCTCGCGCTTGCGCGCGACGTCGTGGGCCGGGCCTCCATCGCGCTGGAGAACGCGCGGCTGTACACCGTGGTGCAGGACGCGGACCGGCGCAAGAACGAGTTCCTCGCGATGCTCGCGCACGAGCTGCGCAACCCGCTCGCCCCTATCCGCAACGCTGTTCACATCATGCAGGGCGATGACGTCACGCAGTCCACGATGAACTGGGCGCGCGACGTGATCGGGCGGCAGGCGGACCACATGGCGCGCCTGATCGACGACTTGCTGGACGTCTCGCGCATCGTGCAGGGCAAGGTCGTGGTCAAGCCGGAGAAGATGACGCTGGCTTCGCTCATTGATCGCTCCATCGAGGCCAGCTCGCCGCGCATGGCGAGCCGGGACCAGTCGATGCATGTCGAATTGCCCGAAGACAACGTGGTGCTCAACGGCGACGCCGTGCGGCTCGCGCAGGTGCTATCCAACCTCGTCAACAATGCCTCGAAGTTCTCCGGGCCGAACGCGAAGATCAGCCTGGTCGCGAAGTACGCGGAGGGCGCGGTGAAGATTTGCGTGAAGGACGACGGCGCGGGCATCGACCCGGCGTTCCTGCCGCACATCTTCGATCTCTTCGCGCAGGCCGACCAGTCGCTCGACCGTGCGCAGGGCGGACTGGGGATCGGCCTCACGCTCGTGAAGCACCTGGTGGAATTGCACGGAGGATCCGTCGCGGCCTCCAGCGAAGGCGTGGGGAAGGGCACGGAGATCGTGGTGACACTGCCCGCGCAGGTCGAGGAGGCGACCGATGCGCCCTCGTCGCCCGGCCGCGCGCGCAAGCCTGCGGACGCCCCCAAGGCGCCTTCGCGAATCCTGGTTGTCGATGATCTCGCCGCATCGGCGGACACGCTCATGACGTTGCTGGAAATGGAAGGTTTCGAGGTGCGCGTGGCTAACGAGGGCATGGAAGCGCTGCGGATCGCCGAGGATTTCCGGCCGGACGTGGTGCTGCTGGATATCGGGCTGCCCGGCATGAACGGTTTCGAAGTCGCGCACCGGCTGCGCCAGCAACCCGGGTCGCGCGACGCGTTGCTGATCGCGCTCACGGGTTATGGCGAAGCCGAGAGCCGCGCGCGATCGGCTCAGGCCGGCTTCGACTTCCACATGGTCAAGCCGGCGGACGTCAACATGCTGTTGTCGCTGGTGGCCGACCCGCAGCAGGCGCGGCAGGGCAAGGCGCGGGCGAAGATGGCCTGAGCCCGCGTTTGCCTGCGTGTGCCCGCTGCTACAATCGTGGGCTCGCAGGAGAGGTGGATGAGCGGTTTAAGTCGCACGCCTGGAAAGCGTGTGAGGGTTAATAGCCCTCCGCGGGTTCGAATCCCGCCCTCTCCGCCAGTCAAGATCCGAAACCCGCCCTCCGGCGGGTTTTTCGTTTGTGCGGGTCGCGGGCCACGCGAACCCCGCCGCCCGTTCCCCTGTTCGACCCAACGATTGCTCATGAGGTTGCCAATCACCACGGCACCGTAGGTCCACGCCGCCTTCTGGACTGTCTTGGACAGATGTCTGATCGATACTCGTCTCATTTTCCCAACGCGCACTGATTCACGCCAGCCCACCCACTTGACGCTGAGCTTGACTCTGTCTAATACTGTCTATGCCTTATATGGACAGTCTCATTAAGTCTTAGACAGACAAGCCACCCATGCTTACCAGCAAGGAAGTCCTCGACCAGACCGGGATCTCGCGTGCCACGCTGAACAACTACATCAGCAGTGGGATCGTGCCGAGGCCTGAGGTTTTGCCCCCCGGTCCCGACCATGGCGATGCGCCGCGCATCGGCTATTTCCCGGAAGAGGTCGTGGCGCGAATCGTCGAAATCCAGCGCCTGAAGGGCCTCGGATGGAGCCTGACGCGGATCGCGGAGCATCTTGCGTCGCCAGGGTCTCGCGCCGATCCCTCTACGACGGATGCGGCGGCGCCGGCGCCGGTCCGGCCGGCCCAGCCGGCAAGCGCGGCGCGAATCTCATCGCCCGCGACCGGCGCAGGACCCGCGCCAACCGGCGACACGCCCCGCATCGCACCGGTGCTGACGGCGGTCGCGGTGCTGGCGTCCCAGCTGGACAACCCCCACCGCGTCTGGGGGGCGTTGCCGCCCGGCGAGTATTTCGAGCTGATCAACCAGATCTGGAATGCGGTCGACCCGATCGTACGGCGCCATCACGGCGTGCATGGCAAGCAGGCCAGCGACGGGATGGTCTGCTACTTCTTCCCCCGCGCAGGCGAAAGCCACCTGTGGAGTGCGCTGTCGGCGGCTCTCCAGATTCGCGAAGCGATGCGCGTGATCAACCGGGAATGGCTGGTGCGCAAGGGCTGGCCGCTGGAAATCCACCTGAAGACCGGGCTCGACGAAGGCCAGGAGTGGCTCGGCAGCCTCTGGTCCTCGGCGCAACCCGAGTTCGCGGGTCTCGCGCCCACCATCCGCCGCGCGCTGCGGATCGCCGAATCCGCGCCCGCGGGCGCGGTGTGGGCGTCCAAGAGCCTGGTCGCGCGCCTGCCGCCGCAGCTGCAGCGGCAGCTCCGCTACGGCGTGCGCCAGCGGGGCGTCGAAGGCGCGGACAGCGTGGTCGCTTCGGTTTTCGATTCCCCCAGCGGCTTCGGCGACCTGCCGGAGCGGCCGCAAGAGCACATCGCACGCGGGCCCGTGACCGAGATCCTCGGCATCGCGCCCGACCACGAGAAGTAAGGAGCAGTCGATGGGATGGTTCAAGACCCGGTTCAGGAGCAGTTTCTTCGAGCTCTTCGGCACGTCCTCGCCCGCGAACCTGGGACCGCCGCAGGAGACTGTCGGCATCGAGGACATCCGCGAGCGCATGCTCGTGCTGCTCGAAGGCATCAACGAGCCGCAGATCACGCGCCGCGTGCGCTACTCGCTCGACGTCCAGGCGCTGTGGTACATGCGCGGCGACCTGCTGGCGGTGCTGGCCAAGCACCGCGGCGAGGCTGCGGCTTTCGAGAAGGTGGACGCCCTGACGCCGATGTTTCGCGGCGCGTTGCCGCAAGGGCTGGTGCCGCGGCACAGCCCGCTGAGCCATGGGCCGCGATCCTCCAGCGGGGATTCAGCCTGAGGAGAGGCTCTGCCCGGCAATGCTAGATTCGGATCGTCACACATTCGAACAAGCAGTATGCCGACGCCCACAACGACGAATCCGGTCTCCATTGTCCCCGCTCCCCTTGCCCAACCCGATATCGATGCACTGATCTCACTCGTGAAGTGGGGTGGCCCGCTGGGCTCGGGCGTCCAGCTCACTTACAGCTTCCCGTGGGAGGGTGGCGCAGCCTCATGGTTCGCCGGGTATGGCGGGGCGGCTTATTCCCTCGTATCCGAAAACACCGCGGCCCAGCACTTCGGGCTCGATGCGCAGCAACAGGCGGCTTTCCGGTCAGCCCTGCAGGTCTGGTCGAATGTCGCGAACGTCGTCTTTGCACAAGTTCCCGACAACGCCACCTCCGCCGGCGACATCCGCGTCGGGTTCTCAACCGCTGTCCCGGCGGGGACCTGGGGATGGGCGTATTTCCCCAAGGGCGACTGGCCGAATGGCGGCGACATCTGGATCAGTCCGCAGGCGGCGGCGGGAGCCGGCGACTGGAGCGCCGGTTCCTACAACTACCTCTCGTTGATCCACGAGCTCGGCCATGCGCTCGGCCTCAAGCACCCCTTCGCGGATGGGCCGGTGCTGCCCGACGCGCAGGACAACCTGCGTGACACCGTCATGTCCTATACCGAGCCGGACAACCTCCTCTACGTGAGCGTCGAGAGGGACGGATCGCGCTACTCCCTGAGTGCGTTCAACGTCCAGCCGACGACGCCGATGGTGCTCGATATCGCGGCGATCCAGTACCTCTACGGCGCGAACATGACTTACCGCACCGGGGACGACATCTATACGTTCGACCGCGCGACGCCGATTCTCCAGGCCTTGTGGGATGCAGGCGGCGACGACACGATTTCGGTGGCGAACTTCAGCAGGGGCTGCGAGATCGACCTGCGGCCCGGTCACTACTCGGTCGTCTACGTGGCGTCGGACGCGATCCCGGGCGTGCACTGGGAAGACCCGCCGCCCGTGCCGACTTACGACGGTTCGCCCAATCTGGGGATCGCGTTCGGGTGCGATATCGAGAACGCCATCGTCTATTCCGGGCTGCACGCCATCTGGTCCTACCGCCTGGCACACCGGCTGTGGGCGAAGCCGGCCGGGCGCGGACCCGCTCGGGTGCTGTCACAGTTCACGCGATTTCTGACCGGTATCGAAATCCACCC
>JAZKIF010000097.1:9030-10501 GCA_040385005.1 Pseudomonadota bacterium
AACGCCATCGGCGGCAGCGGCGCCGACCTGCTGACCGGCAACGAGCTGGACAACCGCCTCGACGGCGGCGGCGGCGCCGACACCCTGCATGGAGGCGGCGGCAACGACGTGTTCGACTGGGACGCCGGCAAGCGATTGGGCAGCGACACGTTCTACGGCGGGGCGGGCGACGACACGTTCGCGCTGGATACCGCGACCGATCGGGTCGTCGAATTGCGAGGCGAGGGCAACGACACGGTCTGGGCGTCGGTCTCGTACTCGCTGGCAAACCAGCCGGACGTCGAGAACGTCCGTGGGCTGGGCACGACCGGCCTCAGACTCGAAGGCAACGCGGCTGACAACGTCCTGTCCGGCACGTCGGCCAACGACACGCTTTCCGGCGGTGCCGGCATCGATACCGTCGTCTTCGGCGGCGCGCGCGGGGCTTACGCATTTACAGCCACTTCCTCCGGATTCAGCGCGCGCGGGGAAGGCATCGACACACTGGCTTCAATCGAACGATTCGTGTTCGCCGACCAGGCGCTGGCGTGGGACCTCGACGGGCGCGCGGGCACGGTCGCCCGCATTCTCGGCGCCGTGATGGGGCCGGGCGCGGCGGGCAATTCGACCCTGGCGGGCATTGGACTTGCCCTGGCAGACGCAGGGACGGCCGAAGGGGCGCTCGTGCAACTTGCGATCGAGGCCCGCGTGGGCGCTGGCGCCAGTCACCAGGCCGTTGTGGAGTTGCTGTATTTCAACGTCATGGGCGCGCAACCCAACGCGGCCACCGAAGGCTATCTCTCCTCATTGCTCGACTCGGGCGCCATGAACGTCGCCGACCTGGGACTCATGGCCGTGAATCATCCGCAAAACAGCCTGAATATCGGCCTGACCGGCTTGTCCCAGACGGGACTCGCGTATCTGCCGCACTGATCTCAGGCTGCCTTGGTGCCCTGCACCATCTTCATCGCCGAGGTGATCAACGCCGACACCTCGGTCATGTTGCTCGGCACGATGAGCGTGGTGGTCGCGTCCTGCGCCACGCGGCTGTAGGCGTCCACGGCGCGCTCGGCGACTTTCAACTGCACCGCCAGTTCGCCGCCCGGTTGGCGGATTGCCGCGGCGATGCGCTCGATGGCCCCGGCTGTGGCGTCGGCCACGGCCGTGATGGACGCCGCTTCACCTTGCGCCTTGTTGATGATGGACTGCTTCTCGCCCTCGGAGCGCGCGATGAAAGCCTCGCGCTCGCCGGTGGCGATGTTGATCTGCTCCTGCCGGCGGCCTTCCGAGGCCGCGATCAGTGCGCGCTTCTCGCGCTCGGCCGTGATCTGCGCCTGCATCGCGTGCAGGATTTCCTTCGGGGGCGTCAGGTCCTTGATCTCGTAGCGCAGCACCTTCACGCCCCAGTTCAGCGCGGCTTCGTCGATGGCCTGCACCACCTGCGCGTTGATGATGTCGCGCTCCTCGAAGGTCTTGTCCAGCTCCAGCTTGC
>JAZKIF010000098.1:0-7960 GCA_040385005.1 Pseudomonadota bacterium
ATGACGCCCACGGGGTCACGGATTGCGGATCGAGTCCGCAATGACAACCGGGCGGTCAGCGCGCGGCTACTTCCCATCCACCGCCCAGCGCTCGGATCAAACTCACTGTCGCCTGGTACTGGCTTGCTTTCACCTGCAGCGCTTGACGGCGATTACGCAACTCGCTGCGGCGTGCGTCGAGCAGTTCAAGCTGGCTGTCCATGCCGTTGCGGTAGCGAGACTCCGACAGCACCGTGGCGCGACTCGCCGATGTCACCGCGCGAGCTTGCGCTTGTGCTTGCTCCTGGAGCAGCCGCAATGACGACAACTGGTCTTCCACTTCCTTGAACGCTACGAGCACCTGCCCCCGGTAGCCCGCCAGCGCGGCATCGAGCTGCGCCTGCGCGCCTTGAACGCCCGCTTCACGCCGGCCGCCGTCAAAGATCGGCAGGGACATGAGCGCCCCGATGCCCCAGGCGCGAGCTGACCACTTGAACAGGTCACCGAGTTCAGGCGATGCGTAGCCGCCGGTGGCCGTCAACGACAGTTGCGGGAACCACGCGGCCTTCGCCACGCCAACGCGCGCTTGTGCGGCGAGGATGCTGCTTTGTGCTGCCGACACGTCGGGCCGCCGCGCCAACACCGTCGCGGGAATGCCTGCCGGGATCTGTGGCAAAGCCGTGCTCCACTCGCCCGAACCCAAAGAGAAGTTGGAAGCCGCATCGCCGACCAGCACGGCGAGCGCATGTTCCAGCTCCGCGCGCCTGCGATCCAGCGCCAACGCTTCGGATTCCGTCGAGGCCAGCTCCGATGCGACACGCGCGACGTCCAGCTCGGCGATGTCCCCGGCCTGGTGACGGCGATGCGTCAAGCGCAGTGTCCCCTGGTACGCCGACACCGTCTCGCGCACGAGTGCCCGCTCAGCGTCGATCGCCCGCAAGGCCAGATAGGTCTGTGCAGTTTCTGCCTGCACCAACAGCCGCGTGCTTTGCAGCAGTGCCTCGCGAGCTTGCGCATCGAGCGCCGCAGCTTCGCTTGCGCGAGAGAGCCGGCCGAACAGGTCGAGCTCGTACGAGAAGTTGATGCCGGCCGACCCCAGCGTGAAGGGTGTCGCGCCCCCTGCCGTGTTCGCGCCGGCCTGGCGGTTGACGCCAGCGCCCGCGCCGATCTGCGGCGCGCGGTCTGCATTGGCATCTCGCACCAAGGCGCGGGCTTGCGCGAGGCGCGCCGCTGCCTCCTGGATGCTCGTGTTGTTGGCGCCGGCGCGCTCCACCAAGCCGTCGAGCGCAGGGTCAGCAAAGGCCTTCCACCAGGCGCCGCGATCGCGCGCTTCGGCGGGCGCGGCCACGGTCCACTTCGGACCTTCTTCCTTGAACTGAGCAGGCGCCGCGACGGTGGCCGGCAGTACCGCCGGCGCCGTGGCGCAACCCGTCACCACCAGCGCAGTCAGCAAAGGCAGCAGCGCATGCCGTAGGGAGATTGGATGCTGTTTCATGATTCGTTCGCTTTCAGGGGAGCGGCAGGCAGGGGGCGCGCCGAGGCGCCGCCGCCGCTGAATTCAGTTGGAGACGCAAAAGCCTCGGCATGGGGCACTTCGCCATGCAACTTGAGCGGCCGGTTGCCGGTGAGCGCGCGAAGCGTCACATAGAACACCGGGGTGAGGAACAGCCCGAACGCCGTGACGCCGATCATCCCGAAGAACACCGCGATGCCCATGGCCTGCCGCATTTCGGCGCCGGCGCCGGTGGTCAATACCAGAGGCAGAACGCCCATGACGAATGCCAGCGACGTCATCAGGATCGGGCGCAGCCGGAGTCGCGAAGCCTCGATAGCGGCCTGAATCGGCGTGCGCCCGGCGAATTCCAGCTCGCGTGCGAACTCCACGATCAGGATCGCGTTCTTCGCCGACAACCCGACCAGCACCATCAACCCGATCTGCGTGAAGACGTTGCTCTCCCCGCCCGACAGCCACACGCCGGTCATCGCCGCCAACAGACCCATCGGCACGATCAGGATGATCGACAGCGGCAGTGTCAGACTCTCGTACTGCGCGGCGAGCACCAGGAACACCAGCAAGATGGCCAGCGGGAACACCCAGGCCGCGGAATTGCCGGCCAGGATTTCCTGGTAGGTCAGGTCGGTCCACTCGTAGCTGATGCCCGCGGGCAACGTCTCTGCCGCGATGCGCTTGACAGCGTCCTGCGCCTGACCCGACGAGTAGCCGGGCGCCGGGCCGCCGTTGATGTCGGCGGACAGATAGCCGTTGTAGCGCATGGCGCGCTCGGGGCCGAAGCTTGGCTTGACGGTCATCAATGCAGAGAGCGGCACCATCTCGCCCGTGTTCGATCGAACTTTAAGCAGACCGATGTCTTCGGCGCGCGCGCGATAAGGTGCGTCCGCCTGCACCCGCACGGAGTACGTGCGCCCGAACTTGTTGAAGTCGTTCGCATACAGGCTGCCCAGATAGATTTGCATGGTGTCGAACACATCGGTCACCGACACGCCCAGCTGGCGCGCCTTGGTGCGGTCGATGTCGGCATAGAGCTGCGGCACGTTCAGCTGGAAGCTCGAGAACAGACCCGCCAGTTCCGGCGCCTGATAGGCCTTGGCCATGAAGGCTTTCAGCGCGCCGTCGAGGGCCTCGTAGCCGAGCGAGCCGCGGTCTTCCAGTTGCAGCTTGAAGCCGCCCGTGGTGCCGATGCCTTGCACCGGCGGCGGCGGGAACATCATCACGAACGCGTCCTGCAGCTGCCCGAACTGCGCGTTGAGCTGCCCGGCGATGGCGCCCGCGCTCTGGTCCGCGCCGCGCCGCTCGGAGAACGGCTTGAGCGTAGCGAAAACGATGCCGGCGTTGGAGCTGTTGGTGAACCCGTTGATCGACAGGCCGGGGAACGACACGGCGTGCTCGACGCCGGGCTGCTTGAGCGTGATCTCGCTCATGCGGCGGATGACTTCCTCGGTGCGGTCCAGCGTCGCCCCGTCGGGCAGTTGCGCGAAGCCGATCAGGTACTGCTTGTCCTGGGCGGGCACGAAGCCCTCGGGCACCAGCTTGAACACACCCACCGTCGCGGCGGCGAGCGCCAGGTAGATGCCGAGCATCAACGCCTTGCGCGACGTGACCGACTTGACGCCTTGCGTGTAGCCCGTGGCCGCTCGGCCGAAGTTGCGGTTGAACGCCGCAAAGAATCGGCCAAACACCTTGTCCATGCCGCGGGTCAGGGCGTCCTTGGGCGCATCGTGGCTTTTCAGGAGCAGCGCGGCCAGGGCCGGCGACAGCGTGAGTGAATTGATCGCGGAGATCACCGTGGAGATCGCGATGGTGACCGCGAACTGACGGTAGAACTGGCCGGTCAGGCCGCTGATGAAAGCCAGCGGCACGAACACCGCCACCAGCACCAGCGCGATGGCGATGATCGGCCCGGACACTTCGCGCATCGCGCGGTACGTCGCCTCCCGCGGCGACAACCCGGCTTCGATGTTGCGCTCCACGTTTTCCACAACCACGATGGCGTCGTCGACGACGATGCCGATCGCCAGCACCAGCCCGAACAGGCTGAGCGCGTTGATGGAAAAGCCCAGCAGGTGCAGCACCGCGAACGTGCCGACGACGGACACCGGCACGGCCAGCAGCGGGATGATGGACGCGCGCCAGGTCTGCAGGAAGAGGATCACCACCAGCACGACGAGCAAGATTGCCTCGAGCAATGTGTGCACGACCGATTCGATGGAGGCGCGCACGAACTGCGTCGGGTCATAGACGATCTCGTAGTCCACGCCGTCCGGCATGTTCTTCTTCAGCTCCTCCATCGTGGCGCGCACGCCGTCGGAGATCTGGATCGCGTTGGAACCCGGCGCGGCGAACACAGGCACCGCCACGGCGTCCTTGTTGTCGAGCAGCGAGCGCAATGAGTAGCCGGAAGCACCGAGCTCGAGCCGCGAGATGTCGCGAAGCCGCGTCACCGCGCCGCCGCTGTCCGACTTGACGATGATGTCGCCGAACTCTTCTTCGCTATTCAGCCGGCCTTGCGCATTGACCGACAGCTGCAGGTCAATGCCCTTCACGCCCGGCGCTGCGCCCACCACGCCGGCCGCGGCCTGCACGTTCTGCTCGCGGATCGCGCGCACCACGTCGCTGGCCGAGAGGCCGCGCTGCGCCACCTTTTGCGGATCGAGCCAGACTCGCATCGAGTAGTCGCCCGAACCGAACAGCTGCACGTCGCCCACGCCCTGTACGCGCGCCAGGCGATCCTTGACGTTCAGGAGCGCGTAGTTGCGCAGGTACGTCATGTCGTAGCGCTTGTTCGGCGAGAGCAGGTGGACGACCATCGTCAGGTCGGGCGAGCTCTTGATCGTTGTCACGCCCAGGCGCCGCACCTCCTCGGGCAGGCGCGGCTCGGCCTGCGAGACGCGGTTCTGCACCAATTGCTGCGCCTTGTCCGGATCGGTCCCCAGTTTGAACGTGACGTTGAGCGTCATCAGGCCGTCGGTTGTCGCCTGGCTGCTCATGTAGAGCATGCCTTCGACGCCGTTGATGGCTTCTTCCAGCGGCGTGGCGACCGTCTCGGCGATCACTTTGGGGTTGGCGCCGGGATAAGTGGCCCGCACCACGACCGACGGCGGCACCACTTCCGGGTACTCCGAAATCGGCAGCCCGCGAAGCGCGATCAGCCCCGCCAGGAACATCAGCAGCGACAGCACGCCGGCAAAGATGGGCCGGTCGATGAAGAATTTGGAGAGATTCATTTTGTTCTTCTTTCAGGCGGCTCAGGACTTCGCGCCGGCGTCTTTCGCTGACGGCACTTCAGCCTTGGCCTCCATGCTTACCGCGTTGGGCTGAACGAGCGAACCCGGGCGCACACGCTGCAATCCGTTCACGACGATGCGCTCGCCGGTCTTCAAGCCCGACTTCACGACACGCAGGCCGTTGACCGATGCGCCCAGCGTGACCTCGCGGTATTCGGCCTTGTTGTCGGCGCCCACGACCAACACGAACTTCTTGTTCTGGTCGGTGCCCACCGCACGTTCGTTGACCAGCAGCGCCTTGACGTTCTGCGCCTGGCCCATGCGGATGCGCGCGAACTGCCCCGGGATGAGCGTTCCGTCTCTGTTGTCGAACGCGGCGCGCACGCGCACCGTGCCGCTTTTTGCGTCGACCTGGTTGTCGATCAGCTGCAGGTGACCCTGGTGCGGTGTATCGGCTTGGGCCGACGTGCCCATCTGCACGGGGATGCGCTCGATCTGCGCACGCGCGCTGGAACCGCTGGGCAAACTGCCGAGAGCACGCACGACGATCTGCTCGTCCGTGTCGAAGCTGGCGTAGATCGGGCTGACGGAAACCAACGTGGTGAGCACTGGCGCCCCCGGACCGGCCGCGACCAGGTTCCCCACAGTCACTTCGAGCCGCCCGATGCGGCCCGCGACCGGCGCGCGCACTTGGGTGTAGCTGAGGTTCAGACGCGTGGTTTCCCGCTGGGCCTGCGCCGCGCGCAAGTTGGCTTCCGCTTCACGCATCGCGTTCAGGCGGTCTTCGAACTCGCGCTGCGAGATGGCACGGTCGTCCCACAGGCGCTGCGCGCGCGCGTGGTCACTCTGCGTATTGTTGACGCGCGCCTGCGCGGCGGCGACTTGCGCCTCGGCACGCTCGACGTCCGCCGCATAGGGCGCGGGGTCGATGGTGATCAGCAGATCGCCCTTCCTCACCAATGCGCCTTCGCGGAAATGCACCGCCTGCACCGCACCGGCGACGCGCGAGCGCACGTCGACTCGCTCGACGGCTTCGAGGCGGCCCGAGAACTCGTCCCACGCCGTGACCTCGCTTTCGCTCACGGACGCGACGGACACTGGCGTTGCTTGTGGGGCGGTGCTGGCCGTCGCTTGAGCGGAGGGGCCGTTGATTCCGACCAGCGCGGAGGCAATGGCGGTGAGCGCGGTGAGCACGCCGACGGAGGTCCACACGCGCCGGTGATTGGTGTTCTTGAGGTTGTTGGTCATGGTTTCTTCCTTTATCGGGTTATTCGAGGCAAAGCAGGTCCGTTGGCATCAAGTTTCAACATTGACACCATGTGAAGGTCAAGCGGTTGCTGCATCAGCCCGCTAGACGGAAGGGGAATTCGAGTTACGAGGGCGGCGGGGTGGCCTGCGCGAAGAATGCGCTGAGGTGCTTTTTCACGCCCACCGCGCACGGACACTCCTGTGTCGGCGGCTCGGTGAGCGAATCCGGCCAACCGGTTTGCGTGGGCATCAGGCTGCTGGTGACGGCGATGCCGGCGTCACGCAGGCGTTGCGCATAGGCCATCGCTTCGTCGCGCATCGGGTCGTCCGCCCCGGTGAGGATCAGTGCCGGCGGCAGGCCGACCAGACGTGTTGCCTTGCCCGGCACCGCGTACGGGTGCTCGGCATCCATCGGGCCGCGCAAGTATTGCTGCCAGCCGTCGGCCCATTTGCAGCTGGCGATGCATTCCTGCGTCTCACGCAGCGACGCCGTGCCCACGCAAGGATCGAGCATGGGTGCGACGAGGATCTGGCCGGCCAGCGGCGGGTGGCCGCGGTCTCGCGCCACCAGTGCCACGGCCGCGGCCAGGTTGCCGCCCGCCTCATCGCCTGCCAGGTAAACCGGCGCGCCCTTGCCGCCCAGCTTGTTGCGTTGCTTGTAAGCCCACTCGAGCGCGGCGTAACCTGCTTCGACCGCCTCTGGGAAGCGATGCTCAGGTGCCAGCGGATAAGCCACGGACACGACTACCGCGGCTACTTCCGCCAGCAGCCGCGCCATGCACGCGCCGCTGTCCAGATCGCCGCTGACGAAGGCGCCGCCGTGGAAGTGCAGCACCAGGGGTGCGGCGCTTCCAGGCTTGCGTTTCCCATAGATACGCACCTGCATTGCGCGGCCGCCCACCTCGATCGTGGTGTCGGCTTCCGCGATGGCGGAGGTTGCAGCGGATGCAGGGCGAGTTGACATGAGTGGAATATAGGCACGCGGGTCATGCGGATAAAGAGGGCTCCTGCCAGTTCTCTGTTTCCAAACGGAGAACAATGCGACCCCAACAGGGCATACAAACAAGATCAGGAGGGTCCATGGACCAGATTCAAACGATGCGGGTGTTCGCGCGGGTGGTGGAGGCAGGCACCTTCACCCGGGCCGCAGAGTCGCTCGACCTGCCCAAGGGCACGGTTACCAAGCTGGTGCAGCATCTCGAAGCACGGCTCAAGGTCAAGCTGCTCAATCGAACGACGCGGCGCGTCACCGTCACGCCCGACGGCGCCGCCTATTACGAGCGCACCACGCGCCTCTTGAACGACCTGGACGACATCGAGGCCAGCATGACCAACGCCCAGGCCAACCCCAGCGGGCGGTTGCGGGTGGACGTCGGCGCATCGATCGCGCGGCTCATCGTCATCCCGGCCTTGCCGAAGTTCTATGAACGCTACCCCGACATACAGCTCGATCTGGGCGTGAGCGACCGGCCGGTTGACCTGATCAGCGACAACGTCGACTGCGTGCTGCGCGGCGGCGACCTCATCGAACAATCACTCGTCGCACGGCGCATCGCCAATCTGCGGCTCATCACCGTCGCTTCGCCTGAGTACCTCGAGCGCCACGGCATGCCGCAGCACCCGAACGACCTGGAAAAGGGTCACACCACCGTAGGATTCTTCTCCGCGCGCACCGGCCGCTTCCACCCGGAAGTGTTCAACAAGGGCGACGAGGTAGTGGAGCTGGTGGGCACCTACAAGGTGTCCGTCAACTGCAGCAATGCACACACTGAAGCACTGGTCGCCGGGCTGGGCATCTCGCAAGCGGCGCAGTTCGCCGTCGCGCCGTATCTCGCGACAGGCCAACTCGTGCAAGTGCTTGCGGACTGGTCACGCCCGAGCATCCCGCTGCACGTGGTGTATCCGCCGAATCGCCACCTGAGCGCCAAGACCCGCGCGTTCGTCGATTGGGCGGCGGAGCTGTTCGGGAACTATCCCAACCTTTGAGATC
>JAZKIF010000099.1:0-2500 GCA_040385005.1 Pseudomonadota bacterium
GATGAATAAGCAAGCAGCCGCCGCGCTTCGAGCATCAACCGTTCATGCAGGACGTCGAGCGCGGGCTCGCCGGTGACCTGGAGGCAGGCGCGGCTCAGGTGATCGGGCGTGACGCCCAGCGCCTGCGCATAGAAGGCGAGGGGCCGGTGCTCGCGGTAATGCCGCTCGACGAGCGCCTTGAAGCGCTGCACCAGCGTGTCGCGCAGGCCCTGCCGCAACGTGCCCGACTCGCTCTCGCCGCGGCATCGCAGGAAGCGCACCGCGATCAGCGTGGCATGGGCGAGCAGGGCGTGCGCGCGCCCGGCATCGGACGAGGCGAACTCGCGCGCCAGCGACTCGAACAGCCACACGCATTCGGCAGCGCACGCTGCCACGCTTTCGCCGCCGATCGCGTACGACGAGCCGAGCTGGCTCGCCGCGAGCGCCGAGCCCGCCAGCAATTGCTCCAGCGTCCCCGTGGGAAGCGTGAGCTGGTGGCCGACCGATTCGCGCGCGTAGCGAAATGCATGGACCGAGCCGGGCGCGAGCATCAGCATCGCGGGCGCGGCGGCCTGGAACGGCAGCGCATCGATGGTGCCCTCCACGGCGCCGGCGGCCAGCAGCTGGAACTGGTGCAGGCCCTCGTGCCGGTGCGCCGGAATCGTCCAGTCCATCTCGGCGCCGCGCACCGCCACCGACTCGTAATGGATGCAATCGTCCGGAAGATCGTGCCTCACCTCGCGGAACGGCACCAACAGATGGGCTGGGGGTTTCATGATTCGTGGATTTTGCGGTGGATGCCGGAAAAGTACCAGCCCGGCCCCTTTCCTCCCTAGCCGGCAAGGCACTTCCAGTGGACCATGCGGCACCGACACCAAGGGCACTGACCCAGGAGACAAGACACATGGACCGCAGACACTTCATCGCGGGCGCGGCAGCGTTCGGCGCACTCGGGCCGGGCGTGGCGCGAGCGCAATTGCAGGGCAACGCATTCCTCATCTCCGGCTTTCCCGCCGGCGGCATGGGCGTCTACGTGGCGCGCCCGCTGGCCGAGAAGATGCGCGGCAAGTACGCCTCCGGTGTGCTGGTCGAGGCGAAGCCGGGCGCGGGCGGCCGTATCGCGGTCGAATACGTGAAGCGCGCGAACCCCGACGGGCTCACCATCCTGCAGATCCCCAGCTCGCCGATGGTGCTCTACCCCAATACGTACAAGAAGCTGAACTACGACACGTTCACGGATTTCATTCCGGTCACCACCATGGTGAGCTATGCGTTCGTCTTCACCGCAGGCCCCGGCTTGCCGCCCGAGATCAAGACCGTCGCGGACTATGTGAAGTGGGCGAAGGCCAATCCGAAACAGGCGAACTACGGCATCCCGGCCGCGGGCTCCGCGCTGCACTTCGCCGGGATGATGTTGCAACGGGCCGCCGGCATCGAATTCACCAGCGTGCCGTACCGCGGCGGCGCGCCGCTGCTGCAGGACGTGATGGGCGGGCAGATTCCGGTGAGCTTCAACGTGCTCGGCGAAGTGCTGCCGCATGTGAAGTCCGGCAAGCTGCGCGCCCTCGGCGTGACGACGGCGGAGCGCTCAATCTTCCTTCCCGAGGTGCCGACGATGGTGGAGCAGGGCTACAAGGACATCGCGATGATGGAATACCTCAGCCTGTTCCTGCCCGCGAAGACGCCGCAGGACATCGTTCGCCGCCTGAACACCTCGGTGCGCGAGAGCCTGCAGTCGCCGGACTTGATCGAGAGCCTCGCGAAGAACGGCCTGCAGCCGGTCCATCAATCGCCCGAAGAGTTCGCGCAGCTGCTGCGCCAGGACTACCAGAAGTGGGGCGCCATCCAGAAGGCCACCGGCTTCACGGCGGAGGACTGATCAGCGTGCCGTTGCAACTCACGGGCGCGCAGGCGCTGGTGCGCGTCATGCTCGCCGAGCAGGTGGGCCTCGTGTTCGGCATCGTCGGCGGCAAGCTCACGCCGCTGCTGCACGCCATTGCGCAGCAGCCCCACATGCGGTTCATCGGCGTGCGCCACGAAGGCGCCGGCCCGATGATGGCCGCGGCCGTGCATGCCGGCTCGGGCTCCATGGCCGTGGCCCTCGGGGAAATGGGGCCGGGCGGTCTCAACATGGCGTCGGGGCTGGGCGTCGCGTTCAACAACAACTTGCCGCTCCTTGCGATCACCACCAACCAGCACCGCGCGGCCGCCTACCCGCACAGCGGCATGTTCATGGACCTGGACACGCTGGCCGTGACGAAGCCGATCACGAAATGGAATGCGGTGGTGCATGACGCGCGGCGCATGCCAGAGCTCGCGCGACGCGCGTTTCGCGAAGCACTCGGTGGCAGGCCGGGGCCGGTGCACCTGGACATTCCGCAGGACGTGCTGTCGCAGTCCTGCACTTTTGCCGACGACGAGTTCGAGCTGGAGCCCTCGCGCTACCGCGTCACCAGCCGGCCGCGCCCGTCGGCGCAGGTGGTGAGCGATGCCATCGCGCTGCTGCGCGAGGCGAGGAGGC
>JAZKIF010000100.1:0-3362 GCA_040385005.1 Pseudomonadota bacterium
CGCGCGCACCAGCGCGGCGGCCACGGCAGCCTCGCGCTCATCGAGCCCGTGCGGCGCCTTGCCGAAAAGCGTGCGCGACATCGCGTCGATGCCCACCAGCTCTCCGCGGAAGGGGACGAGATTGAGGTATGCCTCCAGGATCTGGTCCTTGCGCCAGCGCCGGTCCAGCACGCGGGCCGCCACGGTCTGGCCGAGCTTCTGCGCAACACTCCGGCCGCCCGCTCCGCGGCTCCAGTCCTCGTCCAGCAGGCCAGCCAGTTGCATCGTGATCGTCGAGGCGCCGCGCGTGCGGGTGTTCCACAGGTTGCCCCAGGCGGACGCCGACACCGCGCGCCAGTCGACCCCGCTGTGCTCGTAGAAGTTCTTGTCTTCCGACAACACCATCGCCGTACGCAGCGCCGGTGAGACCTCGGCGAGCGGCGTCCAAGCCCCTCGCCGGACCGTGGGATCGGTGCGCACACGTTGGAGCACCTCGCCGTCGCGGTCGACCACCACGGTCTCCGAAGACTTGAAGCCCGTCCTGACCGCGTCATAGGAGGGCAACGCGTGCGCCGTCGCCTGCAGGCCGAAAAGCAGCAGAACGACGAGCGCGGCGCTCCGCAGCATCAGCGCTGCTCCACCTTCACCTTGGCGTTGGGCGTTTCCCCGAACATCTCCGGCGCGTACATCGCTTCCACCCGCGTGGGGGGCAAAGAGAACTCGCCGGCGTTGTTCAGGCGCAGCGTGTATTCCATCTTCACGACGCCCTTGGGCAGGTATTCGTAGTAGCTGCGGAAGGATTCGAAGCTGCGCTCCTCGAACGCCGGCCATGACCAGCCCGCGCGCTTTTCGCCTTGCGTTGCGATCTGCGAATCGCGGCCCAGGCCGCCGCCCAGGATCGTGGCGCCGCCGGGTACCGGGTCGGTGATGACGACCCACGTCATGTCGGCGGACGCGTTGACCTCAAGGCTCACCCGCAGCACGTCGCCGCGCGAGTATTTGCCCGGCACCGCCTGTTCCACGGCCGTGACAGTGCGCGTGATCTGGTAGCCCGCGCTGAAGGGCGCCTTGAGCGCGACGGCCGCCACCGATTGCAGAGTGAGCCACGGCTTTCCCGCGCCCTGGTGAATTGCCGTGAGGGGTTCTTTCGCGGCATCGCCGGCCCACGACAGGAACATCGTGTTGTTGCGGAGGTTCCCTGCAGAAGCAGGCGCGCCGAACGCCGTTGTCTGGTGTGCTGCGCCGCTCGCGTCGGACGTCTTGATGCGATCGACCTTGCTCCAGTCGACGGCACCCGTGCCCGCGCCCATCGTTGCGCGCGTCACGCCTGCGACGGGCACGCTTTCGAATTTCGCCGAGAACTTCTCCAGCGCCAGGCCGCCCCATAGATTGGCCGTGGTGGTGTGCCAGGCGCCGCGCTGCTGACGTCCGATGAAACCGTTGGCGAGGCGCCCCATGTCGTCTTTCCACGCCGGGTCGTCCATCACCGCAAGCAGCAGGCGCGCCGTGTTGACGTCGCCGTTGGTCATCAGCCACCACCAGTAGTCTTCGCGTTCGGTGCTGAAGATCAGCTTCGTGCCCTGGTAGGACAGCCGCGAACGCAGCACCTGGTTCGCTTCCGCGATGCGCTGCTCGCGTTGGGGCACGTCGGCCACCCGCTTGAGCACGAGCAGCCAGTCAATGACCGTGTGGGTCGGCCATTGGTTGGGCGCGATCGTGATGCTGCCGGCCATGCGGCCTTGTGCCTTGCCGTAACGAGACAGGGCTTCCAACGCAGCCATCTTGCGCATGTCGAGGTCCTTGCGCGGACTCCAGAACTCGCGCTGGATGCGGCCTTCCACGAAAGCGATCAAGCCGCGCTCCATCGGCGCGCGCACGTCGTCAGGTATGGCGAATGCGGGGTCGAGCGCCGCGGCCTCGTGCGTTGCGGACAGCAAGTAGGCGGTGAGGGCGTCGCTTCCGCGGTTGCCTTCGCCGTCACGCGGCGGGAAGTAGTTGGCGAGGCCATCGCCGTCCAGGTAGGTCGGCAATTGCGCGGCGACGGTCTGCCACAGCTTGCCATCCCGCAAGCCCACCGACTTGCTGGTTTTCTGTTCGAGGCAGATAAACGGGTAGGCCGCGAACCAGTCGCGCACGCCGGGCAGGCCTTCCGCCAATTTGGGTTGGAGGGCGAGCCGCAAGCCGCCACGGCCGGGCAGGGCGTCCGCCGGAGCGGCCACGGGCAGGGAGAGAGGCCCGTCGATCTGCACTAGAGTGGCCTGCTGCACGGTCAGCGGAACAGCCGGCACGATGCGTTGCCTGGCCTTGAGCGCATCGCGGGCGCCGCCGATGGTGTCCTTGGCTTCGATCTCCCACAGGATGGCCTCAGCGCGCGTTTGTGCAAGTTGCGCCGGCGCCGTCACGGACCACGCGACCTCGCGCGTTTCCCCTGCCGGGATGTCGACGATCTGCGGCTGAAGAGTGAGCAACGTCGCGCGCGGCGCCACTTCGACCTTCATCGGCTTGGCTGTCGTGTTGCGCAGCGTGATCTGGGCGCGGTACTGATCGTCTTCTCGCACCAGCGGCGGGAGGCCGCTGATGATCTGCAGGTCCTGTGTGGTGCGGATGTCGGTCTGGCCCGTGCCGAACAGGCTGGTGCCCGCGTCCGCGACGGCGACGATCCGGAACGTCGTCAGCGCGTCGTTCAGCGGCACGTCGATGGTCGCCTGGCCGTTGGCATCCAGCGTTACGCGCGGGTTCCACAGCAGCAGCGTGTCCAGCAGTTCACGCGTCTGGCCCTTGCCCCCACCGCCGCCGGCAGGAACCGCCTTGCGGCCATAGTGTCGCCGGCCGATGATTTCCATCTGCGCGGTCGAAGTCTCCACACCCCACGCGCGCCGCTGCAGCATCGATTCCAGCAGGTTCCAGCTGGTGTTCGGCATGAGCTCCAAAAGAGCCTGGTCGACGGCGGCGAGCGCAACTTCCGCATTCGCGGCCGGATGCCCATTGGGCAGCTTGGCCGTGACCACGACCTTCGCCAGCCCGCGCACCGGGTAAGTTGGCTTGTCGGCTTTGACCGCCACATCGATCTGGTGGCTTTTGGTGCCCACGCGTATTTCCGCCAGGCCCATGCGGAAGGCCGGCTTGCTCAAGTCCACCATCGCGGTGGGTGCGACGTATTCGCGGCCCTCGTACCAGAAGGCCGTCCACCATTCGCGTGGCGCCTTGAAGCCCCAGCTGAAAAAGCTGTACCAGGGAACTTCACGCAGCCGCCCGCGCAGCGCGAGCACGCCGATGTACACGTTCGGGCCCCAGCCTTCCTTGATCTGCAAGTTGATCGTCGGGTCTTCGCCGTTGAGCTGGACGACCTGCGTCTCGACGACGCCTTCGCGCTCCACGGTCAC
>JAZKIF010000101.1:0-18427 GCA_040385005.1 Pseudomonadota bacterium
GAGGAACGCGATCTGACGGCGATGGGCCTCGAGCGCGGACGTCTCCATCTGCTGCGAGTCGAGCGCCGCGATCACGAGCCGCTCGTTGGCCTCGCGCAGGTCCTGCATGCCGCGCTCGTAGTCGACGCGCGCCTGGTCCACGTGGTGGCCCAGCCGCGCCAGGGTGGCGCCGACGCCCGGGCGTGCCAGTTCGCCGAGCCGGTCGATCGCCGAGTCGGCGTTGTCTTCCGCGCGCATCGCGGCCAGCACGAGCTGGTCATTGGTTTCGCGCAGCACCGCGCCGGGCCCGTCGTTGAACTCCTGCTCCAGCCGCGCGAGGTCCTGCCGCAGCGTGGCGAGTTCGGCGCGCACATCGGCCGCTTCCTGCGTGAGCTGTTCCAGCGTTGCCGTCGCATGGATCAGCGATCCTTCGCCAGTCACCGGGGCCGCCGGCGCGTCCGCTGCGTGGTCAGCCATTGTCTGGGCCGGTTGTGAAGGCCACCGCGCGCCGTCGGGGACTGCCGCCGAGAAGTCCTTCGTACCCTTCGACGCGGCTGCCGATGCGGATGCCGCCATCGTCGATGTCGAACAGGCGAAGCTCGTTGGAGTGCGCGCTCGCGCGCACCTTCGCCACGGCCATGACGCGGCGCAGGCACCCGTCCACCTCGATATAGCGCTGCACGATGATCGCGTCGGTGAGGAACGCCGTGCCGTAGGGGCTGAAGCGCAGGTCGTCGAAACGGTCTTCGAGCTCGGAGGTCATGAGTACCGTCGCGCCGGTGCTGGCGAGCGCGGACACCATGCGCGAGAGCGATTCGCGAAAGTCATCGCGAAACGTCGGCGCCAGCGCAAGCTCGAAGCCGGACAACGAGTCGATCACGACGCGCGTCGCCTTGAGCCGGCGCACTTCCGCGATCAGCAGGGTTGCGATCTCATCGACCGAGAGGCCCGGGGCGCGGGCGTCGACGACGCCGATGCGCCCCGCCGCGATGAGTTCCACGATCTCATGGCCACGCGACCTGTCGGGGCGCTGCTCGAAAGCGGCGATGACACCGGTCTGGCCCTGGCGCGCGCCCTCCACGAGGAACGCGGAAGCCATGATGCTCTTGCCCGCGCCCGTCGGGCCGGCGACCAGCAGCGAATAGCCGCGGGGCAACCCCCCGCCCATCATCTCGTCCAGGCCGGCGATGCCCATGCCCAGGCGCGGAGCGGAAGCGTTGCGCAGCGGCAGTCGCTCGTTGGCCGGCGCCAGTTGCGGCGGGGGAAACACGCGCATCCCCGCAGCGCCGATCCGGAACGTGTGCAGGCCGGCGAGGGTCGCCTGCCCGCGCATCTTCATGATCTCCATCTTGCGCACGATCGAGTTGCGCTCGACGCTCTGGCGCAGCCAGAGCAGCCCGTCCGCCACGGTGAACACCGGGTTGGGGTCGTTGTCGGTGAAGTACTCGCCGATGAGGAAAGTGGTGGCCTGCCAGCTGGTCATGAGCATGCCCAGCTGCTGCACGAACTCCTGCAGCGTGATGAACAGCTTGCCGCCTTCGCCGGCGAGCACCACCGAGCGGAACGAGTCGACGAACACCAGGCGCGGCCCGTGCCGCTCCACCTCCGCGACGATCCGCGCCAGCACCCTGGACAAATCGCCGGTGGTGGTTTCCTCTGACAGGCTGATGAAGTGCACGCATTCGTTGATGCGCGCGTCATCGAAGTATTCGAACTGCTGCTGGTAGCGCAGCATCTTCAGCGGCGGCTCGCCCAGCACGGTGAAGTACAGGGCCGGGCATTGCGGCGTCGCGAGCGCGAACATGATCTGGTGCGCCAGCGTCGTCTTGCCGCATCCGGGCGATCCGGCGATGACGTTGAAGGAGTACTCGGGCAGGCCGCCGCCGAGCACCTCGTCCAACCCGGGCACGCCTGTTGCCAGCCGCGTGATGGTTGCTTTCTGGGTGGTCATCGGGGGAGGTCCTGCACGGCTTTGCCGGCTGATGGGGAAACCGCGGCCGCCCGAAGCAGGCGCTCGGTGAGGGAGGGGCCGATCAGGTTGATCAGCAGGCCGCGCAAGGCGCGCTGCGTCTCGTCATGCGCGCCGGCGGCGATGGCGCTGTCCTGGCGCGCCAGCGCATCGCGGTACGCGCTGAAGTCACCGGGCGTGACCGCGCCGAGGAATGCGGGGTCGAGCCAGGGCCGGTCCGCGCGAGCGAGGTGCAAGGTGCGCCGATAGAGCGCGGCCGCGCCGCTTTGCCCGATGAGCGGCGCGAGCGCGTCATGCACCTGCTTCCATTCCCGGACGGCCGCCTCGGCCACCTGGTCGGGCTGCGCGCCTTCGGCGGCAAGGCGGACCAGCAGCGGCAGGGGCGCGGGAGATCCCGCGTCCCCGGCCTCGTTCGACCTCACGGTGTGCAGCGTGGTGGCCATCACATGGGGCGCCGCTGGTCGGCCTTCATCTCGACGCCGATGCCGCGATAGCCGAGGAACTGGCACGCCCGCCCGAACATGGGCTCGCCGCTCACCAGGTATCGCTGCAAGGTGCCGTCCGGATTGGCGCGGCTGAACACGAAGTCCAGGAAGGGCTGGCGCGCCGCGATCGCCGCCTGCAATGCGATCCGCTCTTCCTCGTTCCATCCCGCGACATCTTCGGCGCCTTGCACCGCCAGGCCGTCGACGCGGATGCCCAGCATCTCGAGCACCGGGCCCGAGACCTTGGTGAAGGCGCCGCTTTCGTCCTGCTCCCAGTACCAGTCCGAGGCGAGTTCGGTCAGGCTGCGGTAGCGCGCTTCGCTCTCGCGCAATTCCGCGGTGCGCTCCTCCACGATGGCCTCGAGTTCCTGGTTCTGCGTTTCCAGACGCTGGTACAGCACCTGCACCTCCAGCATGTTGCGGATGCGCGTCTTCACCTCGACGATGTCGAAGGGCTTGCTCACGAAATCGCGTGCGCCGGCTTCCAGCGCGCGCATCTTGTGGCCGGGCTGCGCCGTGATCACCAGCACCGGAAGCCACGCGTCCCGCTCATTGGTCTTCAGCGCCTCGATCACCTGGAAGCCGTCCATGACGGGCATCTGCAGGTCCAGCAGGATGAGGTCGTACCGGTGCTTGCGGTGCAGCGCGCAGACTTCCAGCGGATTCATCGTGGACGTGACGTTCGTGTAGCCGGCCTGCCCCAGCATTTCCTCGAGCAGGGTGACGTTGGCGGGCTGGTCGTCCACGACCAGGATACGGGCCGCGAACATGTCGACGGGGGAGATGTTCATGCGGCCTCCGACCTGGCGAGCAGCGACGCCTTCTGCGCGAAGATCAGCGCGATGTCCAGCGCGTCCATGAACTGGCTGACCATGATGGGTTTGGTGATGTAGTTGAAGAAACCCGCGTCCAGCGCCCGTTCGATGTCGCGGGGAATGGCGTTCGCGCTGAGCGCGATGATCGGGATGTGCGCGGTGAGCGGGTCGGCGCGCAGGATCTTCATGGCTTCGATGCCGCTCATGCCCGGCAGGTTGATGTCCATGAGGATGACCTCGGGCAGGCAGGCGCGGGCGTACTGGATGCCCAGCGTGCCGTCGGCCGCGCTCAGCATCCGCAGCTCGCTGCGCCGCGCGATCAGCTGCCCCACCAATTCGAGATTGGCGGGGTTGTCCTCCACATAGAGGATCGTGCGCAGCGGCGTGCCATCGGGCACCTGCGGCCGCACCGTGGCGATATCCCCGGCCGCCGGCTGCGAAAACTGCGGCGCGGCCGCCGTCTTGAATTCGACCCAGAAAACGCTGCCGACTCCCAGCGTGCTGGTGACCCCGATCGCGCCGCCCATCAGGGTGACGAGCCGCTTGGTCACGACCAGGCCGATGCCGGTGCCCTCCTCGGCGCTGGCTTCCTTGCCGAGCCGGTTGAACGGCTGGAACAGCTGTTCCAGGTGCTCGGGCGCCAGGCCCACGCCGGTGTCGCGCACGCTGACGCGGCACGAGCCGAACCCGGTCATCGCCGCATCGACCACGACGCTGCCCTGGGGGCGGTTGTACTTGATGGCGTTGAAGAGCAGGTTGATCAGCACCTGCTTCACGCGCGTGCGGTCCGCCGTGATGAAGACCGGAAGCGTGAAACGCGGGAAAGTCATGCCGATGCTGCGCGAGCGCGCCTGCGGCTCGATCATGGCCCGGCATTCGGTCATCACCTCGGCGAGCGACACGGGTTCGTTCGACAAGGTCAGCTTGCCCGACTCGATCAACGCCAGGTCCAGCACTTCGTTGATCAACTCCAGCAGGTACCAGCCGGCTTTCAGGATCTGGTCGATGTTGCGGCGCTGGGTGACGGTCGGCGCGGGCGATCCCGTCTCGAGCAGCTGCGCGAACCCGAGGATCGCGTTCAGCGGCGTGCGCAGCTCATGGCTCATGCTGGAGAGGAAATCGGACTTGGCACGGTTGGCGGTCTCCGCCGTGGCCATCGCTTCCTTCAACTCCGACTCCGCGAGTTTGCGGGCCGAGTTGTCGGTGCCGATCAGCAGGAATCCGATCAGGCCGTCGGCGCCCCGCAAGGCCGTGACGGAAACGATGGCGGGAAAGCGGCTGCCGTCCTTGCGCACATAGGTCAGCTCGTAGTTGTCCTCGATATCGCGCGAGGCCTTGAATGCCAGCGCCTCGAACCCCGGCGCGATCGGCGTGGCGAGTTCGTGCGAGAGGCGCGCGGCGCGTTCGGCCACTTCCTGCGGATCATGGAAGTCGCTGGGCTTGAGGCGGTCGATCACCTCGCCGGCCTTGTAACCGAGCATCCGCTCCGCGCCGACGTTGAACACCTGGATGATGCCCTTCTCGTCCGTCGCGATCAGCGAGAACGTGGCGCTGGTCAGGATGGCGTCCTGCAGCGCGCCCTCCTTGAGCAGTGCTTGCGCGCTGCGCTCGGCGACCATCGGCCCCCCGCTGGCGGAATCGCTTGCGCGTCGGGCATGACTGGAGGGAGTTGTGGGCATCGGGGGTTCCGCAGGGGCGTGGGGATGGAAGTACTGTGCGGACATTAGCCCCCGGGACCCCGGATGTATGTGCGCCAGGGAACATAGGCCCCGGAAACCGCGTTCAGGCCCGGGGTGGATCCACGCGCGGGATGTCGAACATCAGCCGCTGGTATTCGACCTTGACGACGGCGTAGCACTCGCACACCGCCCGCTCCAGGCCCGCGCGATCCAGCACGTCGATGTGGCCGCGCCGATAGCGGATCAGGCCCGCCCGCTGGAGATTGCCCGCGGCCTCGGTGACGCCTTCACGGCGCACGCCAAGCATGCTCGCGATCAGTTCCTGCGTCATCTTGAGCGAGTTGCCCGACATGCGGTCCAGGCTGAGGAGCAACGCGCGGCACAACTGCTTTTCCACCGAGTGGTGGCGATTGCACACCGCCGTCTGCGTCATCTGCGTGATGAGCGATTGCGTGTAGCGAAGCAGGATGTGCATCACCGGACCGGCGCGGCCGAACTCCTGCTGCAGCAACGGCGCCTTCAACCGGTAGGCATGCCCGGCGCTGCGCACCACGGCGCGGCTGGGCGTCGTGTTGCCGCCCATGAAGAGGGAGATGCCGACGATGCCCTCGTTCCCCACGACGCCGATCTCCGCCGAGGAGCCGTCTTCCAGCACGTACAGCAGCGAGACGATGCAAGTGGTCGGGAAATACACGTGGTGCATCCGCCCGCCCGATTCGCTCAGCACCTCGCCCAAGGGCATCGCGACCAGTTCGAGGTCCGCGGCGATCCGTGCGTAGTCGTCCGTGGGAAACGCCGCGAGGAGGTGGTTCTGCCTCGTGGCGTGAAGAGGAGTCATCTGGGATCTGTTGAATGCCGACCCATTGTGCTACGAAGGCCGCGCGGCCCGGGAGGATCTCTTCGAGCCGCGGCTCAGGCCGGCACGGCGTCCAGGTTCGGCCGCATCCAGTGCCGGTGCTTCGCGATCGCCACCGTGAAGTCCTGCACCAGTTGCGGACGGCTCGGCGGGTCGTTCTTTCCGACGACGACGCCGGGCATCGCCGGGCCTGCTTCATCGGCACCGATGCCGAGCGTCGAGAGCAACTGCACGCCTTCTCCGATCACGCAGATCGCCTTGCAGTGCTTGTACGCCTCCAGCACGAAATGCACGGCATCGCCATTGGCGGCGAGCACCTGGGCATTCGCGGCGCCCCCGGGCACCAGCACGGCATCGAACATCACCGAGGGCATGTTCGCGAAAGTGTGATCGACCGCCAGTTGCTGCCCTGAAGACGTCGCCACGAAGCCCAGGCGCGAAGCAATGATTTTCGCGCTCGCGCCGGCGTCGGCAAGCGCGGAGATGATGGCGCGCATCGCACCGACTTCGACGCCGTCGGCCACCAGCACGGCCACCTTGCGCGTCGCGATCACGGGGCCGTTGCCGTTCGGGTTCACCGGCGTCTCCATGCTGAGCGGCGCCGACGCTTCGATCGGCAGTTTGCCGCGCACGTCGCGAAATCCGGAGCGCCCGGCCGCGGCCTTCGCATCGGGCAACGCGATGCCCAGGGGCTCGGCGACCTTGCGCGCGAGCTTCGCATCCACATGCGCGAGGTTGTCCACCAGGCGCTGGCGGATCGCCGGTGTTTCCACCTTCGACAGTTCGAACTGGAACGCCGCGATGATGTGGTCCTTCTCCGCCGCGCTCTGGCTGTTCCAGAACAGCGTGGCCTGGCTGAAGTGGTCGTCGAAGCTCGGGCTGCGGCGACGGACCTTGGGCGACTCCATTTCTTCGGGATAGCTCTGGAAGCCCTGCAAGCCGCCGTCGACGCGATATTCGGAACCGGTCGCGAGCGAGTTCGGCTCGTACGCCACCGGGCCCTTGGGAATGGTCATGCGGTGCATGCCGTCGCGCTGGAAGTTGTGGAACGGGCACACGCCGCGGTTGATCGGCAGTTCATGGAAGTTCGGCCCGCCCAGGCGCGAGAGCTGCGTGTCGGTGTACGAGAACAATCGCCCTTGCAGCAATGGATCGTTGCTGAAGTCGATGCCCGGCACGACATGGCCGGGATGGAACGCGACCTGCTCCGTCTCCGCGAAGAAATTCTCCGGATTGCGATTGAGCACGAGCCGGCCGATGGTCATCACCGGAACCATTTCTTCGGGCACCAGCTTGGTCGGGTCGAGCAGGTCGAAGCCCAGGCTTTGCGCCTTGTCCTCGGGGATGAGCTGCACGCCGAGCTCCCACTCGGGGAAGTTGCCCTGCGCGATCGACTCCCACAAATCGCGGCGATGGAAGTCCGGGTCCTTGCCAGCGATCTTTTGCGCCTCGTCCCAGGCGAGTCCGTGCTTGCCGAGCTTGGGCTTCCAGTGGAACTTGACCAGGTGCGAGGCCCCGCGCGCGTTCACGAGGCGGAAGGTGTGCACGCCGAAGCCTTCCATCATCCGGTAGCTGCGCGGGATCGTCCGGTCCGACATGATCCACATGAGCATGTGCGTCGTCTCGGGCATGAGCGACGCGAAATCCCAGAACGTGTCGTGCGCGCTCGCGGCCTGCGGCATCTCGTGGTTGGGCTCCGGCTTGAGGGCATGGACGAGATCCGGGAACTTCATCGCATCCTGGATGAAGAACACCGGGATGTTGTTGCCGACCAGGTCGTAGTTTCCCTCGCGGGTGTAGAACTTCACGGCGAAGCCGCGCACGTCGCGCACCGTGTCCGCCGAGCCGCGCGAACCCACGACGGTGGAAAACCGCGTGAACACCGGCGTGCGCACGCCCGGCTCCTGCAGGAAATCGGCGCGCGTGTATTCCGAGAGCGATTTCGTCAGTTCGAAATACCCGTGCGCGCCCGCGCCGCGCGCATGCACGACGCGCTCGGGAATGCGCTCGTGGTCGAAGTGCGTGATCTTCTCGCGCAGGATGAAATCTTCCAGCAGCGAGGGGCCGCGGATGCCGGCCCTGAGCGAGTTGTGGTTGTCCGGGATCACCACGCCCTGGTTGGTGGTGAGGACGCCCTCGGGCGCCTGGCTGAACGATTCCAGCTGCTTTTGCTTGGCGGCTGCGCCCTCAGTGGCCTTCGCCTTGCGCTGGGCCTCCTGCTTCGTCTGCGGCATTCATTACTCCGGTGCTGTTTGGTTGTCTGCGTGTGGGCACGGCCGCGCCCGCCGCGGGGCGTCGGCCGCTCACGCGGGCGTTTTAAAAACCCGCGTCCAGGTCGAGGACGGCTTCCAGCAGGCGGGCGACGGCGGTGAGCGCGAAAGCGCCGGCGGTGCCGGCTGCGCACCACACCAGCCACTCGGGCAATCCGGCAAAAAATTCCATGGCCTTCTCCTGCAAGAAAGAGTTCCCTCGATCGGTCAGTGAGCTTATGCAAGCTCATGCGCAAAGGCCCGTAGTAGGCCAACGGGCGCGGTTGTCGGCGCAGGCTGTGTTTGCAGGTAGGACCTGTCCCACGCGGCGGCGTTGCCCGGCGGGACGCTCTCCTACCGCGCGCGACCGGCGAGTCCTACCGCCGCGCCCGGGCACTCGCCGCACCATCGGAAGAGCACCTCACGAAAGGCAAGCCATGCAAAACAGAATGCCGAGCCGCCGCCGCCCGCCCTCGGCCACGGGCGAGCGCCAGGGCGAAACGATCCCCCAACAGGGACAGACCACGACGCAGGAAAGAGCGCCGCGCATGCCGCACGAGCGCGACGAGTCCTCGGGAAGCCAGGCGGCCGACGAGCCGTCGGCGCAGCGCATCGGCGAGGCGGGGCGCCAGGACATCGAGCGCGGCAGCGTCGACACCGACAAGGGCCCGGTGCTCGACCAGACCTACGACCGCGTGCGCGAAGGCGCTTCCGACCCCGACAAGAAATTCAGCCCGTGATCAGGCTTTGAGCGCCCCGCGCATCGCGTCGATCACGCCCTTGTAATCCGGCTTGCCGAAGATCGCGCTGCCGGCGACGAAGGTGTCCGCGCCCGCTGCCGCGACGCGGGCGATGTTGTCGGTCTTGATACCGCCGTCGACCTCGAGCCGGATGTCCCGCCCGCTCGCATCGATGCGCTTGCGTGCCTGCTCGATCTTGCGCAGCGCGGAGTCGATGAAGCTCTGCCCGCCGAAGCCCGGGTTCACGCTCATGATGAGGATGAGGTCGATCTCGTCGATCATCCAGTCGAGCACGTCCATGGGTGCCGCCGGGTTGAACACCAGCCCGGCCTTGCAGCCCGCCGACTTGATCGCCTGCACGCTTCGGTGAACGTGTGCCGAAGCGTCGGGGTGGAAGCTGATGAAGTCCGCGCCCGCCTGCGCGAAGGCCTGCGCGAGCGCATCGACCGGCTGCACCATCAGGTGTACGTCGATCGGCACTGCCTGCCCGGCAGCAGTGACCGCGTGCGGCTTGAGCGCCGAGCAGATCATCGGCCCGAACGTGAGGTTGGGCACGTAATGGTTGTCCATCACGTCGAAGTGAATCCAGTCGGCGCCACCCGCGATCACGGCTTTCACTTCGTCGCCAAGGCGGGCGAAGTCGGCCGAGAGGATGGAAGGCGCGATGCGATAGGTCTTGCTCATCCCTCGATTCTCGCAAATCGCAACCGGCCCCGCGAAGGGGTTAGGATTCGCCGCATGGCCAAGTACCAGTTCCGGATCGATGTGGAGCCGCAATACCTCGCGGAGCAATCCTCGCCCTTGCAGGGGCTCTACACCTTCGCATACACGATCACCATCACCAATACCGGCGAGGTGACGGCGCAGCTCATCTCGCGCCACTGGATCATCGCCAACGCGGCCGGCGAGATCGAAGAGGTCAAGGGACTGGGCGTCGTGGGCCGCCAGCCCTTGCTCAAGCCGGGCGAAGCGTTCCAGTACACGAGCGGCTGCCGCCTGCGCACGGCGACGGGCACGATGCACGGGAGTTATTTCTGCGTCGCGGAAGACGGCGAGCGTTTCGACGTGCCGATCGCGGAGTTCACCCTGGACGACGGCAGCACGCGCGTGCTGCACTGACGCCATGAACGAGATCATGGCCATCTGGGCGGACTGGCTCAGGCCGTCGGCCGGGCTCCCCACCGTGCAATGGTCGCTGCTGATGGCGGTTGCCGCGGCCGCCGGTCACCTGCTGCAGCGCCACACCGGCTTGCCGAAAGTCGTCGGCTACTCGGCCGCCGGCGCGCTCGCGGGCCTGGCGGGCTTCACCGGCGGCGCCTGGCCCTTGCAGGGCATCGGCCTCTTCCTGCTCGAACTGGGCGTCGCCGTGGTGCTGTTCGAAGCGGGCGGGCGCATTGCGCTACGCTGGTTCCGCCACAACCCCATGGTGCTGCTGCAAAGCGTGCTCGAGTCCACCCTCACGGCGCTGGCCGTCTACTTCGCACTGCGCTGGATGGATGTTTCGCCGCGCCTCGCCGAGGCGCTGGGCCTCATCGCCATCGTCGCTTCGCCGGCGGTGCTCAGCCGCGTGGTGATGGACATGCGCGCGTCCGGGCCGGTGACCGAGCGCGCGCTCGCGCTGTCCACGCTCAGCTGCCTGTATGCGCTCACGCTGGTCAGTGCGCGCGCGGGCCTGATGCACCGGCCGCAAGCCGAACTCGGCGAAACGCTTTATCCGGTGGCGGTGGTGCTGGGCATCTCGTTCGTGGTCGGCGCGGCGCTCGCACTCGCGTTGCGCATGGCGCTGCGCGTGATGAGCCCGACCAGCGAGAACACGTCGATGCTGCTGGTCGCGCTGATCGCCGCCGCCACGGCTCTCGCTGCGCATTTCGGCGGCTCCGCTCCGCTCGCTGCGCTGCTGGGAGGCATGCTGCTCAAGCAGTTGAATCCGCGGCCCTGGGCCTGGCCGCGCCAGCTCGGCACCGCGGCGTCGATGCTGATCATGCTCACGTTCGTGATCGTCGCCGTCGTCGCCGCGAAAGCCGAATGGAGCAGCGCGATCGCGGGGCTCGTGGCCGCGACCGTGCTTGCGCGCGGACTTGCGAAGGTGGTCGGCGTTTCCGCCGCCAACTGGGGCAGCGGCACCAATTGGCGCCAGGCCATCTGGACCGCCGGCGCGATGTCGCCGATGTCGTCCGTCGCGTTGCTGCTGGTGCACCAGTTCATGACATCGTCGCTGACGCTCGGACCGCGCGTCGCCGCGATCGCGCTGCCGACGATCCTGCTCATGGAAGTGCTGGGCGCGATCATCGCGACGGTTGCGATCCATCGAGCGAGAGAGAGCTCGCGCTCGGATGCGGACGAGGGCCGGCCGGAGTCGATGGCGGGGGACCTGCGTGGATAGATCCATGAACGACCCACTGGATAGCGCCGCGCAGCCGCCGGTGGCCGCCGCGCCGCCCGCCGAAATTACGCTCGAGCCTTTCCAGAAGTCGGGCGCGCTGTCGCTGGGCGTGGAGCTGGAGCTTCAGCTCGTCAACACGCACGACTACGACCTCGCGCCCTACTCCGACGAAATGCTGCGCCTGATGGCGAAGTACGAGCTGCCCGGCGCCGTGGTGCCGGAGATGACCTCCAGCATGATCGAGATCTCCACGGGGGTGTGCCAGTCTTCCGACCAGGTGCTGACGGAACTCTCGACGATCCGCGACGCGCTCGTGAAAAGCGCCGACCGCTTGAATATCGACATCGTGGGCGGCGGCACGCACCCGTTCCAGCAGTGGCACGAGCGCCGCATCTACGACAAACCGCGCTTTCGCGAGCTGTCGGAGCTGTACGGCTATCTCTCGAAGCAGTTCACCATCTTCGGCCAGCACGTTCACATCGGCTGCCCCGACCCGGACAGCGCGCTCCTGATGCTGCACCGCATGTCGCGCTACATCCCGCACTTCATCGCGCTGTCGGCGTCGTCGCCGTTCGTGCAGGGGCAGGACACGCAGTTCGACTCCGCGCGGCTCAACTCGGTATTCGCGTTCCCGATGTCGGGACGCGCGCCCTTCACGCTGCGCTGGGACGAGTTCAGCCGCTGGTTCGCCAAGACCACGCGCACCGGCGTCGTGCGCAGCATGAAGGATTTCTATTGGGACATCCGGCCCAAGCCGGAGTACGGCACGATCGAAATCCGCGTCTTCGACACGCCGCTCACCGTTGCGCGCGCCGCGGCGCTCGCGGGCTTCGTGCAGTCGCTGGCCTCGTGGTTCCTCGAAGAGCAGCCGTTCATGCCGCAGGAAGACGACTACATGGTCTACACGTACAACCGCTTCCAGGCCTGCCGCTTCGGGCTCGAGGCGGTGTACGTGGACCCGGTGACGGGCCTGCACATGCCGCTGCGCGAGCACATCATGATGACCATGCGCCGTATCGGCGACCATGCGCGAAAACTCGGTGCGAGCCACGGCATCCAGTTGCTCGGAGAAGACGCGGAGCTCGGCACCAACGATGCGAGATGGCTGCGCGAGACGCACCAGCGCGAGCGGCTGCTGGCGGAAGTGGTGCGGCAGGGGGCGGCGAAGTTCCGGGGCCATTCCTAGGCAGGCGACAATTCGCGCATGGGTGAATTCGACCTGATCGACCGTTTCTTCAAGCGTCCGGTGTCGCGCAATGCGCTGGGCATCGGCGACGACTGCGCGCTGCTCGGGCCGGCAGCCGGAATGCAGCTTGCCGTCTCCAGCGACATGCTCGTGGAGGGCCGGCATTTTCTTTCCACCGTCGATCCATTCCGTCTCGGGCACAAGGCGCTGGCCGTCAACCTGAGCGACCTCGCGGCCTGCGGCGCGAAGCCGCTCGCGTTCACGCTGGCGCTGGCCATGCAGCAGGCGGATGAAACCTGGCTGGAGCCGTTTTCTCGCGGGCTGCTGGCGCTTGCCGACGAACACGGTTGCGAACTCGTGGGCGGCGACACCACGCGCGGACCGCTCAATATCTGCATCACCGTGTTTGGCGAAGTGCCGAAGGGGCAGGCGTTGCTGCGTTCGGGCGCGAAGATTGGCGACGACATCTACGTGAGCGGAAGCGTGGGCGATGCGAGGGCCGCGCTCGAAGCATTTCGCGGCACGCTTTCGATGAGTGAGGATGCCTTCACCGCCGCGCGTGCGCGCATGGAAGCGCCCACCCCTCGCGTCGCGCTCGGGCAAGCACTGCGCGGCATCGCGACGGCCGCCATCGATGTCAGCGATGGATTGCTCGGCGACCTGCGGCATGTGCTGCGTGCGTCACGCGTCGGCGCGCGCATCGAGACCGGGAATTGCTTCGCGTTGATGTCTCCCGCCACCCGCGGGTCGCTGGATGCCGAACGGCAAATCGAATACGTGCTGGCCGGCGGCGACGACTACGAACTCGTCTTCACCGCGCCGCCGTCGCTGGCGGATGCGGTGACGAACGCGTCGCGCGCCAGTGCCACGCCGGTCACGCGCATCGGCAGCATCGAGGCGCAGTCCGGCTTGCGGCTGGTGGATGCGCAAGGGCAGCCGTTCGAGCGCGACTACGCCTCGTTCGATCATTTCGCTTGAGGCGGTGTCGTCGCGCTGGCGAGCCCGCGCGTTGCAAGAGGCCATGCTGCATCGCCTCCTCTTGATCGTCCTGATCGCCCTCTTCCCTTCCTTCTCCGCGTTCGCCGCGAACTCGCGCATGCTCACCGGCGTGGTCACGCACGTCACGGATGGCGACACGCTGTGGGTGCGATCGCGAGGCTCCGACCCTGGAGTGCAAGTACGGTTGCAGGGGCTGGACGCGCCGGAAGTCTGCCAGGCGTTCGGCGCGCAGGCACGCGATGCTCTCGCCGCGCATGTGCTGCACAAGCCCGTGACGGTTTCGATCAAGGCGCGGGATGTGTACCGGCGCAGTGTCGGGCGCGTCTCCCTGAATGGCGAAGACCTGGGCGCATGGCTGGTCCTGAATGGCTATGCGTGGAGCACGCACTACCAGCGACGCGCGGCACCCTATGCCCGGCAAGAGGCCGCGGCGTTGGGCGCTCGACGCGGGCTGTGGGCCTCGGCTTCGCCGGTCGAGCCGCGCATTTTCCGCAAGCGCCACGGCTCTTGCCACTGACTCTTGTCATGTCATAGGGGAGCCTGGGCGTGGCTCAAACTCCCTGGTTGTTTCGAATACGGGTATGCCGCGCCAGGCTGGCGGCCAGACGGTTGGCCGAGCGCAGCGGATGCGCAATCGCCCGGCCCGCGCCATCCATCCAGCTGTCGAGCGTGTCGCGGCGCAGCACTGCCGCTTCATGCTTCGCGTCTGCGATCAGGCGGGCATGGTCCGCGTGCTGGAGGTGAGTCATCGTTTGCTTTCAGGTTCGAATGACTGCACTTTAGGAAGCCAGGCGCCAGCGCGAAACGGCTCGCCACGCAAATGGGTGTTGCACGCCGTGCAAAACAGAACGCGCCGCCGGGCTACCATTGGCCTCATGCGGGACCTCCAGTTCGACGACATGCACCTCTTCGCGCGGGTGGCCGAACTCGGCACGCTCTCGGCCGTCGCGCGCGAGCGGGACGTGCCCGTGAGCCAGGTTTCGCGCAGCCTGTCGCGCATCGAGAAAGCCTGCGGCGCGCGGCTCATCCATCGCTCGACGCACGGCCTGTCTCTCACGGCCGAAGGCCACACCTTTCGCGACTACTGCGGCCGGATGATGCTCACGCTCGACGAGCTGGAGGGCGAGTTCGCGAACAAGTCGCGCGAAGTCAGCGGCTCGGTGCGCGTCGCGGCAAGCACCGTCGTTGCGCACTACCAGCTCGTGCCCAGCCTCGCGGGCCTCGGCGAGCGGCATCCGCGCCTGCAAGTCGAGCTGGAAGTCGGCGACCGCCTCACGGACATGGCGCGCGAAGGCATCGACATTGCCATTCGCACCGTTACGCACCTGCCCGACACGGTGATCGCGCGGCAGATCGGCACGCTCGGCCGCGCGCTCTACGCCTCCCCGGCCTACGCGAAGGCGCATGGGCTGCCTTCGCATCCGGATGAATTGCGCCAGCACCGCCTCGTCACCAACAGCACTGTCACCATGCTCAATCAGTGGCCGTTCAAGATCAAGGGCAAGGCGAGTGTCGTCGAGGCGCAAGGCCACTGGCGAACCAACGACACCAACATGGCGGCCACGATGGTGCTGCAGGGACTGGGCATCGGCCGCCTCGCGACCCTCGTCGGCGATGCGCTGGTGCGCCAGAAGCTGCTCGTGCCGGTGCTCGCCAACACCACCGACCTGGGACCGGTGCCGGTATACGCCGTCGTCTCGCCGGGTCGCCACCGCCTGCCGAAGATCAAGGCCTGCATCGACTACTGGGCCGAATGGTTCGGCCGTGAGGCGCCGGCCCTCGCGCTTGTCCAGAAGACACGCAAACGATGACCGCCTCGCTCGATCCTCCGTTGCATCCCGCGGCGATGCGTCCCACCTGGCGCTTCATGCTGCGCCATCCCGCGCACATCGTCGCGCTCGGTTTCGGCTCCGGTCTGTCACCCGCGGCGCCGGGCACCGCCGGCACGCTGTGGGCCTGGGCCGCTTATCTCGCGATGGCGCAGTGGTTGTCGCCGTTCGCCATCGGCGTGGTGATCGCCGTGTCGTTGCCGATCGGCTGGTGGGCCTGCACCGTCACGGCCTCGCACATGCGAGTGCTGGACCCGGGCAACATCGTGTGGGACGAGGTCATCGCATTCTGGATCGTGCTGTGGCTCGTGATGCCGGCGGGCTGGCTCGCGCAGCTCGTGGCCTTCGCGCTGTTCCGTTTCTTCGATGCCGTGAAGCCCGGCCCGGTGGGCTGGGCGGACAATCTCTTCCACGGCTTCGGCTGGAAGGGCGGCTTCGGCATCATCTTCGACGACCTGGTGGCGGCGTTCTGCACGCTGCTCGTGATTGCAGCATGGAGGTATTGGTGAACGACATTTCTCGCCTCGCGGCGGTACTGCAGGACAAGGGCTGGATGCTGGCGACGGCCGAAAGCTGCACCGGCGGCCTGATCGCCGCGGCGTGCACCGAAGTCTCGGGCTCGAGCAACTGGTTCGAGCGCGGCTTCGTGACGTACTCCTACGAGTCCAAGACCGACATGCTGGGCGTGGACGCCTCGCTCATCGCCTCGCATGGCGCGGTGAGCGAAGTCGTGGCACGCGCGATGGCCTTCGGCGCGGTGCGGCAGTCGCGTGCCCAGGTCAGCGTCGCGGTCACCGGTATCGCCGGGCCCACCGGCGGCACCGACGACAAGCCGGTCGGCACCGTGTGGTTCGGCTTCATGGTCGACGGCGTCCTCACCAGCGAAACGCGGCGCTTCGACGGAGATCGTGCCGCTGTGCGCGCGGCCACCGTGCAGCATGCGCTGGAGAGCGTCCTCGCCCGTCTGTCCCCCGTCACCGCGGGTTGACGCACGCCGTTCGCGGCACACACACTACGGCCCACGATGAACGCAGATCCGCAAACTGCCTCGCCCGACTGGTTCCCCGGCTTCGACGTGCGCCGCTTCGCCGTGAACGGCACCGACATCTACGTGCGCTATGGCGGTGTGCGGGGCAAGCCCGCGCTGCTCCTGCTGCATGGGTTTCCGCAGACGCATGCGATCTGGCACCGCGTCGCGCGGCAACTGGAGCAGGACTATTTCCTCGTCATGCCGGACCTGCGCGGCTACGGCGACTCGGCCAAGGCCCCGGGACTCGAAGACCACAGCAACTACAGCAAGCGCGCGATGGCGCAGGACATGGTGGAAGTGATGGAGGCGCTGGGCATCGAGCGCTTCCTGCTGTGCGGCCATGACCGCGGCGGGCGCGTCGCGCACCGGCTCGCGGTGGACCATCCGCAGCGCGTGCAAAAGCTCTGTGTGATCGACATCGCGCCGACGCTGGACATGTACGCGGCGACGAACATGACGTTTGCGCGCCACTACTACCACTGGTTCCATTTGATCCAGCCCGCGCCGCTGCCCGAGACGATGATCGGCTGCAACACGCGCGCGTACCTGCATGCGAAGCTCGGCGGCTGGGGCACGGGCGGCCTTTCCTATCTCGAGCCGCAGGCGCTGGAAGAATACGAGCGGTGCTTTTGCCGCGCGGAGTCGATTCACGCCGCGTGCGAGGACTACCGCGCGAGCGCCGGCATCGACCTCGACCACGACCGCGAAAGCCGCGCGCGCGGCGACAAGATCGCCTGCGACATGCTGGCGCTGTGGGGACAGCGCGGCCTCGTCGGCAAGATGTTCCAGCCGGTTGCGCTCTGGCAGGCGCAATGCGCGGGGCAGGTCGTCGGCGAAAGCATGCCGGCCGGCCACTTCATTCCGGAAGAACTTCACGCGGAGTCCGCGCAAGCGTTGCGCGCCTTTTTCAACTGACCATGTCCACGCCGTTCGCCCACCGTTTGCCGACGCGCTACAGCGTCCTCGCCATCTGCATCGTCTGCCTGCTCGCAAGCGGCTGGTACCTGTGGCGCACGCACATCGGGGTCGCCGTCGTCCTGTGCTTCGCGGTGCTGGTGCTCGTGGGCGTGCGCGACATGCGGCAGACGCGCCATGCGATCCTGCGCAACTACCCGGTGATCGGCCACCTGCGGTTCCTCTTCGAATACATCCGCCCGGAAATGCGGCAGTACTTCATCGAGAGCGACACGGAAGCCGCGCCGTTCTCGCGTGCTCAACGCTCCATCGTGTACCAGCGTTCCAAAGGCGCGCAGGACAACCGGCCCTTCGGCACGCAACTCGACGTCACGCGGCAAGGCTACGAGTGGATCAACCACTCGATGTTCCCGACGGTGCTGCCCTCTTCCGACTTTCGCGTGACGATCGGCAAGGACACGGCGCAGCCTTACGAGTGCAGCATCTTCAACATCTCGGCGATGAGCTACGGGTCGCTTTCGTCCAGCGCGATCCTCGCGCTGAACAAGGGCGCGAAGCTGGGCAACTTCGCGCACGACACCGGCGAAGGCTCGATCTGTTCCTACCACCGCGTGAACGGCGGCGACCTGATCTGGGAGATCGGCTCGGGCTATTTCGGCTGCCGCGACGAGCAGGGCCGCTTCAGCGAGGAGCGCTTCGCGGCCAACGCGCGCGACCCGCAGGTCAAGATGATCGAGATCAAGCTGAGCCAGGGCGCGAAGCCCGGGCACGGCGGCATCCTGCCCGCGGCGAAGGTATCGAAAGAGATCGCGGCCGCGCGCGGCGTGCCGGTGGGCGTGGACTGCGTCTCGCCTTCATCGCACAGCGCCTTCACGACGCCGCTGGAGATGATGGCCTTCATCGCGCGCCTGCGTGAGCTTTCCGGTGGCAAGCCCACCGGCTTCAAGCTGTGCATCGGGCATCCGTGGGAATGGTTCGGCATCGTGAAGGCGATGATGCAGACCGGCATCACGCCCGACTTCATCGTGGTCGACGGCGCGGAAGGCGGCACCGGCGCCGCGCCCGTGGAATTCAGCGATCACGTCGGCGCGCCGCTGCAGGAAGGCTTGCTGCTCGTGCACAACACGCTGGTGGGCGTGAACCTGCGAAATCGCATCCGCCTGGGCTGCGCGGGCAAGGTCGTCACGGCTTTCGACATCGCGCGGATGATGGCTTTGGGTGCGGACTGGTGCAACGCCGCGCGCGGCTTCATGATGGCGCTCGGCTGCATCCAGGCGCAGACCTGCCACACCGGCAACTGCCCGACCGGCGTG
>JAZKIF010000102.1:0-19949 GCA_040385005.1 Pseudomonadota bacterium
CCTGACGCACGAGTTGATTGATGGTTGGCATTGAACGTCCCTAAACGTCGTGAAACTTCGAATCGCCGCGGATGCGGCACAAAAAAGAGAAAAGCTCACCCGCCCCAAATTGCGGGAAAGCCCTCGAGTATATCCCGGCTGGGGGGAACGCTCAATCCCCTCGCGGGCTACGGGCGTCGATGCCCGCGTCGGACATGGAAGAAACGAGAACTTAACGAATAAGAACCCGGATCACTTGATCCACAGCCGCACCGCATCCCAGGCCCGGCGCAAGACGCCGGCCTGCTCGACGGATTCGAGTGCCACGAGGGGGACTTCCAGCAACGGCTGATCTCCCAGCAGCACCTTCAGCGTGCCGATGTTCTGGCCCTTGGTCAGCGGCGCGATCAGCGGATCGGGCCGGGCAACTTGCGTCTTGATGCGCGGCGCGGTACCTGCCGGCACCGCCACGACCACGGCTTCGGGACGGCCGAGCTTGGCCGTTTTTTGCACGCCTTTCCAGACATCCGGCGTCGCCGCCGGCTGGTTCGCATCGAACAGCTTGACCGCCTCGAACGCCGTGTAGCCCCAGTTGAGCAGCTTCTGTGCTTCGTTCGCACGGGCGTTTTCGCTGGACGCGCCCAGCACGATCGCCAACAGCCGGCGCGAGCCGACATTCGGAAATTCCCGCTTGGCCGTGGCGATCAGGCAATACCCGGCGGCGTCCGTGTGGCCTGTCTTCAGGCCGTCCACCGTCGGATCCCGAAACAGCAGCAGGTTGCGGTTGGTGTCGTTGGAGGAAGGCGTGCCTTCGTAGCGGTATTTCTTGATCGCGTAGTAGTGCAGGTATTGCGGAAACTCCTGCATCAGCCGCGTCGACAGGATGCTGAGGTCGCGCGCAGTGGTCGTATGTCCCGGCTCGGTCAGGCCTTCCGGGTTCTTGTACCCCGTCTTCGACATGCCCAGCGCCTTCGCCTGCTGGTTCATCAGCTGCACGAAGCGCTCCGCCGTGCCACCCACGCCTTCAGCCAGCGCCATCGTGGCGTCATTGCCCGACTGGACGATCATTCCCTTGATCAGGTCATCGACCGGCACCTTCATCTTCGGGTCGATGAACATGCGAGACCCCGGCATCTTCCATGCGCGCTCGCTCACGGGCAATGTTTGCTGCAAATCGATCTTCTTCGCCCGCAACGCGTCGAACACCAGGTACTGCGTCATCAACTTGGTGAGCGACGCCGGCTCGACCGGCGTGTCGGCATCGCGGCTGGCCAGAACTTGGTTGGCCGTGACATCCACCAGCAGGTAGCTGCGGGCGGCGATTTCGGGAGGCTGGGGCGCCTGCGCGAAAGCGGCGAGGCAGGACAACGCGAGGAAAGGCGCGACAAGCGCGCGCAGTATTTTTTTCATTGGGAGGAAAGACTTCAGGAACGAAGGTGCCTCAGCACCAGGCTTTTCAAAAGCGGCAATTGTCCGTGAAAGAAATGTTCGACTCCCGGCGCCACCGTAACGGGAAGTGACTGGGGCCGCGCCCAATCGAGCACCGCCGACAACTCGACCGTGTCGTCGATCTCGCCGTGGATCACCAGCGTGCGATCGTGAGCCTCCACCGGAAGCGGCGGCACCTGGAATCGCGATACGGCGGTGCCGACCAGGACGATCTTTTCGGGCTGGCGTGTCGGCCACAGCGTCTTGAGCGAGAGCAAGGCAACGTAGGAGCCGAAGGAAAAACCCGCGATGCAAAGCGGCCCCTCGCTCGCCTGGTCCGCGATGAAGGCCAGCATGTCCTCCGTCTCGCCAATCCCGTCGTCATGCACACCCTCGCTGGCACCCACGCCGCGGAAGTTGAAGCGCAAGGCGGACCATCCGGCCTGCACGAACGAACGCGCCAGCGTTTGCACGACCTTGTTCTCCATCGTGCCGGCAAAAAGCGGGTGCGGGTGCGAGATCACGGCGGTGCCGCGCAAGGGGACATCCGACATCGGCTCGTCGCGCATCGCCTCGATGGCGCCGGCCGGGCCCGCGAAGGTGAAGCGCCGGGTGCGCGAGTTCATGCGCGGTCAGCGGCCGAGGTGGGGCGGCGTCAGCAGGCGTTCGACGACGCGGCCGTTCTTCAGGTGCGATTCGACGATCTCGTCGATGTCGTTCTTGTCGACGTACGTGTACCAGACCGCTTCGGGATAGACCACGGCGACCGGCCCGGCAGCGCAGCGGTCCAGGCAACCCGCCTTGTTCACGCGAACCTTGCCAGGCCCCGCGAGGCCTTGCGATTTCACTCGCGACTTGCAGTGGTCGAAGGCCGCCTGAGCGTCGTGGTCGGCGCAGCACGCTTCGCCGTTCTCGCGCTTGTTCAGGCAGAAAAAAATATGCCTCTCGTAATACGAGGGATTGGGTTGCGTCATGCCCCGATTCTATTTTGCGAGTCGGCGCGGGACGCGCGAACGAGCACATACACCAGCGCGGCGTACGGCCAGAGCCAGCCCAGCCACTGCGCCAATCCATTGAAGCGGATGAAGCGGCCCTGCTCCCAGGTCTGCAGCGTCTGCGCGAAATACGCGCTGGCCGGCGCCTGGTTGAGCAGCGACAGGTGCAGCACCAATGCGAAGATCACCAGCGCCGCGCAACCGCGCCGTGGCAGCGGCAACATGACGAGAGCCAGCGCGAACCCGAATCCCAGCCCGATCTGCACGGCCAGGCTCAGCCAGGACCATGCGTGCGAAGGTCCCCAGCTGAGCGCCGCCGACAACGCGGTTGCGCCCACGCCGATAGCCAGCGCGGCAACCGCGAGGAGCGCCCTTTTCCCCACTGAACGCATGACGGAATAGCCCAACAGACAAGGCACCAGCACGCCGAGCGCGACGCATAACAATTCCACGCCCTGCGCGAGCGGCTGCAGTTCCACGTCGCGCACCGGCACCCAGTCGAGGAATGGCGTGTCCATGAGCCATTCCACGAGCGCCGCCTCGACCCGCTCGAACACCTGGCCGAGCCCGAGTGGGACGGCCGCGGGAAACAGCAACGCGAATGGCCACAAGGCAAGCAGGACCAGCGCACCGCGCGCGTCGTCCACGAACCAGCGGCCGCGCACGCGATCCCAACGATCGATTGCGCCGGCGAGTTCCAGGCCTGCTGCAACGATCGCCCCCGACAACGCCCCGACCGTGTTCAGCGCGAAGTCGATGTTCGACGGCACGCGCGACGGCAGGTACGTCTGGAGGGATTCCATGCAGAACGACAGCACACCCGCGGCAAGTACTGAAACGGCGACCGCGGCCCGATTGGTCACGGGTGCGCCGCGCAGGCTTCCGCGGCGCAGGAAGCTCAGCGCCAGGAGAAAACCGAGCGGCACATAGCCCGCGACGTTGGCCGCGACGTCGAAGCCGGTCCAGTATTTGGGCCATGGGCTCCACAGGAACTCCCAGGGCGCGATGCCCTGGTCGCGCCAACCGGCGAATGGATAGAGGCTCGCATAGATGACCAGCGCCACATACGCTTGCGACAGCGGCCAGGCGGAGGTCTTGTGCATCGACGGCGGCGTCAGAAGGGCTTCACCACCGCGAGGATTACCGCGGCCGCGAGCAACAGCACGGGCGCCTCGTTGAACCAGCGGTACCAGACATGCCCTCTGCCGGCCCCCGACGCCAGCCGCTTCAACTCCAGCACGCACGCCGCGTGATAGGCGACGGCAAGCAGCACGACGACGAATTTCGCGCCGAGCCAGTCGAATCCGGTCCCGCGGCCGATGCCATAGCCCAGCCAAAGCCACAAGCCCAGCCCAAGCGCGGGCACGGCGAGAAACGTCGTGAACCTCAGCAGTTTGCGGGCCATCAGCAGGAGACGTTCGCGCTCCGCCACCGACTGCGCCGGGACCATCGCGAGATTGACGAAGATGCGCGGCAGATAGAACAGGCCCGCGAACCAGCTCGCGACAAAGACGATGTGGAAAGACTTGACCCAGAGCATCGGGCGAGTTTACGTGGGCCAAAAAAAACCCCGGCTCAAAAGCCGGGGTGGTAAGCCTTTTTGCTGTCACACATTAAGGCACCCGCTCAGGGAGGAAAAGCGGGGAGCGTCAAGACGCCCAGCCGTAATTTAACAAACCGCCCGGCCGGATACAAGCGACGCGCGGTGACAGGCGTGTCGATGGAGCGACATGTCATCCACGTCATTCACGGGCCAGCACTGAGTTGGCGCCGCTCGCAACGCCAGACTGACCGGATCCTGAGCAAGGAACAAGCACCGCACCGCGCTGGGGAATGGTGGACAATTTCCCGCATGAGTGTCCATGCCCCGTATCCCCAAGGCCGTCCCAGGCGGCTGCGCCGGGATGAATTCACCCGCAACCTGGTCCGCGAGAACCGCCTGACCGTCCACGACCTGATTTATCCGGTTTTCGTGCTCGACGGCCGCCAGCGGCGCGAAGCTGTTGTTTCCATGCCCGGAGTGGAGCGCCTGAGCGCCGACCTGCTGATGCCGGTGGCCGAGGAATGCGAGTCTCTCGGCATTCCCGTGATGGCGCTCTTCCCCGTGATCGATCCCTCCCTCAAAACTCCCGACGGCCGCGAAGCCTGGAATCCGGACGGTCTCGTGCCGCGCGTGGTGCGCCAATTGAAGGACCGCTTTCCCGGTCTGGGCGTCATGACGGACGTCGCGCTGGACCCGTTCACCAGCCACGGCCAGGACGGGTTGCTCGACGACACGGGCTACATCCTGAACGACGAGACCGTCGAGGTGTTGGTGAAGCAGGCACTCACACAGGCCGAGGCCGGCGTGGACATCGTCGCTCCGTCCGACATGATGGATGGGCGCATCGGCGCTATCCGGTCGGCGCTCGAGGGCAAAGGCCGCATCCACACGCGGATCATGGCGTACAGCGCGAAGTACGCGAGCGCCTTCTACGGCCCGTTCCGCGACGCGGTCGGTTCCGCCGGCAACCTGGGCAAGAGCAACAAGAAGGTCTACCAGATGGACCCGGGCAACAGCGACGAAGCGTTGCGCGAAGTGGCCATGGACATCGCCGAAGGCGCGGACATGGTGATGGTGAAGCCCGGCATGCCCTACCTCGACGTGGTCCGCCGCGTGAAAGACGAATTCCGCGTGCCGACCTTCGCCTACCAGGTGAGCGGTGAATACGCGATGCTGAAGGCCGCGGCGCAGAACGGCTGGCTGGACCACGACGCGGCGATGCTCGAAAGCCTGCTCGCTTTCAAACGCGCTGGCGCCGACGGCGTCCTCACCTATTTCGCGCTCGAAGCCGCCAGAAAGTTATGAGCCCCCACGTTCGCTCACTGCGTGTAGCTCTCTGCCCCCCGCGCGCATAAGCATGCACATCGTCGAATTCGCCTCGGGCACTCTGCGCTTCCTCGACCAGGTGCCCGACGCGGCGCCGCCGAACGGCTTCATCTGGATCTACGTGGAGCGCGATTCGCTGGAGACCGAACTCGCCGCGCTGCAGCGTGCTGCCCAGACGCTCGGCGGCTCGCCTCTGCTGGACCTGCACGTCAAGGATCTGGCCAACGGCTCGCATCCGTCCCAATACGACTACACCTCGATCTACGACCTGGTGATCTTCCGGCGGCTCGCGAGCGACGCGGAAGCGAAAGCCGAGGCAAAGCCCGTGGCGCATCCGGTCGAAGGTCCCCTCGCGGCCTTCACGCGCGTTCAGACCAAGGCTGTCGCATTCGTCGTCTTCGATCGCCTGCTCGTCACCGTGCACCCTTCGGGCTGCTTCGCGGCCCGAACGTTCATCGAGCGCTTCCTGGCGGACGCCGTGCAAACCGAAGGCATCAGCGCCGCGGCGCGCAGCCGCCTTCCCACCGGCACATCGGACCTGATGCTGCGCATGTTGAACCTCATGGTCGACAGTTACCTCGATCTGCGCAAGGAATTGAGCACCGGCCTTGACGCCTGGCAGCAGCAACTGCTCGCGCCGCGAGCGCGCGCCTCGGACTGGCGCGCGCTCTTGTCCGCGCGAACGGCGTTGCACACGCTGGAGGACTTGTGCGAAGGACAGAACGACGCGATGCAGGAATGGCTGGACACGCAGCGCGAGCAGCCGTCCCCCGCCATGGGCCAGGCCGAGCGCGATGGCCTGCTGGCCCGCGCACGTGACGTGGTCGAACATATCCAGCGTGTGCTGCATCACGTGCGGCGCATGGAGCAGAGCGCCGAAACGGCCGTGCAACTGCATTTTTCCGCGCTCAGTCACCGCACCAACGAAATCATGCGCGTACTCACCGCGCTGACGGCGGTGTTCCTGCCGCTGAATTTCATCACCGGCTTCTTCGGGATGAATTTCGAATACCTGCCGCTGATCCATTCCGCCGAGGCGATGTGGATCATGCTCGGGGTGATGGCGTTCGTGGCGCTGGTGGTGCTGATGGTCTTCTGGCGCAAGCGCTACATCTCGCGGGTCGGCCGCTAGCCATGGACACGCTGGAGCTGATCCGCACGTTTCGCGAAGTCGCGGGTCGTGGCAGCTTTTCGATGGCGGCCCAGGTCCTCGATGTCTCGAAGGCCAACGTCAGCAAATACGTCGCCGAGCTGGAAACGCGCCTCGGCTCGCGCCTGCTCAACCGCTCGACGCGAACGGTGAGCCTGACGGATGCCGGGCGCTTGCTGCTGGAGCGCAGCGCGCCGCTGATGGAGATGGTCGAACTCACGCGGCAGGAGCTGCAACAGCGCTCGAAACTGCCCAGCGGCCGCGTGCGCCTCACCGCGCCGCAGGGACTCGGCCACAACGAGCTGCCGCCGCTGCTCGCCGAATTCATGGCGCAGTACCCTGACGTGACCGTGAGCCTGGACCTGAGCAATCAGGTCGTGGACATGGTGGGCGAAGGCATCGACATCGCGCTGCGCGTGGGGCGGATCGACAACAGCAGCCTTATTGTGCGCAAGATGCAGCAGCTCGAGTTCGTCGTTTGCGCCGCGCCGTCGTACTGGGAACGTAGGGGCGTGCCCTCGCATCCGGAAGATCTGGCCGACCACGATGCCCTCACGTTTTCCGTGCGCGACGCCGGCCACGAGTGGCGATTCGAGGTGGACGGCGAGCCTTGCATCGTGCCCGTGCGCAGCCGGATCAACGCGACCGACCCGATGCCCCTGGTCGGATTCGCCGTGCAGGGGCTCGGCGTGATGTGCGTGCCGCGCAGCGTGGTCGCGCCGCAGCTGGACAGCAGCGCCCTGCAATCGGTGCTGCAAGGATTCCTGCCGCGGGACGTCTGGCTTTACGCAGCCTACGCCCAACGGCGTCACAACAGCGCGGCGCTCAAGGCGCTGCTTGCTTTCCTGGAGTCCCGATGGCGCAAGGAATGACTTTGATCGGATGCGCGGGCTGGAGTTTGCCCGCGTCCTTGCGCGAGGAGTTCCGCGCCGAGGGCTCGCATCTCGAGCGCTATGCACAGCGGCTGAACGCGTGCGAGATCAACTCGTCGTTCTACCGTCCCCACGGCTTCGACACCTACAGGCGCTGGGGCGAAAGCGTGCCGGCAGGCTTCCGCTTCTCCGTCAAGGTCCCGCAGGCGATCACGCACGACAGCCGGCTCGCCGGCTGCGACAGTGCCCTGGCCGACTTCATCGCGCAGGCTCGGGGGCTGGGCGACAAGCTCTCGTGCCTGCTGGTGCAGCTTCCGCCCAGTCTCGCATTGCAGCCGCCGGCCGCGGAAGATTTCTTCGAGGCGCTGCGCTCCCACTGGGAGGGAGGCGTCGCATGCGAGCCGCGGCACGCATCCTGGTTCACCGCGCGGGCCGACGCGCTGCTGCGGCTCCATCGCGTTGCACGCGTGCTGGCCGACCCCGTGCGTCACGACGCGGGCGCGATGCCCGGCGGCCATCGCGGGCTGGTCTACCTCCGGCTTCACGGCTCGCCGCGCGTCTACTACTCCTCCTATCCGCCGGACGTGATCGCCGCGCTGGCCGCGCGCATCCAGATGGCCGAGCGCGGCGGCGCGGAAGTCTGGTGCATGTTCGACAACACCGCATCGGGCGCCGCCGCGGGCGATGCCCTCGCGCTCCAGCGCGCTCTCCAGCAGGACCTTCGATGACCCACCACGCCCCTGCGGAGAAGGCGAGCGAAGCCGAAGACAACTACCGGCATCCCGGGTCGGGCGAAGATGTCACGCGCCAGAACGTCGAGGCGATGCGCAAGCTCGAGGAAGCGGCGATGGCGCGCCGCACGACGGCGGATCGCGTCGCTTCGGCGATCGCGCGCTTTTGCGGCAGCATGACCTTCGTGGTGCTGCACGTCGTGTTCTTCACGGTGTGGATCGGCTACAACGCGCTGCCCTGGTTCCATCCGTTCGACCCCTATCCCTTCACCTTCCTCACGCTGGTCGTGTCGCTGGAGGCGATCTTCCTGTCGACCTTCATCCTCATCAGCCAGAACTACGACATGCGCATCGCCGACCGGCGCAACCAGCTGGACCTGCAGATCAACCTGCTCTCCGAACAGGAGAACACCAAGATGCTGCAGATGCTGGACCAGATCGCGAAGAAAGTCGGCGTGCACGTGAAGAACGACCCCGAAGTTCGCGCGCTTGAAGAGGCGACGCGACCCGAAGCTTTGGTCGAGCAAATCGAGGAAGCGTTCAGCGGCGCCGGCAATGGCAACGGCAACGGAAAACCTGCCGCGGAGAAGAACCCGCCGGGCTAGACGAGTGGCGGCGCGAGTTGCTCGTTGGCGATCACCCGCTGAACGGCGGGACGCGCGAGCATCCGTTGCAGGTACGGGCCGAGGTGCGGGCGCGTGCGCGCCGGCGGCGACTTGAAGTTCCGGGTCCAGCGGCACAGCGTGAAGACATAGGCATCCAGCGCGCTGTAGCCCCAGGGCGCGAACCAATCGCCGCCATGCCGCGCGAGTTCCGCATCGAGCTGGTCGAGCATCGCGCCGATCTTTCGCTCGGCGTTGGACTTCAATTCCGCGACCCCTTGGGCATTGCCCTCGTTCATCCAGCGCTCGGGATAGAAATACACGATCAACGCGGCCTGCAAGGTGTTGGTGAGCCACGCGAGCCATTGGTAGAAATGCGCGCGCTGGGCGCTGGCGACGGCAGGCGAGAGGTGCGCCTGCGGGTTGGTGTCGCACAGGTGCGCAACGATCGCGGCAGTCTCGTAGATCACCAGCTCGCCGTCTTCCAGCACCGGGATGAGGCCGTTCGGGTTGAGCTTGAGATAGGCGGGCTGCTTGTGCGCGCCGTTCTGCCGGTCAACGGCAATGCGCTCGTAGGGCGCGCCGATTTCCTCGAGCACGATGTGGGGCACCATCGCGGCGGTGCTGGGGCAGTAATGCAGTCGGATCACGGGTTGACTTTCACATTGAAGAGGCCGGCGCCGTTGTCCCACGCAATCTTGCGCGCCGTATCCGCCGGCAAGTCGCCGAGCCAGGTGCGGTAGCCGCGCATCAGGTCGTCGTAAGACTCCCAGCGCTGGTTGGTCCAGGTGTCCGAGCCGATCATGAATCGCGTGGGGTACTTCAGTAGAAGCTCGCGCCACTCCGGGCACAGCTTCCCGCCCGCGCAGGTGAGGCCGGGGCGGTACGACAGCTCGCCCATCAGCAGCGGGTATTTAGCGAACAGCTGGTCGACCCTCGAGACCGGTGCGCCGCCGATGCCGGTGTGGGCCCAGATCAGGCGGACCTTCTCTCCCTTCGACGGCGTGTTGGCCATCAGCAGGTCGATCGCCACGTCGTCAACGTGCGCGAGCACCGCAAGGCTTTTCTCGTCGGCCAGCGCCATCAACTTCTTCGCAACCGGGCCGTTCGCGTTGTTGCTGTCGTAGAGATGGAATTCACCGATACCGCGAAACGGGCCGGACGCCGTGCCGCGCGCGAGTTCGGCGAGCACCATCTCGTGGATGGTCTCGTCGCGAAACCAGTTGTCGTAATCCGCGCGATTGCGATAGAGGCGCACGAAGGGCACGACCGTCACGCCCGCTTGCCGCGTGAGCGGCGACGAAGCAAGCAATCTCGAGTTGTCGTTGGGACGCGAGTTCGCGACGATGGCCCGCACCCCGTTGCGCTTCATGCGCGCCAGCACGTCGGGCAGTGGGTGCGGCGACTGGGCCTCGACGTTGTAGTGAAGATGCGCGTCGAACAGCGGCCCCGCGTAGTCCGCCGCCACCGCTTGCACGCACACCGCGCCGAGCAGCAGCGCCCAGCGCGCAAGGCGCGGACCGCGGGCCATGACGCTCAGCCCAGGTGCCTGGCGAAGAAAGCCAGCGTGCGTTCGCGCGCCAGCTTGGCCGCTGCCTCGTTGTACGAAGCGCGCTGGTCGCAGTTGAAGCCGTGGTTGGCGTTGTAGATGTGAACCTCGACTTCGGGATGCGCCTTCTTGAACGCCTCGACGCTCTCCAGCGAAATCCAGTGGTCCTGGTCGCCGAAGTGCGCCATCACCGGCACCTTCGGCTTGCGCACGATCTCGTCGGGCGTGGTCATGCCGCCGCCGTAGTACGGCGCCGCGGCGGTGAGGCCGTCGAGCGTGCAGGCCGCGCGCCAGGTGAGCAGGCCGCCCCAGCAGTAGCCGACGATGCCCACCTTGCCGGCTTGCCCCGCGTGGTTGATCGCGGCCTGGATATCCTGCATCACGCCCGGCGCGGGCAGCGCTTCCACCGCGGTCTTGAGCGCGAAGCCGGCGGACATGTCGTCCTGCGTGTATCCCAGTTCCACATCGGGCTTCACGCGATGGAACGTCGATGGCGATACGGCCAGGTAACCCTGCGCCGCGTAGCCATCGGCGACCGAGCGGATGTGCGAGTTGACGCCGAAGATCTCCGGAATCACGACGACGGCCGCCTTCGCCTTGCCGGCAGGCTGCGCCACGTAGGCGGGAAAGGTGAAGCCGTCAGCGGACTTCAGGTCGATGAAATTACCCATGTGCATCTCCTTTTGCTGTAATGGCGGGAAGGCGAGTGCAAGCTTACCGCCATCCCGTCAAGAATGCGCGCCAGCAAAACGCGAGGAGCAAGCAGTTGAATCAAGTACTTCTGGTCACCGGCGGCAGCCGGGGCATCGGCGCCGCCACGGCCCGGCTTGCCGCGGCGAAAGGCTATGCGGTCGCCGTCAACTACACGTCGCGCGCGGACGCGGCCGCCGAAGTGGTCGCGTCCATTGAGGCGCAGGGCGGCAAGGCATTGGCGATCCCGGGCGACGTCGCCAGTGAAGAAGACGTTCTCGCCATGTTCGACACCATCGACGCGAAGTTGGGCCGGCTCACCGCCCTGGTCAACAACGCGGGCGTCGTGGACGCGACGGCGCGGCTCGAGGACATGACCCTCGCGCGCCTGAAGCGCATGTTCGACATCAATGTGATCGGCTCGTTCCTCTGCGCGCGGGAAGCCGTGCGCCGGATGAGCACACGGCACGGCGGCTCTGGCGGAGCGATCGTCAATGTTTCGAGCGCGGCGGCCCGACTCGGCGCGCCGGGCCAGTACCTGGACTATGCGGCCGCCAAGGGTGCGATCGATACGTTCACCATCGGCCTCGCGAAAGAAGTGGCGGCGGAAGGCATCCGCGTGAACGCAGTGCGTCCCGGCCTGATCGAAACGGACATCCACGCCTCCGGCGGCATTCCCGACCGCGTGAAGCAATTGGCCCACCAGGTGCCCATGCAGCGCGGCGGCAGTGCCGATGAAGTGGCGCAGGCGATCGTGTGGCTGCTCTCGCCCGAGGCGAGCTACACGACGATGTCGCTGGTCGACGTCTCGGGCGGCCGCTGATGGACTTCAAGCCGCTGGTGACCCTGCTTGCCGTGGTGAATCCGCTGGCGATCGTGCCGTTCTTCATCCACTACACGCAGGGCTTCTCGGCCGAGCAGCGGCATCGCACGGTGGTGACGGCTTCCTTCAGTGCTTTCCTCGTCATCGCGACGAGCGCCGTGCTTGGGCTGCAAGTGCTGGAGTTCTTCAGCATCTCGCTGGCGAGTTTCCAGGTGGGCGGCGGCATGCTGCTGCTCATCAGTTCGATGAACATGCTGAACGCCCAGCCCGCCGAAGCGAAGCCGCTCACCAACGAGCTGGAAGACGGCGCCGAGAAAGCGGCGATGGGCGCGAGCATCGCGGTCGTGCCGCTCACCATCCCGTTGCTCACCGGGCCGGCGACGATCTCCACCGTCGTCATCTATGCCGAACGCGCGCAAACCTACTTCCAGGTCGCGGCGCTGGTCGGCTACGGCGTCGTGATCGGCCTGGCCACCGCCTTGTGCTTCGCCCTGGCGGACCCGATCGCCCGCGTGCTGGGCAAGACCGGCATCAACGTGATGACGCGCCTGATGGGACTCATCCTCGCCGCGCTCGCGGTGGAAGTGATGGCCGTCGGACTGCTCAAGTTGTTCCCCGCCCTGGGACACTAAGGCGCGTTCGCCGCGTTCTTCTGGATCGTCTTCACCAGCTGGCTGCTGGTGTTGCGCAGCCGCTGCGCAAGCAACTGCGTGAGCTTCACCAGCAGCTTCGCGCCGACGCCCGGATGCGTCGTGATCAAGCGGCTGACCGCCGAGCGGCTGAGAACCGCGGCCTCCACCGCGGAGAGCGCCCAGCAGCTCGCATAGCGCGGCTCGCCGTCGAGCATCGACATCTCGCCGAGCGTCGCGCCTTCCTTCAGCACCGCGAGGCGCGTGACCTCGCCCGCCTCTTCGGTGTCCGACGCGGCGATGCGCCGCTTGCCCACATCGACGGTGCCGGAGAGGAGCAGCATCATCCAGTCGCTCGCCTCGTCCTCCGCGATGAGCAATTGCCCCGCCTTCGCGCGAACCAGCTGCATGTTCGCGCCCAGCAGGTCGGCTTCATCGGCGGTGAAATCGCGCAGCAGCGCGGCTTGCTCCATGAGTCCCGCGCACTGGGAGAGGCGCTCGAGCGGGCCGAGCAGCGCCAGCCCGCGGGCGGCCAGTTGTTCTTCGAGGGATAGCGAAGCCATGCGGAGCGGCGCGCGTCAGCGCACCCCTTGCAGCCACTGTGCAAGTTCGGCCGCAGCGGCGTCCGTTGCAAGCGTCAGCGCGCGCACGCCCCCTGAAGCGTCCGGCGTCGGCGCGGGACGGCGCACGACGAAGTTGCGCTGCGCAACGAGCTGCTCGCCGCCCGCCGTGTTGTCCATCAGCGTGGCACGCAGGCGCACGAAGCCGGAGCTTTGCGTTTCTGTTTCGAAGAAGTGCGAGAACTCTTCGAGGTCGATGCGCAGCACGCGCGGCGACGCGCCGCCGCTGCGCGCGAGCGCCACGCTGTCCGCCAGGTCCAGCACCGGGCGGTCGCGCCCGATCTGTTGGCGCAGGCGCTGGCGAATCAGTTGCGGCGGCGGCGCGCTCCAGCGCGAGTTCGCGTAGGGGCGCAGCTGGTGATCGTCCGCGTAGCCCAGTCGATAGAGGATGGCCGAGCCGTCGAGCGATCCCGTGGTTTCGACATCCGCCAGCACGATCGCCGGCGCACGGGCCGGCGCGGAAGTAGAGACCGGCGCCTCGGCCACCGGCCCGAAGTCGTACAGCGTCGAGCGTACGGGCTTGTCCGGTAACGCCGAACAAGCCGCAAGTGCGATACACAGCAAGAGGGCAGCACTGCGGAACGAGGTGGTCGCGATCATTTGGAAGCCCCCTTCGCGGTGAAGCCCGGCTCCCCGGGGCCGGGCGCCACGGAGCCGGTGCCGAAGATCAGCGACTGCGGGTTGTCGTTCACGTTGTTCACCGCGCGGCCAAGTTGCCGCACCGCGCGGGATGTCTCCTCGGTCACGCGGTTGATGCGCGGCAAGGTGGCGGAGTTGAACGAGTCCGCCGCGTGCGACAGGGCTTCCGTGCCTTCGGCCAAACGATCCATCGGTCCATCCTTCGAATTGAGCCGCTTCGCGGTCTGGCTGAAGTCGGCAGCGGTTTGGCCGATCTGGGCGGCGCTCTTTTGCACGGAGGCCAGCGCCGGGTCGACACGCGTGGACACGGTGCTGTCCAGGCGTTTGGCAAGCTTGCTCGCGTCACCCGCTGCGTTGTTCAGGTTGTCGAGCGTGCTGGCGAATCTTTTCTGGTTCTCGTCCCCCAGCAACTGGTTCATGCGGCCGCTCAGTTCCTCGACGCGGTCCAGGATCACTTCGCCTTTCGCCTGCAGCTTGGACAGCAAGCCGGGCTTGAGCGGAATGCGGGGCGGGTTGCCATTATCGGGTTTCAGGCGCGGCGCATTGGCCTGGCCCGTGTCATCGAGCTGCACGAACGCCAGGCCCGTCACGCCCTGGAAGCTCAGCGTCGCGAAGGTATCGGTGGTCACGGGCGCGTGCTCGTCGATCTCGAGGCGCATCAGCACGTTGCCTTGCTGCTTGGGGTCGAAGCCGATGGACGCGACCTTGCCCACGTCCACGCCGCGATAGCGCACGGCCGCCTGCGCCTGCAGGCCCGTGACGGTTTCGCGCGTGGAGATTTCGTAGGGATCGCGCTCGCCCGTGTCCCGGCTGAGCCAGGAGGCGAGCGCCACCAGCATGGCCGAGACCACCACCACGAAGATCCCGGCGGCCAGCGCATGTGCTTTGTTTTCCATAGGACTTCCTTTCTACACCGCGAACGGGTATTCGCGCAGTAGCTCCATTGCGCGCTGGCCTCGTTCGCCGAGGAAAAAATCGTGGATGAACGGATGCTGGAACGCGATCACTTCCTTCGGTGGCGCCGCGACGATCACATGCTTGTCCGCCAGCACCGCGATACGGGTCGAGAGCTCGAACAGCGTGTCCAGGTCGTGCGTGACCATGATCACCGTCAGCGCGAGGTCGCGGTGCAGCGACCGCAGCAGCGTCACGAACCCGTCGGAGCTTTCGGGGTCCAGGCCCGCCGTGGGCTCGTCCAGCAGCAAGAGCGGCGGGTCCATGATGAGCGCGCGCGCCAATGCGGCCCGCTTGATCATGCCGCCGGACAAGTCCGCCGGCATCTTGTCCCCGTCCTCGGGCTTGAGACCCACCATCTGCAGCTTGACCATCGCCACTTCGCGCACCAGCGCCGGCGGGATCGTCTTCAGTTCGCGCAAGGGGAAGGCGATGTTCTCCAGCACGCTGAAGGCGGAGAACAACGCGCCATGCTGGAACAGCATGCCGATGCGGCTGGCGGCGCCCTTCTGCCCCATCTGCGCCACGGGCTGGCCCAGCACTAAGATCTCGCCCTTCGAGGGCACCTCCAACCCGAGGATCTGCCGCAGCAGCACGGTCTTGCCGGTGCCCGATCCGCCGACGAGCGACAACACTTCGCCGCGCTGCACCGACAGATCCAGGTTCTCGTGCACGACGGACTTGCGCTCAGGCGATGTGAACACCGTCCACAGCTTGCGGATGTCCACCATGGGCGCGCCACTGGCGGGAAGGTAGGAGCCGGCGAGTTCGACCGCCATCAGATGCCCACGTCCTTGAACAGCACCGCGAAGAGCGCATCCACGAGGATCACGACGGTGATCGAAGTCACCACCGACGCCGTCGTGCCCTCGCCGAGGCTTTGCGTGTTCGGCCTGACCCGCAAGCCGAAGTGGCAGCCGATCAGCGCGATCAATATTCCGAACAACACCGACTTGCTGGAGGCCAGTCCCAGGTTGCCCAGGCTCACAGCCTGCGGAAGCGCGTTCAGGAAAAACGTCGGCGAGATGCCCAGCGCAATGTCGGCGGCGAGCATGCCCCCCGCCAGCGCGGACAGCGTCGTCCACACGCTGATGAGCGGCATGGCGATGGCGAGCGCCATCGCGCGAGGCATCACGAGGCGAAAGCTGTGCGAGATCCCCATCACGCGCATCGCATCGAGCTCCTCCGTCACGCGCATCACGCCGATCTGCGCGGTGATTGCCGATCCCGAGCGCCCCGCGATCAGGATGGCCGCCAGCATCGGCCCGAGTTCGCGAATGAGCGCGATCCCGAGGATGTTGACGATGTATGCGTCGGCGCCAAATTGACGAAGTTGCTGCGACGTGAGGTACGCGAGCACCACCCCGATCAGGAATCCGACCAGCGCGGTGATCGGCATCGCCGTCGCGCCGATGCGATAGAGGTGGCCGGACAGATCGCGCCATGGCCCTTCGTGCGGCGCGCGCGCGAGGCGCACGAGGTTGATCGACAACTGACCGATCAGGCGCACGAAGGAGCGTAGATGGCCGATCGTGCGCAGCACGGCGCCGCCCACCGCGAGATAGGCGCCGAGCCAGGTCGCCTTGCGCGGACGCGGCGGATCGACCGTGAACTTCGCAACCCGGTCCATGACCGCGCGTTGCGCCGGAAGCAGGTCGAGCTGCTGCGGCCACTCGCGGCCCCAATGGTCCCAGAGGAGCTGGGCGCCGATATGGTCGAGCTGGTCGGCGTGGCTCAGGTCCCATCCTTGCCGGGCGTCGATGTCCTTCAAGCTGGCGGTCAAAGACTTGAGGAGCTTCGGCCGCGCGAACTGCGCCGCCGTCCACTGCCCCAGCACTTGCAGGCGTGACCCATCCGCTGCGGGCTGCTGCTCGATGCGGGGAGTGGTGTCCGGCATGTAGGGTCGGGGGGTACTTCCAGATGGACCCGCCATCCTAACGGGTATAACTCGGCAGCGACGAGGAAAACGGATGAGCGAAAACACCAAAACCATACGTATTGGCGGCGCCTCCGGCTTCTGGGGCGACAGCAGCGTGGGCGCACCGCAGCTCGTGCAGCTCGGCCAGGTCGACTACCTGGTGTTCGACTACCTGGCCGAACTCACGATGTCGATCCTGGCCGCCCAGCGCGCCAAGGATGCGTCCCTGGGCTACGCGACGGACTTCGTGACCGTCACGTTGAAGGCCATCCTGCGCGACGCGCTCAACCAGGGCATCCGCCTCGTCAGCAATGCGGGCGGCGTGAACCCGCAGGCCTGCGCGGCGGCCATCGCGGTGCTCGCGCAAGACTTGGGCGTCGAGGTCAAGGTCGCGGTGGTTCTCGGCGACGACGTCATGCCGCTCGTTGGGCAACTGCGCGGCGAACCTGTCGTCGAGATGCAAACCGGCGCGCCGCTGCCCGGGAGATTGCTCACGGCCAACGCCTACCTCGGCGCGCTGCCGGTGAAGGCAGCGCTGGCTGCGGGCGCGCAGATCGTGCTCACCGGACGCTGTGTCGACAGCGCCGTGACGCTCGGCGTGCTGATGCATGAATTCGGCTGGGCCGCGGATGACTATGACCGGCTCGCGCAAGGCAGCCTCGCCGGTCACATCATCGAGTGCGGCTGCCAGGCGACGGGTGGCCTGCATACCGACTGGGAAGCAGTGCCCGATTGGGCCGGCATCGGCTATCCGGTGGTCGAGTGCGTCGAGGACGGAAGCTTCGTCGCCACCAAGCCGCCCGGCACCGGCGGGCTGGTGAATTGCGCGGTGATCGCCGAGCAGATGCTGTACGAGATCGGCGATCCACGCCGCTACCTGCTGCCCGACGTCACCTGCGATTTCACGCAGGTACGGCTCACGCAGGCAGGCGAAGACCGGGTGCGGGTCGAAGGAGCGCGAGGGCTCGCGCCGGGACCCGCGTACAAAGTGTCTTCCACGTTCATGGACGGTTTTCGTTGCAGCGCGCAATTGACGATCGTGGGTCGCGACGCGGCACGCAAGGCACGTCGTACGGGGGAAGCGATTCTGGAGAGAACACGCTTGCTGTTTCTTGCACAGGGCCTCGCCGACTACAGCCGCTCGCTCATCGAGGTGCTCGGTTCGGAAGCCGGCAACTACGGGCCGCATGCGAAGGCCGCGGATGTCCGCGAGGTTGTGCTGCGTGTCGCGGTGATGCATCCGCAGAAGGCGGCGCTGGACCTGTTCGCGCGCGAGATCGCGCCGGCGGGGACGTCGTGGGCACCGGGCACGACGGGGGCGGATGGCCGGCCCCGCCCTGCGCCGGCAGTGCGCCAGTTCGCGTTTCTCATCGACAAGGCAAGGCTGCCGGTTGAAGTCGCGATGGATGGCAACTCGGCGCGCGTCGCCATTCCAGCGGGTCAGTCAGCGGTGCCTGAGCCGCAGGACGCCACCGCCGACGTATCAGCCATCGCCTCCGCCGGGCCGCTCGTCGAAGTGCCTTTGATCCGCGTGGCGTGGGCCCGCAGCGGCGACAAGGGCGACAACTCGAACATCGGCGTCATCGCACGGCGACCGGAATTCCTGCCCGTGCTGCGCGAGCAGCTCACCGAAGCCCGCGTCGCGCAATGGCTCGCGCACCTCGTGCGCGGCACGGTCACCCGCTTCGACGTGCCCGGCATCAAGGCGATGAACTTCCTGTGCACGCGCGCGCTCGATGGCGGCGGCATGGCGTCGCTGCGCAACGACCCGCTGGGCAAGGGCATGGCGCAGATCCTGTTGGACATCCCCGTGCAAGTGCCGGCCAGCTGGGGGGTCTAGGGCTGGACCCGGTGCGTCCCCCGGGTGGAAAGCGGTATTCTGGAGGGCTCCTGCCCCCGCTGGGGCTGCTGTCCAGATTGAAGAAAGTTGTAGCCATGAACGCTCCCGACAAATCCCCGCAAAACGCCGCCACCGCCTCCATCGAACACTGGATCGGCGGCAAGGTCGTCCCCGGGCAGAGCGGCCGCCGCGCCGATGTGTTCAACCCCGCTACCGGCTCCGTGTCCGGCCAGGTGGCACTGGCCAACAGCGCCGAAGTCGCCGCGGCGGTCGCGTCCGCGCAAGCTGCTTTCCCCGCATGGGCCGACACGCCGCCGATCCGCCGCGCCCGCGTAATGTTCAAGTTTCTCGAGTTGCTCAACCGCCACCGCGATGAGCTCGCCCACGCGATCACCGCCGAGCACGGCAAGGTGTTTACCGATGCGCAAGGCGAAGTGACACGTGGCATCGACATCGTCGAGTTCTCGTGCGGCATCCCGCAACTGCTCAAGGGCGACTACACCGACCAGGTCTCGACCGGCATCGACAACTGGACGATGCGCCAGCCGCTCGGCGTGGTCGCCGGCATCACGCCGTTCAACTTCCCGGTGATGGTGCCGATGTGGATGTACCCGGTCGCGATCGCAGCCGGCAACTGCTTCATCCTCAAGCCCAGCCCACTGGACCCGACCGCTTCGCTGATCATGGCGCGGCTGCTGAAGGAAGCGGGCCTGCCCGATGGCGTCTTCAACGTCGTGCAGGGCGACAAGGACGCGGTCGATGCGCTGCTGGAGCATCCGGATGTGAAGGCGATCTCGTTCGTCGGCTCCACGGCCATCGCGCAGAAGATCTACGAAACCGGCGCGCGCCACGGCAAGCGCGTGCAGGCGCTGGGCGGCGCGAAGAACCACATGGTCGTGATGCCCGACGCCGACATGGACCAGGCCGTCGATGCGCTGATCGGCTCGGCGTTCGGCTCCGCCGGCGAGCGTTGCATGGCGATCTCGCTCGCCGTGCTCGTCGGCGACGCGGCCGACCGGATCATGCCGATGCTGGCCGAGCGCACGCAAGCTCTCAAGATCAAGGACGGCAAGGAGCTCGACGCCGAGATGGGCCCGATCGTCAGCAGCGTGGCGCAGCAGCGCATCGCGGGCTACATCGGTGTCGGCGAAGGCGAAGGCGCAAAGCTCGTGGTCGACGGGCGCAAGTTCCAGGCCGCGAAGGCCGGCGCGGGCTGCGACAACGGTTTCTGGATCGGCGGCACGCTGTTCGACAACGTCACGCCGCAGATGAAGATTTACAAGGAAGAGATCTTCGGCCCGGTGCTGGGTTGCGTGCGCGTGAAAGACCTCGCCGCCGCCACCGAACTGATCAACTCGCACGAGTACGGCAACGGCGTCTCGTGCTTCACGCGCGACGGCAACGTGGCGCGCGAGTTCTCGCGGCGTGTGCAGGTCGGCATGGTCGGCATCAACGTGCCGATCCCGGTGCCCATGGCGTGGCATGGTTTCGGCGGCTGGAAGAAGAGCCTCTTCGGCGACATGCATGCGTATGGCGAGGAAGGCGTGCGCTTCTATACGAAGCAGAAATCGATCATGCAGCGCTGGCCGGAAAGCATCGGCAAAGGGGCCGAGTTCGTCATGCCCACAGCCAAGTGATGCGGCGCGACATGAGCGCCGCCG
>JAZKIF010000102.1:19959-58100 GCA_040385005.1 Pseudomonadota bacterium
ATCACCACTTCCAGCGCTTCCGAATCTTCTTCGGCATCGGGCAATAACAATGCATGGTGCACGCCAATTTGCTCCAAGAGCTGGCTGCGCCGCGGACTCTGCGAAGCCAGATAAATGAAATCGGGCACAGGCGAGGTCATGGCATGAGCGCCGCCGGGCCGCCCCAAGGCGCGAGGGCCCCCTCGGGGGGCAGCGAACCACGCGCAGCGGGGAGCGTGGGGGCAATGATTTGAGCGATCCGGACTTCGACTACATCATCATCGGCGGCGGCACGGCGGGTTGCCTGTTGGCGAACCGCCTGTCCGCCGATCCATCCAAGCGCGTGCTCCTTCTCGAAGCCGGCCGCAAGGACGACTACCACTGGATCCACATCCCGGTCGGTTATCTCTACTGCATCGGCAATGAACGCACGGACTGGCTCTACAACACCGAACCCGACGCGGGCCTGAACGGCCGCAGGCTCCGCTATCCGCGCGGCAAGACACTCGGCGGCTGCTCCAGCATCAACGGGATGATCTACATGCGCGGCCAGTCGCGCGACTACGACGGCTGGGCGCGAGACGTGGGCGACGCGAACTGGACCTGGGACAACTGCCTGCCCGACTTCAAGAAGCACGAGGACTACTACAAGGGCGCCGACGCCTTGCACGGCGCCGGCGGCGAATGGCGTGTCGAGCGGCAGCGCGTGCGCTGGGACATCCTCGATGCGTTCGCGCAGGCGGCGCAGCAAGCGGGCGTGCCGCACAGCGAGGATTTCAACCGCGGCGACAACGAGGGCGTCGGCTATTTCCAGGTGAACCAGAAAGACGGCTGGCGCTGGAACACCGCGAAGGCCTTCCTGCGGCCCAAGTGCTACGGCCGCCCGAACTTCGAGATGTGGACGTCGGCGCAGGTGACGCGCCTCATGATCGATGAGCAGCCCGACGGCATCAAGCGCTGCACCGGCGCGCACGTGTGGACCGGCCAGGAGATGACGACCGTAACGGCCGCGCGTGAAGTGCTGCTGTGCGCGGGCAGCATCGGCTCGCCGCAAATCCTGCAGCTCTCGGGCATCGGCCCGGGGGACCTGCTGGCGCGGCACGGCATCGAAGTGGTGCAGGATCTACCCGGCGTCGGCGAGAACTTGCAGGACCATCTGCAGATCCGCGCGGTGTTCAAGGTCGACGGTGTCACCACGCTCAACACACTGGCGAATACGTGGTGGGGCAAGGCGAAGATCGGGCTCGAGTACGCGCTCAAGCGCAGCGGGCCGATGAGCATGGCGCCGTCGCAGCTCGGTGCGTTCACTCGCAGTTCACCGGATCGCGAGTATCCCAACATCGAATACCACGTGCAGCCCCTCAGCCTGGACGCGTTCGGCGAGCCGCTGCACGACTTCAATGCGTTCACGGCCAGCGTGTGCAACCTCAATCCGACGAGCCGCGGCAGTGTCCGCATCCGCAGCAATCGTTTCGAGGATGCGCCGGCGATCGCGCCCAACTATCTCAGCACGGAGGAGGACCGCAAGGTCGCGGCGGAATCATTGCGCGTCACACGCCGCATCGTGTCGCAGCCCGCGTTGGCGAAGTTCCGGCCGCAGGAGTGGAAGCCCGGCGTGGAGTTCGAGAGCGACGACGAACTGGCGCGCCTCGCCGGTGACATCGCCACCACCATCTTCCATCCCGTGGGCACCACGAAGATGGGCGGCGACGATGACGCGACGGCAGTTCTGGATTCGCAGTTGCGCGTGCGCGGTGTCGCGGGCCTGCGCGTCGTCGACGCGGGCGCAATGCCGACCATCACGAGCGGAAACACGAACTCGCCGACATTGATGATGGCGGAGAAGGCAGCCGCCTGGATCCGGCGCGACGCCGCCGCTTGAGTCCACATCCCCTCAGCGGATGCCGCCGACGTAGCGCGGCGCATTCGGGTCCCTGGGCTTCACTTTCGCCGGGTCAAGCTGCGAATCGGCGAAGCCGGTATCGCCGAACGTCGACGTACCGGGGAAGCCGCTGTGCGCATGACCGTTTTGCCCGTGCGCCTCGACCGGCGCGGCCGGCTGCGAGCGTTCGCGCAGCAGTTGCGCGGCGGTCTGCGCCAGCGGCACGCGCCTCTCCGGCGTGGGCTCCAGCACTGCCTTCTCGAGCTTCTCCGCCCATTCCGCCAGTTCCACGTGACCGTCCTCCAACGCCTTGGCTCGCGCGAAGCGGATGATCTCCATGGCGTATTCGAGGTTCACGGCCATCCACTCGGTGTCCGTGACGCGCCCGGTCTTGCGTCGCAGCAGCACATGCAGATGGGCGGCGATGGCGATTTTCTGGCTGACCAGCATGGCGGGCCTCCTGGCGAAATTCGTGCGGTTGAAATCAGGCCGTGATGCGTTCCCGGTGCTGCGAGATGTCCAGCCCGGTCTGCTCGGAGTTCTCGTCCACGCGCAGGCCGACGATCCACTTGGTGAGGAGCAGCAGGATCGCGGTCATGACGCCGCTGTACACCAGCACGGCGCCCGCGTCGATCGCCTGCGTCAGCAAGCTGCCCTCCACGCCCGACACGCTCTTGCTCGCGAGCAGGCCCGTCATCAGGCAGCCGACGATGCCGCCGATGCCGTGGACGCCGAACACATCGAGCGAGTCGTCCGCGCGCAGCAGGCGCTTGAGCGCCGTCGCGCCCCAGTAGCAGGCGAGGCCGGCGACAACACCGATCAGCAATGCCGAAGTCGGCGTGACGAAGCCGGAGGCCGGCGTGATCGCGACGAGGCCCGCCACGAGACCGGAGCAGAGCCCCAGCAACGAAGGCCGGCCGCGGATCACCCACTCGCCGAACATCCATGACATCGCGCCCGCCGCGGCGGCGATGTGCGTGACCAGCATCGCCATACCCGCGCGGCCATCGGCGGCCACGGCCGAGCCGGCATTGAAGCCGAACCAGCCGACCCACAACAGGCCCGCGCCGGCCATGGTCAGCCCGAGGTTGAAAGGCTCGAAGGCTTCGCGGCCGTAGCCGCGCCGCGGTCCCAGGAAGTATGCGCAGACGAGGCCCGAGATGCCCGCGTTGATGTGCACCACAGAGCCGCCCGCGAAGTCGAGAGCGCCCAGTTGCGCGAGCCAACCGCCCGGCTCCCAGACCCAGTGCGCGATCGGCGCATAGACGAAGAGCGACCAGAGCGTGATGAACCAGAGCATTGCGGAGAATTTCATCCGCTCGACGAAGGAGCCGACGACGAGCGCAGCCGTGATGATCGCGAACGTGAGCTGGAACATCGAGTACACCGACTCCGGGATGTTCGGCGCCACATGGCTCACGAACACCTTGTTGGCATCTTTCAGGTATTCCATGCCGCTGAACCACAGCCGCGTGTTGCCGCCGATGAAGCCGTTGCCGGGCGTGAACGCCCAGGAGTAGCCCACCGCGAACCACAGCATGCTGACCAGGCCCGAGATCGCGACCACGCACGCCATCGTGTTGATCACGCTCTTCTTGCGCACCATGCCCGCATAGAACAGCGCGATACCGGGCAGCGTCATGAGCAGCACGAGCGCGGTGGAGGTCATCATCCACGCCGTGTCGGCCCCGTTCAGCGTGTCGGTGCCCACCAAAGTGGGGCGTGTGATTGGCGCGGGTGGCACTGGCGGTGCGGGCTTGGCGGCCGCGCCCAAGGCGGGCGCCGGATCGGCCGGTGCCGGCACCGGGAGTTGCGCAGCGGATGCACCGGACGCTGGAGCCGCAAGCACAACCGGGGAATCGCTCGCGGCGGGGGCGGAGGCGACTGCTGGAGCCTGGCTCCACGCCACACCGTGCAGCCATAAACAGAAAACGAATGCGAGAAGGTTCGCTGCAATGCGCATGGCTCTTATCCTTTGTGAATGCCCAACAGCCGGGCATTTGCATAAGTCATGCCAGTTGCTACGTGTTCTTACGAGTTGCACCGGCGCGGCCCGTGATGCACGCGGCGATGCGGGGCGGGAAAATCCCGATGCACTGATGAAGTGCAAAGCTTAGAGTCCATGCACTTCGACAGCGGACCCACAGGTCAGCGAGGAGCGAGGGACCGAGGAGACAAACCTAGAACACAGAATGATTACTTCGGCGTGTCCCAACGGATGTGCTGTTTGCAAGGCGCCGCATGCGGCGCCTTTTTATTTGTGCGCGCCGGATAATCGAGACCATGGACGACATCGTTCGACAGGCCCTCGCGAAATGGCCCAATGTGCCGCACTGCTTCGGCTGGCTGGGGCTGGATGCGCGCGGCAACTGGTACATGCGCGACGACCGCACGCAAGCTGCCGGGGCGTTCCCGCAGCTCAAGGGTTCTTTGCTGCGCCATGAGAAGCTGGTGGACTTCATCCATCGCAACTACGACCACGATGAGAAGGGCCAGTGGTTCTTCCAGAACGGGCCGCAGCGCGTGTACGTCGAGCTGGAGGCCGCGCCTTTCGTGTGGCGCATTGGTTCGGATTTTTCCGTGACCGCCCACACCGGGCAGGCCGCGCAGCCGCGATCCTGCTGGGTGGACGAAGGCGGGCGCTTGTACTTCGATTGCGATATGGGTTTCGGCCTCGTCCACACGCTGGATGTGGGTCTGGCGGCGGAAGCCATTGAGCAAGGCCTATGGGTACCCCAGGACGTGCAGGCCGCCGACCTGCCATCCCGCTTCGGCTTCATCACCAGCCCGGCTGCATTGCAGCCTCCCCGCCAGGAAAGCAAAAGGCCGGTCTAGAAACCGGCCTTCGAAGGTGCCCCGAGCGCGGTGTTACTTCGCCGCGTTCACCATGTATTCCACCGCGGCGCGCAGGTCGGCTTCCGAAGCGTTGCTGCCGCCCTTCGGAGGCATCGCGCCCTTGCCGTGCATCGCACTTTGCACCAGCGCCGGAACGCCCAGTTTGATGCGAGGAGCCCAGGCCGCCTTGTCGCCGAACTTCGGGGCATTGGCCGCGCCGGTCGCGTGGCAGGCGAAGCAGGCTTGCTTGTAGAGGGCTTCGCCGCCACCGGCAGCGACAGCCTGGGGCGCGGCGGGAGCAGCGGCCGCAACTGTCGTGGCAGCAGGTGCGGCAGCAGCAGCGGGCGCTGCAGCTTCGACGGTGGCGGCCCCGGATGCGGCGGCCGTGGCTGGCGCGGCGGCGGGAGCCTTGGGCTCGGCGAATTTCGCGCCGCCGGCATTGGCCATGAAGGCGACGGCACGTGCAACCTCGACATCGTCGAAATCGCCACCGCCCTGCGCGGGCATCGCGCCCTTGCCCTTCAGCGCCGAGTTCACCAGGGCGTCGAAGCCGGTGCGGATGCGTGGACCCCATGCGGCCGCGTCGCCGATCTTGGGAGCGCCGGCCGCGCCCGGTGTGTGGCAGGTCGTGCACTGGGCCTTGAAGACTTCCTCGCCGCTCTTGAGCGCGCGGTTGGCATCGCGGATCTCGACGGCGCCGACCTTGCGGATCCGCTCGGCCACGCCACGGTCGAGGTCCTGCGTGGTGACGCCGCCGAGCGCATGGCTCTCGGCCTGAGTGCTGCCTGACGGTTTGTTCTCGGCGACCACATAGGCCACCAGGCCGATGATGATGAAGACGGGAGCGACGAACGAGAAAAACACCGCGAGCAGCAGCTGTTGGGGGGTCTTGATCGGGCCGGTGTGGGCTTCTTCCTGCATGCTATCGCTCATGGCGTCCTCAAAATGGCGGGGCGTTGCAAATCAACCTTAGATTATAGCTGTGGGCCATCGGGCGACCGGGCCGCGGGCGGACGCGAGAGCGGTGTCCCGCGCATGGCGGATAATGCGCGCTCGCAATCCGTTTTCCTCCGTGCGGCTGTAGCTCAGTGGATAGAGTATTGGCCTCCGAAGCCAAGGGTCGTGGGTTCGATCCCCGCCAGCCGCACCACATCGCACCTTCGAGTTCTCACGCAGCCGTGAGCGGCGGCAGCCGCGGCTTCGAACCTGCCTTGAGCGAAGCCGCCATTTGCATGGCGCCAAACAGCAGCCCCACGCCGACTCCGATCTTCCACGCCGTGTCGTAGTTGCCCATCGCGACGAAAAGCATGCCGCCGCCGTACGCACCGACGAAGCTGCCGAACTGGTGGCTGACGAACGCAACGCCGCCCAGCATGGCCTGCCACTTCAACCCGAAGGTATCGACGATCCATCCCTGGATCAGAGGGCTCACGCCAAGCCAGAGGAACCCCATGATGGCTGCGAACACGAGGGTCGTCGATGGCGTTGCGGTGCCGATGAAGTACCAGCACAGCGCCAGCGAGCGGATGAAGTAAATCGCCCCCAGCAGCAGGAGCTTGTTCCACTTACCGCCTGCCCAGCCGAAGAACAGGCTCCCCAGTACGTTGAAGGCGCCGATCATGCCCAGCGCCTGCGCGCTCAGCATCGGGTCCATGCCGCACAGGTCCAGGTAGGAAGGCAGATGCGTGGTGAGAAAAATGAGCTGCATGCCGCAGACGAAGTACGCGAGCGCCATCACGACGAAATAAGGATTCGCGAGGGCCACCCTGACCGCGCCGAGAGCGCTGAGCTGATCGGACGGATCCTGTGCCGGCGCGGCGATGCGGTCGATCCGGCCCGCTGCGAGCGCGGCGGGAATCATGAGCGCCGCCAGCACGGCGAAACCCGCGACGCCCCACCGCCAGTCCTGATGCTGCATCAGCGATTGGCCGATGGGAGCCGCGATCATGGCGCCCAGCGAACCCGCGGCGGACACCATGCCCAGCACCGTACTGCGCACAGCCGGCGGCACGGCCCGCGCGGCCACAGCCATCGCGATCGCCGGACCCGCGCACGCCATCGACAGCCCGATCGCGATCCCCGCGCCGATCATCACGGCGGTCGCGCCTTGCGCGGTGGTCAACACCAGAAGCCCAGCGAGATAGATCAGCGCGCCGGAGATCATGAGCCTGCCGTAACCGATGCGAACGGCCAGCGCGCCCGCGAACGGCTGGAGCAGTCCCCAGCTCAGGTTCTGGACGGCGATCGCCAGCGTGAAATCGGCCACCGAGATGCCGATGCCGCGCGTGATGCCGGGCATGAAAATGCCCAGGCTCTGGCGCACACCCATTCCGATCGTGAGAAGAAGGGAGGCTCCGGCCAGAATCGCCCACGCGGCGCGCGGAATCCCCCGGCCACCAGGCGGCGATGTCGAACCCATCGGCCGATGATAGGGCTAGCCGAACAACAACTGCAGGATCTTTCCCACCTCGTGAAGCATCGAGGTCAGTGCATTCACGAGTGCCAGCGCCGTAGCCAGGACGGCGGCCAGCACCATGTTGTCGGTCGGCTTCTTCATGTCGAGCAATCTCCCGTGAGGTTCGATTTTTTGTGGGATAATTTCCCACTAATTGATGAATGTAGCACATTGGATTTCATGCCCACCAGACCCGCCGTCGTACTCTGCGCTGTCCTGCGGGCCATCAAGCCCCTTGCGCGCCTGTTGCTGCGCCACGGGGTGGCGTATCCGGCGTTCGCCTCCGCCCTGAAGCAGCTCTTCCTCGAAGTCGCCGCCGACGAGTTGAACCGCACCGGGAAGAAACAGACGGACAGCGCCCTCAGCCTGCTGTCCGGCGTTCACCGGCGCGACGTACGCGCCCTCGGCCAGCTCGATGGCTCGCGCATTGCGATCGAAGCGCCGATGAACATGGCGAGCGAGGTCGCGAGCCGCTGGCTGACGGCCTCGCGCTATCAGGCGAAGGACGGGCAACCGCTGGTGCTGCCGCGCTCGGGCACGGCGCCGAGTTTCGAAGCGTTGGTGGCCGGCATGAGCAGCGACGTGCGCCCCCGCGCGGTGCTTGACGAGCTCGTGCGCCTGGGCATGGCGGACGAAGCGGGTGACAAGGTCCGCCTCCTTGCGCCTGGTTTCGTCCCGCGGGAAGGCTTTCCCGAAATGGCGTCACTCCTTGGCGACAACCTGCACGATCACGCATGCGCCGCGGCCCTCAACCTGGAAGGCGGGCACAACTACCTCGAGCAGGCAGTGTTCTCGCAGGACCTCACGGCCGACTCGGTCCAACAGTTGCACCGCGCTTGCGCCCAAGCCTGGCGCGAGCAATTCAAGACGGTCATGCGCCAGGCGCAGGCGCGCTTCGAGCATGACCGTCTCCATGCCCCCGCCTCCGAGCGGATCCATCGCGTGCGGTTCGGCGCCTACTTCTTCGCCTCCGACGACCATGATCGACCTTCTTGAGCGAGCGCTGCGCCATGCCCGAACCCTCCTGCTCCTCTCGCTTATGGCGCTTACGGCCTGTGGGCCCGGCAGCGGCGGCACCGGCACCGGACCGCTGATGGCTTTCAATTTCTCCGGCTCGGTGGGTGGCGGGTCGGTCGGAGGCGCGGATCCCGGTGCGTTTCTCGCGCTCAACCTGCGGATCGAGGACGGCCAGGTCGAATTGGTCGCGGACGAGCTCCTCGCCTTCAAGGGCGAGTGGAGCGAGCCCGGGACTGACTTCGTTGTCCGCGTCCCGGGCAGCGCGGTGCTGCGGGGGGAAACGCGAACCGCGGTCTTGCGCCTGGAGTTCGACAGGACGCCACACGCCAGCAGCGCCGTGACGCTGACGATCACTTCCGCCGACCAGCCGCGGGAGGTGTTGCTGGATCCGGTCACGCTTGCGCGGGTGGGGCAGACGTCGCAGCTGCGTCCCTGACGCAGGGCGCATTCGAAGGCGCGCTCCACTTGCCACGGCCACGCCAACATTTCCCGCTTTACCCGTTCCGGGTTCTTCCTTCCTTGTACGCGCCACAGCGCTCGGGTATAAAAGCCGGACGCAAGAATGAACCGGCGCACGGCGCCGCGTCCGCACAGGAGTACCACCATGGGACACAAAGGGCCGCTGACCATCGTCAGCCCGTCGGAGTGGCGTGACCGCACTTCCCTTCGCATGAGCAGCCGCAGCGCCTCGACCAAGAAGGTCGATGACGCCTACGCGGCGTTCTACGAGAACACGCGCAACGCCGTCAAGGGCAAGGCGCTCTACGACGAGCTCACGGCCTATTTGCGCGAGAAGGGCGGCGACTGGCGCCGCTCCGACCGCGACAAGGTGAGCGGCGGACTCATGAAGTACGTGCACGACACGCTGGGCGCCGCTTACGCCACGCCCAAGACGCGTGCGCAGGCGGCGCTGGAGGCGACCGACATCCCCCATTCCCGCTACGGCGTGCTGTACCTGCTGGGCAATATCGACATCGACATGAACAAGTTGTCGATCGGGCTCGAGGGCGTAGGCGCCGTGGGTGGGGCCGTGGGCGGTGTCATGTCGACGAACTTCGATTACCTGAAGGACGCCGACAAGGCGGAGAAGACGTTCGATCTGGGGGCGCTCAAGAAGATCAAGGCCAGCGACGTGAGCCAGGGCGGGACGCTGCCGTTCCAGATCGCGACCGGCGCGACCAGTTCGACCGGCACCAAGCTCACCACCGATTCCCGTTTCGGCGCGGTCCACAACCCTGCGTACCGGCCCGGCGGCAACAATCCCGCGATCCTCAAGGTCTACCGCGAAGCGCCGACGGCCAAGCGCGTGCTGCCCGGATTCCCCTGCACGCGGGGCGCCTTCGACATGATCGCGGAAGACCCGCTGCTCATGCTCAACCCCTACACCATCGCCGGGACGGCGGTGATGCAGGTCGGCGCCGTGATCGTCGATGTGTTCAACAACCTGCGCGTGCTGCTGATCAACGCCGTGACGGACCTGTTCAACTGGATCAAGTCGAAGATCCTCGCCGACGGCGAGTGGGCGTGGAACGTCAGCGGCAAGGTGGTGGGCACGATCATCAAATTCGTCGTCGGCAAATGCCTGGAGAGCGCGGCGCCGCTGATCGGCGGCGCGATGGACATCGGCCAGGGCCTGATGCAGACCATCAAGGCTGCCAAGGACCGCATCGGCACCTGGCTGCTGCGCCGCAAGATCGACATCAACCCCGGCCACCCGGAACTGCTCGCCAACAGCATCGAAGCCTGCATGACCAAGGGCCTGTTCGCGGGCCTGTGGACGATCCTGAAGGGCGTCGCGTCGACGGCGCTCGCCGTATTCCTGCCCGGCGCGGGCAGCCTGGTCTCCGCGCTCGTCACCGGCATCGAATGGATGGTGAAGTTCATCTGGCGCATCTGGGAGCAGTCCAAGATCAGCGACTTCCTGAAGGAAGCGCGGGGGCACTTCAAGGCCGAGAAGACGCTGGCCGAAGCCAAGACGATGACGATGCGTCTCACGGACCCGATCGGCTACAAGCTCGCCAACACCGGGGGGCGGGACATCCTCCACCCGGAACTCGACAAGAGCAAGGGCGGCATCATCACCGACCTGCCCCGCTTCAAGAAGTTCTACCAGAAGGGTTGCGATGCGAGCCCGCTGATCCCGATGTTGACCCTCAACAGCGGCGTGTGCGGCAGCCTGATGGTGCTGCTCAAGATGTTCAACGACGCGGGCGACGAGGTGGGCAAGACCACGTACGCCACCGGCGACGAGTACTTCACCAAGCTCAAGCAGTTCGGGCGCGGCTACATGGGCAGCGCGGGCTTCGAGTTCAAGCCGCTCGAAGCGAGCAACACGTCGGTGCGCGGCTTGTTGAACCACGCCCTGGAGCACCACACCGGCGACTCGACCGCCTTCGAGAAATTCCTGGCCTTCGGCTCCGCCTGAACGCGGGCCGCGCGAACCCGGGGGCTCAGTCCCTCGGGACGTTCAACCCCAACAGCGAGAAGTAACGCGTGAGGTCGCCCTCCTCGCGCAGGATTTCCTGCATGAGGTCGGCCAGCGACATCTGTCCCCACGTGACGGCGCGCTTCACCAGATAGGGCGTCGGGCTGTGCGGCTCCGTGCGTTGCAGGTACGCGGCGGCAGCCTCCAGCATCCGATAGGCTTCCTGGCGGCTGGAGATCGCGCCGCTGGGCAGCGACACGGGCTCGTCATGGCGATCCGTGCCGGTGGATGCGGAAGGGGCTGCGGCAACTTGCATGACAGGCTCCTCGTCGTTCATTGCGGGCGGCGCGTCAGCCACGGGAACGTGGACCGGCGCGCGCGGGTCGCGCCCGTCCAGCAGGCTCACGCAGGCACGTTGAAGTTTGCGCAGCGACTCGGTCACCTTGCCGAGGCTCGGTGCATCGAGGGCCAGTTTTTCGTCGAGCGTTCGCGCGAGCGCATCCCATTTCTCGAGCGCGAGATCCAGGTCATCGCGCATGTCCGCCAGCCAGTACAGGCTGCGCCCTTCCACCATGGCGATCAGCTGCTCGCGCGTGAAGGGAACCTCGGCGCCTTCGCGGCTGCTGGTGACGATCACCTGCTCCCAGTCGGCGAGGTTCAGGCTGGATGGCTTGCGATCGGGCAGGAAGGCCAGCGGCACGTGCAGCCGGATCGTGAGCGGCAGCGTTTCGTTCAGCCACACGAAGGGCGCGACGCGCGCTTCGCTGTCGCCGTCCTCGATGGGCGGGTGCAAGTCCCCCCAGTAGCGCTCGACGAGCCCGAGGAGCACGTCGGCCGCGGCATTGAAGCCCTGGACCTGGTGCTGGCGCACCCAGGCGTCGCACAGCCACACGGCCAGCTGCAGATCCTTGCTCTTGACCAGCAAGGCCATGCAGTCGTTGGCCACGGCGCGCCAATCGGCCTTCGTGAGCGGGCGTTCCCATTCGCGCATCGGCAGGCTGGCGTCGTCCTCCTCGCGCGATTTGCGCAGGGCCAGGAACGCGGGGTCGTAACGAACCGAGGGGCCACCGGGCTCGCCGCCGGGGACGGGGGCCAGGATCTGTTCGAGGGCGGGGGCGAAGGTCTCTCTTTGCATTGTTCTTATGGGCCGGTCCATTCGGGCGCCCGCACCGGGAAGATGCCAGGCCAGGACAAGGGGGTTTTCTTGCCCACGGGAGACAGGGTCAGGCGCAGGTAGACGCGCGAGCGCGCTTCCATCGACAGCCCCCTGGCTTCGTCGGAGGTGACGCTCATCGGAAACTCCATGCGCAGCAATTGCGAGCGGCCGTCCGCGCGCCCGGTGTCCGGCTCGCGCTGGCGCTGGATCATGGAAAGCAGCGCCCACGGATCGGTGAATCGATAGACCACCGCCTTGCCTTCCACCTGCATCGCGCTCTGGTTCATGTCCGCGACCGGCGTGACCGGCGAATCCTTCGCGAGACGAAGCGTGAGCGTGACCGGTGAGCCGGGCTCCCAGCGCAGCACCTTCGGCGGCTCGCGCCAGCGCAGGACCTGTCCGCCGATCTCCAGCGTCCAGTCGATGACCTTGTTGCCCTCGACTTCGGCTTGCTGGTTGGCCCGGAATTCCGCGGTGACGTCGTAGCCGGCGATCGCGCCGTCCTCGGTGGGATACAGAGGCGCGAGGAACGCCTTCACGCGTTCGAACTGGTCGGCGAAGCGGCGCGCCGGCGCGCCCTGCGCGGCCATGCGCGAGGGATCGCTCTGCTCTTTCAAGGTCTTCGAGACTCGGTCGTAAGTCTTGATCATCTGCCCGACATCGTCGAAGTCCGCCACCGGCGCGTCGCGGGACACGGCCTGGCTGAAAGGCTGTCGCCCCGCGACGAGGCGGTTGAAGCTGCCCGAGAACTGCGCCCACTGATCCTGCTGGTCGCGCGAGCGCAGCTCGTTGCAGCGCGTCATGAGCGCGGTGTAGATGACGAGGTTGCGCTCCGCGAAGTAGTCGGCCGGCCGCGTGCCCGGCGACTTGCCCGCCAGCTTCTCGACGCAGTTGAAGCGGTCGAGGTCGGGCGCCAACGTGATCAGGAATTGCTCCAGCGTGCCCAGGCTGCTGTTCGGGTTCTTCAGGCGATAGCGCTCGAGGTCGCGGTTGATGGCCTGCCACCTGGCCGCCATCTGGCTGGAAGCGGCCGTCGGATCGAGAGATGCGATGTACACGTCGGCCTGGCGGCCCAGGGACTCGGCCCGGCCCGATTGCTGCGCCAGGTACTGCAGCAGCGCGGACGGGTCCTGCACGCCGAAGGCCTGCAGCAGCGGAGCCCGCTCGCCGTTCCACCAGCGGAAGTCGCGCCCGCGGATCGAGTACAGCTCCGAGCGCGACAGGTTCTCGTCGACCAGCCGCAGGCGATTCATCGCGTCGTGCGAAATCACGCCGCGCAGGTTGTCGGCCTGCACGCGCGCGCCGAGTTCGGAGAGCAGCCCCTGCACCTTCGAGAGGCGCGTGCGGGCCGCGTCGAACGCGCTCGCATCGGGAATGTTCGCGACGTCCTGGCGGTTCGTGATCGTCACCGCTTCGGCGGCGTGGTCGCTCACGAGGTTGGCCAGCTGCGTATCGACGAACACCTCGATGCCGTGCCGCGCGGGCGGCGGAAACTTCGGCAGGCCCTCGCCGAGGAAGCGCTTGCGCACCTCGCCGAGCGCGAGCGCCTGGTCCAGGTGCTGCGTGTCCCACGCGACAGTGGCCACCGCGGGAAGCGCGGGCAGCTGCCGGCCGCGCGGCGGCGTCATGAACGACTGGTTCAGCAAGGACGACAGCGCATCGCGCAGCGCGGCGCGGTCAGGTGAGAGCGCGTAGCGACCGTCCTTCTCCACCCACACGATGCCGGCCGTGGCTTCGGAGCCGACGCGCGTGGCGAACTCGGTGCCGAATTTCTGGAACGCGAAATACGCGCGCTGGCGAACCTGGTCGGCGGTCTCCGGCCCGAGCAGGCGCGCCTGGCCGATGCGTGCCACCACGCGGTCGTAGGCCGCGCCGAGGTTCAGCGTGGACTGGCGCATCCAGAGGCCCTTGCCCGGAGCGAAGAGGTTCTCCTGGTCCTTGATCGTGGCCAGCACTTCGCGATAGCCGTCCGTCGTCGGGCCGTAAGCCATCGGTGCGGCATCCGGTGCGAAGAGGCGCGAGGTCTGGCGGGCCAGCAACTGCTCGGTGATCAGCAGGTCGTTGTTCACGAACAGGCGCGTGTCCAGCGCATTCATGCCCCGGACCATCGTGCAGCGGGCGGCCTGCTGCACCGGTCCGACGCTGAGCGAAGCGGGCGATGCCGCGCCGCCTGGCACCGGATTGCCGCGGAAGAAGCGCAGGCTGCGCGAGATGTTGCCCGGCAGGTCGGCGCCCAGCGTGTACTTCACGAGCAAGCGCAAGTCGCCCGCTTCGGTGGGGCTGGGCTTTTGCAACCGCACCATCGCCTGGATCGCCTGGTCGAGTTGTTCGAGCGAGCCGAGGTACTGAAGCACCGAGGCGAATTCGGGCAGGTCTTCGGGCTGCAGCGCCAACTTGCGGCCGATCTCGAAGCCGCCCGCGATCGGGGGCGCGGCGCACTCGCCGCCGATGATCAGTTCGCCGGTGCTCGAATCCTGCGCGACGCCGGTCAGCTCGCTCGCGCGGCCGTACAGCTCGCGGCGCAGCGTGTTGATTGCGATCTCGCCGAACTCGCGCTCGATGCGCTCCGCGGCGCGCTCCTCGAGGTCGTCGAACGCCTTCCACGAGCCGGGCATGAAGACGGTCCACGCCGTGTCCGTGCCCAGTTTCTCGATGGTGGCCAGCAGTGACAGTGCCTTGCGCCGGTACCAATCGGAGGGAATGGCTTCGCCCCGCTCGGCGGCGCGCGCACGGAATTCGGAATCCGCCTGGATCTGTGCGAGCGCGCGCGCCAGGTCCGCGTGCCGCGAGTCGAGCTGCACCGTGGCGACGACCAGACCGATGCCCCAGATCGCGATCACGGCGATCGACGCCCATCGCACGGTGCGGCTCAGGACCGGCCGGCTCAGGTGCTGCTTCGAAGGCCGGGCGAGCCCGTACTCCTGGAAGATCTTCTTTTCGAACAGGTCGCGCAGGAATGCAGGCTCGCGCATCAGCTGCGACATGATCTCGTGCGTGTCCTGCACCACCGGCAAGCTCATGTCGGCCTGGTCGTCGATCACGGCGGGCAGGTGCTCGCCCGAGTGCGCCTTCTGCGCGGCTTCGCTGCTGTCGCCCGTCAGGTACATGCCGCGGAAGAAGAAGGGCTCGTGGTACGCGCTCGGGCGCATCAGCTCGTCGACGTACAGGCGCAACTGCGAGCGGATCGATTCGATCCGCGAGGGCAGCAGGAAGAACTTGCCCGCCTCCTGCGTGGCGCTGTTCAGCGCGAAGAGTTCGGCGCTGGTGTCGCTGGTGGTCTTCACCACCGCATCCATCGCATCGTCGACCCACTGGGATTGATACGTGGTCGCGAGATCGTAGGGCGAAGACCAGCCCAGCATGCTGGCGCGCACCGACTCGGGCACGAGGCGCGCGAACTGCGCGAAGCCCTCGATCTGCTCGCAACCCGACACGACGACATACACCGCGAAGCGCATTGCGAAGCGGTTTTGCGCCAGCCACAAACGACGGTGCGCCAGCTTGGCGAGCTTCGCGAGTTCGAGCCGGGCGTCGGGCCGGTCGTCCTGCAGCAGGCTGGCCGGCACCGTGATCACGACCGAATCGAACGGCCGCTCGGGCCGGTACTTGCGGCACAGGCCCAGGAATTCGTCCCAGGGTTTTTCGGCGGCATCTTCGTCGTCGGGCGAACCGAGGTAGGCGCCCTGGATGTCGACGACGATGCCCCGGTCGAAGAAGTGCCACGAGATGCCTTGCGCGGAAGCGGCCATCGCGGCCTCCGTGCTGAGCGCGCTGGCCACGCCGGATTGCTCGATCGGCAACTGGCCCTGCCCCGTGCCTTCGTTCAGCAGCAGCACCCACGGGATGCTGTAGCGCTCGGAGCGCGACGCGATGTTGGCTTCGATCAGCTCCACGGCCTGGCGAAACGAGTTGCGCAGCGAGTCGAACCGCAGCTTCGCCATCTTCGGATCGGCGGCGCCTTTCGCGCTGGAGCGGCGCACCGCCATCCAGAGCACGAGTCCCAGCACCAGCACGACGAGGACGATCAAAATCGCGAGCGATGCGAGGAACAGGTTGTCCTTCAGCATGGCGTGCTCCCCTGGCAGTTGCGGGCGCTCATTTCGCGGCCTCCGGCGCGGCAATCCTGCCGGTCTGCAGCACCTGGCGCACCGGCCACGATTGCCAGACCCACAGCATCTCGGAGATGGCGAGCAGCGCGACGAGGCTCAGGATAAACCCCACGGTCCACCGGCTGAGCGTCGGCAGCTTGCGCGGCGCGATGTGCGACAGCGTGCTCGCATAAGGACGATCCGACAGCACACGGTCCCGTCCGGAGAGTTCCGCCGGGCGCTGGTAGACGAACTGGAACAGTTCCTCCCGCAGCCCCGCGAGCTTGCCCGACTCGTTGGTGCCGCGGTAGCGGCCCTGGTAGCCCAGTGCCAGCGCGAAGAGATAGAGCCGTGCAATATCGCGCCGCGACGGCTCGCGCGAAGACAGGACATCCTCGATGCGCTCGAACACGCGGTCGCCTGCGACGCTGGTGCGAAAGAGCGACGCCTCCAGCAGGTGCGACGTCCAGGTCTCGCGGCCGATCCAGTCGGAGTTGAGCAGCATCTCGTCGGCGAGCGCTGCCTTCAGGTAGCGCGCGTCTGCGATGCTTTCGAGCTCGAAGCGGCTGCCCTCGCGTTTCGATTCGAGCGTCTGCAGCTCGATCAGGTTCTCGAGGTGCCGCTCGAGGTCCTGCGAGGCGGCCTCGGGGTCGATCTCGCGCATCTCGATCGCACGGGTCTGCGCCTTCGACACTTCGTCGTAGAAGGCGCGGAACTGCCTGACGAGATGGTCGTCGTCCGATCTCTCTGCAGTCTGGCGGGCCATGATCGTTTACTTCCTTGTTGCCGGCCGTCAGCCTTTGATGAACAGCACCAACTCCTGCGGGCGCTGGGCCGAGGCGTTTTCCGTGGAGTTGCTGATTATCAAAGGCTGCCCGGGCATTGTCAGGCTGGGATTTGTCTGGATCGCGAAAAGCGTATAGCCGCTGCTGGATCGCACGCCCAGTTCGTCGGCGGACTCGATCGGCGCGCGCGGCGCGCCCAGCACGCGGCGCTCGCGCAGCGACGGATAGGCCGATTGCGATCCGACAATCGCGCCTTCCATCCAGGCGAGCAGGTCTTTTTCCGGCTGGCCGCGCAGGCCGACCACGATGCGCTTGTCGAGCCACTCCGGGTCCATGACCAACTCGAACGCGCCGTGCCTGAACTCGAACTTGAGCTCGCGGTAATCCTGGCTCACTTCGCGCAGGCCCTCGCCGAGCGCATCGAGCAGCGGCGTGAGCGTGCCCAGCGGATTCGCATGGTCGTACACCGGCGGGACCGGTGGCAGCGCGCCGGGGCGCAACATGCTCAACGGACCAAGCAATCCGCACAGCGCGAGGTACAGCGGATACGGGTGCAACTGCGGCGTGCGCAGCACGGCCTCGATCGTGGGGAGGCCCGCCAGCAAGTTGCGCAGGCGGTCCTTGTGTTCGAGGTAGGCCAGCCGGTCCTCGGCCTTCGACGAAGGCACCGAAGTTTGCTTGGCGAGGAAGGCGGCTTTCGCGCGAAGCTGCCCCGCGAACCCGGCGATGCGCTCCCACAGCGGGTTGTCGCGCGGCATTTCCAGAACCGGCGGCAACTCGGGGCCCATGCGGATCAACTCGTTTTCCTTTAGCACCGTACCCAGCTGGATGTAGACATTCAATCCCGACGGCACGGGGCCAACGGCGAGAGAAAGGTTCGGCACCAGGCGCGGGACATCCGCCGCGACGGCTTCGGACACTTCGTCCTCGACCGGTGCGGCCTCGACGGAGCGAAAGCGCGAGGGCACGCCCTTGTCGCGGGCCCCACGCGAGATCGGCAAGGTCACATACACGTTCATCGCCCGGTCGGCCAGGGCATCGGCGTGTGGCGTGAGATCGATTTCGAGTGCGCCGTGCGACGCCTGCTGCGATGAGTAATCGACAGCCGTGCCATCCGGGAAAATTGCTTCGAACGTGAGGACGCGCAGCGTGCCCGCCTGGAGCAGCGCGGAATCGACGGTGAAGCTGCGGACGCCCCAGCCGAACGGGTTGGTCGCCAGCGTGTGCCACGCGACCAGCGCATCCAGCCGGGCGTCCGCCTGCTGGAAATGCTGCGGTGCGAGGAGCATGCCCTCGTGCCAGACCACGCGCTGCGGCACGTCAAGCTTGGCCATGCCTGCCCTCCATGCGTCGCGACCGATTTACAACTGTCTGGTTCACGCTGCCTCCGCGCAACATAGTGCTAGTCCACCTTGTAAGGCGAGACCGTAAAACCCCTGGCGCCCAATTCGACGATTATCCCGTCACTCAGCTGTTCCACCCTCATTCGATGCTCGCCCGGGGTCAGGTAATCGGCAAAAACAAACACGCCTACAACACTCGGGGTGCCGAATGCGTCGCCCTTGATGCGCAGCGACTGGCCCGGCGCGACTTCCCAGCTCTTGTAGCTGAAGGTGCCGGGGAAGGTGCGCAGCAGATCGGCACGGGCCTGGAACCACTTGGACGCCGGCAGCGCCGTGAGCTTCTCCAGCGCCACCTCCTCGATGACCAGCACGATGTCCACGGCCACGGACGTGTTCAGGTTCGCGCCATCGCTGGCGGCGATCACGACCTCTTTCCAGCCCAGACGCGTTCCCTTGAACGTCACGAGATTCATCGCCTTGTCCACGGTGCTCTTCACGGCGCCCGTGATCGTGCTGCAGCCACCCAGTGCGGCGGCGGCAATGGCGGCGCCCGCGCCGCGCAGCAGGAAGGAGCGTCGCATCGGGTTCATGGGCTTGGGCGTCTTCATCGGATAAAGCCCGCATTGTCCAGCCCCAGCGTCGCAGGGCGATGCGATGGCGGCCCGGATTTCATGCCGACACCGAAGCCGAGCACGACCAGCAGGGCGGCGGCGACCAGGCAACAGCTCGCGCCGACCAGCAAGTCGGTCCGCGTGAACGAGAAGCGCACCGGCCGGGGCGCCACGATGCCCGCCGATTCGGCCGCGACGCGCTCGGAGGGAAGGCCGCGGGAGACGAGCGCGATCAGCACGCACGCGAAAAGAAGGGTGAGCAAGTTGCGGGGTCCTTCGCAGATCAGGTCGATGGCCAGGAACAGGGCGAGGGCGGCCTCGGCGGGCAATTGCAGCATGGCCAGCACGAGACCCGCATAGGACACGTTCGCCGCGCTGTTGTTCCCGGCCGATGCGAATGCGCCGAGGAACGCGCCGGCGCAGGTGATCGCGAGCTCCTCGGGGCTGAGCGTACGGCCGTACAGGTTGGCCACGAAGATCGCGACCAGCGCGTAGTACAGCGCGGAGCCCCCACGCAGGAACACCGAGGACATGGGCGTCACCAGCTCCACGACGCCGCGGCTGAATCCGAGCTTGTTGCTCATGGCATCGATCGTGTCCGGGATGCTCGCCGTCGTGCTGGCCGAGGTGAAGCTGATGAGGGCGGGCGTCTTCAAGGCCTGCAGCACTCGCCCGAGCGGGATGCCGCTTTGCTTGCGGACGATGCCTATCGCGGTGGCCGCGAGGACCAGTGCGAAGAGCGCGAACCAGCCGATGAAGCTGCTCATCGCTTCGAGGGTGCGCGTATCGGTCTTCGATACGAAATAGGCCGCCATGCTGAAGACAAGCACGGGGATGAACAGGTTCACGCGCGAGATGATCGTCTCGAGGGCGCGGTACACCGACTCGAAGACGCCCGTGAGCGCGGTGTTCTCCCCCCTGCCGAGCGCCGCGAACGCGAGGCCGAACGGGATGGCGCAAAGCAGGATGCCGAGGGATTGGCCTTCGGCCAGCACGCGAAAGAAGTTGTCGGGGATGAGGTCCGCCGCCCAGTTCGGGTCGACCGTGTCCGTCTTGACCTCGGGCGCCTCGATGGTGATCTCGCTGTCGCCGGCGGCGGAGCCGGCCTGCTGCACCAAGGCGCCAAGGTATTCGCGCGTGGACCGGTCCACGCTGCTGCCCGGCTGCACCAGCGAGCCCGCCACGGTGCCGAACACCGCGCAGGCGCCGACCAGGATGATGGCGAGCATGCCGATCATCAGCACGCGGCGGCCCGGCTGGGGCAGGGCCAGGGTCTGGCGCAGGCCGAAGAAAGTCGCGACCACGAGCAGGGGCAGCGCCGCCATGCCGACGATGCCGAGGTAGATCTGCCCGAGCACCGATGCCATGACGCCGAGGTCCGGGAAGAAGCGCCCCACCAGCCCGCCGGCGACGAGGCAAGCGAGCAAGGCGATCGGGCTGGCGGAAAAACGTTTCAGCATACCCACCCCGGCTTGTTCCAGCCACGCTCGACGCCGTAATTGACGACGGCGCGCGCCAGCTCCAGGGAACTGTCCACCAGGCGCAAGCCCCGCGAGTCGGTGTGGCGGGCCGCGATCGGGATTTCCGTGCAACCCATGATGACCGCCGTGACGCCCTGCTCGCGCGCCTCGCCGAGCGCGTGGCCGAGGGCTGTGCCGCTCGCGCGCATGTCGCCGGCCTTGACGGCACGGACGCATTCGTCGACCAGCATCTGTCCACCGCTCGCTGACGGGACGAAGGTGCCGATCCCGCGGTCCGCCAGCGCGCGCTGGTAGAACCCTGAAGCGAGGGCGCCGCGCGTCGCGAAGATGGCGACGCGCTGCCCCGGTTCGTCGCCGAGCGCGGCGACGCAGCTTTGGGCGATGTGCAGGATGGGCGCCTGGCTGGCCGCGCTCAGCTGGTCGTACCAGTGGTGCGATGAGTTGCAAGGGATCGCGACCACGCCGACACCCACCTGGTTGAGGAAGGCGATCCCTTCCAGCAAACGGGGCAGCGGATCGAGGCCCTGGCCCATGATGGCGCGCGAGCGATCCGGGATGTGGGGCAGGCTCGCCACGATCACGGGCAGGTGCTCCTGGTCACGCGTGGCGGGCGTCAGCTGCACGAGCTTGTCCATGAAGTCCACCGTGGCCGATGGACCCATGCCGCCGAAGATCCCGATGCGTGACATGCAGGAGGGCCTCGGTCAGATCTTGAGTGGACGCGGACAGATCAGGGACACCGCCGCCGTGTTGCCGATCACCAGAACCAGCGTGCGCAGCATGTCGCAGATCGGGTCCACGGCGAGGAACAGGATGAACGCCGCTTCGAACGGAAGGCCGAGGTAGGTGCACGTCATGCCGACGAGCGAAACGGTGACCAGCCCGGTCATGCCCGCGGAGGCAAAGCCGGCCAGCACCGAGGCGGCCATCACGAGACCGACGTCCATCGGCGTCAGCGCGCGTCCGTACAACTGCGCGATGAACAGCGTGGCGCAGACGTAGTAGACGACCGGCCCGACCCGCAGCAGCGAGACGCTGAGAGGTACGAGCAGCTCCACCCGCGAACGCGCGAAACCCAGCCTGTCGGCCAGGCTTTCGATCATCACCGGCATGCAGGTAGCGCTGCTGCGCGTGGCCAGGGCCAGCGCGAACGGGCCGCGCAGGGCGTTCATCGTCTGCGAGAACGAGTTGTTGGAGCGGCGCCAGATGATGATGGCGGCGATCACGATCACGATCAGCGACGCGACGAAGAACGCGGCGACGAACTGCGTCATGGCCTGGAGCGGCCCGATGCCGGTCTTGCCAAGCTGCGCGGCGCTCATGCAAAACAAAATGACAGGCAGCGGATAGCTCAGCCACCGCATCAGCGTCTGGCACGAGTGGTAGACCGTCTCGAGCGAATGCGTGAGCCCCTCCGAGATGCGCGAAGGCACATGGCCCACCGCGAGGCCGAACAGCATGGCGAACACCAGGGCCTTGAGCGTGTCGCCGTTGGCCAGGGCCGAGAAGATGTTGGTTGGCACCATGCTGACCAGGACTTCGGAGAAAGTGACGCTCTTCTTCACGGCGTCGGTGCCCGTGAGGCTCATCGCCGTGTCGCTGGAGTTCAGGTCGTTGCCCACGATCTGGCCGAAGGTCTGCATCGTGCTGCTCGACAGGTTCTCGCCGGGCCGCATGATCAGCAGCGTCACGGTGCCGACCACCGCGACAGCGACCGAAAAGGCGAAGAACACCGTGGCGACACGTCCCAGCAGTTTGCCGGTGCCGCCTTCGCGAAAGAGGCGCTGCAGGCTGAAGATGACCGCCGACACCATGAAAGGCAGCGTGATCATCTTGAGCAGGTCGACGTAGATGTCGCCGAGGAAGCCGAGTTTCACGGCTTCGGCGGGAAAGAACGTCCCGACGGCGAAGCCCGCGGCCAGGCTGCCGATGATCACCCAGGGGTTCAGGACGAAGGCGTAGAGTTTCTTGAGATCCATGGTCGTTCCTGTCCGTTACTGCTTGCTGGCGGCGACGTTCTTCTCGACGGCCGCGAGCACCTTGTTGGTGGTGAGCTTGTCGGCGCGCTGCGCGAGGAATTCATTGATGAAGGCGAGCAGCACGGGGTCGTTGATGCCCACGGCGATGCCCAGCGTGTCCTCGAGGTCCTTGAAGGTTACGGTGCGAAGCACGAGCGATGCGGTGGGATCGATCTTGAGGATGCGCTTCACTTCGAATTCGTCGCGGTACGCGCCGATCACCTCGCCCTTGTCGAGGGCCTTCAGCACGTCGCCCCAGCCCGGGTATTCGACGACCTTGGCGTTGGGGAAGTTGCGCTTCGCGTAGTCGGCGAAGGAGGACTTGGCGATCACACCCACTGTGCCGTTGAAGCCGCGGATGACGTCCGGCAGCGCGCGGTCACGCGCGAACTGCGCGAACTTCACGCGGTTCAGGATCAGCGCGTGGTTGAGGCTCAGGTACGGCTGGCTGAAGCTGATGACCTGGGTGCGGGCCAGCGTGCGCGAAAGCTTGCTCACCGCGATGTCGGCCTCACCGCGCGCGATCGTGTCGACCACCGCATTGAACGTCTTGGGCGTGCGATTGAAGCGGACGTTGACGCCCAGCTCCTTGCCGATGGCCTTGGCCAGGTCGACTTCGAGTCCCATCAGCTCGCCCTTCCGCTCGTAGAAGAAAGGTGGTGTGTCCACCCCGAGCATGGCGACGACGAGCTCGCCGCGGTTCACGATGCGGGCAATGTCGGGAGCGACCAGGCGTCCGTCCGGGACTTTCACCAGCGATGCTGAAGCGGGAATCGCAAGCGCCGTCGATACGGCCTGGGTGGCGGCGCCCGATGCGGGAGCGGCAGCCGCCGGCGCCTTGGGCGCCTGCGCGGCCGCATGCGCCGCGAAGCCGATGGCGCAGAGCGCGAGCGCGGCGACTTTCAGCCAGCGCGTCGCGCGGGCGCGGGTGTCGGGTTGGAGGATGAACGGCATCGAAGTTTCCCAAGTCATGGTTTGATGGCGGGCGCGGTCACCGTGGGCGCTGTCACGCTGGGTGCGGCCACGGTGGGCGCCGCGGGTGCGGCAGGCATCGCGGGCAGCGTGGGCGTGGCCACGGTTGCCGAAGGGACGCTCTGCATGGAAGGATCGGCGAACCGCTTGCCCAGCTCGATGCCGAGCAGGAACAGCAGCACGCACAAGAGGAAAGCGCAGAACGCGGCGATCGCGATCATGCGGGAGGTCATGGAGATCGTGTACTGCATCGGGGTTGTCTTTTCAGGCGACCATCACGGTGAACTGCCCGGGCACGAGCACCTGTATCACGCCGCCCCAGTTGCACATCAGCTTGCAGCTGTTGTTCACGGCCGGCATGTTGCCGATCATCACCGTGGGCGAGCCCGGCACCCAGGGCGCAGCGGTGACGGGAATGCACGGCATCGGAGTCAGCACGCCGAGGGCGGCAGCCGTGGCCGCAGCCACCATTGGATTCGATGGCGAGTTGCACATGCCGAAGGGCGCGACGTTCACCATCGGTTTGTTGTCCATGATGTTGGCGGCGGGCGTTCCTGTCATGGTGCGATTGAGCGGCAACACCGACAGCACGCCCGGCGCCACGCCGAAGCTGCACTGCAAGGTCGCGCCCATTGCCACCTGGATGCCCATGCCTATCCCCTCACCATTTTTTCGAGCCGCTGCATCAGGCTCGCGGGGGCGGCTTCCCCGGCCTGCTTCGCGCCCTTGTTGTTGTAGCGGCGCGGCTTGCCCACCGGCTTGCCCTGCTTGTACTGCAATTCTTCCATCACCTGCCCATTGGGCCAGTACCGGCGCAGCCAACCATCGAGCAGGTTGGCCTTGTAATGCGCGCTCTGTACCTGGGTCCCCTCTCGATCGTAGTCGATGGCTTCGCCCTCCAGCAATCCCTTCTTGTAGATGGCGCGTCGCACGAGCGAGCCTTCGTTGAAGAAAAGCGCCTCGCCCTCGATCTGCCCCTGCCTGAAATGCAGCTTGCAGCCCGGGTCGCCGGATTCCGCATACATCGTTGTCTCGCCGTGCAGCACGCCTTGCACGAACATCTGCTCGGACAGGATGCGGCCCGATGCGTACACCCGCGTAAGCCCCTGCTGCTTGCCCTTTTCGTACAGCGCTTCCTGCACGAGTTGGCCGCCGTCGTCCCACATGCGCATCACGCCGTTCAGAACGCCAGTGCGATAACCAGCCTGCATCGAAGGTTTGCCGGTGGGGCCGAAAGTGGTCATCTGGCCATGCGGCACGCCATCGACCAGTTCGGTGCGGCTCGTCACTTCGCCCTTGTCATTGCGTTGCTCCACAACAACGGGCGGCGCGATGTCGGCGGCGGTGGGCGGCGCGGTCCTGCTCATATCGATTCGATCAATTGATCTTCACCATGCCGCCCTTGAGGGTGAGCATGCCGCCGCCGTCCACCGTCTGCGTCGCGGAGGCCTTGTTGTTCACCATCGTGCCTTCGTTGTCCAGCGTCGTGCCGGCCTTGTTCTTCAGGCCGAGGGAAGCTTCGTTCGACAGCGAGGTGCCGGCCTTGTTGGTCAACGCGGTGCCGGACTCGTTGGTAAGCGCCGTGCCCGCCTTGTTGGTGAGCGCGGTCCCCGCCTTCGTGTCCCAGGTGGTGCCCGCTTCGGCCTTTACATCCTTGGCGGATTTGAAGGTGATGGAACCGGTGACGTCGATGGTCAGGTTGCCCGTCACCTTGAGCTCGTAGTTGCCTGTCACTTCCTGCTTGAAATCCGCCTTGTTGGTGTGCGTCTCGTTGCCCGTCACGGTCACGGCGCGCGTGTCCTTGACGTTGTGGATCTCCTTGCCGGTTTGCACATCCACCGTGCGGTCGCCCTTTTCGAGCGTATGGACTTCGTGGCTCGCTTTCACCGTGGTCGTGAGTGCGTTCTCGATCTCCACCTTCATGTCCTTCTGGGCGTGGAAATAGAACTCCTCGGAATCCTTCTTGTCCTCGAAGCGGATCTCGTTGCCCGCCGACCCGCTCTTGGAGGAGCGCGACTTGATCGTGCTTTGCGTCTGCATCGAGGGCAACGTCACGGGTGTCGTCTGTTCGGCGTTGTAGACGCTGCCGGTGACGAGCGGACGGTCCGGGTCGCCGTCGACATAGCTGATCACCACTTCCTGCCCGATGCGCGGGATGAATAGCGCGCCCCAGCCCTGTCCCGCCCAGGATTGCGACACGCGCACCCAGCAGGAGCTGTTCTCGTTCTTCGTGCCCACGCGGTCCCATGGAAACTGCACCTTGATGCGGCCATGCTTGTCGGTCCAGATCTCTTCGCCACTCGATCCGACGACGGTGGCGATCTGGCTGCCCGCCACGCGTGGTCGCGGCGTGACGCGCGGCGGACGGAACGGCACGGTGGCCGGGAACGCTTCGAAGCTGTTGCTGTAGTGCTGCTGGCTCGCGCTGTGCGTCACGGAGCGCAGGACGTGGGCTGCATTCAACGTCGTGCGGCCATGGCCGGACAAAGTGAACTTGGTGCCCGCTACGAGCGCATACGCGTAACTCTGTCCGCGCGAGATCGCGCTTTGCACCTGCTCGGCTTCGACGCGGATCTTGGCGCGCGCTGTGCCATCGGCGACCACGGTGTGTCCACCCGGGTATTCGTACTGCGTGCCCTTGCCCGCCGTGCCGGCGTGCTCCGCGGCGAGCGAGGTGCTGGGCTGCAGGTAGTCGTAGTCGCCCAACTGCGTTTTCTGTGCGACCAGGCGCGCCTCGAACTCGAAGCGGGTCACCGAATCGGTCCGGTCGTGCCCGGCCAGCTCGGGGAAGTACTTCAGCGCCGCCGCATTGGGGCAATCGGTGTGGGCGCTGGTCGCATCGGCCAGCACCATGGTGTGCGCGCCGTTCGCGAAGGTGAAGAAGTAGAAGATGCCCTCTTCTTCCATCAGGCGCGAGATGAACTCGAACGCCGTCTCATCCAGCTGCACGCAGTACTCGCGCGACTTGTACGTCGCGGTGAGCTTCGCGTCGAACGTCACGCCGTATTCGCCGAGCACCGCCTTGATGATGTCGGCCGCCGTCTTGTTCTGCCAGATCTTGCGGTCCCGCGTGAGCGTGAGCAGCCACAGCTTGGGGACGATCTCGGCGGAATACGCGGAGAACTCGCGGTCGCCGCCGGAGTGCGAGAAGCGCGACACGATGCCGCTGACGTAGCGCGCGGGAGCCGCGCCCAGCTTCATCGTCACCGTGGCTACAGCGCCCACGATGGTCGCGGCATCCAGCGACGTGCTGATGCCGCGCATGGACAGCGAGAAGCGGAACGGCTGCGAGATGCCTTCGGTCCCTTCGATCGCATCGAGGATGAGCGCGTCTGCGCCGAACGGCGTGTTCACCGAGAGGAAAGCGCCGGACTGGGTGAAGCCGTCTCTCATAGGTTCACGGTTGTCGCGGCGGACCGAAGGCGAATGTGAACTGGCCGTCGCGATCCAGCGTCATGCGCACGGAGCCGAACGGGTCGGACATCGAGATCCGTTCCAGCACCTGGCGCGAGAGCTCGGGCAGGATCGCCTGCGTGAGGATGTGGTCGATGTTGCGCGCGCCGCTGTCGACTTCGGTGCAACGGTCCGTGATCGCTTGCGAGACGCTGTCGTCCCAGGTGAACTCCGCCTTGTGGTTGCGCGAGAAGCGCTGCGCGAGCTTCGCGAGCTTGAGGTTCACGATCGAGCGGATCTGGCCGTCGCCCAGCGGGTAGTACGGCGCGAGCACGAGGCGGCCGAGGAAAGCGGGCGAGAACTGCTTGAGCAGCGCGGGCCTGAGCTGCGCCACGAGCTCCTCGGCGTTGGGACGCTTGCCGCCCTCGCACGCGTCGGTGATCACGTCCTGCGCCGCGTTCGAAGTGAGCAGGATCAGCGTGTTCTTGAAATCGATCAGCACGCCCTCGCCGTCTTCCATCTGGCCTTTGTCGAAGACCTGGAAGAACAGCTCCAGCACGTCGGGGTGGGCCTTCTCCATTTCATCGAGCAGCACGACGCTGTAGGGACGACGTCGCACCGCCTCCGTCAGTACGCCGCCGCGGCCGTAGCCCACGTATCCCGGTGGCGCGCCCTTGAGGCCGGAGACCGTGTGCGCCTCCTGGAATTCGGACATGTTCACAGTGACCATGTTGCGTTCGCCGCCGTACAGCAGGTCCGCCAGCGCAAACGCGGTCTCGGTCTTGCCGACGCCACTGGGACCAACGAGCAGGAACACGCCGACCGGCTTGCCGGGATCGTCGAGGTCCGCGCGGAAGGTACGGACGCGGCGCGCGATCGCATCGAGTGCCTGGTCCTGCCCGACGACGCGCTCGGCGAGTTTCTCCTTGAGATTCAGCACCGTGTGAAGTTCGTCGGCCAGCATGCGGCCGACCGGGATGCCGGTCCAGCCGGAGATCACCTGCGCGACGACCGAAGAGTCCACGCAGACCGGCACCATCGGCTCGTCGTCCTGCACCGCTTCCAGGCCCTTTTCAAGGCGCTGCAAGGTGGCGGTCATCATTTCGCCGTCTTCGCCGCCGGTGCGCGAGCCGTCCGGGGCGACGCTGTCGGCAATGCGCTTGCGCAACTCGACGATCTCGGCGACGGCGCCCTTCTCCTCGCCGAGCTTGTCGGAGAGGCGCTTGTGGCGCTGGCGATGCGCTTCGAGCTCCAATACCAGCGCGGCGATGGCGGACTCGTGGTTTCGTCCGGTCGCGCTCTCGTGGCGCAGGATGCGCAACTGGTTTTCGGCGCTGGAGATATCCCGCGCGACGTCTTCGATCTCCAGCGGCAGCGAGTTCTGCCCGATGGCCACGCGCGCGCAGGCGGTATCGAGCACGCTGATCGCCTTGTCGGGGAGCTGGCGGCCGGAGATGTAGCGGTGCGAGAGCTTGACCGCGTCGCGCACCGCGTCGTCGACGATCTCGACACCATGGTGTTTCTGCAGCGTTTCCACCATGCCGCGCAACATGTCGATCGCGACATCTTCGCTCGGCTCCTCGATCTTCACGACCTGGAAGCGCCGCGTGAGCGCGGGGTCGCGTTCGATGTATTTCTTGTATTCCGCCCAGGTCGTTGCGGCGATGGTGCGCAGCTCGCCGCGCGCAAGCGCCGGCTTGAGCAGGTTGGCCGCGTCGCCCTGGCCCTCGGCGCCGCCCGCGCCGATCAGCTGGTGCGCCTCGTCGATGAACAGGATGATCGGCGTGGGAGATGCCTTCACTTCGGCGATCACCGACTTGAGGCGATTCTCGAATTCGCCTTTCACGCCGGCGCCCGCTTGCAGCAAGCCCAGGTCGAGCGTGCGCACGGACACCTGGCGCAGCGATGGCGGAACGTCGCCTTGCACGATGCGCTGCGCGAACCCTTCGACGACCGCCGTCTTGCCGACACCGGCCTCGCCGGTGAGGATCGGATTGTTCTGGCGCCTGCGCAAGAGCACGTCGACGATCTGGCGGATTTCCGCGTCGCGGCCGCGGATCGGGTCGATCGCGCCATCGCGCGCGAGCTGCGTCATGTCCACCGTGTATTGGTCGAGCGACGGCGTGTTGGAGTTGCCGCGCCGCATGGTGGGCATCTGCTTCGGCGCTGCTGCCACGGCCCCGGAAGCACCCACGGTCGGGGCAGGCGCTGCGGCCGTGGCGCGCGCGGCGCCGCCCGCCTCTTCGGCCGATGTCGCCAGCAGATCGGGCAAGTCCTTGCGCAGGCTCTCACGGGGAATCTGCAAAAGGCCCGGCGCGGATTCGAGCAACAGGCCGCGCAAGCTGTCCACCTCCAGCAGCGCGAGCAGCATCGTGCCGGAGCGCACGAGTTGCTCGCCGAGCAGCATCGACGCGAGAAGCCACGCCTCCTGGAACAGCGGCGCGAGGTTGGGAGAGAACGCCGGCGTGCGGCCGTTGCCGCGCTTGAAGCGGTCCATCGCCTCCTGCAACTGCGTCTGGATCGCGTCGGGCTTGATGTCGTACTCCGCCAGCACGAGCGCGACGTCCGGCGACGGCCCCTCGACGAGGCGGTACAAGAGGTGCTCGACGTCGACGTTGTAGTGCGTCTGCTGGACGCACAGCTCCGCCGCACGCTCGAGCGCCCGTTTGCATTCCGGGTTGAGACGTGCCAGCAGTGTGCGGATGTCGATGTCCATGAAACGCCTTTAGTGTGTGGCTGCCAGGTGGGTGCCGACCGCGAGGCGCACCCGCGCGGGTTGCGGTGTTGCGCGCGCAAGCGGCGCGGTCGCGAGCCAGGATGTCCAGCCCAGTCGCATTTCGCCGGCGGCGCCGAGTGTAGTTCGCCGGACTTCGCGCACGGCGGGCGTGAGGACGAGTTCGACGTGCATCTCTTGCTGCACGTAACGGCTGACGAGCCATCGCATGAGCGAATGCTCGCGTGCGCCCGGCAGGAATTGCCGCAGGCGCGCCATCGTGAGGTCGGCAAGTTCGAGCCGGATGCCCGCGCTCTGGTACCACGCCTTGCGCCCGAGCACCGCGGACCGCCCGAGCCTTGATGCGCCCGAACGGCGCCCGAGACGAATTTGCTCGCGTGGTTCGATCTCCTGCCACGCACCCTGGAACTGGCTGCCCTTCACGCGCAGGCCGAGCCGGTCGCCGAGCATGGCGAAGAGGCCAGTGATTGAACGCGGGGCGGGACCGAGCAAGCCCGCGTGGCGCAGCCAGGCGGTCTCGCCATGCTCGCCGCGTGCACCGGACTTCAACCCGATCGCACTCAGCGAATCCAGGCTGGCCGCGATCGACGATTCTTCCGGCGAGGACCAGTTGAGGCCCATGTGATGCTTCTTGCGTCCGCGATAGAGGAACGCGAGCAGGCGGTGATTGAAGATGTCGAGGAAATCGGCTGTCGCGTGATCGCGCGCCGCGCGCCGCTCGAGCACGAGCTCTGTGAACGGCATCGGCAAAGGGCCTTGCGCGCCGGCAAGCGACATCACGGGAGAGCGCAGCGTGAAGGCTTCGCCGGTCGGGGAACCCGCGACCACGCTCGACACATCGCTGGGCTGGAAGCCGAGCGAGACCACGGCGGACAGGCGCACCGCCTCGGGTCGGGTCGCACCATCGCCCACCGGATCGGCGTGGGTAGCCGCCCGCTCCAGCAGGCTGATCGCCTGGAACAGGTTGAAGCCCTGCGGCCGGCTGAGGAGCCGGTCGATCAGAGCACCAGCTGGCGGCCGCTCATCGGTTCCCATTGTTTCCACGTTTCATCGCCCCGGCGAACGCCCAGGCGCACGAATGAATTGATCGAGGTGTACATCGCGAAGAAGCGCGCGAGCACCGCCGACATGAGGAGCGGCGAGCCGCCCACGAATGCTTCTTCCTCGAATTCCAGAATGACTTCCGTGCCACGGCAATAGCCACGCCAGGCATCGGCCCCGACGCGCGCCGTGACGCTGCGCGCCTCGAGTTCGCGCAGGCCGCGGATCTGCTCGTGGTCGCGCTTGCTGTCGGACGCGAAGAGCGTGAGCATCTCACGCAACTGGTCGCGCCCCGTCGATCCATCGACGAGCGACTGGTGATTGAGCGTCAATAGCGACACCAGCCGCCACAGCGTATCGCTGGAGAGTGGCGGGTCGCGCTGCTGCGTGGGCTCGTACAGGCAACGCACGCGAACGCTTTGCGACACGCCTTCCAGCACCATGCGCGCACCGATCGGCACCTGTTCGGCAAGCCTCCGGTTGGTACACAGGAGGTTCGCGTAGACCACCGGCTCCGCCGGCGTCTTCATCGCGTTGGCGCGATCGACGAACGCGATGAAGACGTCCGTTCCGGCGATGTTCTGGCGCAAGCTCAACTCGCGGCGTGACGACCAGAAGGTTGATTGCTCGTCCGCGCGCAGATGGCCGAGTGCGGCGAAACTCGGCACGGACACCGGTCGGTCGGCATTGGGGTCGGACGCGGTGACGGAAAGTATGGAATGCACCTCGGTGGTCGCACCGCGATGGCGATCGGCCGAGAGCAGGTATTCGTAATCGCGGTGATCCACCACGATCGGTTCGCTGGTGCGCGGAAAGAGGTTGATGACCGGGCAGCAGCCGACCTTGAGGTTGTCCGCGGAGATGCCGCGAAGGCCCCGGTCCGGCCGGTCGAGGGACAAGCTGACTTCGCACTGGCGGCCGTTGCCCAGCTTGCCGAGCAGGCCCGTCAATTCGAAGAAGTGGAATTTGCGCGGGAACGCGAAGTACTCCTGCATCAGACCATACGCGGGTTGGGCGTGAGGCGGCAGCGGTAAAACTTCTTCATCCTGCTCGTAGCCCACTTCGCGCCACGCCTTGGAGGACAGCACACGCCGCCCTTCCGACGTCGTGACGCTCACGCCGCTGACACCGGAGACGAGCAGCTCGTACAGCGGCATCGTGGTCATCCAGTCGCCCTGCAGGTGGATGCGCAAGTTGTCGAGTTCGAGCTCGGAGAAATTGGTGTCCTCGCCGCATTCCAGCGTGAACCGGAGGGTCGAGTCTCCGTGCAGCGCCGCCTTGCTGATCGTCACGGGCCACAGCACGGTTTCCCACGCGGTGCGAAAGCGGCATTGCTCGCCGCCGGCGGTGGATGCGTAGAGGATCGTGTGGCGCGGCACGCGAAAGCCCGCCGTCACTTTTCCCTGCGCCGGGTCGAGCCCGAATTCCGCGATCGTCATCGAAGGCACGGGCTGTGTCAGGGTGGGACAGAGGTTGTCCAGCAGTGCCGCGGCAACTTGCGGAAATTCGCGGTCGAGATCGCGGTGTACGCGCGCCGACAGGAAAGCAACTGCTTCGATCAGACGCTCGGTGTGTGGATCGATCGATTCCGAGCCGTGCAGCGCCAGGCGCGAAGCGACTTTCGGATAGCGCGAAGCGAAGTCCGCTCCCTGCGTTCGAAGGTAGGACAACTCGCGCTTGTAATACTGCAGCAGGTCGTTGTTGAGGACGTCAGACACGGTCGGCCCGGTTGCTATGCGTCTCGCGACGGATTCATGTTGAGTGCGAAGCTCACTCGCTGTGCTTTCAAGCCGATTCTCACGTCCCCGCTCACGGTGGCGATCGCGCGGTCTCCGCGCCCCGCTACTTCGGACACCTTGATCGCCACGTTGCTCATGCGAGGTTCGTAGAACCCCACGGCCTGGACCAGCGACTTCTCGATCGCCGCGCGGTCTTCTTCATTCCGTGGCGACAGGGCGGAAAAGTCGGGGATGCCGTAGTCGATCGCGGTGCCGGTGCTCTCCCCCATTTCGGAAGGAGAGAGCCGGCATCGCGTATTGAACAGCCGCGACAACTCACGCGCGATGGACGCCTCGAGATGCTCCGGCAGCAATAGAAATGCCCCGACTCCTCCCGGCGCCTCGCTGGAGGCGAGCCGGTCGAACAGGGGCACCGATGAGCCGCGAACAAGCTCCGACATGGCCTTAAGCCCTCCACAGTGCGACGCTGGGCCTCCCGGCGATCAGGTGGCGGGCACGGTCGGCCAGGCCGGGATCAAGCCGCAGTGTTCGCCTTCAGGTCCCAACCGAAATCGGCCGTACCCTTCTTCGTCGAATCGGAATTCTGCTGCGTGAAGTACGTCTTGATCTGGGTGAAATTCAGCGAGAACGAGTCCGACGGCGATCCGCCGCCGCCCGACGTGCTGATGCCTGACACCATCGCGTTCTCCAGCTCGTACTTGAGCAGCGACATGAACTCGCCATTCTCGTTACGACCGATGTGGACGGTGGCGGTGCCCAGCTTTCCGCCCTTTGCGCACGCCGCGTACAACAGCGGCGTGGACTGGTCGGTCATCTTCGAAAAGCTCATTTCCGAAAACTGGGGCCGGCCCATCGTGCGCTCCGTGTTGGAGGGGTCTCCGCTCATCGGCAAGGCGACGCCGTGGCTGAACGAATTGAGGATCACCTTGTCGGTATAGCCCTTGAAGGTGCTGTTCCCTTTGATGCCCGTGATGTCAATGATGATGACGTCCATGAATTACTCCGTGATGTTGGTCCGAATGGAAAGCGGTCAGGCTGCGGCGGCCGGCAAGTCGGCGACGAGGCGGATCGACGCCGTGAGTTCTTCCATCTGGAAGTGCGGGCGCAGGAAGCACGTGGCCTGGTAGGCGCCCGGCTTGCCCGGCACCTCGGTCACGTCCACGCGAGCCGCGCCCAGCGGGAAGCGGGCCTTGGTCGTTTGCGGAGCGGACTCGTTGATCAGGACGTAATCGGCGATCCAGTTGTTCAGGTAGGCCTCGACCTCACCGCGCGTCTGGAAGCTGCCGATCTTGTCGCGCATCATCACCTTCAGGTAGTGAGCGAAGCGCGATGCCGCCAGCACATAAGGCAGGCGAGCCGACAGGGACGCGTTGGCGTTCGCGGCGTCCTTGTTGTACACCTTGGGCTTGTTCACCGTCTGGCCGCCGAAGAACGCGGCGTAGTTGGAACCCTTGGAGTTGACGACGGCGATGAAGCCAAGGTCGTTCAATTCCTTCTCGCGGCGATCGGTGATCGTCACTTCGGTGGGGCACTTCAGGACCACGTCGCCCTCGTCGGTCTTGAACGCGTGGGCCGTCATGCCTTCGATCTTGCCGCCGCCTTCGACACCGCGGATGGCGGTGGACCAGCCGTACTTGGCGAATGCATCGGTGATGCGCAGGCCCAGTTGGTAAGCCGAGTTGGCCCACAGGTACTTGGAGTGGTCCTTGCCGTCCACGTCTTCTTCGAAGTTGAAGTTCTCGACGGGGTTGGTCTTGGCGCCATAGGGCAGGCGAGCTGCGTACGACGGCAGCACCAGCGAGACGTAACGCGAATCCTCGGACTCGCGGAAACCACGCCAGCTGGCGAGTTCGGCGCTCTCGAAGATCTTGGACATGTCGCGCGGAACACCCAGGTCGGTGAACGACTTCATGTCGAACAGCGCGGGCGCAGCGGCGGCGATGAAAGGCGCATGCGCCGCGGCGGCGACCTTGGACAGGCGCTCCAGCAGCGCGATGTCTTGCGGATGGCGGCCAAAGGAGTAGTCACCGATCAGCAGCGAGTAGGGATGGCCGCCGAACGTGCCGTATTCCTCTTCGTACACTTTCTTGAACAGCACGCTCATGTCGTGATCGACGGCGGACTCCAGGTCCTTGAGCAGTTCTTTCTTGCTGACGTTCAGGAGGCGCAGCTTCAGGCGCGAGCTGGTCTCGGTGCCGAAGACCATGTCGTGCAGGCCGCGCCAGGAGGCTTCGAGCTGCTGGAAGGCGCTGTCATGCATGATGGCATTCAGCTGGTCGGTGAGGAGCTTGTCGATCTCGGCGACGCGCTCGTTGATCATCGCGACGACGCCCTTGTCCGGCGCGGCCTTCATGCCTTCGTCGAGGATCTGCGAGGCGAATTGCCCGATCAGTTTCTTGGCGTACGGGCCTTGCGAAGCCTCGACTGCCATGTTGCCTTCGTGGACGATCTTGTCCAGGAGGGTCAATTCCGTTGCGGCGCCTGCTGCGCCGCCTTCTGCGCTTGCTTGTGTCTCAGCCATTTCAGTTCACCTTAATGCGTTTGTGAATTCAGGACGGCTCAGGCGGCCGGGGTTTCGGCGCCGGCGTTGGCTTCCGACTGGACCTTCTTCAGGTCTTCCGTGTTCTGCACGATGTTCTCGAGCAGCGAGTCCAGCTCGTCGTTGCCGTCGAGCTTGGCGAGCAGGTCGCGCAGTTGTTGGCGGGCTTCGAGCAGCTTGGCCAGCCGCGGCACCTGGTTGACGATGGCTTCCGGATGAAAGTCGTCGAATTCCTTGAAATTCAGTTCTACCTTGATGTTGCCTTCGCCCTTCATCGTGTCCGGCACGGAGAGGTCGAGACGCGGGCTGATCTTGCCCATGATCTCGTTGAAGTTGTCGCGGTCGATCTCGACGAGACGACGCTCCTTCATCTTGGGCAGCGGCGTCGCCGGCTGGCCCGACAGGTCGGCGAGGAGGCCCACGACCATGGGCAATTCCTTCTTTTCTACCGCGTCGCCGATCTCGACGTCATAGGTGATCTGGACGCGCGGGGGGCGATTACGACCCACCCATTTTTGCAAGCTATCTGACATCTCGTTCCCCTTTAAAAAAACATTTGGAGAGTCGGGCCCCGATGAGGTCCAGGTCGCTGCCGGGAGGGCAGTCAGGAAAGGAAAATCATTCTAGGCACCGTGCTGTTTGTTGCGCTAAATACTAACCCTTACCTTTGCGGGCGAGGTCCCAAGTCGAGCATGACGCGATGTTGTGTCAATGCGCATACGCCGTGGAGGACCGATTGCACTGCGTTTCGGTGACGAGTGCAACAGGGCATTTGCAATATTTACCGAGTGCAAAAAAAAACGCCCACTGATGTGGGCGTTTGTTGCGATCGGGACACGGTCCCGAGAATTTGGTTGCGCGAGCAAGATTTGAACTTGCGACCTTTGGGTTATGAGCCCAACGAGCTACCAGGCTGCTCCATCGCGCGTCGATGTCTGAATTATACGCGGCTCTTGCCGGCTTATTCGGTTGTAGGGGCTTCGTTTTCGGCGGAAGTCTCGGGACGATCCACCAGTTCGACGAGGGCCATCGGCGCGTTGTCGCCGACGCGGTAACCCATCTTGAGAATTCGCGTGTAACCACCCGGGCGCGCTTGATAGCGCGGGCCGAGTTCGGCAAAGAGCTTCGTCACGATGTCCCGATCGCGCAGGCGATCGAACGCCAGGCGGCGGTTCGCGACGGTAGGCTCTTTGGCCAGCGTGATCATGGGCTCGACGACGCGGCGCAGTTCCTTGGCCTTGGGGACCGTGGTCTTGATGACTTCGTGCTCGAGCAGCGAATTCATCATGTTGCGCAGCATCGCGAGGCGGTGCTCGCTGGTGCGATTGAGTTTACGAAGGCCGTGGCCGTGACGCATGGTGTGTTCCTTTCCTTATATAAAACGCAGCCGTGTCAGGTACTGCGAGTTCACCAAAATGTTGACGGATTCGACAAGGCTGCAAAACAGCCTTGTCCTTTTGTCTTATCGCTTGTCCAAACCGGCCGGCGGCCAGCTTTCCAGTTTCATGCCCAAGGTCAAGCCGCGCGAAGCGAGCACTTCCTTGATTTCATTGAGCGACTTGCGACCCAGGTTCGGGGTCTTGAGCAGCTCGTTTTCGGTGCGCTGGATCAGGTCGCCGATGTAATAGATGTTCTCGGCCTTCAGGCAGTTCGCCGAACGCACGGTGAGTTCGAGCTCGTCGACCGGACGCAGCAGGATCGGGTCGAACTGCTGCGACGTGCGCTGGACCGGCGCATCGAATGCCGCCAGTTCGCTGCCCTCGAGCTGCGCGAAGACAGCCAATTGCTCGACAAGGATCTTGGCCGAAGCACGCACGGCGTCTTCAGCCGTGATCGCGCCGTTGGTTTCGATCTCGACGACCAGCTTGTCCAGGTCGGTGCGCTGCTCGACGCGAGCGCTCTCGACGGTATAGCTCACGCGCTTGACGGGCGAGAACGAAGCGTCCAACACGATCCGGCCGATCGACTTGGTCGGCTCGTCGGCGTAGCGGCGCATCGTGCCGGGCACGTAGCCGCGGCCCTTCTCCACCTTGATCTGCATGTCGATCTTGCCGCCTTGGGACAGGTGGGCGATGACGTGGTCGGGATTGATGATCTCGACATCGTGCGGGGTCTGGATGTCGGCGGCCGTGACGACGCCTTCGCCGTCCTTGCGCAGCGACAAGGTAACCTCGTCGCGGTTATGCAGCTTGAATACCACGCCCTTGAGGTTCAGCAGGATGCTGACCACGTCTTCCTGGACGCCGTCGATGGACGAGTACTCGTGCAGGACACCGGCGATGGTGACTTCAGTGGCCGCATAACCCACCATCGACGAGAGCAGCACGCGACGCAGGGCATTGCCGAGCGTATGGCCGTAGCCGCGCTCGAAAGGCTCCAGGGTCACCTTGGCACGGTTGGTGCCAAGCTGTTCCACGTTGATGGCTTTGGGTTTCAGCAGGTTGGTTTGCATTCAGGACTTCCTCTCAATACCCCCGGCTCGTTACACCGGTAAGGCTGGTGAAGCGCCCCACACGCGGTGCCCCACGCGCAGGGAACGATAAAAACAAAGACGAGAGCACAGCGAGTCGCTGCGTCTCGTTTTTTCCTTCGTACCCGCTTTAACGCGAGTACAACTCGACGATCAGGGCTTCCTTGACGTCGGCAGCGAATTCGTCGCGATCCGGCACTTTCTTGAAGACGCCTTCGGCCTTGTCCGCGTTGACTTCCACCCAGGCAGGCATACCGACCTGCTTGGCCAGCTCGAGCGCTTCGACGATGCGGTTCTGCTTCTTGGACTTGTCGCGGATCGCGATCACGTCGCCGGTCTTGACCAGGTAGGACGGGATGTTGACCGGCTTGCCATTCACCGTGACGGCCTTGTGCGAAACGAGCTGGCGCGCTTCGGCGCGCGTGGAGCCGAAGCCCATGCGATAAACAACGTTGTCCAAGCGCGATTCGAGGATGAACAGCAGGTTGGCGCCCGAATTGCCCTTGCGGCGCGACGCTTCCTCGAAGTACTTGCGCATCTGGCGCTCGAGGATGCCGTACATGCGCTTGACCTTCTGCTTCTCGCGCAGCTGCAGGCCGAAATCGGACGTGCGCTGGCCGGAAGTGCGGCCGTGCTGGCCGGGCTTGGAGTCGAACTTGGCCTTGTCCTGGATCGAGCGGCGGGCGCTCTTCAGGAACAGGTCGGTGCCTTCACGGCGGGAGAGTTTGGCCTTGGGGCCGAGGTAACGTGCCACGTTGCTTCCTTTTGGTTTCTACCCCGGGCAATGCACTTCTCAGTGCCCCGGGGGAGCCGGCATCGCATGCGACGCCGGCAGTGGGCTTGGTTAAAAAATCAGATGCGACGACGCTTCTGTGGACGGCAGCCGTTGTGGGGAACCGGCGTCACGTCCGCGATGGACGTGATACGGATGCCCAGCGCGGCCAGCGCACGGACGGACGATTCGCGACCAGGGCCGGGGCCCTTGATCTCGACATCCAGGTTCTTGATGCCTTGCTCGATCGCGGCGCGACCGGCGACTTCCGAAGCCACCTGGGCGGCGAAAGGCGTCGATTTGCGCGAGCCCTTGAAGCCCTGGCCGCCCGAAGACGCCCACGACAAGGCATTGCCCTGGCGGTCGGTGATCGTGATGATCGTGTTGTTGAAGGACGCGTGAACGT
>JAZKIF010000103.1:0-9917 GCA_040385005.1 Pseudomonadota bacterium
CCCCTTTAGCCACTCGGGCACCCCTCCGGCGAACCTCGAAATATAGCATGGTTTCGCACCGCTTGTCACCCGTGGCGGTCCGAAATCCGTGCGGCGCCCGGAAGCATTGCGTGGCTAGAAAATCCCGGAGTGCCCGCGCTGCGCGAGCCATTCACAGGCCAGCGAGAAGTGCCCACTGCCAATGAAAGGCGCCGGTGGCCGGCTCGCGGACAGCGGCGAAGGATGGTTCGCCTGCAGCACGAGAACCTCGCGGCCATGGCGCTGTGCGGTCTCCTGCACCAGCGCAGCCTTGGCCTGCGCATGCGCGCCCCACAACATGTAGACACACGGCGAGGCAGTTGCCGCGACTTCGGCCAGCAGCGCATCCGTCAGCTTTTCCCAGCCCTTTTTCGCGTGGCTGCCGGCCGCCCCGTCCTCGACCGTAAGGCTGGTATTCAGCAGCAATACGCCGCGCCGGGCCCAATCGATGAGTGAGCCGCTTCTGGGGATCGACGCCGGCGAATCGCAGTGCAGCTCCTTGAAGATATTGCGCAGCGATGGCGGAATCTTCACGCCCGCCGGCACCGAAAAAGCCAGCCCCTCGGCCTGTCCGGGACCGTGATACGGGTCCTGGCCGACGATCACGGCATGCACGCCGTCCAGCGGCGTCAGTTCGAGCGCGCGGAACGGCCGGAGCGGATAGATCACCGCCCCCGCGGCAAGCCGGCCGCGAATAAACTCGCCGAGTTGCTGCCCGGCAGGGCTCGACAGGAATTTGCCAACGACTCCCTCCCAGCCTGCCGCGACGTGCCAATGCTCGGGATCCCACGCCTGCAAACGCGCAGGCCCGACATCCTCCAGGCCAAGGCTCGCCTGCATCAGCCGCCGAAGAGAGATGCCAGCGCTTCGCCCGGCTCGTCCGCGCGCATGAAGGCTTCGCCGACGAGAAACGCATTGACGCCCGCGTCGCGCATCTTCTTCACATCGGCAGGCGTCGAGATCCCGGATTCGGTCACGACGAGGCGATCCGCCGGCACATCGCCGAGCATGCCCAATGTGGTGTCCAGAGAAACCTCGAAGGTGCGCAGGTTGCGGTTGTTGATGCCGATCAGCAGCGTCTTCAGCTTCAGCGCGCGATCGAGCTCGGCTTTGTCGTGGACCTCGACCAGCACGGCCATGTCCAGGCTGCGCGCGATGGCCTCCAGCTCAGCCATGCGTGCGTCGTCCAGGCACGCAGCGATGAGCAGGATGCAGTCCGCGCCCATCGCGCGCGACTCGTACACCTGGTACGCGTCGATCATGAAATCCTTGCGCAGCACCGGCAGGTCACACGACGCCCGCGCCTGCTTGAGGTAGTCGGGCTGGCCCTGGAAGAACTGCCGGTCGGTCAGCACGGAGAGGCACGCCGCATTCGTTTTCCGGTCGCCTTCCGCATAGCTCTGCGCGATGTCGGCCGGGATGAAATCGGCGCGCAGCACGCCCTTGCTCGGACTGGCCTTCTTCACTTCGGCGATCACGGCGCTCTTGCCGGCGGCGATCTTGCGGCGCAAGGCGCCTTCGAAATCCCGCGTGAGCACGCGGCTCTCGGCATCCGCGCGCATCGCGGCGAGAGAGACGCGCTTTTGCGCTCCCGCGATCTCTTCACGCTTCACGGCAACGATTTTCTCGAGAATGTCTTCCATCGCTTCAGCCCCCCAGGGTTTTGGAAACGCTGATCAGCTGCTCGAGTTTGGCCTTGGCCGCTCCGCTCTCCACCGCAGCGCGCGCCTTGACGATCCCCGCCTGGATCGAGTCGCTCACATTGGCCGCGTACAGCGCGGCGCCGGCGTTGAGGATGACGATATCGCGCGCGGCCCCCGCCTGGTTGTCGAGCACGCCCAGCACCATCTGCCGCGATTGCTCGGGCGTATCGACCTTCAGCGCGCGATTGCTCGCCATCTGAAGCCCGAAATCTTCCGGATGGATTTCGTACTCGCTGATCTCGCCGTTCTTCAATTCACCGACCATGGTCGCCGCGCCCAGGCTCACTTCGTCCATGCCATCGCGGCCGTAGACGACCAACGCATGTTCCGCGCCCAGGCGCTGCAAAGCGCGCACCTGGATGCCGACGAGGTCGGGATGGAACACGCCCATCAGGATGTTCGGGGCACTCGCCGGGTTGGTGAGCGGACCGAGGATGTTGAAGATCGTGCGGACGCCCAGCTCCTTCCTGATCGGCGCGACATTCTTCATCGCGGGATGGTGGTTGGGCGCGAACATGAAGCCGATGCCGACTTGCTCGATGCACCTGGCGATCGCCTCGGGCGAAAGGTTGATGTTCAGGCCCATGCTCTCGAGCACGTCCGCGCTGCCGCTCTTGCTGGAGACGCTGCGTCCGCCGTGCTTGCTGACCTTCGCGCCCGCCGCGGCCGCGACAAACATCGAGCAGGTCGAGATGTTGAACGTCTGCGACCCGTCGCCGCCGGTGCCGACGATGTCGACCAGGTGCGTCTTGTCCGCGACGTTCACTTTCGTCGAGAACTCGCGCATGACTTGCGCCGCGGCGGTGATCTCGCCGATGGTTTCCTTCTTCACGCGCAGGCCGGTGATGAGCGCGGCCATCATGACGGGCGACAGCTCGCCGCTCATGATGAGCCGGACCACGTGAAGCATCTCGTCGTGGAAGATCTCGCGGTGTTCGATGGTGCGCTGAAGCGCTTCCTGAGGATTGATGGGCATCTCGTGTTCCTCTTGAAATGATTTATCGGGAAGGATTGTCGGTGAGGGCCAGCTTGAGCCCGAACGCGATGAACATGCAAGCGGCGATCTTGTCCAGCCAAAGCATGCCGCGACGCACGGCGCCGCTGCGCGCCATCCATGCGGCCGCCAACGCCCAGCCGGAATTCACCGGGATCGCGTTCAGATTGAAGATCACGCCGAGCAGCACGAAGGCCAGCGCCTTGTTTTCCGTCTCGGGCGCGATGAACTGCGGCACGAACGCCACGAAGAACAGCGCAACTTTGGGGTTCAGCACATTGGTGAGGAAGCCGCCCGCGAAGATGTCCTTCAATGCGCGCGCAGGCTGCCCCGCGGCCAGTGCCGCGACATCCTGCTGTTGCGCGGGCGCCTTCGCCATCAGGATCTTCACGCCGATCCACAACAGGTAAGCCGCGCCGATGTACTTCAGCACGGTGAACGCCGTCGCCGAAGTCGCGAGCAGCGCGCTCACGCCAGCCGCGGCTGCAAAGACATGCACGAAGCATCCGGTGGTGATGCCCAGCCCCGCGACGAGCCCGGCACGCGCGCCCGAACGCAACGCATTCGTCACGATGTACAGCACGTCCGGCCCCGGCGTGAGATTGAGCAGCCAGCCGGCGGCAATGAACAGCAGGAGGTGATGCGCGTCCGGCATGCTCAGCCCTTGAAGAATGCGCGGATGGCGGCGACGGCACGGTCGACCCCTTCCGCATCGACATCCAGGTGCGTCGCGAATCGCAGGCGGTACAAGCCCGTCGCGAGCACGCCTTGCGCGGCCAGGTGCTTCAGCAGCGCGTCCGATTTCTCGCGCGCGGCGCCGGTGAGATCGACGAAGAAGATGTTGGTTTGCGGCGGCTCTACCGTCAACCCCTCGATTCCCGCCAATCCTTCGGCCATCCGTTTTGCCAGCGCATGGTCTTCGGCGAGTCGTTCGACATGATGATCCAGCGCATACGATGCCGCCGCCGCGAGCAGCCCCGCTTGCCGCATCGCCCCACCCGCCATCTTTCGAACACGCCGCGCGCGGCCGATGAATTCTTTCGATCCGCACAACGCCGAACCCACCGGTGCGCCCAGGCCTTTGCTGAAGCACACCGACACGCTGTCGAAGCATTGCGCGATGCGGCGCGCTTCCTTGCGCGCATCGCCGCCGGTTTGCGCAGCCTGGGCGACCGCGGCGTTGAACAAGCGCGCGCCGTCGAGGTGCCGCGTCAAGCCTCTGCTCTTCGCAAGCGCGGTCGCCTGCTCCACATACGCCATCGGCAGCAACTTGCCGCCCAGCGTGTTCTCCAGCGCCAGCATGCGGCTGCGCGCGAAGTGCGGATCGTCAGGCTTGATTGCCGCCTCGATGTCCGCGAGGGCGAGCGTCCCGTCGGGCTGGTGGTTGATCGGCTGCGGCTGCACGCTGCCGAACACCGCGCCGCCGCCGGCTTCCCAGCGGTAGCAATGCTGCATCTGCCCGACGATGTATTCGTCGCCGCGCTCGCAATGCGCGAGGATCGCGCAGAGGTTGCTCTGCGTGCCGGTGGGCACGAACAGCGCAGCCTCGAAGCCGAGCATCGACGCGATCTTCTCCTGCAGTGCGTTGACGCTCGGGTCGTCGCCGAAGACGTCATCGCCCAACAGTGCTGAAGCCATGGCGTCGCGCATGCCCGCGGTGGGCTGGGTCACGGTATCGCTGCGCAGATCGACGGGTTTGTTCATGCGGCTTGCTCCATGAAGTTCTTCAGCATCGCGTGGCCATGCTCGGTGAGGATGGATTCCGGGTGGAACTGCACGCCTTCGATGGCGAGCTCCTTGTGGCGCACGCCCATGATCTCGCCGTCTTCCGTGGTGGCGGTCACGGTGAGCACGTCGGGGCGGCTTTCCTGTTCGATCGCGAGCGAGTGGTAGCGGTTGACGGTGAACTGTTCGGGCAGCCCGCGAAAGACACCCTCTTGCGTCGTCCTGATCACGCTCGTCTTGCCATGCATCAATTGCCGCGCGCGCACGATCTTGCCGCCGAATGCCGCGCCGATGGACTGGTGGCCCAGGCACACGCCAAGGATGGGGAGCTTGCCCGCGAAGTGGCGGATGGCTTCGACCGAAATGCCAGCCTCGGCCGGAGAGCAAGGGCCGGGCGACACGATCAACCTGTCGGGATTTCGCTGTGCAATCCCTTCGATCGTGATCTCGTCGTTGCGAAACACCTCAACCTGCGCCCCCAGTTCGCCGAAGTACTGGACGAGGTTGTAAGTGAAGCTGTCGTAGTTGTCGATCATGAGGAGCTTCATGCGCGCTCTCCGGAAATCCTGTTCGCCACCCTGTGAATACCCTTCACGACGGGAAACGCGTGAAAGTTGATGAGGAGGCCCAGCTTCAGATTAGACAGTCGCAACGCTGAGAGAAGCTGCGCACGGCGCGGATCGGCCCCCGCATCCATCGCCAACAAGCTGACGATCACCGAGCTCTCGACGATGAAGTCTGCGCGGTAAACCGCGCCGAGATCGTGACCCTTGTATTGAGCGGATAACGGCATGTCGCGCTGGAAGCCAAGTTCGCGTTCGGCCAGCTCGATGGCGAGCGCGCTTGCGTAGGCGCTCTCCAGCAGTCCGACGCCCAATACACGTTGCACTTCGACCGCCGCACCGATGATCTCGTGCGAAAAATCGTCGTCAAGGGGAGCCTGCGGCTGTTCGGAATTCGTATTCATTCCAACCCCTCCTCAACCAGCTCCGACGCGCGCAGCAACGCACGCGCCTTTGCTTCCGTCTCTTTCCATTCCATCTCGGGAATCGAATCCGCCACCACGCCGGCTGCCGCCTGCACATACAGCATCTGGTCCTTGATGATCCCCGTGCGGATGGCGATCGCCACATCCATGTCGCCCGCGTAGCTCAGGTACCCGCACGCCCCGCCGTACAACCCGCGCTTCGTCGGCTCCAGCTGGTCGATCAGCTCCATCGCATGCACCTTCGGCGCGCCCGTCAACGTGCCCGCCGGGAAGGTCGCCTTCAACACGTCGATGCTCGTCATCCCGTCGTTCAGGATCCCCTCGACGTTGCTCACGATGTGCATCACATGGCTGTAGCGCTCGACGGCAAAGGCTTCCGTCACCTTCACCGTGCCTGTCTTCGCGATCCGCCCGATGTCGTTGCGCGCCAGGTCGATCAGCATTACGTGCTCGGCGCGTTCCTTCGGATCGGCGATGAGCTCCTTCTCCACGGCCTTGTCGACTTCCACCGTCGCGCCGCGCGGCCTGGTGCCGGCCAAGGGACGGATCGTGATCTTCTGCCCCTCCGGCACCTGCTCCTGGCGCACCAGGATTTCCGGCGACGCCCCCACCACATGGAAATCCCCGAAGTGGTAGTAATACATGTAGGGGCTCGGATTGAGCGAGCGCAGCGCGCGGTACAACGACAGCGGCGACTCCGTGTAGCGCTTCTTGATGCGCTGGCCGACCTGCACCTGCATGAAGTCGCCCGCCTCGATCAGCTCCTTCGCGCGATCGACCGCCTTCAGGTAGTCGGCTTTCGAGAAGTCCCGCTCCGCCGGGTACGACTGGGTCTGCTTGATCACCGGCGCGCTCACGGAATATTTCAGCTGCTCGCGCAGTTCACGCAATCGCTTCTTTCCGTTGGTGTACGCCTCGGCCTGGCCCGGATCCGCGTAGACGATCAGGTACAGCTTGCCCGACAGGTTGTCGATGACCGCGAGTTCCTCGCATTGCAACAGCAGGATGTCGGGGCAATTGAGCGTGTCGGGTGGACAGCTCTTCTCGAGCTTCTTCTCGATGTGCCGCACCGTGTCGTAGCCGAAGTAGCCCGCGAGCCCGCCGCAAAAGCGTGGCAGGCCGGGACGCAACGCGACCTTGAAGCGCTTCTGGTATTCCTCGATGAAGTCGAGCGGATTGCCGCGATGCGTCTCCCCCACCTCGCCGTTGGTCACCACTTCGGTCTTCGCGTCGGTGCCGAAGCCGCTGCAGCGCAGCAAGGTGCGCGCCGGCAGCCCGATGAAGCTGTAGCGCCCGAAGCGCTCGCCGCCCACCACGGACTCCAGCAGGAAGCTGAATTTGCCGCCATCGCGGGCATGCGCCAGCTTCAGGTAGAGCGACAGCGGGGTTTCAAGATCCGCGAACGCCTCGGCGATCAGCGGGATGCGGTTGTAGCCCTGGGTGCCAAGGCTTTTGAATTCGAGTTCGGTGATCAAGGGTGAGCCTCCACAAGCTCCGCGGCGCGGGGCCGCTATTGATTCAGGATTGCCTCAAGGAAATTTCGAGGCGCGGGGCACGGGCTGCCCCGTGCAATCAGGTACGCACGCTGTCAGGGCGACGCCAGGGCCAGGCTCCCTGGCCCTGCTGACCTGCAGTTGTGGTGCGGTGGATGGACATGCGCAAAGTGTAGCAAACCCTCGCGGTGCCAAGTCGCCAGGCGGACACCCCGCGCGAAAACCCTGTTGCGGCCGGACCGCATGCAACTTGAAAATGAGAAACGAACGGTCGTACTATTTTTAAATCGAGGAGACATGGAGATGAAGTTCATCAAGCAAGGCGTTGTCGCGCTGGCGCTGCTCGCGTGCGCCGCGGCCGCGCTCGCCGAAGTGACAGTGTCCGGCGTGAGATACGAGGACACCGCCGACGTGAAGGGCGCGAAGATCCAGCTGAACGGCGCGGGCACCCGCTACAAGGCGATCTTCAAGGTCTACGCGGCGGGCCTGTACTTGCCGAAGAAGGCCGGCACGACGGAGGAAGTGCTGGCGATGCCCGGCGCCAAGCGAATTTCGATCACCATGCTGCGCGACATCGATTCGAGCGAGCTGGGCAAGCTGTTCTCGCGCGGGATCGAAGACAACATGGACAAGAAGGAGTTCTCCAAGCTCGTGCCGGGGGTGATGCGCATGGGCCAGCTTTTCTCCGAATGCAAGCAGCTCAAGACGGGCGAGAGTTTTTCGATCGACTGGGTTCCCGGCACGGGGACGCTGATCCACATCAGCAGCGCCAAGTGCTTCAAGGACCTCGACCCGTTCAAGGAGCCGGAGTTCTACAACGCGCTGTTGCGCATCTGGCTCGGCCCCAATCCGGCGGACTGGAAGCTCAAGGACGCCTGGCTGGGCAAACCGGCCTAATTCGCGCGCAGCATCGCGGCGGCCTCCGCCAACGAATCGGCGAAGCCGTCCGCATCCACCGCGCGGACCGGCTCGCCGTGGTTGTAGCCGTAGGTCATGAGGACCACGGGGCAGCCCGCCGCGCGCGCGGCGCGGGCGTCATTGCTGGAGTCGCCGATCATCAACGTGCGACCTGGCGCGATGGACAACGCTTCGCAGGTCTTGAGAAGGGGCATCGGGTCGGGCTTCTTGCGCTCGAATGCATCGCCGCCGAACACCACCTCGAAGAAATCACGCAATCCTTTGCGTTCGAGCAGTGGCAGCGCGAAGTTCGTCGGTTTGTTGGTGAGGCACGCGAGGCGCAGGCCGCGTCGTCGCAGGAGCGTCAGTCCTTCGACAACGCCCGGATACACGTCAGCATGCTCGCCATTGATCGCGAGATAGTGCTTCTGGTAGGAGGCCCACGCCTGGTCGAACAGCGAGGCGGGTGCGCCGACCTCTGCGAGCACGGATGCAATGAGGTGCTCCGAGCCCTTGCCGACGAGGCGCTCGATCGCATGCGCCTCGATGGACGGCAGCGACAACTCGCGCAACACGAGGTTGAGCGCAACGGCGAAATCGCCGAGCGTGTCCACCATCGTTCCGTCGAGATCGACGATGACGGCTTTCAGTTCGGCGAATGGGGAATGCAGTGGTGTAGCGGACATGGGCAGCGGAGAAAACTCCGCCGATTCTGCCGCACACGCTCTCGCGAGGATCAGCGCTTCTTGCCGACCTCGTTGCCGATGACGCCGCCGACGGCCGCGCCGCCCACGGTGCCGAGCGGGCTGCCGCCGGTCAGGACGGCGCCGGCCACGGCGCCGATGGCCGCGCCACCGACGACATTCTGGTCACGGTGTGACATGTTCGCGCAGCCGGAAAGGCCGGCGAAGGCGACGATCGCAACGGCCATTGCCGTGGCGCGCGCGTTCATTTCACCCTCATGTCGTTGGCCACGGACGTCACGCCCTTGACGCCTTGCGCGACTTGAACGGCGCGGTCGATGCTCGGGCGGCCGCTCACGAAGCCGCTCAGCTGCACGCGGCCCTTGAACGTCTCGACGTTGATCTCGGCGGACTTGAGCGTGGGCTCGTTGAAGATCGCCGCTTTCACCGAGGTGGTGATGGCGGTGTCGTCGATGTACTGGCCGGTGCTTTCATGGCGCTGGGTGGAGGCGCAGCCGGCCAGCGTCGTGAGGGCGACGGCGGCGAGCAGCACGGAGGTGCGAGTGAAACTGAGCATGGTGAATCTCCAGGTATCTTGGGGACACCCCGGTAAAAAACTCACCAGGACGGATGACGGCGTCAACCCATGGAGAGTGCGCTTGCGTGGCCGCCGGCTCTGTTCGCTGCCGTACCGATGAGGCTGCGCTCGCGTAGGACATGACGCCCACTTGAGCCACGCAAGGCCATCAAACAGCCGGCGCGGCCATCTTGATCGCGCCCAGCGGCAGCGTCACGACGAACTCGCTGCCCAGGTCCTTGCCGCGGCTCTTCGCCACCACGGTTCCCTCGTGGGCCCGCACCAGCTCGCGAACGATCGCAAGGCCGATGCCGAGGCCCTCGTTGACGGCCGTCGCATGCGCATCGCGCACGAACATGTCGAAGACGTGCGGCAGCGCGGCGGGCGTGATGCCGATCCCGTTGTCGGCGATGGTGACCACCACGGATCGCTCGCCGGCGACCGCGCGCAGCGAGATTTGCCCGCCTTCCCGCGTGTACTTGGACGAGTTCTCCAGCAGGTTGCCGAACACCTGCACCATGCGCACCGTGTCCGCCAGCACCGGCGTTTTTCCGGCCAGGGTTTCCTGGGTGAAACGGTGCCCCCGCGCGTCCATGCCGGGCCGGCAGGTTTCGACGGCCCGCTGCAGGATGTCCACGAGATCGACCACCGTCCGCTCGAGACGAAACTTTCCCGTGCTGATACGCGATCCATCGAGCAGGTCGCCGATCAGACGCGTCATCTGCGCGACCTGGCCCTTGATGGTCGCCTGCAATTTCGCATGCGCGACGTCGTCGGTGCGCGCGCGATCGAGCATTTGCGCGGCCAGGCGCAGCGGCATCAGGGGGTTGCGCAACTCG
>JAZKIF010000104.1:0-15783 GCA_040385005.1 Pseudomonadota bacterium
CGATGCCCTTGGGCGTGCCGGTGGTGCCCGACGAATAGATGATGTTGAACGGCCAGCCGGGCGCGACCTTCACCGGCTTGGGTTTCGTGCCTTCGGGAACGAGCCAGCTTTCCAGGGAAGGCTGCGCTGCCCCATCCATGAAAATGCGGCCGGCGCGCGGCGTCGTGAACGACGGCACCGATCCATCGACGAAGAGGTGCTTCGCGCCGCTGTCGCCCGCCATGCCCGCCAGCTGCTGTGCCGACGACTGGATCGCCAAAGGCGCCACTGCCGCCCCCGCCCTCAATGCACCGAGGAACACCGCCGCGTATTCCAGCGAATTCGATGCGCAGATCGCAATCGTCTGGCGCGGCTTCACGCCGTCGCGCTGCAGCGAGGCCGCGACGCGGTCCATCATCGTGTCGAGCTGGCCCCAGGTCACGCTGCGCTCGCCCTGCACCAATGCCCGTTGCCGCGGCCGCGCCGCCGCGTGCTCGCGCACGAGGTCAGCGATGGCGCGGAACTCCGTCACTCCACCCTCTCGATCGAAGACGGCTTGAACCCGAGGTCCGCGGCCTTGCCTTTGCGCCCGCGTCCCGCCTTGGCGTTGTTCAGCGACCGGATCTCCAGCGTCTCGTCCCGCGCCTTGCCGCCGCGCCCGATGCCGGAAATCTTCACGCTGCGTGTGTAGGCAGCCGCGCCCGCGAGCTGGTCCTTCGGCTCCAGGTCGATCAGCATGAGGCCGCGACCGCCTTTCTCCATCGGCTTCAACTCGCCGATCTCGAACGTCAGGATGCGCCCGTTCACGGAGGCGCAAGCGACGTGCGTCGCCGGTGTTTGCGGCGGCACATTGGCGGGCGAAGGCCGGCACATCGTCTCGCCAGCGCCGCAACTCACGAAGGACTTGCCGCCCTTCAGGCGAGACATCATGTTCTCCACCGTCGCGAGAAAGCCGTAGCCGCCCGAGCTGGAGAGGAGCAGCCACGCGCCGGGCGCGCCGGCGAAGTAATGCATCAATTGCGTTCCGGATTCGAGCTCGACGAGCGTCGTCACGGGTTGCCCGTCGCCGCGCGCGCCGGGCAGCATGGACACCGGCACCGTGTACACGCGGCCGTTGCTGCCGAAGGCGAGCAGCGTGTCGATCGTCCGGCACTCGAACGTCGCGTACAAGTCGTCGCCCGCCTTGAACGCGAAGCCGCCGACCTCGTGGCCGTGCCCTTGCCGCGCACGGACCCAACCCTTTTGCGACACCACGACCGTCACTGCCTCATCCACGACCTTGATCTCCGCGACGGCCTTCTTCTCGGCCTGGATCAGCGTGCGGCGCGCATCCGCGAACTGCTTCGCGTCGCCTTCGATCTCCTTGATCATCAAGCGACGGAGCGCGGCAGGGCTCCCCAGGATTTCTTCCAGCTTCTTCTGGTCCTCGCGCAGCTCCTTCAGCTCCTGCTCGATCTTGATCGCTTCGAGCCGCGCCAATTGGCGCAGGCGGATTTCAAGGATGTCCTCGGCTTGCCGGTCAGAGAGCTTGAAGCGCTCCATCAGCGCGGCCTTCGGCTCGTCGCTGTTACGGATGATGCGGATCACCTCGTCGATGTTCAGCAGGACGAGCTGGCGGCCTTCGAGGATGTGGATGCGCGCCAGCACCTTCTCCAGCCGATGGCGCGAGCGCCGCTCGATCGTGGCGTGGCGGAACTCGATCCACTCGGCGAGCATCTGCCGCAGCGACTTCTGCACCGGCTTGCCGTCCAGCCCCACCATCGTGAGGTTGACCGGCGCGGATGTTTCGAGGCTGGTGTGCGCGAGGAGCGTCGTGATCAGTTCGGCCTGTTCGATGCGGCTGGTCTTGGGCTCGAAGACGAGGCGCACGGCGGCGTCCTTGCTCGATTCGTCGCGCACCGCATCCAGCACGGAGAGCACGGTCTGCTTCAGCTGCACCTGGTCCTGGCTCAGCGCCTTCTTGCCCGCCTTGACCTTGGGATTGGTGAGCTCCTCGATCTCCTCCAGCACCCGCTGCGTGCTGACGCCGGGCGGCAACTCGTTCACCACGAGCTGCCACTGGCCGCGCGCGAGTTCCTCGATCTTCCAGCGCGCGCGCACCTTGAGCGAGCCGCGCCCCGTGCGATACGCCTCTGCGATGTCCGAGCCGGCGCTGATGATCTGCCCGCCGCCCGGGTAGTCCGGCCCCGGCACCATCGCGAAAAGTTCTTCGTCGGAGAGCTTCGGTGTCTTGATCAGCGCGACGCACGCATCGGCGATCTCGCGCAGGTTGTGGCTCGGGATTTCGGTGGCGAGTCCCACCGCGATGCCGCTCGCGCCGTTGAGCAGCGTGAACGGCAGGCGCGCGGGCAACTGCTGCGGCTCCTGCGTGCTGCCGTCGTAGTTGGGGATGAACGTGACCGTGCCTTCGTCGATCTCGTCCATCAGCAGGTTGCTGATGCGCGCGAGCCGCGCCTCCGTGTAGCGCATCGCAGCCGCGCCGTCGCCGTCCCGGCTGCCGAAGTTGCCCTGCCCGTCGATCAGCGGGTAGCGCTGCGAGAAGTCCTGCGCCATGCGCACCAGCGCGTCGTACGCTGCCTGGTCGCCGTGCGGGTGGAAGCGGCCCAGCACGTCGCCGACCACGCGCGCGCTTTTCACCGGACGCGCGCCACCGGCGCCGGTGTAGCCCAGGCCCATGCGGGACATCGAATACAGGATGCGCCGCTGCACCGGCTACTGGCCGTCGCACACATCGGGCAGCGCGCGGCCCTTCACGACGCTCAGCGCGTACTCGAGATAGGCGCGCTGGGCATAGGACGCGAGATCGAGCTCGGTGTCGTTGCCGCCGCCATCGTCGTTCGAGGTGATGAGGTCTTGCTCCATGGGATCGCAGTTCGGAAAGGAAAAAGAGAAAAGAAAGTGCGCTCAGGCCTGCAGGTCTTCGAGCGAGAGCGTGAGGATGCGCCGCTCGGGCGATTCGGACAAGTGGTCGTCCATCCGCGCGGCCATGCGCTGCAGCAGCGCCTTCGGCGGCGTGTCGTCCACCGGCACCGTCGCCAGGATGATGCGGAAATGCAGGAATTCGGTGGGCGCGGCCGGCAGCGGCTCGCGCAGGCCCGCCGCGAGGATTCGGCTCGCGATGTTGGCGGAGCCTTCGGCCAGCGGCATGCCCTCGGCCAGCACGCCGATGCGCGAGTGCGAAAGACGCGCGGCGACGTCGCCCTCCCGCAGCGTCTCGCGCACGCGCTGGGCGGCCACGACGAGCGCGGATTCGGCAGTCTCGGGCCCGAACTCGCGCGCGAGCCGGTCCAGGTTCTCGATATGCACCAGCATCATCGCGCTCGGGTGGCCGTAGCGGCGCATCAGGTTGCGCACGCCGGCGACGCGCTCGTAGAAGATCATCGGCATCGCCAGGCCGGTGAGCGGATCGATGGTGTTGCGCGCGTCGATGCGCACGCGCGTCTCCGCGAAGATGCGATTGCGCCACGCCGTCGCGAGGAACACGCAGGTGGACCACACGGCCAGCAGCGCGGCGAGCGGCAGGGCCGGATCGGGCTGCGGGTCCAGCGATCGCCAGCCGAGCCACGCGGACGCGACTGCCAGTGCAGCTTGGCCGGGCGACAGCCAGCGCGCCCACGGCTGGCTCTGCGGCCAGGCGCGCAGCATCACGACGGCCGTCACCGCCACCCAGGCGGCGACGCCGGGCAGGAGCAGGTGGATCTTCAGGAACCCGGTCAGCAAGGCCAGCACGGGCAAAGCGCCCATGCTTACTCCGACCAGCCAGCGGCGCGGCTGGCGCAACGCGCCGGCGTGGTTCACGAGTTCGCGCAACTGCATCCCATCGACCGCCAGCAGCAGCAACACCACGGACTGGGCCAGGAAAGGATGCCCGCCTTCCAGCGCCAGCACCGCGACCAGGCCGACCATGGTCGCCGCGCCGTGGATCAGCAACGCGCGCTCGCGGTAGGCGTTGGCGACGACGACGCTCAGGCACACCACCAGGACCTGCATGCCGGCGAACGCGCCCAGCGCGACCAGCGTTTCGGACTGGGCGGCCAACTCGGTGCTCACGGGTAAGCGGCCTGCCCTGCTGCCGCGAGCGGCACATCGATGGCGGCCACGGGCGACGCGCCCGCCGGCAGGTTGCCGCGCCCCACGGCGCCGCCCACCGGCAGCTCCATGCGCACGCGGCTTGGCGAGCGGCCGTTGCCCATGATGGACGGCGGCTTGAGCATCGCGTAGAGCTGCATCACCGTCTTCACGTAGTTCTGCGTCTCGCGGTAGTTCGGGATCTTGTTGCCCGCGCGCTGCACGGCGCCCTCGCCCGCGTTGTAAGCGGCCAGCGCCAGCTCGGTCTGCCCCGGAAAGAGGTCGAGCAGGTAGCGCAGGTAGCGCGTGCCGGCCTTGATATTGGTGCGCGGGTCGTGCAGTTTCTTTTCGGCGGAAGTCTTGTTGTCCCCGACGACGCCGTAACGCTGCGCCGTCGCGGGCATCACCTGCATCAGGCCCACGGCGCCCTTCGGCGACACCGCGCCGGCATCGAAGCCGGACTCGGTGGCGATCAGCGCCTTGAGCAACTCGTAGTCGATGCCCTGGTCGCGCGAAGCCTCGCGCAAGTGATGCTGCACCTGCTTGAAGCCGGGCGCTACCTCGAAGAACGCGATGAGCTTCGGCGCCGCCGTCGGCACCGCGACTTCCCGTGGCGTCCCGATGCCGCGTGCGGTGTCGAAGCTTTCGCCGCCGCGGAAGAACAGCTCGTAGCGCTCGTCGACCTTCTCGGCCGCGAAATGCGCGACGCCCTTCGCATCGACGTAGCCCCAGACTTCCGCATGCACCGCGGGCACGAGGGCTGCGGCGAGCACTGCGCCCGCGAGCCATCGCATGAGTCGAAGCGATGCCTTCATGCGCGCAACTCCAGCCCCAGGCCGCGGCGCCCGATGAATTCCGGCTGCAGCATCGACATGACGAAAAGCGAGTCAAAGCCGCTCGCCACTTTCACGGCGTCGCGCAGATGGCCTTCGACGACGAAACCCTCGCTGTCGTACAAGGCCTTCGCGCGCGAGTTGCTCGCCTTCACGTCGAGCCAGAAGCGATGCGCGCCCAGGTCGTCGAACGCCACCTTCTTCGCGACGCGCAGCGCGGCGCGGCCGAAGCCCGCGCCCTTGGAGCGCACGACCATGCGCTTGAGTTCGAGCGAGAGATTCTGGCTGCGGCATCCGATGAGGATCAGGAAGCCGACCGCGTCCAGGTCCTCGCCGCCCTCGATGATGAAATGCCGGAAATCCGGAAAGCGGATCGCGGCCTCGTGCTGGGTCTGCTCCCAGGGCGTGATGAAGGCGAGATTCTCCGGATCCTGCTCGAGCGACACGACGAACTCCAGGTCGCTGCTCATGGTCGGCCGCAGGCGCACCCGCGCCCTCGTGCGTTCGGGGGAGCTGGCGGCGAAGTTGGCGGCGGTCATGGGCAGGCTTGTTCCCTTGTCAGGTATCGCTCAAATGTCGATTTCCACGGCGTCGCCGTGCAACTCCATCAACTCGCGCCGGGCGGCGGCTTCGCCCTTGCCCATGAGCTTGGTGATCAGGCTTTCGGTGGCCGCGAAATCCATCGCGCCCAGGTGAACGGGCAAGAGGCGGCGGGTGTCCGGGTTGAGCGTCGTGTCCCACAGCTGCTCGGCGCTCATCTCGCCCAGGCCCTTGAAGCGGCTGATGCTCCAGGCGCCCTCGCGGACCCCTTCCTTGCGCAGCTTGTCCAAGATAGCGGTCAATTCGCCTTCGTCAAGGGCATAAGTCTTGGAGGCGGGCTTTTTCCCACGGGCTGGAGCGTCCACGCGGAAGAGCGGCGGCCGCGCGACGTACACATTGCCCGAATCGATGAGCTTGGGAAAGTGGCGAAAGAACAGGGTCAGCAGCAGCACCTGGATGTGCGAGCCGTCCACGTCGGCGTCCGACAGGATGCAGATCTTTCCGTAGCGCAGTCCCGACAGGTCCGGTGTGTCGTTGGGGCCGTGCGGATCAACGCCGATGGCCACCGCGATGTCGTGGATCTCGTTATTGGCGAACAGCCGATCGCGCTCGACTTCCCAGGTATTCAGCACCTTGCCGCGCAAGGGCAGGATGGCCTGGCATTCCTTGTCGCGGCCCATCTTGGCGCTGCCGCCCGCGGAGTCCCCCTCGACGAGGAAGACCTCGTTGTGGCTGGTGTCCTTGCTCTCGCAATCGGTGAGCTTGCCGGGCAGCACCGCCACGCCCGAGCCCTTGCGCTTCTCTACCTTCTGCCCAGCCCGCTGACGGCTTTGCGCCGCCTTGATCGCGAGCTCGGCGAGCTTGCGGCCGTATTCGACGTGGTGGTTGAGCCAGAGCTCCATCGAAGGGCGCACGAAGCTGGAGACAAGACGAACCGCGTCGCGCGAATTCAGCCGTTCCTTGATCTGCCCCTGGAACTGCGGGTCCAGCACCTTCGCGGAGAGCACATAGGAAGCCCGGGCGAACACGTCTTCCGGCAGCAGCTTGACGCCCTTGGGCAACAGCGAGTGCAGGTCGACGAAGCTCTTCACGGCGTTGAACAGGCCGTCCCGCAAGCCGGATTCGTGCGTGCCGCCGGCGCTGGTGGGAATCAGGTTCACGTAGCTCTCGCGCACCGGCTGGCCGTCTTCCGTGAACGCGACGCACCATTGCGCGCCCTCGCCCTCGGCAAACGTGTCGTTGTTCTGCGCGAAGCCTTCGCCCTCGAAGAGCGGGATCACCGGGTCGCCGGTAAGGGTCTGCGTCAGGTAATCGCGCAGGCCGCCCTTGTATTGCCAGCTCTGCGTGTCCTTCGTCTTCTCGTTGACCAGCGATACCGTGACGCCGGGCATCAGCACCGCCTTGCTGCGCAGCAGGTGCGCAAGCTCGTTCATCGGCAGCTGGCTGGATTCGAAATACTTCGCGTCGGGCCAGGCGCGCACGGTGGTGCCCTGGCGCCGGTCGCCTTCCTGCATCTTGCGCAGCTGAAGCTGCTCGATGACGTCGCCGCCGGAGAAGGCCAGCCTGGCAACCTGCCCTTCGCGATGCGTGGTCACTTCCAGCCGCTTGGACAACGCATTCGTCACCGAGACGCCCACGCCGTGCAGGCCGCCGGAGAAGTTGTACGCCCCGCCCTTGCCCTTGTCGAACTTGCCGCCGGCGTGCAGCCGCGTGTAGACCAGCTCGATCACCGGGGCTTTTTCTTCGGGGTGCATGCCGAACGGGATGCCGCGGCCGTCGTCCTCGATGCTCACCGAGCCGTCGGAATGGATCGTCGTCTTGATGCGCTTGCCGTGTCCGGCCAGGGCTTCGTCGGCCGCGTTGTCGATCACTTCCTGGATGACGTGCAGCGGGTTGTCGGTGCGCGTGTACATGCCCGGCCGCTGCTTGACGGGCTCCAGGCCCTTCAGCACGCGGATCGAACTTTCGGAATAGTCGGACGGGGGTTTCGTGGCCATGGGAGGAGGATTGTAGTGGCAGGACGCCAGTATGCTGTATGCGCATACAGCCTGGCTTGTCCAGGAGTGGGGATGCCGGGCCGCGCCCGGCATGACAAGCCGAGTTTCGCTAAAGTCGCCCGATGCAATCCACCGCCCCCCAGAAACTCTCCATGGCGCAGGTCCTCGTCTGCGGCGCGATGATCGTCACGCTCTCCATGGGCATCCGCCACGGTTTCGGGCTCTGGCTGCAGCCGATCACGCAGGCGCAGGGCTGGGACCGCGGCACCTTCGCGCTGGCCATCGCGATCCAGAACCTTTCCTGGGGCATCTTCGGGATCTTCGCGGGAATGATGGCGGACCGTTTCGGCGCCTTCCGCGTGCTGATCGTCGGCGCCCTGCTCTACGCGCTCGGGCTGGCCGGGATGGCGCTGTCGCCGAACAAGCTGGCCTTCATGCTGACCACGGGCGTGCTGATCGGCGCGGCGCAAGCCGGCACGACTTACGCAGTGGTGTACGGAATCATCGGCCGGCAAATCGATCCTGCGAAGCGCTCCTGGGCGATGGGTGTCGCCGCGGCGGCCGGCTCGTTCGGGCAGTTCCTGATGGTGCCGGTCGAGGGCTTCCTCATCTCCGGGTTCGGCTGGCAACAGGCGCTAATCACGCTGGCGGTATTCGTGCTGCTCATCTCGCCTCTGGCCTTCGGCCTGCGCGAACCCGGCTTTGGCGGCGCTTCCGCACCCGTGCGCGAGCAGTCCATCGTCCAGGCGCTGCGCGAAGCGTTCAAGTACCCCAGCTTCCAGCTGCTCATGGCGGGCTATTTCGTGTGCGGCTTCCAGGTGGTGTTCATCGGCGTGCACATGCCGAGCTATTTGAAGGACAAGGGCCTGTCGCCACAGGTCGCGAGTTACGCGCTGGCGCTGATCGGGCTCTTCAACGTCTTCGGCACGTATATCGCCGGGACGCTGGGCCAGAAGCTCGCCCGCCGCAAGATCCTCGCCTTCATCTATCTGGGCCGCGCCGCCGCCATTTCACTGTTCATCTGGGCGCCGATCTCTCCGCTGTCGGTCTACATCTTCGCGAGCGTGATGGGATTGCTGTGGCTCTCCACCGTGCCGCCGACCAATGCGACCGTTGCTCAGATCTTCGGCGTGGCGCATTTGTCGATGCTGGGCGGCTTCGTGTTCTTCAGCCACCAGATCGGCTCGTTCCTGGGGGTCTGGCTGGGGGGCTTCCTGTACGACCGCACCGGCAGCTACGACATCGTCTGGTACCTCTCCATCGCGCTGGGCATCTTCGCGGCGCTGATCAACCTGCCGGTGCGGGAAACGCCGATCGTGCGCGGTTCGCCGCAGCCGGCCTGAACATGACGCAAAAAGGCAAGAAACTGCTGGCCTACGGGGCGGTCGTCGCCGTCCTGCTGGCAGTGTTTGCCCTGTACACCCGGCCGTTGATATTGGTGACACTCGCGGACCAACTCTGGGCCTGCTTCAACTGAGCCCTTCGCTCGCATGAAAGTCTTTGTCATCACCGGCGCCTCCGACGGCATCGGCGCCGAAATCGCCCGGCAGCTTGCGAGCAAGCACGGTGCGGATGCCGCGTTGGTGCTGGCCGCGCGCAGCGAGCCGAAGCTGCGCGAAGTCGCGAAGCAATGCGAATCGCACGGCGCGCGGACGCTCGCCGTGGTGATGGATGTCGCGAGCGAGACGCGCTGCCGCAGCCTGATCGAGCAGACGCTGGACCGGTTCGGCCGCATCGACGCGCTCATCAACAACGCGGGCATGTCGGCCCAGGCGCTGTTCTCCGACGTCAGCGCGGAAGATCTGCATTGGTACGAAGACCTCATGAAGGTGAATCTCTGGGGCAGCGTGTGGTGCACGCACGCCGCCCTGCCCGCGCTGAAGGAAAGCCGGGGCCACATCGTCGCCGTGTCGTCGCTGGCGGGCCTGGTCGGCGTGCCGGGCCGAACCGCCTACAGCGCGACCAAGTTCGCGATGACCGGATTCTTCGAAGCCCTTCGCACGGAGCTGAAGTCGGCGGGCGTGAGCGTCACCACCGCGTTTCCCGGCGTCGTCGCCACGGCCATCCGCCACCGCGGCTACAACGCCCAGGGCCAGCCGGCCGGCTCCAGCGGGCTGAAGGAGGACGGCGCAATGACCGTCGAAGCATGCGCGCGCCTCATCATCGACGGCATGAACCGCCGCAAGCGCGAAGTCGTCATGACGGCCAAGGGCAAGCTCGGGCGCTTCGTCAAGCTGCTCGCGCCCGGCGTGATCGAGAGCGCCGCGCTCGCCGCCCTCAAGGACGAGGTGAAGCCACGTTGAAGCCCGCCTTGCACGGCACGCGGGCCGCATCGGCCTGGGTCGAGCGCTGGGCTGCCCTGGCGCCTCCCGGCGCGCCCATGCTGGACGTCGCCTGCGGCGCGGGCCGGCACATGCGGCTGTTCGCATCAAGCGGGCATCCCGTGACAGGCGTGGACAACTCGACTGAAGCCATTTCAGTCATCGACGGGCTGGGGGAAGCAGTCCTCGCCGACATCGAGAACGGTCCCTGGCCCTTTGCGGGACGCACGTTCGGCGCGGTGGTGGTCACCAATTACCTCTGGCGTCCCTTGCTCCCCACTCTCATCGACAGCGTCGCGCCCGGCGGCGTGCTGATCTACGAAACCTTCGCCGCCGGCAACGAGAGCGTGGGCAAGCCGTCTCGGCCGGATTTCCTGCTGCAGCCCGGCGAGCTCCTTGCAGCTTGCGCCGGGTTGCGCGTCGTCGCGTACGAGGATGGCTTTCTTGCCGACCCCGAGCGCTTCGTCCAGCGGATCGCCGCCGTCCGCGCCCGGCCGGGTGAACCTCCGGCGCGTTACGCGCTCTAGTTAGAATCCTTGCTTTGCGCCAGGCGCAGGCTTTCAAGCGAATTCCCTGGCCGCACTTTTCGAAAATTTCAGGACATGACACCGATTACTGGCAGCATCGTGGCGCTGGTCACCCCCATGCACGACGACGGCAGCGTCGACTACCCGCGGCTGCGCAAGCTGATCGACTGGCATATCGCCGAGGGCACGGACTGCATCGGCGTCGTCGGCACCACCGGCGAATCGCCCACGGTCAGCGTCGAGGAGCACCAGGAGATCATCCGCGTCTCCGTCGAGCAGGCGAACAAGCGCGTGCCGATCATGGCCGGCTGCGGCGCCAATTCCACCGCCGAGGCGATCGAGCTCGCGAAATTCGCGAAGAGAGTCGGCGCCGATTGCCAGCTCCAGGTCGTGCCCTACTACAACAAGCCCACGCAAGAGGGCCAGTTCCAGCACTTCAAGGCGATCGCCGAGGCCGTGGGCGACCTGCCCATCGTCCTGTACAACGTGCCGGGCCGCACCGTCGCCGATATGCTGCACGACACCGTGCTGCGCCTGGCCGAAGTGCCGGGCATCGTCGGCATCAAGGAAGCGACCGGCAACATCGAGCGCGCCCAGTGGCTCATCCGCGATGTGCCCAAGGGCTTCGCCGTGTATTCGGGCGACGATCCGACGGCCGTGGCGCTGATGCTGTGCGGCGGCCAGGGCAACGTGAGCGTGACAGCCAACGTCGCGCCTCGCCTGATGCATGAGTTGTGCGTTGCCGCCGTCGCGGGCGACGCGCGCGGCGCCATGGAAATCCAGCGCAAGCTGATGCCCGTTCACCAGAAACTGTTCGTGGAAGCGAACCCGATCCCCGTGAAATGGGCGATGGCGCGCATGGGCCTCATCGGCGGCGCGATGCGCTTGCCGATGACACCGCTGACCCCAGCGAATGAACCGGTGGTCGAGGCCGCGCTGCGCGCCGCCGGCCTACTGGCTTGAGATTTTTTGAGAAATAACCCTCGAGGGGATGACGTGAAGCTATCTGGAAAATTCGGCGTGCTGGCCATCTGCGCCGCGCTCTCGGCCTGTTCGGTGTTCGACAGCGAGAAGATCGACTACAAGAGCGCGGGCAAGTCCACGTCGCTCGAAGTCCCGCCCGACCTCACGCAGCTCTCGCGCGACTCGCGCTACGTCGTGCCCGGCGGCGCCGTGACCGCGAGCGCCTTCGCGGTGGGCCAGGCCGCTCCGCAACTGCCCACGGCCACGTCCACGCTCGGAGATGTGCGCATCGAACGCGCGGGCAACACCCGCTACCTCGTGATCAACCGCCCGGCCGACCAGCTGTGGAACCCGATCCGCGAGTTCTGGCAGGAAAACGGATTCCTGCTGGTGCTGGACGAATCCAACCTCGGCATCATGGAAACCGATTGGGCCGAGAACCGCGCCAAGATCCCGCAGGATTTCCTGCGCAACACGCTGGGCAAGCTGCTCGACTCGCTGTACTCCACGTCGGAGCGTGACCGCTTCCGCACGCGCCTGGAGCGCACGGCCAGCGGCGGCACCGAGATCTACCTGAGCCATCGCGGGATGATCGAGGTGTACAGCAACACGCAGAAAGACCAGACGACCTGGCAGCCGCGTCCGAACGACCCCGAGCTCGAAGCCGAATTCCTGCGCCGCATGATGATCAAGCTCGGCCTGCCGCCGGAACAGGCGAAGACGCTCACCGCCAGCGCGCCCGTCAAGCCGACCTCGCGCGTCGCGAACGTCGGTGGCACGCCGGTGATCCAGATCGACGAAGGGTTCGACCGCGCGTGGCGCCGCGTCGGCCTGTCGCTCGACCGCACGGGCTTCACGGTGGAAGACCGGGATCGCGCGCAAGGCACGTACTTCGTGCGCTACGTCGAGCCGAATGCCGACAAGAAGGAACAGGGCTTCCTCGCCAAGATCTTCAGCGGCTCCAGCAAGGGCGAGCCGCCGATCAAGTATCGGATCGCCGTGAAGAGCCAGGGCGAGGCCACGACGGTCTCGGTGCTCAATGCGACGGGCACGCCCGAGGCGTCCGCGAATGCACAGCGCATCGTGCAGGTGATCGCCGACGACCTGAAGTAGTGCTGCGGTTCAAGAGCCTGGGGAGCGGAAGTTCCGGCAACGCCACGGTGATCCAGGCGCGAAGCGAGACCACGCTCACCCACGTTCTGGTGGACTGCGGCCTCGGCATCCGCCAGCTTGAAAAACGCCTGGGCCTCGCGGGCATGCTGCCCGACCAGATCGACGCGATCTTCGTCACGCACGAGCATGCCGACCACATCGGCTGCGCGCGGCAGATCGCGCTGCGCGAGCGCATCCCGGTGTGGATGAGCCATGGCACTTACGCCGCGATGGGCGAGCCCGATTTCGACGGGTTGCTTCGCATCGCGTGCGATACGCAGGCCATGGAGATCGGCGGGCTGCGTGTCACGCCCTTCACGGTGCCGCACGACGCGCGCGAGCCCTTGCAGCTCACGTGCACGGACGGCGCCACGCGGCTGGGCATCCTCACGGACCTGGGCCATGCCACGAGCCACGTGCTTCAACACCTGGCGGGTTGCGAAACGCTGCTGCTGGAATGCAATCACGACCCGGCGATGCTCGCCGCGTCGAGCTATCCGCCGTTCCTGAAGCGCCGCGTCGGCGGCGCATGGGGTCATCTCGCCAACGAAGCCGCGGCGGAAATCGCACTGGCGATGCTTCCACTGGGGTTGAAGCGCGTGATGGCGGCGCACCTGAGCGAGCAGAACAACAGCCCGGAACTGGCGCGCAAGGCGCTGGCGCAGGCACTCGGATGCGACGAGGCGGACATCCTCGTTGCGGATGGACCAAGCGGCAGTGCGTGGATCGCGTGCTGAGCTGACTTCGGCCTGACCTGCGGATCGCCGGAAGACGGAAACGAAAAAGCCGCCCGAAGGCGGCTTTTTGCGAATCGCCTGAACGATTACTTCTTGGCCGAAGCGGCGGAAGTCGCTGCGTCGGTTGCAGCCTTGGCGGCGGCATCGGCGGAGCTCGAAGCAGCAGCGGCGGCGCCGGAAGCGGCGGCAGCAGCGCCGGAAGCGGCATCGGCAGCCGGGGAGGCCATGGGAGCCGGAGCCGGGGCCGGTGCGGGAGCAGCGGCGGGAGCGGGAGCCGGAGCAGGCGCCGGCTCTTCCTTCTTGCCGCAAGCAGCCAGCGCGGCGGCTGCAATCAGGGCTGCCAAGACGAGCGATTTCTTCATTTCAGAGTTTCCTTATAGGGGGAGAAAAACAATTTCCGGAAATTGTCAGGGCCGCCCGGATGGCGGCATTGACCGAGCGGCAAGGACTCGAGCTCTTACCGTTCAGCCTCAAATTATATGCCGATTAGGGCAAGCCCCGATTCCCCTTCGCACCCAAACACTTCGCACGCATGAGCTACAGGCCCAACGTGTGCGCTGCGAACGATGGTGTGCTCTTTTGCAGCCACTCCTGCAGGCTCTCGCGCAGCAGCACGCGCCGCTCGGGCTCCGCCCCGCTGTAGCCGTTGCTTCGCTCCGGGTCGATGCGCTGCATCACCCATCCGGGACTCCAGATCGCACTCGGAAAATCCAGCGGGTCGGCCGAGGGACAGGCACGCGCTTCGATGATGTGCGCCCACGTGCGGCGCCACGTGACGAAGCGTGCGTGCTTGCGAACGACTTCATCCCAGCGTCGCGCGAGCAGCGTGCAGCGGCGCCCCGATGCGGACCACGCTTGCAATGACTCCGCCACCGCGCGTTCGCCGAGCGGCCAATCCTCGAAGTTCGCATCGCACAGGATGATTTCGCGCCAGCCTTCGCGCGCCGCGCAGGCGAGCGCGTCGCGAACGATCTGCTGGAAGTCCTTGCGGCCTTCGAACCGGCCCGAGGGCAGCGGCGCAGCCGCGCCGGAATCCGTTTTGGAAGCGTTCATGCTCGACCTCCAGAATGAGCCCACCCTGCCTCGCACCACGACGCGAGCAGCGACAATGCGCCGTCGCTGGCGCGCGCGATGTCCGCGTTGCCCAGGCCGCGATCGTCGGCAAGCCGGCGCATGAGCTGCGCATCGCGGCCCGACGCGAGGTAGCCCTCGCCGTTGATGAAGACATGCTTCGCGTCGTACATCATGTTCGTGCGCCGGTCGAGCGTGACGCTGCGGATGCGCCCACGCACCACCTGCGGCTCGAACCACACGCTGGCCTTGGGCTCGGTAAGGTATTCGCCCAGCACGCGGTCCAGCGCGAGGGGGTCGTCCAATGCGGCGTTGAGCGCATCGCGTGCGAAGGCTCGCAGTTGCGGTGGAATCTCGCCGGGGGCGGGCGTCGCTTCCTGCGCGCGGTCCGCGTAGATCCCGGCGGGCATGTCGCTCGCTTCGTCGGCCAGCCGCTGCAGCAACTCCTGCGCGAGCTCGGCGCGCGCCGGCGCGCGAAAGCCGATCGAATAGGTCTGGCACTCGCCCAGCGCCACGCCGTCGTGCGCATAGCGCGGCGGCAGGTAGAGCATGTCGCCCGGCTCCAGAACGTACTCTTCCTCCGGCTCGAAATTCGCGAGAACCTTCAGCGGCACGCCCTCCTGCAGCGACAAATCCTTCTGCCGGCCGATACGCCAGCGCCTTCTGCCTTGCGCCTGAAGCAGGAAGACGTCGTAGCTGTCGAAATGCGGCCCGACACCGCCACCATCGGTCGCGTAGCTGATCATCAGGTCGTCCAGGCGCGCCTGCGGCACGAAGCGGAATCGCGACAGCAACTCATGCGCGGGCTCGTGGTGCAGGTCCACGCCCTGCACGAGCAGCGTCCAGCCCGCGCGTGAAACGGGAGGGAGCGCACGCCGAGCGAGCGGGCCCGTGCGAAAAGTCCATCCCTTGGGAGTCTGCGCGACGAGCCGTGACTCGACCTCGTCGCGACCTGCGAGGTCGAACAGCTCGGCTCGCGAAAGCAGCGGCTGGAAACCCGGCACGGCGCCGCGGACGAGCAAGGGCTTCTTCTGCCAATGCCGCTTCATGAATTGCGCCGGCGTGAGGCCGCCGAGCAGGGGGAGTGGTTGTGTGGTGTCCATGGAGAGCTGCGACAATTCTCCTATGGAAATCACACCGCAATGCGTTGTCGCGCTGACCTGGACGCTCAAGGACACCTTGGGCGAAGTACTGGATGAACTGAAGGACCCGGTGGAATTCGTCGTAGGCGGCACAGACCTGCTGCCGAAGATCGAGGAGGCGCTGCAAGGGCATGCCAAGGGCGACAAGCTCGACCTGCACCTGGAGCCCGAGGAAGCGTTTGGCGACTACGACGAGAACCTCGTGTTCCTGGAGTCCCGCGACATCTTCCCGGACCTTCTGGAAGAAGGCATGACTTTCGAGGGCTTGCCCCCTGGCGCGAAGCACGAGGCACCCAGGGATGTGGTCTACATCGTGACGGAGATCTATCCCGAACACGTGGTGCTCGACGGCAACCATCCGCTCGCCGGAATAGCGATTCGCCTCAACCTGAAGGTGGAGGCGGTTCGCGAAGCGGTGGAAGAAGGTGTGGGCGAGGTGCTCAAGGCGCGCAA
>JAZKIF010000104.1:15793-18464 GCA_040385005.1 Pseudomonadota bacterium
CCACTTGCCGGCGGCGGTCAGATAGCGGATCACGCCCTTGCTGCCTGGTCGGGACGTCGCCGAGCCGCCGTACATGCTGACCCGCACGCTGACGTAGCCGCCGGAGATCTTCGGCAGGGTGACGGCGTGCAGTGTCGAGACCAGGCTGGCCGCGGAAGTGTTGGTGGTGCACTTGGTGTTGGCGTAGTAGCCGAGGGACCCGGTCCAGCCGCGGACCGGCTTCTTCAAGGTCGGCAAGGCCTGAGCCCTGCCGCTGGGCGTCAGCCCATGTAGATCATGCCGTTTTCGATGCGCACGCGGTCGCCGGCACGCAAGTCGCCGGTGGCGTTCACGTCATAGGTGCGCATCAGGCCGTTGTCGGTCTGCACCGTGACCCGATAGACGGGATACGAAGCGTTGTACTGGCCGCCCGAGTTGCGGGCAATGTTGCTGCCGACCACGGCGCCTGCGCCCGCGCCCAGCACCGTCGCTGCCGCACGGCCGCTGCCGCCGCCGATCGTGTTGCCGAGCAAGCCGCCGACAACCGCGCCAATCACGCCGCCCGCGGCGCTGCGGTTCGGGGAATAGCTGCCCTGGCCGTTGCTGATGAGCGAGACGTTGGTGACGCGGCCCCACTCCACGCTAGCCACCGGCTGCACCGGATATTGGCCGTAGGGGTACGAGCCCGCCGGATAGGTCTGGTAGACCTCGGTGCGGTTCGCGGAAGACACCGGATAGTTGTTCGGGCCGTACGGGTCGACCGAGCCGCAGGCAGACAGAGTGGCTGCCAGCGCGACGGCGCCGGCGATGGAGGCAAGACGGAAGTGTTTCATTTGATTTTTCCTTGGGGTTTGGTTATCAGGCGCGGGTAATCACGCCGTTGTCGACTCGCACGCGGTCTCCGATACGCAGGTCACCGGTGGCGGGCACATCGAACGTGCGCCAGCCGGCCGTCTCGGATTGGATGGTGATGCGGTACACGCCGGCGGTCGCGGGGCCGCGGCCGACCTGGCTGCCCACCACAGCGCCGGCGGCGCCGCCGAGCACCGTGGCCGCGTCGCGGCCACCGCTCAAGGCGTTGCCTGCGGCTGCGCCGACGAGGCCGCCGACTACCGCGCCGGGCACGTTGACGCCGGCGCGCGGGGCGTCGGCCTGGAAGAATTCGATGTTGGTGATGCGTCCGTATTCAACGGCCGCGACCGGCACCGTGACAATGGCGGGCGCGGGGGTCGCGACCTGTGGATACGAGTTCACGACCACCGGACGCGAAGCGCACGCGGAAAGAACGGCGGCCAGCGCGGTGCACGATGCGATCGTTGCAAGTCTGAATGAGCGCATGAGGATCTCCTTGACTTCTGGTTCGTGGCGCAGCGCGATGCGGCCGGCCTTGTGGAACCATTAGAGGAAGAGGAGATGCGCCTTCGAGGCAGTTAATGCCGCGCTCGACTGTAGGAAGCGGGAAATAAATTCGTAGGAAGCTGCGGATGAGCCGCGCGCCCAGGCTCAGCCTTTGCCCGTGGACCCGTAGCCGCCCTCGCCGCGCTGCGTCGCGGGAAATTCAGTGACCACGTTGAACTCCGCCTGCACCACCGGGACGATGATGAGTTGCGCGAGACGCTCCATCGGCTGGAGCGTGAATTCCACATCGCTGCGGTTCCATGCGCTCACCATCAACTGCCCCTGGTAGTCGCTGTCGATGAGCCCGACGAGATTGCCGAGCACGATGCCGTGCTTGTGGCCGAGACCCGAGCGCGGCAGGATCATCGCGGCGTAGCCCGGGTCCTTGATCCAGATGGAGATGCCGGTCGGAACGAGCCGCCACGCATTGGGTGCGAGCGACAGCGGCCCGTCGAGGCAGGCGCGCAGGTCCAGGCCGGCGCTGCCTGGCGTCGCATAGCTGGGCAATTGATCCGTCATGCGCGGATCGAGGATCTTGACGTCGATTTTCATAGTCGGCTGGAAATCTCGCCCACCAGGCGGCGGGCCAATTCGAGTTTGGGCGCGCGGGGCATCTCGAGCGTGCCGTGTTCATCCACGATGAGCAGCGCGTTGTCGTCCGCGCCGAACGTCGCGGGACCGATGTTGCCCACCAGCAGCGGCACGCCCTTGCGCGCGCGCTTGGCCTGCGCGTTGGCTTCGAGGTCCTGGCTCTCGGCGGCAAAGCCCACGCAGAAAAGCGCGCCGGATTTCGCGCGTTCGGATTGCGCGACGGTGGCGAGGATGTCGGGGTTCTCGATGAATTCGAGCTGCGGCGTCTTGCCCGACCCGTCCTTCTTGATCTTCTGGTCGCTGGCATTCGCGGGACGCCAATCGGCGACGGCTGCCGTGGCGATAAAGATGTCGGCCGACTGCGCCGCGGGTCCGGTCGCGCGCAGCATCTCCTGCGCGGAACGCACGTCGATGCGCGTCACGCCGCGCGGTGTCGGCAAGCTCACGGGCCCGGCGACCAGCGTCACGTTCGCGCCGGCCTCACGCGCCGCGCGAGCGATCGCGAAGCCCATCTTGCCGCTCGAGAGATTCGTGATGCCGCGCACCGGGTCGATCGCCTCGAACGTGGGGCCCGCCGTGACCAATACGTTCTTGCCAGCGAGGCGCTTCGGCTGGAAGAAAGCGATGATGTCCTCGAGCAGCTCGGGCTGCTCCAGCATGCGGCCATCTCCCGTCTCGCCGCAAGCCTGGAAGCCCGAGCCCA
>JAZKIF010000105.1:0-4984 GCA_040385005.1 Pseudomonadota bacterium
GCTCGGCTGCATCCAGGCGCAGACCTGCCACACCGGCAACTGCCCGACCGGCGTGACGACGCAGGACCCGTGGCGCGAACGCGCCCTCGACGTTCCCGACAAAGCGATGCGCGTCTTCAACTTCCATCGCAGCACCTTGCTCGCGTTGAAGGAGCTGGTGCAGGCCGCGGGGTTGAAGCATCCGCAGGACATCACCGCGCATCACATCGTGCGGCGGCTGACGGATACGGAGGTTCGGTTGCTCGCGAATCTGTTGATGCAGGTCGCGCCGGGGTCGCTGCTGGATCGCGACCTGAGCGCGCAGCACAATGTGTTCAGGATGTACTGGCCGATGGCGCGGGCGGAGCAGTTCGCGGCGGCGGTTGGTTAGCCCGCTCAACCAGCCAGCGATCGTGACGCGCTGACTTCCAGCGCAGCCAGGCGCTTCGTCATCGTCAGCACCGCGTTGTCCTTGCTCAGGATCGCGCAGCGATGCGACACCGCGAGGTCGATGAACTTCTGGTCGTCGGCGTCGCTGCAGGTCACACAGGCTTTGGCCGCGACCTCTACGATGCGCGCATGACGATCGAACCGCGCGAGCACGCCTTGCGCATCGAGCCCGTAATACTCGAGCCGCGAGACGAGGTGCGGATAGGCGAGCACGCGCTCCAGTTCGTCGCGCATGGGCTGCGTCGCGATCCATTCGATCTCGCCTTGCTCCAATGCGGCCGCAAGAGGTTTCGCGGCCGCATCGTCGAACACGAACACGTCCAGGACGATGTTCGTATCAAGAACCAGGGTTCGCATCGTTGGTCGTGGGCGCCGCGTCCTTGCGCGCCGATCCCTTGATCATGTCGAAGCGGAACAGCCGGCACTCGATCGGGCCGTTCCACATCGGCACGCGGCGCGACTCCTTCAGCCGCATGCGCGACGGCAACTTCAAGTCGGGCGTGAGCACCCAGGCGGTCCAGCCCGAGTAGTTCTTCTTCCAGTGCGCGGCGAGCTGCGTGAAGAAGTCGCCGCCATCTTCGGTCTCCGCGCGCTCACGGCCGCCTTGCGACTTGCCCGCGACACCGGCGGTTTCGATCCGCTCGCCGTACGGCGGATTGACCAGCATCACGCCCGGAATCTCGCTGGGTGGCATGCGCTGCAGCGCATCGCCGCCGCGCAGTTGCACGGTGTCGGCCACACCTGCGCGCTCGGCATTGCGCTGCGCGAAATCGACCATGCGGAACGCGACGTCGCTGCCGTAGATCGGCACGGGAGAGGGCCGCTGCATTTCGCGCGCCTCTTCCCACAACACTTTCCACACATGCTCCTGGTAGGGCAGCAGGCGCTCGAAGCCGAAGCGGCGCAGGAAACCGGGGGCGATGTTTTGCGCGATCTGCGCCGCCTCGATGGCGATGGTGCCGCTGCCGCAGCACGGGTCGTACAAAGGCGTCGTCGCATCCCAGCCGCTGGCCGCGATCATCGCGGCGGCGAGCGTTTCCTTCAGCGGCGCCTCGCCCTTGTCCTCGCGCCAGCCGCGCTTGAAGAGCGGCTCGCCGGAGGTGTCGATGTAGAGCGTCGCGTGATCGCTCGTCAAGTGCGCATACACGCGCACGTGCGGCCATTGCACGTCGACGCTGGGCCGCTCGCCGCTCTTGTTGCGAAAGCGGTCCGCGACGGCATCCTTGATCTTGAGCCCCGCGAAATTCAGGCTCTTGAGCGGGCTGTGCTGCGCCGTCACTTCCACCTTGAACGTCTCGCGCGGCGTGAACCAGATCTCCCATGCGACGGCGGACGCGGCGTCGTAGATGTCCTGTTCGTTCCGGTACGGCGTGTGCGAGAGCTGCACCAGCACGCGCTGCGCGAGGCGGCAGTGCAGGTTGAGCCGCAGCGCATCCCGCCACGATGCGCGCAGCACGACGCCACCGCGGCTCGTGAGCAGGTCGTCGCCGGCAAGCCCGGTGAGGCGGTGTACTTCGTCGGCGAGAAAACCCTCGACGCCGGCGGCGCAGGGCAGGAAAAGCTGGAGCTGGTTCACGTTGTTCTTTCGCGGCGTCGGCTAGAGCGCACGGCGCAGGTTCGCGGGCGCGATGCGCAATGCCTCGCGGTATTTGGCCACCGTGCGTCGCGCGCATTCGATGCCCTGCTCCTTGAGCATCTCGGAAATCTGGCTGTCCGACAACGGCTTCTTCAGGCTTTCCGATGCGACGAACTGCTTGATGAGCGCGCGCACCGCGGTGCTCGATGCGTTGCCGCCGGTCTCGGTGCCGAGCGCGGAGCCGAAGAAATACTTCAGCTCGAAGGTGCCGAACGGCGTGGCCATGTATTTGGCCGTGGTCACGCGGCTGATGGTCGATTCGTGCAGGCCCAGCTCGTCGGCGATCTCGCGCAGCACCAGCGGGCCTCCTGCAGGCGCTGCTGCAGCGCCTGGTGGCCCTCGCCCTTGTGTGCCTTGAGCGCGCCCGCGTAGACGTCGTGCACGCGCAGGCGCGGCATCACGTCGGGGTTGAGCTGCACCCGAAAGCGCGGCTGCGGCCCCTTGCCCATCCTGGTCACCAGCACGTCCGGGATGACGATGTTGCGTTCCACGTCGACGAATCGCCGCCCCGGCTTGGGCTCGAGCCGCGTGATGAGGCCGATCGCGGCCTTGATCTGAGCCTCGGTGTCGCCGCACAGCTGCACCAGCCGCTTCACGTCGCGCCGCGCGAGCAGTTCCATGGATTGCCCGCACACGCGGATCGCGGTCTCGCACGCGGCATGCGCCTGGCCGCTCGCCTGCATTGCGCGCAGCTGCAGCGACAGGCATTCGGCCAATCCTCGCGCGCCGACGCCGGCGGGTTCGAGATGGTGCAGCAGGCGAAGCGCCACGGTGAATCGGTGGACGAGCTCTTCCTGCTGTTCGAGGTCATCGGGTGCGAGGCTCGCCGCAAGCGATTCGATCGCTTCGTCGAGATAGCCGTCGTCGTTCAGCGATTCGATGAGAAAGCGCAGCGCGAACGCGTCTTCCTGGCACAGCCGCATCGAGAGCGCCTGGCGGTGCAGGTGCGTTTGCAGCGACTCCTGGCCGCGCGCGAGGTCGGTGGCGTCGACTTCGCCGTCGCCGCTCAGGTTGTTCTTGCGCGCGGGCGCGTCGCCGCCCCATTCGCCGTCATCGGGCACGACCTCCGTGCTGCCGTCGCCGTCCCAGTCGGACATTTCGGATTCCGCGGCCGCCGGCGTTTCGCTCTCGGATTTGGTGCTCGCGCTTTCCGTGCTGGAGGTGGTGCTGTTCGTGTAGTCCGCGAATTCGGTCTCGCCGCCACTGCCCTCCTCGGCGGCCGGCGCGTCCGACTGCGCCAGCCCGAACTCCTCGCGCGGCGCTTCTTCCTGCGTCACTTCGAGAAACGGGTTGTCGTCCAGCATCTGCTCGACCTCTTGCGAGAGTTCGAGCGTGGAGAGCTGCAACAGGCGGATCGACTGCTGGAGTTGCGGCGTCAGCGCGAGGTGCTGCGAGACGCGGAGGGAAAGGCCCTGCTTCATAAATTCCCGAAGCCGGGTCTACATTCGGAAATGTTCGCCGAGGTACACGCGCCGGACATCGGCGTTGTTGACGATCTCCGATGGCGTGCCCTGCGCGAGCACATTGCCGTCGCTGATGATGTAGGCGTGATCGCAGATGCCCAGCGTCTCTCGCACGTTGTGGTCGGTGATGAGCACGCCGATGCCGCGCGATTTCAGGAAACCGATGATGCGCTGGATCTCGATCACCGCGATCGGATCGATCCCGGCAAACGGCTCGTCCAGCAGGATGAAGCGCGGCTGCGTGGCGAGCGCCCGTGCGATTTCCACGCGGCGACGCTCGCCACCCGACAAGGCAAGCGCTGGCGAATCGCGCAGGTGGTCCACGCGCAAGTCCTGCAGCAGCGCGGTGAGACGCTTGTCGATCTCGGCGCGCGTGAGCGGCTGGGCGTCGGCGTCGCGCTGGAGTTCCAGCACCGCGCGCACGTTCTCCTCGACATTGAGCTTGCGGAAGATCGACGCTTCCTGCGGGAGATACGACAGGCCCAGGCGCGAACGCCGATGGATCGGCATGTGCTCGACCGACTTGCCGTCGATCGTGATCTCGCCGGCATCGGCGCGCACGAGGCCGACGATCATGTAGAACGACGTCGTCTTGCCAGCGCCGTTCGGCCCGAGCAGCCCGACCACTTCGCCTTTGGCGACTTCGAGCGACACATCCTTCACGACCTTGCGGCTGCCGTAGCTCTTTTGCAGGTGGCGCGCTTGCAGGCGACTTTGCCCGACGGGCGGCGCCGCGGTGCGTGCTTCCGGATTCACGAGACTCACTTGCGCGTCCCGTCGAACGTCGTGCTGGGACGCAGCTGCGCCGGCGGCTGCGCGGGCGCGGCGGGAGATGCCGCGGAGGCGCCCTGGCGCGGCGACAGCACGGCACGGATACGACCGCCGACGGCCGGGCTCGCGGGGCCGCCATCGACCGTGAACACATCGCTGCTGTTGTCGTAGGTGATGAGGCTGCCCACCATCTCATCCGCGACGGTGGCGCCGCGGTAGCGCCGCAGCTCGGCGCGTTTCACGAACTTCACCTTGTCGGCTTTGCCGTCGTACTCGATGGTTTCGCCCTCGCCTTCGATGAACTCATCCACGCCTTCGCGCTTCTGGCGGTAGTACGCGAGCTTGCCGGGCTCGGACGTCACGACGCCGTACTGGTAGCCCTCGGCGTCCTGCTTGACGTCGATGCGCGCGCCGCGGATGACGATCGTCCCCTTGGTCGCGACCACGCGCCCGGTGAAGACGCTGGTTTGCTTCAGGTCGTCGTAGCGCAGGGCGTCCGCTTCGACGTTCATGGGCTTGGCCTTGTCCGCTCTTTCGGCGTGCGCCAAGGGGGCGCCGCACACGAGAGCCATCGACAGCAGGAGGGGAACGTAGGTGTGTTTCATAGAGGCATGAATCTTGCTCGCATTGTATCGAGTTGGGTCCGCGCCCCAAGCAAAAAGCCCGCATGGCGGGCTTTTTGCTT
>JAZKIF010000106.1:0-22109 GCA_040385005.1 Pseudomonadota bacterium
TCGCCTTGCACATGATGTAGCTCAGGATCGCGCCCGAGCTGCCGACCAGCGAGCCCGCGATGATCAGCATCGAGTTGTTCAGCGAGAAGCCGATGCCCGCCGCCGCCCAGCCCGAGTACGAGTTGAGCATCGACACCACGACCGGCATGTCCGCGCCGCCGATCGGGATGATGATCAGCACGCCCATCACGAACGACAGCGCCAGCATCGCGAAGAACGCCGGCAGGCTGCCGGTGAACATGAACACCAGGCCCAGCGCAATGGTGATAAGGCCCAGCACGAGGTTCAGCTTGTGCTGGCCCGCGAACTGCACCGGCGCGCCCTGGAACAGGCGGAACTTGTACGTGCCCGAGAGCTTGCCGAAGGCGATCACCGATCCGGAGAACGTGATCGCGCCGATCGCCGCGCCTAGGAACAGTTCGAGGCGGTTGCCGGTGGGGATCGGATCTCCGTGCTTCAGGCCTTGCAGCAGCGCCGAAGGTTCGAGCACCGCCGCCACCGCGATGAACACGGCGGCGAGACCGATCATCGAATGGAAGAAGGCGACCAGTTCCGGCATCTTGGTCATCTCGACGGTCTTGGCGCGATAGGCGCCGTACGCGCCACCAACCACGAGGCCGAGAAGAACCCAGACCATGCCCGCGCCCTTGCCACCGGAGGTCTCCACGATCAGTGCGGCGGTGGTTGCCATGGCGATCGCCATGCCGACCATGCCGAACAGGTTGCCGCGGATGGAAGTCGTGGGATGCGACAGGCCCTTCAAGGCCTGGATGAAGCAGACCGACGCGAAGAGGTACAGCAGCGTGACGACGTTCATGCTCATTGCGCTGCTCCCTTGTCCGCGGGGGCGGCGATCTTCTTGTCTTTCTTCTTGAACATCTCCAGCATTCGCCTCGTCACGAGGAAGCCACCGAAGATGTTGACCGAGGCCAGCGCCACAGCCAGCACGCCCATGGTGCGGCCGATAGTGGTTTCTGTTTGAGCCGCCGCCAGCATCGCGCCGACGATGACGATCGCGGAGATCGCGTTGGTCACCGCCATGAGCGGCGTGTGCAGCGCGGGCGTGACGGTCCAGACCACGTGGTAGCCAACATAGATGGCCAGCACGAAGATGATCAGGTTGGTGATGGTGTGACTGACTTCCATTACTTCCTCCGGACTTCGCCGTTTTGCGTCATCAGGCAAGCCGCCACGATGTCGTCTTCCAAATCAACCTTCAAACCGCCGTCCTTCGGCAATATCAGCTTCAAGAAATCCAGCACGTTGCGCGCATACAGCGATGACGCATCGGCCGCGACCAGCGAAGGCAGGTTCGTCTCGCCCACCAGCGTCACGCCGTGCTTCACCACTGTCTGCCCAGGCTCCGTCAGCGGGCAGTTGCCGCCTTGCGGCGCCGCCAGGTCGACGATCACCGAGCCGGGCTTCATCGAGCGCACCATCTCTTCGGTCACCAGCACCGGGGCGGCGCGGCCCGGGATCAGCGCCGTCGTAACGACGATGTCCGCCTGCGCCACACGCTTCGCGACTTCGGCCTTTTGCCGGTCGAGCCAGCTTTGCGGCATCGGCCGGGCATAGCCGCCAACGCCCTCAGCCGCTTCTTTCTCTTCCTGCGTCTCGTAGGGCACATCGATGAATTTCGCGCCGAGGGATTCGACTTGCTCCTTCACGGAGGGCCGCACATCGGAAGCTTCGATCACCGCGCCAAGACGCTTGGCAGTTGCGATGGCCTGCAAGCCCGCGACCCCCACGCCGAGGATCACCACGCGCGCCGCCTTCACCGTGCCGGCGGCTGTCATCAGCATCGGGAAGAACCTCTGATACTTGTCCGCGGCGATCATGATCGCCTTGTAGCCCGCGATGTTCGCCTGCGAGGACAGCACGTCCATACTTTGCGCACGCGTTGTTCGGGGCGCTGCTTCCAAGGCGAAGCCAGTGAGGCTCGCGCCCGCGAGGCGCTGCAACCCAGCCGCATCGAACGGATTGAGCATGCCCACCACCGTCGCGCCGGGCTTCATCCGCGCGACCTCGGCGTCGTTCGGGCTGCGCACCTTGAGCACCAGATCGCAGCCGAACGCGCCTTCCGCATCGGTGATCTCGGCTCCGGCGGCTTCGTACGCCTCGTCGGTCGCGCTGGCGGCGACGCCCGCGCCGGACTGGATGCGCAAGGTGTGGCCCTGCGCCTTCAATTTCTTGGCCGTCTCGGGCGTGACGGCGACACGGGTTTCACCCGCCGTGGTTTCGGCGGGAACGCCAATGTGCATGGACTGCCTCCTCGGTGGAATCGCTTCCGGGTTCTGGATGAGTTACTGACCGCAAGCTTACATGAAAGGCACGGGCTTCCCGGGCGTTTCGCACAGGATTCGGCTGCCCGAATCCACTGCGCATCGAGGCCCGGCTGCGAATAATCCACTGCATAACGAACCGCCGCAAGCCGGCACCCAGGGAGACTCCATGAAAAAACTTTTCGCGCCCAGCCCGACGTTGATGTTGCACTGCGCCGCCATCGCGCTCGCCGTCCTGGCCTGCACGGTCTCGCGCACAACGGTGGATTTCCAGCCGTCGGCCCATGCATCGGCCGACGAGTTGTTGCTGCGGGAGCTCGCGAGCTTCCGGCTCGAACTCGGCCGTGTGCGCGAGTTGCCGGCCGGCAGCCGCTGGCGCGCGGTGGGCTCGGTGGCGCAAGGCACGGTCTACCGGGCCGTCAATTCGGTCTTCGTGATGCAGGGCCGGCATGCGGGCGAGGCCTACCCCGTCGTGAAGGGCGGCCGGCTGCAAGGATTCTTCCTGCCCCGCGAAGCCAGCTTCTCGCCCGTGCACGCCAGCGTCGCCCTCGCGCTATGACCGCCTGTCCGTCCGCGCCCGCAGCGGGCCTTTGTTTCCCGCATTGAGGCACCATGTGGGCCAGATGCGCTACGCCTTCCCCTTCGGCCTTTCGATCGCCCTGCATGCCTACGTGGGGTCGCGCCTGGTGGAGGCGATGCCTCACACCGCGGGGCTGGCGTTCGCGCTGCTGCTGGTTCTCTCCGCTTTGCTCGTGCCCCTGGGCCTCTTCGCGCGGCGGCTGGAGAAATCCGGCACCGCCGTCCTCGCCTGGGCAGGCCTGCTCTTCATGGGCCTGTTCTCCTCGCTGCTCGTGCTCACCGTGGTGCGGGACGTGTTCCTCCTCCTCGCCTCGCTCGCGGGTGCGGCGGGCATCACGCCCTGGCCCGGCGATACCTTGCGTCGCACAACAGCCGAAGCCGTGCCGGTGCTCGCATTGCTCGCGACCTTCGTCGGCTTCCTGAACGCGCGCCGCACTGCGGCCGTGAAGACGGTCGAGATTGCCATCCCCAACCTGCCGGAAGCGCTGCATGGCTTTCGCATCGTGCAGATCAGCGACATCCATGTCGGCCCGACCATCCGCGACCGCCAGGTGCAAGGCATCGTCGATGCGGTGAATCGCCTGGAGGCGGATCTCGTCGCGATCACGGGGGACCTCGTCGATGGCAGCGTGACCGAGCTCACATCGCACGTCGCGCCGCTCGCGCTCCTTGCGTCCCGCGAAGGCAGCTTCTTCGTCACCGGCAACCACGAGTACTACTCGGGCGTCGTGCCCTGGATCGCGGAACTCGAACGCCTGGGCATCCGCAACCTGCACAACGAACACGTGGTGATCGAGCGCGACGGCGCGCAGCTCGTGCTGGGCGGCGTCACCGATTTCGGCGGCGTGCATTTTCATGAGTCGCATCGCAGCGACCCTCATGCCGCGATTGCCGGTGCCCCTGAAGACGCGGCTTTCCGCGTGTTGCTCGCGCACCAGCCGCGCAGCGCCGCCGCGGCTGCACAGGCGGGGTTCGACCTGCAGCTCTCCGGCCACACGCACGGCGGCCAGTTCCTGCCCTGGAATTTTCTGGTCAAGCTGCAGCAGCCGTTCACTGCCGGGCTGCATGCCATGGATGAGTTGCTTGTTTACGTCAGCCGTGGGACGGGTTATTGGGGTCCGCCGAAGCGCTTCGGTGCACCATCTGAAATCACCCTGGTCAAACTGCTGCGCACGGCCTGAGTCCTACAAGGAGGCGGCGCGGAGTCCCACAAGGCTGAGGCAGGCGCAGGCCGAAGACTTCCATTCATGGCCCGCCTCGCATCCCTTTCCAACCCCTTGACCGGCGCGCGAGCCGGCAACGTCAACTACCTCGGAGCGGCCAGGAGCCGCCGCAAGTTCGAGCTTTATTACCCCGCCGGCTTTTTCGACGAGACCTACCTCGTCGCGGAGCGGTCCTTGCGGGAACGAGCCCACCTCGAATGGCACGCCGAGCTCAACCCCGTCGCGTTCCGCAAGATGCTGGCGCGCGGCGAGTTCCGCGAGATCGCCGACATCGCCGTGCGCATCGAGTCGCGCACCAACCTGCTCTTCTCCTTCGAGAAGATGGCGCTGCGCGATGCCGTGAAAACACCCGCTGGCGCGCGCCTCTTCGCGACCGAGCTCTACGCCTTCCTGTGGGGCCGCGGCGCGCCGAGCACGCGCTTCGCGGACTGGGTCCAGGCAGTGGCGGAGCTCCCGCGCAAGAACACGCGCGTGCTCACCTGGCCGCTGGTCACGGTGTTCGGCTTCATCGCCCGGCCCGACAAGCATCTCTTCCTCAAGCCGCTGGTGACGCGCAAGGCGGCGCACGCTTACGGGTTCGACCTGGACTACCACTCCGAGCCGTCGTGGCACGGCTACAAGTCGCTGCTGACATTTGCCGCGATCATCCGCCGCGACCTCGACCGCCGCGCGCACTTCAAGGCGCGCGACATGTTCGACATCCAGTCGTTCATCTGGGTGCAGGGCGCGCCGGAGTACGAGCCTTGAGGCAACTCCAGGTTTCCTGCAACAGAGGCAAGCCGTTGAAAAGCGCCGCCGCGAGGAAACCCGCAACGAGATAGCTGCCCGGCAGCGGGTCGGACTTGGGCCGCAAAGTCCAGTCCGCCGGCACGTTCCCCGCACCCACGAGCGCGAGTGCCTGCGGCCACGCCATCACGGCCAACAACGCGAGCGACAGCAGCGGCAGCAACTCCAGGAAGCTGTGCACCATCTGCTCGAACGGCCCGATGCGCCGCAGCGGGGAGGTGTAGTGCAGATCCCAATACACCGTGAGCTCGTGCACGATGAAGACAAGCGTCACGATGAGCAGCACGGCCGCGTTCACCTCAAGCAGTGCCACCGCCAGCATGCCCACGCCGATCTCCGCGAACATGAGCAGGTGGAGCAGGTTCTCGCGCAAGCCGCTCGTGTGGGCGATGTCCGTGCGGCGATGGCAAGCCCAATCCACGAAGCCCGCGACCACCCACAAGGGGAACACCAGATACATGAGGATGAAGCGCGCCGCGTCCTGCATGCGCGCTATTTTGAGCGGCCCGGGCGGCCCGTGGTGGCGTTGAGCCCGCTACTGCGCGAATTGTTCCGAGCCGACCAGGCCGATCTTCTTCAGCCCCGCACGTTGCGCCGCCGCGAGTGCGGCCGCGACCATGTCGTACTTCGCGAGCCGGTCGGGCCGCAGGTGGATTTCGGGCTGCTCCGGCTGCGCGGAGGCCGCCTGCTGAAGCCGCTCCTCGAGCGCCCCGCGTCCCGCCAGCACTTCGCCGTTCCACACGAAAGCGCCCGCAGGCGTGATGTCGAGGCGCACCACTTGCGGCTCCGTGAGCGGGGGCGGCGCGTTGCGGCCAGGCATCTCGATCTGCACCGAGTGGAGCTGGATCGGGATCGTGATGATGAGCATCACGAGCAGCACCAGCAGCACGTCCACCAGCGGCGTGGTGTTGATGTCGGCCATGACTTCGGCCTCTGAATCGCTGCCGAGCGGGATCATGGCGCGGGCGGCTCCGTGAGGAAGCCGATGCGCGCCATGCCCGCCTGCTGCGCGGAATAGACGACTCGGCCGATCGACTCGTAGTCGGCGCGCGCATCGGCGCGGATGTGCAGCTCGGGCTGCGGCTTCATGGTGGCGACGCGGCCGAGCAATTCCTGCAGATCCTTTTGCGCCGGCAGCTTCGTGTCGAACCAGTAGATCGCCCCTTGCGCATCGACGGTGACGATCACATCCTCAACCTGCTGCCCGCTCACCTGCACCGGCTCGCGCGGAAGGTTCACGAAGATCGAGCTGTTCACCACGGGAATCGTGATGAGGAAGATGATCAGCAGCACGAGCATCACGTCGACCAAAGGCGTCGTGTTGATCGTGGCGATCAACTCGTCCTCGGGATCGGGTGGGCCGGAAAAGCGGATCGCCACAGCGCTCAACTCCTCTTGTTGCCGGCAGCGAGCAACACGGTGTGCAAGTCCGACCCGAACGCGCGCACCGTGTCCATCGCGACCTTGTTGCGCCTCACGAGCCAGTTGTAGCCGAGCACCGCGGGCACCGCGACCGCGAGGCCGATGGCCGTCATGATCAGCGCCTCGCCGACCGGCCCCGCCACCTTGTCGATGGACGCCTGGCCCGACGCGCCGATGCGCACCAGCGCGTTGTAGATGCCCCAGACCGTGCCGAACAGGCCAACGAATGGCGCCGTCGATCCCACGGTCGCCAGCACTGCGAGGCCCTCCTGCGTGCGGCTGTGCACGGTGGCGACAGCCCGCTCGATGCTCTGCGCCGTCCAGGAGTTCAGGTCCACCTGGCCGATCAGGCCGTCGTGTTTGCGCGTGGCTTCCAGCGCCGCCTCCGCGATGAAGCGGTAGGGACTCGCGGGCTCCAGCTTCTCCGCGCCTTGCCGCACCGTGTCGGCCTTCCAGAAATTCTGTGCCGCCAACTTGCCCTGCCCGCCCATGCGCGATTGCGCGACCAGCTTGGCGATGAGCACGTACCAGCTGCCCAGCGACATGATCGCGAGGATGAGCAGCGTGACGCGCGCGACCCAGTCGCCCTGCTCCCATACCGCGCGCAAACCATAAGGGTTGGCGATGGCATCGGGCGCTTTGATCTGCGGCAGCGCGAGCGGCGTTTGCGAAGCCATGGGCTGTACGGGCGAGGCCGGCGAGGCCACCGGCGCAGGCGCGCTGCTTGCGCTCGCGGCCTGCGCCGTGGCGGCCCCGGAAAACATGGTGGACGTGGCCAGCACGGCGCAGAGAAGCAGGGAGCGAAGGGCAGACATCGTCTTTGTGTGGGGAAGCCGCAACGCAAGCATTGTGTCCCATACGGCCTGGAACGGCCGCGCTGGCGATAATCGCGCATGACCCAACGCTGGAAGCCCACCGTCACCGTCGCCGCCGTGATCGAGCGCGATGGCCGCTTCCTGCTGATCGAGGAAGAGACCAAGCTCGGCCTCAAGCTGAACACACCCGCCGGTCACCTCGACCCGGGCGAGACACCGGCGCAAGGCTGCGCGCGCGAAGTGCTCGAGGAAGCCGCCTACGACTTCACGCCCACCGCGCTGCTCGGCCTGTACATGGCGCGCTCACGCAAGAACTCGACGGGCGAGGACCAGACCTACCTGCGCATCGCCTTCTGCGGCGACGTCGGCGCGCACCATCCCGATCGCCCGCTGGACCACGGCATCGTGCGCACGATGTGGCTGACGCGGGAGGAAGTGCTCGCGACCGTCGACCGGCACCGCAGCCCGCTGGTGCTGACGTGCATCGAGGATTACCTCGCGGGCGTGCGGCTGCCGATGTCGGCGATCCACACGCACCAGAGTGTGCTCACGTCGCCCGACGGCGAGGCTTGAAGCGAACGACCCTATCGTTCCGGACTTGATCCGGCATCCAGGCGCGCCACGCTCTTCTTAGTCCGCCTTGATCTGCGCCTTGCGCACGATCTCCTTCCAGACCTTCTGCTCCTTCGCGATGAAAGCCGCGAACTCCGCCGGTGGGCCGCCACCGCCCACGGCGCTGTCGTTCGCGAACCGCTCCGTGACGGCGCTGGACTTCAGCGCCTTGAGCGACTCCTCCTGCAGCTTCTTCACCACGTCGGCCGGCGTACCGGCAGGCGCGAGGATGCCGTACCACTGCGACGTCTCGAAATCCTTGTAGCCCATCTCCGCGACCGTCGGCACATCGGGCAAAGCGGAGATGCGCTGCTGCGTCCCGACCGCGATCGCGCGCAATTTGCCCGACTTGATGTGCGCGGACAACGCCGGCAAGCCTGCGGACGAAGCCTGCGTGCGTCCGGCCAGCAGGTCGGTCAATTGCGGGCCGGTGCCGCGGTACGGGATGTGCGTGATGAACATGCCGGTCACGAGCTTCAGGTACTCCATCGCAAGATGCCCGGCGCTCGCGTTGCCTGCGGAGCCGTAGCTCAGCTTGCCGGGGTTCGCCTTCACGTACGCGACGAACTCCTTGAAGTTCTTCGCCGGGACGTCCGGGTGGATCACGAAGACGTTCGGCACCTTCGCGAGCAGCGTCACGGGGATGAAGTCCTTGTCCACGTTGTAGGGCTGGTTGGCGAGCATGTATGGGTTCACCGCCAGCGTGCCCACGTGGCCCAGGATGATCGTGTGGCCATCGGGCGCCGCGTGCGCGGCTTCGGACATCGCCACCACGCCCGCGCCACCCGGCTTGTTCTCCACGTAGACACTCTGGCCGAGTTGCTTGGACAGCTCCGCGGCGACCGAGCGCGCAACGATCTCGGACGTGCCGCCCGGCGCGAAGGGAACGATGAATCGCACCGCTTTCGTGGGCCAGTGCGTCTGCGCGCGCACTGCGGCGGGCAAGAGGGCGGCGGTGGTGGCGGCGACCGCGCCCGCGATGAGTTCGCGGCGCTTGAGTGAAAAGACTTCGTTCACGTGGTTCTCCTTGTGGGGAGAGCTTACGCGGGCCTTTTCAGAATTGGTATTTGCGCAAACCCCCATCGACGGGAATGACGGCGCCGGAGATATAGGCCGCGCGCGGCGACGCGAGGAACGCCACCAAATCGGCGAGCTCCTCCGGCTCGCCGTAGCGCCCCACCGGGATCTCATTGTCCGATTGCCACTGGCGGTACTCGGGCGTGTAGTTGCGAAAGATCTGCTCGGAGTGGATGCGCCCCGGCGGGATGCAATTCACCGTGATGCCGTGCTTGCCCACCATGCGCGAGAGGCCCTTCGCCCAGCTGTGCATGCCGGCCTTCGCGCAGAACGCGCCGTTGATGTGCTCCGGCTCGCTCTTGCCGGTGATGTTGATGATGCGGCCCCATTTGCCGGCGATCATCTGGTCGATGAGCGCATCGGCGAGCTGGCGCGGGCGATGGAAGTTGAGCGTGATCGCCTCCTGCCAGGCCTCCTCGCTCACGTGCAGTTCCTTGAAGCTGCGCGAGCCGCCTGCGTTGTTGATGAGGATGTCGATGCGGCCGAGCCCCGCGATCGCGGCTGCCGCGAGCTTGGTCGAGGCATCGCTTTCGTACAAGTCGCACGCGATCGTGACGGGTTGCTCGCCACCCGCCGCGGTGATCTCCTTCGCGAGTTCCTCGAGCTTTTCCACGCGCCGCGCGGCGATGGCCACACGCACGCCCTCGGCCGCCAATGCCTTTGCAATGGCGCGGCCGATGCCGACGCTCGCACCCGTGACGAGCGCGGTCTTGCCTTTCAGTTGCAGGTCCATGTCATTCTCCTGTGATCTTGCGCTCGCGCACGATCGCGCCCCACTGCGCGGATTCCTTGCGCATGAACTCGGTGAGCTCGGCGCGCGTGGTCGGCTGCGGCGTGAGGCCGTGCTTGTTCAGCGCGTCCTTCACTTCAGGATCGTTCAGCACCTTCACGATCTCGACGTTCCAGCGGTCCAGGATGGGCGTGGGCGTTTTCGCGGGCGCGACGAACGCGTACCAGTTGAGAGCCTGGAAACCGGGGAAGCCCGACTCCGCGACCGTCGGGATGTTGGGCATGTACGCCGGCCGCGTGAGCCCGGTCGTCGCGATGGGCGTGAGCTTGCCCGATTCGATGTGCGGCAACGCAGTTGGCGGCGCGGCGAAGTAGCCGGTGAAGCGGCCGGCCAGCAAATCCTGCATTGCCGGCGCGCCGCCGCGATAGGGAACGTGCGTCATCTCGGCGCCCACTCGCGACGCGAACAGCTCGCCGGTGAGGTGCGACGCCGAGCCCGGACCCGTCGATGCGTAGGTCACGGCGCCCGGCGACTTCTTCGCGGCGGCGACGAAGTCCGCGAGGTTCTTGATGCCCGACTGCGCATTGACGACCAGCACGTTCGGGAAGTTCACGCCGCCCGTGAGCGGCGCGAGATCCTTGAACGGGTCGTACGGCACCTTCATCATGTGCGGCGCGATGGTGAGCGGCCCGACCGAGCCGAACAGGATCAGCGAGCCGTCGGTGGGTCCGTTGGCCGTGAGCTGGTGCGCGATGTTGCCGCCGGCGCCGGCCTTGTTGTCGACCACGACCGTCTGGCCGATGTTGTCGCCGAGCTTCTTGGCGATGAGGCGCGCCGCCGCGTCGGCCGCACCACCGGGCGCGAAGCCGACCATCATCGTGACGGCCTTCTTCGGCGGGAAGTCCTGCGCATGCGCGGGGACGAGGGCCGCCGCGCACAGCGCGAGCAGGCAGGCGGGGACAAGCGGACGCATGCGCATCTTCATCACGGACTCCTGGAAGACGAGAAATTCAGGCGAAAGAGCTAATCGGCGCCCAGCTTCAGCCGGCTGGGCTGGCGGCGCTCGATAGCGTACTTCAAGAGCGCCGCGCTGCGATAGATGCCATGCGCGAACTTGCCGTAGGGCAGCGTGAGAAACAGGCCCATCACGACCCCGAGATGCACCGCGAGCAGGAGCGCCATCGCGGAGGTGTCGCGCCACGCCAGCAATGCGAGGCCCGTTGCGCTCGCCAGCAGCAACAGCGCGATGAAGCCGCGATCCATGGGTCGCTGCGACGGATCGCCATGCGCCTGCGCCCTGCGCAGGTTCAGCCACAGCAGCCCCGCAGGACCGATGAGCAGGCCGATGCCGCCCGCCGTTCCCAGCAGCACCGGCAGGCTCGTCAACGCGTAGGGCGCGTGCAGGCCGAGCAGGTAGTGATAGAGCGTCGCGACCGAGGTCGAGGCGAAGCACAGCATGAAGCCGTAGAAGGTGAAGTGGTGCCAGCGCCGGCGCCACAAGGTGAACTTGTCGTCGGCGTCGTTGCATCCGTCGCCGTGGCCGCCGTCCAGATACTTCAGCGTCAACACGCTGTGGATCGCTTCGGCCGGCGCGCCTGCCTGCGTCCCCGGCGATTGACCCCGCCAGAAACGCGTCGCGCCGACCCCCAGCGCCAGCACCGCCCAGCCGAAAGCCAGGCCGAACATCGCGACCAGCGCGTTGTGCGGGAACACCGCGTAGAAGTTGCCGCCGTTCGGCGCGAGGGCGAACCCGCCGCTCCATGCGAGCAACAGGACGAGGAACAACGCGAGGCCCGCAGCCGTCGCCAGGGCGAGCGTCAATCCGTTGCGCTGGTACAGCGCGCCCAAAGCCTTCGGGTACGCGAACTCGGCGTACGTGTGCACGCGCACCTTCGCCATTGCCTGCGGAATGTTCACCGCGAATTCATGCGGCGGCGCGTACTGGCAGGCGTGCAGGCAGGCGCCGCAGTTGTGGCACAGGTTGGCGAGGTAGTGGATGTCGGCGGTGGTGAAGTCCAGGCGCCGCGTCATGGCGGGAAACACCGCGCAGAAGCTCTCGCAATAGCGGCACGCATTGCAGATCTGCATCTGCCGCGCGCCCTCTCCCTCTGCGAGCTCGACTGCTTCGCGGGTGAGCGCTTCAAGCTGCTGCATGGATTTCTTCCTTCAATGCGGCGCGTGCCGCGCTCGTGCCCGCGATACGGCCGAACGCCGTCCCGATGCTCATGCCGACGCCGGCGGTGTAGCCCTGGCCGAGCACGTTGCCCGCCATCATTTCGCCGGCGACGAAGAGGTTGTTGCTCGGCTTGCCGCCGAAGTGCACCGCGCCCTCCTCGTTCGTCTTCAGCCCCAGGTAGGTGAAGGTGATGCCGGGGCGCAGCGCGTAGCCGTAGAACGGCCCGGTGTCCAGCGGCAGCGCCCAGTGCGACTTGCGCGGGGTGAGGCCTTCGGTCGCGCAGTCATCGAGCACGGTGTGATCGAAAGTACCGGGCCGGCAGGCATTGTTGTAATCCGTGATCGTGCGCATGAACGTGGCTTCATCCAGACCGAGTTGCCGCGCCAGCTCCGGCAAGGTGTCCGCGCGCACGCCGGGAAACACCGGCGGCATGAAGCGGCCCACTGCCTTGCTGTCGATGATGCAGTAGCCGATCTGCCCGGGCTGCTGCGCGACGAGCCGTCCCCAGATCGCATAGCGCTTGGGCCAGAAATCCTCGCCCTCGTCGTAGAACCGCTTCGCCGCGCGATTGAGCATGAGCCCGAGCGAGACGCAGTCCACGCGCGTCACGATGCCGCCGTCGTAAAGCGGCGCGCGCGCATCGATCGCCACGCAGTGCGACTGCGATGGATCGCCGATGATGTCGGCGCCCGCGGCCATCATCGCCTTGAGCAGCACGCCCTGGTTGAAGCGCGTGCCGCGGATGAGGAAGTTGTCCGCGGGCCATTCGCCGCGCTCGTTCTCGCCCCAGGCTTCGCGCATCCATTCGCGGTTCGATTCGAAGCCGCCGCAGGCGAGCACACAGGTTTTTGCCTTGATCAATTGACCGCCGACACGTGCGCCGACGAAGCGGTCGCCATCCATTTCGATGGCATCGACGGGCGAGTCATAGCGGATTTCCACACCCAGATTCCCGGCGCTGCGGTAGTACGCGTTGACCAGCGCCTTGCCTCCGCCCATGAAGAAGGCGTTGGTGCGCGAGAGGTGCAGCGTGCCCGACAGGGAAGGCTGGAACCGCACGCCGTGCTTGCGCATCCAGTCGCGGCAATTCGACGACGCGCGGATGACGAGCCGCGCGAGCTTCTCGTCGGTCACACCGCCGGTGACTTTCAGCAAGTCCTGCCAGAACTCCTCTTCGGGATAGGCATCCAGCAGCACGTCCTGCGGCGCGTCGTGCATGCAGCGCAGGTTGCGCACGTGCATCGAATTGCCGCCGCGCCACTCGCGCGGGGCGGCTTCGAGCATCAGCACGCTCGCGCCGGCCTCGCGCGCCATCAGCGCGGCACACAGGGCGGCGTTGCCGCCGCCGATCACCAGTACATCGACCATGGGCCGGACTCTAGGCGAGTTGGGGCCATCGCGGAAGCTGGCAGCCCGTCAACGACCCATCACGGAACGTGATGGCGCATCTTTCACGGATCGTGATGACGGCGCGTTTCAGGGCTCGGCCAGCCGCGCGCCCGCCCAGCGGCCATCGCGCACGAGTTCGCGCGCGCAGTCCGCCAGCACCACGCGCGCCGCAAGGGCCGCCGGCGGGAGTTCGTCGTCCGACAGGCTGCACAGCGAGTTGAGGCGCAGTGCCGAGGCGTCCGTGATCGGCGTGAGGTGGAAGCGCTGGTCCGCATCCGGAAAGCGGCCCAGCGCCGCCCACGGCTGCACCGTGGCGCCGAGGCCCGCGTCCACGGCGTCCATCAGCATCGCGAGCGAATCGATCTCCGCAACGATGGAAGGCGTCACCCGCGCTCGCGCGAACGCGGCGTCCAGCGTACTGCGCAGGCCGTGCGGGCCGGTGGGCAGGATCAGCGGGACGTCCTTGAGTTGCGCGAGACGCAGGCGCTTGGGCGGCTCGGGCGTATCGCCGTGGCGTGAGGCAATCAGGTACAGCTGCTCCTCGACCAGCGGCGTGACGCTCCAGCGCCGGCCGGGCTGCACATCGAACAACACCGCGAGGTCGAGCTGGCGCGCGTTGAGCATCGTCGACAGGTGGCCCGACAAGCTCTCGACCAGGTGCAGGCGGACGTGCGGATGGCGCTCGCGCATCGCGCGGATCAGCGGCACGCCGAGCACGGACGCCGTGGTCGGCGCCAGGCCCACGCTGACGGTCCCGGAGAGGCGCGCCTCCTTGGCGGAGCGTGTCGCCTGCGCCACGTGCCGCAAAGCCAGCTGCGCTTCGCGGAAGAACGCGAGGCCCGCTTCCGTCGCGATCACGCCCTTGCTCGTGCGTTGCAAGAGCCGCGTGGCGAGTTCGCTTTCGAGGCGGCTCACCTGCTGGCTCAGTGCGGATTGCACGAGTTGCAGATCCGCAGCCGCGCGGCTGAAGCTGCCCAGTTCGACAACGCGCACGAAATACCGGAGTTGCCTCAGTTCCATGGATGGGTCATGTTTTCATTTCGCGCAGCGGTCGCCGAGCGCGCGCAAGGCGAGGGATGGCGCGGCCAGCAGTCCGCCGAGCGCGTCGGGTTTGGTAGGCGCGTGCAGGCAATCATCGACAGACGCGCCCTCCATGCCTTCGGCGAGCGGGTCCTTCGGCTTGCCGCGGCGCAGTTGCTCGTTGGCCATTTCGGAGAGGCTGCGCTGGCGCTGCACGCGGAACGGGCCGGGATGCGGCGGAATCGCGGGAATGACGATTGGCGCGGGTGCGGCCGGTGGTGGCGCAGCGCGTGTGCCGCCAGGGATTGCGCTTCGCGTTGCGCCGCCGGATGTTCCGGGTGCGCCGGTGCCGCCGCCGGGACTGGTCCCTGTTCCGGAGCCTGGGCCGGGGACAACGGGGATGACCGCCGCCGGCACGCCGCGGCCGGGAGATGCGTTGGCCGGCACGGGGACGTCGATGACCGGACCCTGCAGGCGTTGGGGCGCGATCGCGGGTGCCGCAGGAGCGGGTGCCGGCGGCGCAGGCGCGATTGCCGGTGCAGGCGGGGCGACAGGCGCAGGCGCCGGTGCGGGTTCAGGCACGGCGACAGGAGCGGGTGCGGGAACTGGCGCCGGGGCTGGAATCGGGGCTGGGGCTGGAACAGGCGCTGGCGCCGGCGCGGGTACGGGCGCAGGGGCCGGTACGGGCGCGGGCACGGGCGCGGGATCAGGTACAGGTACGGGTACGGGCGGTGGCGGCACCTCCACCGGGACCACCGGCGCCGGGGCCGGCGGCACCGGAACTGGCACGGGCGAAGGTGGAACAGGGGCGGGCTCCGGGGCAGGCGCTTCCACGGCCGGCGCGGGCGCGGGCTCGGTCACCGAAGGCTCGACGACCGGCGCAGGGTCCGGCACTCGCGGTGCCGGCACCGGCGTCTTCGATTGCAATTGCTCCGGCAACTGGGTCGTCGTCTTCAGCGGAACGCTGGATTCCGGCGTGTTCGAGAACACGGATTGACTCTCTGTCGGCCGCGAAATCGTCGGCGGCCGCACCGTGATCGCGCGGCTGGGCGGCGGCGGGGGTGGGCTGATCGGCTGGACGTACTGGTAGACGACGTAGCGGATCGCCTGTTGCACCGGCGAGTACTGCAGCAGCAGCCACAGCAGCGCCACATGGATCGCCCCGGCCGTCGCGAGCGCGGTGGGCGACATGCGTTGGCGCGGCAGCGCGGGCAAGTTGGGCCGGTAGAGCATATGGACAAGCGGTCCTTGGGATAATCGCACAATGGTTGCCCCCACGCTTGTCACTTCGTGCACTGCACTGCCCCCCGAGGGGGCCTCGGCCTCCTTGAGGCGGCCCGGCGGAGGCCGATGAATCGCAAGCCACGCGTCGTCGTCGGGTTGAGCGGGGGCGTCGACTCCGCTGTGACCGCGCACCTGCTCAAGGAGCAGGGGCATGAGGTCGTCGGCATCTTCATGAAGAATTGGGAAGATGACGATGACAGTGAATATTGTTCATCGAACGAGGACTTCGTCGATGCCGCGGCCGTGGCCGACGTGCTGGGCATCGAGATCGAGCACGTCAACTTCGCTTCCGACTACAAGGACCGCGTTTTCGCCGAATTCCTGCGCGAGTACCAGGCCGGCCGTACACCCAATCCCGACGTTCTGTGCAACGCCGAGATCAAGTTCAAGGCCTTCCTCGATCACGCGATGCGCCTGGGCGCGGAGAAGATCGCGACGGGCCACTACGCGCGCGTGCGCGAACGCGAACGCGACGGAAGATTCGAATTGCTCAAGGGCCTGGACGTGACGAAGGACCAGAGCTATTTCCTGCATCGGCTCACGCAGGCGCAGTTGTCGAAGTCGCTGTTCCCCGTGGGCGAGCTGCGCAAGACCGAAGTGCGCCGTATCGCGGAAGAAATCGGTCTGCCCAATGCGAAGAAGAAGGATTCGACCGGCATCTGCTTCATCGGCGAGCGGCCGTTTCGCGAGTTCCTCAATCGCTACATCAGCAAGGAGCCGGGGCCGATCAAGGACGAGCGCGGCCGCGTGATCGGGCAGCACCAAGGGCTTTCTTTTTATACGCTGGGTCAACGCCAGGGATTGGGCATCGGCGGCGTGAAGGAAAAGGGCGCGATACGTGGCGGTGGCGAGCACGCGCCCTGGTTCGTCGCGCGAAAGGACATCGAGAAGAACACGCTGTGGGTCGTGCAAGGCCACGATCACCCGTGGCTGCAATCCCTCGCGCTCGACGCGGATGATGCGAGCTGGGTCGCGGGTGAAGCGCCTGCGGCCGGCGAGTACGGATCGAAGTCGCGCTACCGCCAGGCCGATTCGCCGTGCGTGCTCGCGCCGGATGCGAATGGCGCTTTCCACCTCGATTTCCCTCTTCCGCAGTGGGCCGTGACGCCTGGCCAGTCTGCCGTGCTGTACGACGGCGAGGTGTGCCTCGGCGGCGGGGTGATCAGTTCGAAGGCGTAGAACTACTCGTCCGTCCAGTGCGTGTGGAACACGCCGGGCCGGTCCACGCGCCGGTACTTGTGCGCGCCGAAGTAATCGCGCTGCGCCTGCAATAGATTGGCCGGCAAACGCGGAGAGCGGTACGAGTCGTAGTACGTCAGCGCACTCATGAACGCCGGAACCGGGGCGCCGTGCAATGCGGCGGCCGCGACGACTTCACGCAAATCCTTCTGGCAGACACTCAACACTTCGGCGAAGCGCGGATCGATCAGCAGGCTGGCCAGCTTCGCATCGCGCCCGAACGCGTTGCGAATATCTTCCAGCAGCTTCGCGCGGATGATGCAACCCGCTCGCCACACCGACGCGACGGTGCCGAACGAGAGGCTCCACTGGTGCTCTTCGTCGGCCGCGCGCAGCAGCTGGAAGCCCTGTGCGTAGGCGCATATCTTGGCGGCAAGCAAGGCACGGCGGATCTTCTCGATGAACGCTGCCGGATCGTCCTCGTAGCGCTTGCGCGGCCCCTTCAGCACATCGGCCGCCGCGACGCGTTCGTCCTTCACCGCGCTCACCGTGCGCGCGAAGACGGCGTCGGCGATCGTCGGCGCGGTGACGCCCATGTCCAGCGCGATCTGGCTCGCCCACTTGCCCGTGCCCTTCTGTTCCGCCGTATCCAGGATCAGGTCCACCAGCGGCTGCTGCGTCTCGCCATCGACGCGCGCGAGGATGTCCGCGGTGATGGCGACCAGGTAACTCTCCAGCTCCGTGCCGTTCCACGCGGTGAACACCTCGCTCATCTCCGCCGGCTTCATGCCGAGCAGCGAGTGCATGAGCCAGTACGACTCGCAGATCATCTGCATGTCCGCATACTCGATGCCGTTGTGCACCATCTTCACGAAGTGACCCGCGCCGCCGGCGCCCATCCACTCGCAGCAGGGTTGGCCGTCCGCGGCCTTCGCGGCGATGGCTTGGAGCAGCGGGCGAATCACGGGCCACGCTTGCGGATCGCCGCCGGGCATCAGCGCCGGGCCGCGCAACGCGCCCTCTTCGCCGCCGCTCACACCCGCGCCGACATAAAGAATGCCCGTGCCTTCGAGACCCAGCATGCGGCGCTGGGTGTCGGTGAAAAGCGTGTGGCCGCCGTCGATGAGAACGTCACCGGGCTGCAGCAAGGGTTTGAGGCCCGCGATCACGGCGTCAACGGCCGAACCCGCCGGCACCATCATGAGGATGCGGCGCGGCGTGCGCAGCTGTTCGACGAGTTCTTCCAGGGAGCGGGCCGACGTGGCGCCATGCGCGCGCGCAGCGAAGCTGCCCCGTTTGGTTTCGTCCTGGTCGAAACCGGTGACCGCGAACCCGTTGCGCTCGAAATTCAGCGCAAGGTTCTCGCCCATCACCCCGAGGCCCACGATGCCGATGTCGAACTGCTGCATGCCGGCGATCTTAAGCCTGCGCGCACTTGCGCACCGTCTCCCAGGTGCGCGTGGTGATGTCCTTGCCGAAGGTCTTTTCGATGAGTTTCATGAACACCGGATTGCCCGGCTGCGGCACGTAGGCGGTGAAGATCTCGCGGCCCTCCATCGCGAGGATGCGCGCCTCCTCCAGCTCGACCGGCAGCTTCAGCTGGCCGGCATGCGGATCGCGCACGAAAGTGATGACGCGCTTGGCCTGGGGAGAAAGCTTGAATGGCGCGTAGGGGTCGGCGTCGAGGAGCCTTTGCAATTCATCGACGCGGCGCACGATGGTGAAGAACGTGCGGTCCAGGTCCTTCTCCATCGCCGCTTCGATCTTCTTTTCCAGTGCGGCGTCCTTGGCCGTCCGGCTGTCGAAGACCACGTTGCCGCTGGCGAGCACGGTCTTCACATTCGTGAATCCGGCTGCCTCGAAGCACGCTTTCAGCTCCGGCATCTTCGCGTTGAGCGGGCTGACGCCGCGCAGGAAAGCCACGTAGCGCGGCATGAATCCGCGCGTATCAGAACGGAATATCGTCGTCCATGTCATCGAAGCCCGTCGAAGGCTTCGAAGCCGCAGGCCGCGACGCCGCGGGCGCGGGACGCGATGCCGGCGGCGGACGGCGCTGGCCGCCGCCTTCCTCGTCACCGCCACCTTGCGGTCCGCCCATGCCTTCGCGCCCGCCGAGCAATTGCATCTCGGTGGCGACGATGTCGGTGGCGTTCTGCTCGACGCCGTCCTTGTTCGTGTACTTGCGATAGGTCAGGCGCCCTTCGACGTAGATCGGGCGGCCCTTCTTCACGTACTCGCCGACGATCTCGGCGAGGCGGTCGAAGAACGTGACGCGGTGCCACTGCGTCTCTTCGGTCATTTCGCCGGACGTCTTGTCCTTGCGCTTGCTGGTCGTGGCGATGCTGACGTTGGCGACGGCCTGGCCCGAGGGCAGGTAACGGACTTCGGGGTCACGGCCGCAGTTGCCGATGAGGATGACTTTGTTGACGGATGCCATGGGGATTCTCCAGATATGGGGTAATTATGTCGCTTGCGCCTCGTCGGCCAGAACCTCTTCCGGCGACCTGCGCGCACCGGGCGCCGTCATCGGCCACGCCACGGCCAGCCAGACCAGCATCAGCCCGGCGCACGCGGCAAACAACCCTGCAGCTCCAACGCCCTTGGACAGCCACCCGCCGACCGCCCCGCCGGCAAAAAATCCCAACGATTGCAGTGTGTTGTACACCCCCAGCGCCGCGCCGCGGGCGTGCGGCGGCGCGATGCGGGATGCCATGCTGGGCTGGCTCGCCTCCAGCACGTTGAAGCCGCAGAAGAAGATGAAGAGCAGAGCGGCCAGCGCCGGAACGCTGGGCGAGCCCGCAACGGCCCACAGCCCCACCTGCACCAGCGCGACCAGGCCGACCGAGGCCAGGAAAGCCGCGCGGAGATAACCGCGCCGCTCCAGCGGAAACAGCGTCAGGCCCATCACGATGAAGGACGCGAGCACCGCCGGCAGGTACACATGCCAATGTTCGGCCTTTGGCAGCCCGGCCTGCAGGAGCAGCGCCGGTATCGCGACCCACATTGCGAGTTGCACCGCGTGCAGCACGAACACGCCGACATTCAGCCGCAGCAAGCCCGCGTGGGTGAGCACCTCGGACAGCTTGCCGCGCGGCACGTTCTTGTGCTGGACCGGCTCCGGCGGCGTCCACCAGATGACGACCGCGATGCAGCTCAATGCCAGCGCCCCGGTCACCGCGAACAATCCGCCCAGCCCGATATGCGAAGCCAGGAGCGGCGCGGCGACCAGCGACAGCGCGAACATCAATCCGATGCTCGCGCCGACAAGGGCCATCGCCTTGGTGCGGACCTCGTCGCGGGTCTGGTCTGCCAGCAGCGCCGTCACCGCCGCCGACACCGCGCCCGCACCCTGCAGCGAACGGCCGGCGATGAGCCAGCCCAGCGTCGGCGCCATGGCCGCCAGGAAACTGCCCGCCGCGAAGACGAGCAGGCCGATCACGATCACGCGCTTGCGCCCGAAACGGTCCGAGGCGAGGCCGAAGGGGATTTGCAGGATGCCTTGCGTCAGGCCGTAAATGCCCATCGCCAGGCCGACGCGCGCGGGGTCATCCCCGCCGGGATAGCGCGCGGCTTCGAGCGCGAACACCGGAAGGACGAGGAACAGGCCGAGCATGCGCGCGGCGAAGATGGTCGCGAGCGAGCCGCTGGCGCGGCGCTCGGCCGGGGTCATGCGGCTGGGATCGGGGGAGGTGGAAGGCTGGGGCACGGAACGGATGAGTGAAAAGCGGGCCGGTCGGGGCCGGCAAACCACGGATTGTCCGGGAATTGTCATGTCGGAGCCGCAGGACGGAATCCGGGCACCTGGATTGCGGGTCGGCGCCCGCAATGACAACCGGGGGGCCGGGGATCAAGCCTGAAATGACCGCGCGGGCTATCATGTCGGGTTGCCCTTCGCGCACCCGAACTTGAACTCATCTTCCGACGGAAAGTACCTCGGCCAGCAACTGGCCCAGCAGCGGATCGCCATCCGCGGCGCGCGCACGCACAACCTCAAGAACTTCGACCTCGACATCCCGCGCAACCAGCTGGTCGTGATCACGGGGTTGTCGGGCTCCGGCAAGTCGTCGCTGGCGTTCGACACGCTGTATGCCGAAGGCCAGCGGCGATACGTGGAAAGCCTGTCGGCGTACGCACGGCAGTTCCTGCAATTGATGGACAAGCCGGACGTCGACGTGATTGAAGGCCTGTCGCCCGCGATCTCGATCGAGCAGAAAGCGACTTCGCACAACCCGCGCTCGACCGTGGGTACGGTGACGGAGATTCACGACTATCTGCGCCTCTTGTTCGCGCGGGCCGGCACGCCCTTTTGCCCGGACCACGACATCCCGCTCACCTCGCAGACCGTTTCGCAGATGGTGGACAACGTGCTCGCGTTGCCGCCGGAATCGCGGCTGATGATCCTCGCGCCGGTCGCGCGCGAACGCAAGGGCGAGTTCCTCGACGTGTTCAGCGACATGCAGGCTCAGGGCTACATCCGCTTTCGCGTCGACGGCAAGGCCTACGAATTCGACGAGCTGCCCAGGCTGAAGAAGACGGAGAAGCACGACATCGATGTCGTCATCGACCGCCTGAAGGTGCGCCCCGATGTCCAGCAGCGCCTCGCCGAGAGCTTCGAAGCCGCGCTGCGCCTGGCCGACGGCCGCGCGCTCGCGATGGACATGGACACCGGCGAAGAGCACCTCTTCAACGCGAAGTTCGCGTGCCCGATCTGCAACTACTCGATCAGCGAGCTGGAGCCGCGGCTCTTCTCGTTCAACTCCCCGGTGGGCGCATGCCCCACGTGCGACGGCCTCGGGCACATGGAGTTCTTCGACCCGGCGCGGGTCGTGGGTTTCCCGTCGCTGTCGCTCGCGAGCGGAGCGATCAAGGGCTGGGACCGGCGCAACGGCTACTACTTCGCGCTGCTGGAGAGCCTGGCGAAGCACTACAAGTTCGACCTCGACGTGCCGTTCGAACAGCTCGACGAGCCGGTCCGCCAGGCGATCCTGCACGGCTCGGGCGAGGAAGAGATCCGCTTCAGCTACACGCTCGACTCAGGTGCCTCGGCCGGGCGCAAGGTCACGAAGAAACATGCCTTCGAAGGCATCCTGCCCAACATGGAGCGGCGCTACCGCGAGACCGATTCGGTCGCGGTGCGCGAAGAGCTCTCGCGCTTTCGCAGCATGCAGCCCTGCCCGGAGTGCGATGGCACGCGCCTGCGCAGTGAAGCACGTCATGTGAAGCTGGGCGACGACGCGCAAGCCCAGGCGATCTTCGAGATCGGCCGCATGACGCTGCGCGAATGCCACGCTTATTTCCTGCAACTGAAGCTGCACGGCGCGAAGGCCGAGATCGCGGACAAGGTGGTGCGCGAGATCGGCAATCGCCTGAAATTCCTCAACGACGTGGGCCTCAACTACCTCAGCCTCGACCGCAGCGCCGAGACGCTCTCGGGCGGCGAGGCGCAGCGCATCCGCCTCGCGTCGCAGATCGGCTCTGGCCTCACCGGCGTGATGTACGTGCTGGACGAGCCCAGCATCGGCCTGCACCAGCGCG
>JAZKIF010000107.1:0-2747 GCA_040385005.1 Pseudomonadota bacterium
GAGCGACTTGCCCCGCAGTGCTGCAAGGCCATGCTCCGTGGCGATGAAGTCGACATCGCTGCGCGCGGTCGTGACCGGTCCGCTCAAGCGGGCGACGATGCGCGATCGGCCGTCTTTCCCCTTCGACGGCAGCGCGATGATGGAAACGCCTCCCGGCGACAGTGCGGCGCCGCGAATGAAATCTACCTGTCCGCCCACAGCGCCCATGTGGTCCGCGCCGATGGCCTCCGCATTCACCTGACCGGAGAGATCCACTTCGAGCGCCGAATTGATCGACGTGAACCGGTGCAGGCGTGCGAGCGACAAGATGCCGTGCGTGACGCTGGATGGCACCAGGCGCAGACCAGTGTTGTGGTGTGCGAAGCGATAGAGGTCCTGCGTGCCGAACAGCATTCCGGCGATGGTGACCCCGGCATCCACACTCTTGTGCGCGTTTGTCACCGCGCCGGACCGCATCAAATCCATGATCGCGTCGCCCACGATGCCGGAATGGACGCCGAGATTCCGGCGGTCGGCCAGGGTCGCCACGATCGCTTCCGGCACGGCGCCGATGCCCACCTGCAGCGTCGCGCCGTCGGGAATGATGTCCGCCAAGTGGCCGGCGATGCGCCGCTCCAGGACGCCGAACGCGGCGCGCGGCAATTCCATCGGCGGCCGGTCGGTATGCACCGCGACCGTGATCTCGTCTGCTCCCAGAGGCGCATCGCAGGGCGTCCAGGGCACCTGCGCGTTGACCTCCGCGATCACCACCCGCGCCCGAGCGATGGCCGTCCGCAGCACGTCGTTCACGAGCCCGAAGCTGTGCTCGCCTCGCTCGTTGGCGGGGCTCACCTGCAGCAGGACGACGTCGGCCGGTATCTTCCCTTCGGCGATGAGCGGCTCCACCGATGAATAGTGGCAGGGCACCACGTCGAGCACTTTGGCCGCGGTCAGCCTGCGCAGCGACCCGATGCCGCCGATGCCACTGAAGCGAAGGTGATCCGCATGTTCGGGCTGAAAGGTCGAGGAGAACGCGGTCGAGAAAAAGACGCCGGCGCCGCTGTAGGCCGCTCGTTGCCGGACGAACTGTTCGGTGAGCGCGAGGGGCTCACCCGTTCCCTGGCCAACGATGATGCCGTCACCGGGCCGGATGAAGGCGCCGAGGTCGAGGTCTCTTGCCGATCGGACGATCATGACGCGGGCGCATCCACGTCCAGCCGGTAGCCGCGCATGCCGGCATCGAGAAGCCAATCGATGGAAACGTAGAGGAGCCTGGCGCCGCGCCGGCGGAACGTCTCGAGCGGCTCGCCGGCCTTGGCTGGGTACCCGAAGCACTTGCCCAGGCTGCTCAAGGTGCGGCATGCCTCCTCGATCGCCGCTTGGCTTTCCGGCGTGTGCCGGCCGCGCATGCCGGACCACTCGTAGGCAATGTCGTTGGGTCCGATAATGAAGGCATCGACACCTGGCACGGCGGCGATTTCGCGCAGCTGGGCAAGCGCTGCTTTCGTCTCGATCTGGATCACGAGCGACCGGGACGCGTCATCGCCACAGACGTAGCGCATGGCTTTCGCCGCATCGGCGACCTGCTCCACCGTCTCGATGTGCGGCACCACGAGTGCATCCGCTCCGCGGTCCAGGAAGCGGATCAGTTCCACCGCGGCGTACGAATGGGACCGGACGACCGCCGGCAGCCCGCAGGCGCGTGCGGCGACGATCAGATCCGCCGCGGCGTCCAACCCAATTCCCGTCCTTTCGCAATCGACGAAGACAGACGTGGCGCCGGCGTCCCGCAGCAGCGGCACGACGTCGGGGTTGCGCCCGCCCGCGTTGACCATGGTGACCGGCAGCCCGGCCCGTACCCGGGCGGTGAAATTGTTCATGGGAACGCTCGGGCTTTACGCCGCTTCGGTGACGCGGATCATGTCGGCAGGTTCCGGCCGGCTATGGGCAGGCACCCGCCCCCACAGGTAGTGCGACCCCAGGTCCGCCGCCTTGGGGCAACCGATCTGCCCCAGGGTCAGGTCCAGTTCGCCCCGCAAGATGTCGATCGCCCGCTTCGCACCGGGTGCGCCGAAGGCCGCGAGCCCGTAGGCCGCCGCGCGGCCGACGAAGCACAGGCGCGCCCCCAGGCACATGGCCACGGCGACGTCGGAGCCACGGCGGATCCCGCTGTCGAACATGACGACCACGCGCTTACCTACAGCGGCCACCACTTCGGGCAGCGCGTCAATGGCCGCCACGCCGCGATCGAGCTGGCGGCCGCCGTGGTTGGAAACCAGGAGGCCGTCGACTCCAGCGTCGGCAGCAAGCTCGGCGTCTTCCGCCGCCAGAACGCCCTTCAGGACAAGGTTGCCCTTCCACAGCGAGCGCAGCCGGTCGACCAGGCTCCACTGGTGCGGTGTGGGAACTTGCGATGCATAGAAGCTGGTGAGATCACGCGCGTTCGTGCCGCGCGGTGCGTACGGCTGCACGTTGCCCATGTAGGGCAGTCCATGCCGCAGGTAGTTGGCCACCCACCCCGGATGGCGCAACGATTCGAGCACCACCGCGGGCGTGGGCTTGTAGGGCCGCACCCAGCCACTTCGCATGTTCCGCTCGCGCTTGGCGTGCAGAGGAACATCGACCGTCACGACCAGCGTCTCGACACCCGCATCCGCGGCGCGGCGCAGCAGGTCGTTTTCCATGCGGGGATCCTTGCACGGGTAGTAGTTCAGCCACGCTCCCGGCGCCCTCGCGGCGACCTGCTCGATCGTCGCGTTGCTGGCACC
>JAZKIF010000107.1:2757-7002 GCA_040385005.1 Pseudomonadota bacterium
AGCACGAAAGGAATGCCCGCGTGGTGAGCGGCCTCTGCCAGCAGCACGTCGCCCTGCGGCCGCACCATCGACAGCATGCCCATCGGGCCGATGCCGAACGGGGACTTGTAGGTGCGGCCGAAGACGGCAACTTCCTGCGAGCGCGACGAAACATCCACCAGGTAGCGCGGGCGCAAACGGTGCGCTTTCAGGCGCTCCTCGTTCCGGGCAATGGCCTCCTCGTCATCGGCACCGCCTTCGACATAGTCGTGGATCACACGTGGCAGGTAGCTGCGTGCGCGCTGCTGCAGGTCGCGGATGCTCAGGCATCGGTCTACGGGGTTGGGCATGTTTTGTGTATTCCTGTTCTCTAGGGCGCTCGGCCTTCGGCTGCAAGTTGCATCTGCGTGGCCGCACCCGCGACATCGGCCTCGCCGACGAGCACGTGAAGTCCCGCCGTGACGAAGAGCTGCTTGCGGCCCGCGCCGCCGTACGCGCAATTGGTGGTCATGCGGTTGCCGCCGGGTGCGTCCAGCCGCAGCGCGGGCTGTCCCACCGCGTCGAAAATCCATACCGCGCCCAGGCCCACATGGCAGACCGCGATCCCGCCCGACGCATCGAGCGCGAGCCCGTCGGGCCCACCGCCGCCAGACAGCTGGATGTAGGTGCCGACCTTGGTGACAAGGCCATGCTGCTTCACCAGGGGCACGCGCCAGAGGGCGTTGGCGCGTGTCACCGCGACATACAGAATGTCTTCATGCGGGCTCAACACCAGTCCGTTGGGGCTCGGCACATTCGACAGCAGGCAATCCAGCCGTCCATCCGCGGTCAGGCGGTACACGCGCCCCGTGGGGTCGTGCAGGCCGGTCTGCCCCTGGTCTGTGAAATAAAGGTCGTCGTTCGAGGCGAAGGTCAGGTCGTTGACGCCCTTGAACCGCTGAACCAGCGCGCGGTCAAGGAACGGCTCGACGGCGCCCTTCGCACGGTCGAACACCATCAGCCCATTCTTGTTGTCGGCGATGAAGAGGCGGCCGTCCGGGTGGAAGACGAGGCCGTTGGGCTCCCCGTCGTACTCGAGTTCGCAGCTGACGTTGCCTTGCGGGTCGATGCGGAAAAGCCGGCCCCAGGGAATGTCGGCCACCCAGAGATGGCCCTCGGCGTCGAACGACGGCCCTTCCAGGAAGGCGGGCGTCACCGCGCCATGCAGCTGGACGCTGACCCACGGCGACGGCCTCCCGCTCACGTGAAACTTTTCGGGGATGGAGGCAAAAACTTCGAGCTTCCTGCGGGGCGGCGCGTCGTACATGCCACTCACTCCATCTTGATGCCGAGGTCCTTGACGAGCGGGCCAAGGCTTGCCGATTCCGACTTGATCAGCTTCACGAAATCGTCCGGACCGGACCACGCGGGCTCGAGGCCCATCGAAAGCATCTTTTCGCGAACGTCGGGCATGGCGAGCACGGCCTGCAGGTCGGCCGCGATCTTTTTCTGGATGTCCGCGGAAAGCCCGGCCGGGGCCATGACGCCGTGCCACATCGGCGCCTCGGAGTTCTTGAACCCGAGCTCTCCCAGCGTCGGGACGTCCGGCAGCGAACTGAGGCGCTTGGAGCTGTTGGTGGCCAGCGGGCGCAGCTTGCCGCCCTTGAAGAGCGCCGGGTACGCGGGAACGCCGTCCAGGCCCGACTGGATCTCACCGGACAGGAGGCCCTTGGTCACGTCCGCACCGCTTTTGTAGGCGACGTACTGGATCTTCACACCCGCGTCACGCTTGAACTTTTCTGCCGCGAGCTGCACGCCCACCACCCCGCCGCCCATCGTGATGACGTCGGGCGTTTTCTTGGCGAGCGCCACCAGTTCCGGCATCGTCTTCGCTTGCAGCGTGTCGTTGGCGACGAAGATGAGCGGAACCGATGCGATGACGGCAATCGGTGTGAAGTCGCGCAAGCCGTCGTACGGAAGCTTGGACACCGCGAACTGGTTGACGGTCAGCGTCGAGTTGATCGGCTGGAACAGCGTGTACCCATCCGGCGCTGCGCGTGCGGCTTCCACCGCAGCGATGATCGTGTTGGCGCCGGGTTTGTTGTCTACGGTGACTTGCTGGCCCCAGCGCTCGGTGAGCTTCTGCGCGATGCCCCGCGCGGTCGCGTCGGCCGTGCCTCCGGCTGCAAACGGCACGATCCAGCGCACGGGCCGGGTGGGCCAATTGCCCTGCTGCGCCTGTGCCGTTGGAAGCAGTGCGCCGACAGCCAGCGCTGCGAGAAGGATGCGGATTCTTGAATTCATGGTCTTGTCTCCTGGACGTTGATGGATACCGTTGCCGGCGCGGGTGCTTCTTCGGTCAGCCTCGCAAGGCTTTGGCCTGCTCGCGGTAGCCGCTCGGGTCGACGTGAACGTCGATGAGGCAGGGCCCGCCGGATGCAAGCGCGGCTTGCAAAGCTGTTTCGTATTCCGCCAGGGATCGCGCGGTGAAGGCGCGCAGGCCGAAGCCGGTGGCGACGGCGGCGAAGTCGGCGCGCAGCCAGCCCACGCCCGCCTCGGCCATTCCGCGGTTGCGCTGCTTGAGTGCGATGAGGGACAGCGCGCCGTCGTTGAAGACGATCACGCACACGTTCGCGTTCGAACCGGCCGCGGTTGCGAGCTCGCCCGCACACATCATCAAGCCGCCGTCGCCGGTGAAGACGATGGTCGGAGCGTGCGGCGCGTGCAGCGCGCGCGCAATGCCGGCCGGCAAGGCAAAGCCCATGGTGGCGAGCCCATTCGAGATCAGGGCATCGCCTTGCGCCCTCGCCCGCCCGAACGCCATTGCCGAAAACATGTGGGCGCCGGCGTCCACGGTGAATGCAGGATGTCGAGGCTCTGCGATTGCCATGGCGCGGCGGACGACGGCCACCGGCGAGAGCCCTTCACCGTGGCCCGCGTACGCGAGGCGATCGGCCATGCCGCCGCGTAACGCCGCGATCCCGGAGAGTGTCCACGCGGAGCGGTTGCACGCAGGCAAAAGCGATTCGAGGTTGGCGGCCAGGGGGCCATAGGCCGTGGCGGCCGGCCTGACGTAGTGCACGGAATGCGCCACGAGCCCGATGTCGACTACCGGCGCCCGATAGGGCCAAGGCCGTCCGATCAATTCCACCGGATCGAACCCGCACAGCACGATGAGATCGGCCTGTGCGACGCATTCCGATTCGGCGGCGCCACCGGTGAAATGGCCGACCAGCCATTCCGATTCATCGCTGACGATGCCCTTGCCCTTGTAGGTGGTCAGCACCGGGCACTGCAGCCGCCTTGCCATTTCAAGAACGGCGCGAGGCGCTCCGGCGTCCCGCGCTTCCAGTCCCACGAGCAGCACCGGTTTGCGCGCAGACCGTAGCAGGTCGCCCACGTTTCCGGAACTCGACTGCGGCATCCCGGTGGCCGGCTTGGACTTATCCAGCGCCCAGGCGTCCACCACACGACGGGCGTTCTCACCCGTGAGTTCGATGTGCGCAGGCCCCCATGGAGCCGTGAGCATCGTAGACACGATATCTTCGATCTCCGTCGCGGCCGCGTCCCCCTCCAGGCGCGAGCTCGCCTTCACGACGGGAGACGACATCGCCAGCTGGTCGAAGACCTGGTGCGTGTCAAACGCCATCTGGGACTGCGTCCAGCCGTCGCTGATGAAAAGCACCGGTGCGCGGTCGAGCGAGGCGTGCGCCACACCATTCATCGCGCTGGCGGCGCCTGGCCCCTGTGTGGTGACGACCACGCCGAAGCCGTTACGCAGTTCCGCATCGGCCGCAGCCATGAGCGCCGCGCCGGTCTCCGTGCGGCAGAGGATGAATTCGACACCGCAGGAGGCGAAGGCCTCGATGAGGTCGAGCGAACTTCCGCCGCCCGGCACGCCGAATACGCGCTTCACGCCGTGCGACGCGCAGGCCCGCGCAATGACGGCGGCGACCGTGATGCGTTCCATGGCTCAGACCTTCAGCACGAACGGGTCCTGGATCTCGTCGCTGGTCTCGCACCAGACGCTCTTGGTCTGGAGGAACTGGTCGACGGATTCCATGCCGTTCACGCGGCCGATGCCGCTGCTCTTGAAACCGCCGAACGGCGAGTTGAACGCCATCGCGCGATAGGTGTTGATCCACACCGTGCCGGCCTGCAGGCGCCGGGCCATGGTGTGTGCCCGGCGCAGGTCCCGGGTCCACACACCCGCCGCGAGGCCGAACTTCGTGGCGTTCGCCAAGGCAACCACTCCGCTCAATGCGGGCGCAGCCTATAGCGAGGGAA
>JAZKIF010000108.1:0-29887 GCA_040385005.1 Pseudomonadota bacterium
TGTCGCCCAGGCCCTGGCTCATCGCTTTCAGGCTCGCATCCATCTTCGAGCGCTGGCGGTCGATCCAGGCCTGGCTGCGCTGGGCCTTGGTGCGGCCCGCCCAGTTGGCCTCGAGTCGGGCCAGGATCGCGGCATCCAGCACGCCGTCGGCGAGCGCTTCCCAGGTCTTCACTTCCGCGCGCTCGCGGCCGACGGCGGGGATGAGTTTGCCGACGGGCGACAAGGTGTCGAGGTATTCGACGATGACGCGCGAGTCGAAGAGCGCTTCGCCACCTTCCATCACGAGGCAAGGCACCTTGCCCAGGGGATTGGACTGGGAGATCGTCGAGTCGGCGGCCCAGACGTCCTCGGTCACGAAATCGTAGTCCAGCTTTTTCTCGGCCATGACGATACGCACCTTGCGCACGTAAGGGCTCGCGTTGGATCCGATCAGTTTCATGAATGCTCTCTTGGTGTTCCAGTTGGTCGATTCATTTTAGCGAGCACGCCCGTCACGCCCCGGCCGCATGGCCTCGCTGGGCGCAACCTCGGGTTTTTACTTCGAGCATGCGGCGGTTTTGTGGCAGCGGCACGACACGCCGGCGCACCCCGCAGGTGCAAGGGCGCGCGGGGGCCGCGCCCTACAATCCCGGGTATGACGCTATCCACGATTTCCGCGCTGTCGCCGCTGGACGGCCGCTACGCGGGCCGGCTCGCGCCGTTGCGCCCGCTCATGAGCGAACAAGGTTACATGCACAAGCGCGTGCAGGTCGAGATCTGCTGGTTCATCGCGCTCAGCGACGCCGGCTTCGCCGAGTTCAAGCCCCTCACGCCCGGCGCCCGCACCTACCTGTTGGGCCTGGTCAAGAATTTTTCTGAAGCCGACGCGATCGCCATCAAGGAGATCGAGAAGACCACCAACCACGACGTGAAGGCCGTGGAGTACTGGATCAAGTCGAAGTTCGAAGCGCGGCCCGAGCTGCGCGCCGCGGCTGAGTTCGTGCACTTCGCGTGCACGAGCGAGGACATCAACAACACGAGCCACGCGCTGCAGCTCAAGGGCGGGCGCGACCAGGTGATCCTGCCCGCGCTCGATAGCCTCATCACCAGGCTGCGCGGCATGGCGCAGGCCTTCGCCGAAGTGCCGATGCTGAGCCGCACGCACGGGCAGACGGCGAGCCCGACCACCGTCGGCAAGGAAATCGCCAACGTGGTTGTGCGCCTTGTCGCGGCGCGCGAGAAGATCGCGGGCGTCAAGCTGCTAGGCAAGATGAATGGCGCGGTGGGAAACTACAACGCGCATCTTTCCGCCTGGCCGGACTTCGACTGGGAAGCGTTCAGCCGCAAGGTCGTCGAGACGCCCGAGCCGCTCGGCCTGGGCCTCACCTTCCAGCCGTACAGCATCCAGATCGAGCCGCACGACTACATGGCGGAGCTGTTCGATGCCGTCGCGCGCGCCAACACCATCCTCATCGACTGGTCGCGCGACGTGTGGGGCTACGTGAGCCTGGGTTACTTCAAGCAGCGCCTGCGGGAGGGCGAGATCGGCTCGTCGACCATGCCGCACAAGGTCAACCCGATCGATTTCGAAAACGCCGAAGGCAACCTCGGCCTCGCCAACGCGCTGCTGCGCCATCTCTCCGAAAAGCTGCCGGTGTCGCGCTGGCAGCGCGACCTGACCGACTCGACGGTCCTGCGCAACATGGGTGTGGCGCTCGGCTATGCGGCGCTGGCCTATCACTCGATGGGCATTGGCCTGGGCAAGCTCGAGCTGAACGAGGAAGCGCTCGCGGCCGATCTCGACAAATCCTGGGAAGTGCTGGCCGAACCGATCCAGACCGTCATGCGCCGTTACGGCGTGCAAGGCGCGTACGAGAAGCTGAAGGAAGTAACGCGCGGCAAGACCGTTCGCGCTGAAGACCTGCATGCGTTGATCCGCTCGCTGGAGATTCCGGACGCCGAGAAGACAAGGCTGCTCGCGATGACCCCTGGCAGCTACACCGGCAAGGCCGCCGAACTCGCGAAGCGCGCCTGATGGCGCTCAAATCGACCATCTTCAAGGCGAACCTCTCGATCGCCGACATCGACCACGCGTACTACGCCGACCAGTCCCTCACGCTCGCGCGGCACCCGAGCGAAACCGACGAACGCATGATGATCCGGCTGGTCGCGCTCGCGCTCAATGCGCATCGCGTGCAGACCGAATGCGGCGGCGACGCGACGATGTCGTTCGGCATGGGCCTGTCGAACCCCGAAGATCCCGACGTGTGGATCCGCGACTACACCGGCCGCACGCGCCTGTGGGTCGAAGTGGGCCAGCCCGAGGACAAGCCGATCGCCAAGGCGTGCAGCCGCTCCGACCATGTCGCGCTGTACTGCTTCGCGAATGCGGCCGAAGTGTGGTGGCGCGGGATCGAGAACAAGCTCACGCGCCTGTCGAACCTGTCCGTCTGGCGCGTTCCTGCGCAGGCATCGCAGGCGCTCGCGCAACTCGCCGAGCGCAGCATGCAGTTGCAGGCGACGATCCAGGAAGGCGGCCTGATGATCAGCGACTCGAAGAACACCGTCGAGCTCGAGCCGCTGCGCTGGAAATAAGAACACGAGGAGTTCCCTATGAGCGACAGCCCGCAACCAACGATCTGCCCCGTGATCATGGCTGGCGGCGGCGGCACGCGCCTGTGGCCGCTGTCGCGATCCGGCCATCCCAAGCAGTTCCTCGCGCCCTCGGGCGGCAGCCTCACGCTGTTCCAGGAATCGGTCGAGCGATTGCAGGGGCTCGCGACCGGCGGCTGGCAACTCGCACCGGTCGTGGTGATCACCAACGAGGATTACCGCTTCATGGTGCTGGACCAGCTCGCCGCGAGCGGTGCGGCGGACGGCGCGATCGTCCTTGAGCCGCTGGGTCGCAACACCGCGCCGGCGCTGACACTCGCCGCACTCCACGCCGAAGGCAGCGGCGCGGACCCGGTGATGGTCGTGTGTCCCGCCGACCATGGCATCGCCGACATGCCCGCCATGACGCGCGCATTGCAAGCGGCCGTCGAACAGGCCGCCAATGGATCGGTGGTTGTGCTCGGCGTGCCCGCCTCGCGCCCCGAGACCGGATACGGCTACATCCGTAGCGCCGATGCGGCGAGCGGCGCCCGCCAGGTGCTGCAGTTCGTCGAGAAGCCCGACCTCGCCACCGCCGAACGATACGTGGCGTCGGGCGAATTCCACTGGAACAGCGGCATCTTCGTGTTGAAGGCTTCCACCTGGCTCGCCGCGCTCGAACAATTTCGTCCCGACATCGCCGCCGGCACACGTGCTTCATGGGATGCGCGCACCAACGACGCGGGCTTCGTGCGCCCGGACAAGCCGCTCTTCGCGAAAGTGCCGCCCGAGTCCATCGACTACGCCGTCATGGAGAAGTGTCCCGGCAGCAAGTTCGACATCCGCATGGTGCCGCTCGATGCGGGCTGGAGCGACCTCGGCGCGTGGGACGCCGTCTGGCAGACGCGACCGCATGACGCATCGGGAAACGCCTTCGAAGGCGACGCCATATTGCATGGCAGCCGCAACACGCTCGTCCACGCGACAAGCCGGCTGGTCGCCGTGATCGGCATGGACGACGCCGTGGTGGTCGAGACGCCCGACGCCGTTCTCGTGATGAACCGCGAGAGCAGCCAGGACGTGAAGGAAGTTGTCGCGGGTCTCAACGCACGCGACCGCGCCGAACCGCTCTTGCCGCGCAAGGTGCATCGTCCCTGGGGCTGGTACGACAGCATCGATCACGGCCCGCGTTTCCAGGTCAAGCGCATCCTGGTGAAACCCGGCGCATCGCTCAGCCTGCAGATGCATCACCACCGCGCGGAACACTGGATCGTCGTGTCGGGCACCGCGAAGGTCACGCGTGGCGATGACACTTTCCTGCTCGCCGAGAACGAGAGCACCTACATCCCGATGGGCCAGAAGCACCGGCTCTCCAACCCCGGCAAGGTGCCGCTGGAGATCATCGAGGTGCAATCCGGCGGCTATCTCGGCGAGGACGACATCGTCCGGTTCGACGACACGTACGGGCGGAAGTAGGCTCTCAGAGTCCCGGCATCGGCAGCCCGCAGGACCAGCACTGCTCGAAGCCGCCTTCCACGACTTCCCCGCAAGCGCATTGCCAGCGCCGCTGCGTCACATGCGTGAGGTCATGCAGGAACGTGCGGGCTTGCACCTCCTGCTCGTTGTGAGTCAGCCAGACTTCCGGCAGGCACTGGTCGGGCGGCAACTCGCCGGCGGCGGCGCCGAGGTAGTAGCGCTGCACCGACGCTTCGATGCCTGCTTGCCGCAAGGCATCGACCCAGAGCGCCGCGATCGCGATGTTGGGAGCCCGGGTCAACCGCAGCATCGCGCGAACCTCAGGGCTTGCGCGGCGGCACGGGATCGCCGCTCGCCCGCTCGGAATACTTGTTGAAGCGCCACGCATCGCCTTCCAGCGTGATGCGCCGCCAGGTCTTGCGCTTCTCGGCCGGGCTCATCTCGGTCCAGCGCTGCACCTCTTCGAAACTGCGCCCGCAGCCCTTGCAGGTCTCGTCGCCCTGGCTGGTCGAGCAGATGGCGATGCAAGGCGTGTCCGGCAAAGTGTCGAACCACGTTTTCCACGCGGCGTAGGCCGCCGGCGGAAAGCCGCGCTCTTCCGCTTCATCCTCGTGATAGAAGATGAGGAGGGCGTACACCTCGGCCAGTGCGCGCAGCTCGGGCGCGAGCGTCACCCCATCCGGCGAGGGCTTCTTTTCGCGCCAGAAATTGATGGCGGCTTCGATGTCGGTGATGTGGATTCCGGCCATGGGGAGTCTGTAAGGGGAAGGCATGATACCGCCGCCCCCGATACCCACGCGGCGTGCGATTCGTGGTGTAATTCCCTTACGAAGGGGAGTAGCTCCCTCGTGTTGCGGCAATGGGAGGCCACCCTCAGGGCGGCGCTGCAATACGTATCGGCAAGTCGTCAATACGAAGTCCGGGAACAAGGACTTCCGGCTTGCCGGGCACATATCGCATGACACCATGCCGAGCAAGACCTTCGATGCGAACCCGCCGGGTTCGGTCGAAGCGTGCGTGATTTCCTGCAATCACTGAACCCATCGACCGTGCCTGACGGGGTTGTTTCGAAAGCAACCTTGAAAGACTCGTCATGGAATTCCTCACCCCTGCGTGGTGGTCAGCCCTGCTGGCCATCGTCCTGATCGATCTCGTCCTCGCGGGCGACAACGCGATCGTCATTGCACTGGCCGCGCGCAGCCTGCCCCAGGCGCTGCAGAGAAAAGCCATCGTCTGGGGCACCGTGGGCGCCATCGTCGTTCGCACGGCGATGACCCTCGGTGTCGTCTGGCTGCTCAAGATCCCGGGGCTCATGCTCATCGGCGGACTGGGACTCGTCTACATCGCCTACAAGCTGCTCGCCGACCAGGGCGCAGGCGAGCACGATGGGCCGGTCGCGAACACCTTCCTCGGCGCGATGAAGACCATCGTCGTCGCGGATGCGCTGATGGGCGTCGATAACGTGCTCGGCGTGGCCGGCGCGGCGCACGGCGACTTCGTGCTCGTGATCTTCGGCCTGCTGCTGAGCGTGCCGATCATGGTGTTCGGCAGCACGCTGGTGCTCAAGCTGGTGGATCGCTTCCCGCTCATCATGCACGCCGGCGCGGCCGTCCTTGCCTATACCGCGGCCCACATGATCATCAGCGAACCGCTTCTCGACGTCGTCTTCGACGAGCACGCCGCGGTGCGCTGGCTGACCTACGCAACCGTCATCGCGGGGGTGCTTGCCGCCGGCTGGTGGGCGACGCACCGCAACCCTTCCTCTTCCCACTATGCGTGAACAACGCGACTCGAAAGGACTCCTCATGGACCGGATCATCGTATTCGTCGACGACGCGGCCTATGCCGCGCAGCAGCTCGTCCCCATGGCCGGCGGCAACGCCGCGCACTGGATCGTGGTGGCCTGCCCACCGCGCATGACGCGCCGCATCAGCAAATGGGTCAGCCACAGCGCGCGCGAGAACTGGCGCGAGAAGTGGTCGCAGAAGCTGGTCGGGCAGATCGCGCCCGGCCTGCGCTCGGGAGGCGGGAACGTCATCACCGAAATCGCGAAGGGTGACCTCGTCCAGATGACGCAGGCCCTGATCGCGCGGCATGGCACGGCTCGCGTGCTCGACGCGCGCCGACCGAAGTTCGGCCAGGACCTGCAGCCGGTCACCGCAGACCAGCAGCGCGCTTCGGACGAGCGCTGGCAAGTGCCGGGGGCCGTGGCTGGGCTGGGGGCGGCGCTGCTGCTGGCCGCTGAGTAACGCGGCGGGGCCGGGTCACCGCCGGGCCGCCCCAAGGTGACTCAGCCCCCTCGGGGGGCAGCGCAGTACACGACGTGACAAGCGTGGGGGTCACATACTACCGCCGGGCCGCCCCAAGGTGACTCAGCGCCCTCGGGGGGCAGCGCAGTACACGAAGTGACAAGCGTGGGGGTCACATGTATGCTGCCCGCCATGATCAAGCTCCTCGTCAAATGGCTGCTCAGCGCGGCCGCGCTGCTGTTCGTGGCCTACATCTACAACGGCGTGCAAGTGACGTCGTTCACGGCGGCGCTGATCGCAGCCTTCGTGATCGGCCTGCTCAACACCGTGGTGCGGCCCGTGCTGGTCCTGCTCACTTTTCCGGTGACGGTGGTGACGCTGGGCCTGTTCCTCTTCGTGATCAACGCCCTGATGTTCTGGGCGGCATCCGCGCTGCTGGACGGCTTCCAGGTCAGCGGCTTCGTGGCCGCCCTGATCGGCTCGCTGATCTACTCGCTGATCGGGATGGTCATCGAGTCAGCGCTCGAGAGCCTGTTCTCGAAGAAGTGACTGAACCGCGCGCGTGCGCGTGTCGATGATGGACGCTTCGATGTGGTCGCTGCCACGGCCACCCTTTCGCGCGACGTCCTGCGCGGCCTTGAACCGATCGATCGCCGCCTGGTAATCCAGGTGCGCGACCTGCGCTTCGGCCTCCGCGCGGATCGCGCGCAGCGCGTCGCCCTGCGCGTTGTAAGCCTGCCCCAGCAGTTGCCAGCCTTCCGCATCGCGCGGATGCACGGCCACCCACGTCTGCAATCGCTGCACCGCTTCCGGCGCTCGCCCGCCCTGGATGCGCGCGCGTGCGCCGAGCATGAGCTCGGGCCGTGTCGCGCCCGCGATGTCCACCAACGACGCGGCGCGCGCGAAGTCGCCGGCCATGAACGCGATTTCCGCATTGAGAAGCTTGGTGAATCGCGCAGCGTTCGCGTCGTTCGCGGTTGCCGTCGTGAGCCGCGCCGCGATGCGGGTCGCGGAAGGGATGTCTCGCAACTTCGCGCTGGCGAACGCCGCGGCATAGAGCGTGGCGACCTGCCGCGTGCGATCCGCACCCGTCGCCTGCGGCCCGTCCGCTTCGCCGGCATAGGCGCGCAAGCCATCGACGCCGGGATTGGAGAGCACGCGCGAGCGCGCGACCATGATGGCGTGCACCAGGTCCGGCGCGGCAGCTGTGGCAGGCCGCGCCGCCAGTTGCTGGCGCGACTGCGCTTCGGCAATGCGCTCGGTCGTCATGGGGTGCGTGCGCAGGTAGGGAAAGTTGCCGTTGTCGCTCAGCCGCGAGGCCTGCTGCAGCTTCTCGAACATCGTGACAAAGGCCAGCGGGTCGTAGCCCGCCTGCGTCATCACGCCGAAGCCGATGCGGTCGGCCTCGCGCTCCATCTCCCGCGAGAAATTCAGACCCGACTGCGCGGCGGCGGCTTGTCCACCCGCAAGCACGGCATTGCCCGCTTCGGGATTCTTGCCCATCGCGATCGCGCCAAGGATCATGCCGGCGATCAACAAGGGCAACTGCTTGGCCTGTTGCGTCGACATCCGCGCGATGTGGCGTTGCGTCACGTGGCTCAGCTCGTGCGCGAGCACGGCGGCGATCTCATCGCTCGATGCGGAGACGTTGACCAGGCCGAGCTGCAAGCCCATCCAGCCACCGGGCAGCGCGAAGGCGTTGATGACGCGGTCCTTGCCGAGCACCACCTGCCAGGCGTACGTGTCCAGCTCGCTGGAGAGGTCACCGCGAGCGCGTGCGGCCGCGAGCAGCCGCGTCCAGATGCCCAGGATGTATTCGTCGAGCACCGGATCGTCGAGGTAGTCCGGGTCGCGGAACAGCTCGCGCGCGATCTTGTCGCCGAGCTTGCGCTCCGCCGTGACGCTCATGTCGTTGCCGTCGCCGAGCGTGGGCAATTGGCTGTGCGCGGTCGTGGCGAGCAGCAGCGCCGCCATGGCAGCGCATGAAACGCGCCGTGCAATGCGTGAACTCATGACCGTATGATGCGCGAAGATCATGAACGGAGCGTAAATGTCGATGTCCGCACGCGTTACAGGAATGCCATGGGCACGCTGACACATTTCGACGCTCAAGGGCAGGCGCACATGGTGGACGTGGGCGGCAAGCCCGCGACGCGCCGCATCGCCGTGGCCACGGGCCGCATCGAGATGCGGGCCGCGACGCTCGCGATCATCGAGGGCGGCACCGCGAAGAAGGGCGACGTGCTCGGCATCGCGCGCATCGCCGGGATCCAGGGCGCCAAGAAAACCAGCGAATTGATTCCGCTGTGCCATCCGCTGGCGCTGACGCGGGTTGCTGTTGAGTTCACGGTAGAGCAGGGCGGGCCTGGTGGTGTGCCGTGCGTGACTTGCACCGCGACGGCTGAGACTGTCGGGCCGACCGGGGTGGAGATGGAGGCTTTGACTGCCGTGCAGGTTGCCTTGCTCACCATCTACGACATGTGCAAGGCGGTGGATCGCGGCATGACGATCAACGGCGTGCGGCTGCTCGAGAAGCAGGGCGGCAAATCGGGCGAGTGGAAGGCAAGCAGCTAATCGTCAGCGTTTCAGCCACCGATGGACCGAAGTCGGCGCCTTCCACCACGCCCTGCGACACCGCATTCGGGATATTGAGGTGGCCCTTCTCCGACGGACGCCAAATTATTTCATTTCATGGTATAAATATTTCCATGGAAAGATATGGAGTCCGCCCATGACCGCCAAACCCATCCCCAAACCGGATGCGAACACCGTGCTGGGCAAAGCCACTTCCCGCGCCTGCGAACTGCTCGGACTCTCCGGCGTCGCGCTCGCCCGCACCATCGGCGTGAGCGAACCCACCGTCTCGCGCATCCTCAAGGGAGACCGCGGCCTGGACCCCGACAGCAAGGAAGGCGAACTCGCTCTCCTGCTGGTGCGCGTCTACCGCTCGCTTGATCCGCTTGTAGGCACCGACGGCTCCAAACGCCTGGCCTGGATGCGCAGCTACAACAAGGCGCTGGGCGGTATCCCGTCGGAGATGGTGCAACGCGCCGACGGCTTGGTCGCCACGCTCAACTACCTGGACGGGATGCGGGCGCCGGCGTGACGCCCACAGCATGGGAGCCGGCGTGGTTCGAGCGCGGCATCGCCGTGAAATCCATGCTCGCGTGGCGCGGCGTCGAAGCGCAGCACGTCGTCTCCACCATGCGGCTGGTGGACACCGCCGACGAACAGGAAGCACTGGAGCGCTTGCTGGAGCAGAGCAAGCCCGCCCCGCCGCGCATGAAAGTGCCGAAGCACTATTTGCTCTTCACACCCTTTCGCTATCGGCCGCAGCATCCGAGCCGCTTTCGCGCGGCGGGCACGCTGGGGCTCTGGTATGGCGCCGAAGAACTCTATGCAGCCTGCGCGGAAGTCGCGTACTGGCGCCAGCGCTTCATCCTCGATAGCGAGGGCTTGGCCGATGCGCAGCTACTCACCGAACACACCTTCTTCCAGGCGAAAGTGCAAGGCGTCGCGATCGATCTGCTGAAGGCGCCGTGGCTGGCGGCGCGCGATGCGTGGACCCACGGCAGCGACTATTCCGCGACACAGGCCCTCGCCGAAGCCGCGCGCGAAAAATCAGTGCAGTGGATTTGCTACGAGTCGGTTCGCGCGCCCGGTCACCGCTGCGCGGCGGTGCTGGATGTCGAGGCGCTGGAGATGGTGGCGAACGGAACGACGCAGCAGACGTGGCACTGCAAGGCCACACGCGCCTCGGTCATGATGGTCCATGACTCCGATCGGCACGAGTGGCGCTTTTGAGGTGGTTGGACGCTGACCACTTCTCGTACGCCTCCGGAAACGCCACGCGATACCGCTGCCACTCAGCGACGATCTCGCTCTCGCGCCCGAGCATCACGGCGCTCTCCAGCAGCTTCTCGATCACGCGCGGCTCCGGCGAATAGTGCAGCAGCGCGCGCGCGCTGTCGTACGTCCACTGCGCGTTTTCGCGCGTGAGCGGCGTGATCGTCAACTCCGCGAACCGCGCCTGGTTCCTGAACAGCCACGACTTGCGGATGAACGGAAGCGGATCGTCGCGGTACTCGGCGTAACGCGCTTCCGGCGCCAGGTAGATCTGCGACACGCGCCGATAGTCCCACGCGGCGTACGCGCAGGCCGCGATGACGCACAGCGCGACGACCGGTGCGAACCAGCCGGCGCCACGTGCACCGGACGCATCTTTCATGCGCCCCGGCCACAGCAGCCCCAGCGCGAAGCCGAAGGCCATCTGGAACGGCCCGTACCAGAGCGGATATTCCAGCAGGCTATGCACCCCGAGCACCACAAGCACCGCCCACGCCATCTGGCGCGCCGGATCGGCCTCGCGCCAGGGGCGCGCGCGCGCCAACATCCATGCAACGCCGCCACACGCCAACAGGGCGGCGGGCACGCCCAGTTCCACCGCGAGGTGCAGCGGCAGGTTGTGCGCGTTGTCCAGGATGTCGCAAAAACGGGCGCCCGGATACGGCGTCATGAAGTGCGCGAAGTCCAGCTCGCCCCAGCCCCAACCGGCGAGCGGGCGTTGCGCGATGAGGTGAAGCACGTTCGACCAGAGCACCGTGCGGCTGCTGCAGCTTTGGACTGAAGCGACGCGCTCCCACAGGCGATTGCCCGGCATGCCGGTGGCCCATTCGAGTGCGGCCGGCAGCGCGAGCGCGGCGACCACGTACGCCGCGAGCCCCACGGCCCACAGCCCCATGCGCTGGCGCTGTGGACCGGGCCACGCGCAAGCGAGCGCGCCCAGCATCACCATCTGCGCGAGCCCGGTGCGCGACGTGGTGGCGGCGTTGCCGACGGCGAGCCATGCGATCGCCGCATAGGCGAACCACTTGCGCATCGCGACCGGATGCAACCAGAAGAGCGCCGCCATGCCGATCACCGTGAGCGAGGCAAACTGGTTGCGCTGTCGCAGGTTCGCGAAGGCTTCGTTGCCCGACGAGATGTTCACCCACGGCGCCAGCTCCGTGCCGACGCCGAAATACTGGCACAACGCAATCGCCGTGCTGATCGCCGCCGCGAGCAGCCAGCCCAGCGCAAGCGCCTCGAGCAATTCCTTGCGCCGCGCCTCCGCGGCCGACGCGCCGGCCGCCAGTAGCACGAGCACGCACGCGCCCGCGAGCGCGATGACTTCGGGCGCCGGCCCGCTCGCGACGAACGCCCAGCCGGCCAGCCCCGCCAACGCCGCAAGCAGCACCAGGTTAAAACGCACTGACGGCTGGACCGCGCACGCCACGCCCGCGCACACGGCGCTGAAGAGCCACGGGTCGATGGACGACGACGGACCACTCGCGAACGGGTTGATCCAGGGCAGCAGCACGCAGCCGAAGCACACCAGCGCGCGCAGGCGCTGCCGCGCGAGCGCGGGGTCCGGGCCGCCGGAGAAGACGCCCGCGCTCACGATGGCGTCAACGCCGCTTCCAGCGAGCGGGGATCGCGGCGCCACACGCCCCACGCCTGGTCCACGCACTCACCGAACTCGCTCTCGAAGCGCGCCTCGCTGAACTGCTCGGCCCATTCGCGGCACACGTACGGATCGAACTCCGCGCGCGCGGCTTCGAAGGCTTCCACCGCCTGCACGAGCGACGCGGCCGTTTGCTCGTTGAAGAACAAGCCGGTCGGACGCGCGCCGCTGGATGCGCCCCGCACCGTTTCGAGCGAGCCGCCGGCGCCGTAGGCGATCACCGGCGTGCCGCAGGCCTGCGCCTCGACCGGTGAGATCCCGAAGTCCTCGTGCGCCGCGAAGATGAAGGCGCGTGCCGCGCGCAAATGCTCGCGCACCACCTCGTCGGTTTGCCAGCCTTTGAGCTCGACGTTCTGCGGGCACCGTCCGCGCAACGCGGCGAGCTCGGGGCCGTCGCCGATCACGACGAGCTTGCGCGAGGGCATGGCGCGGAAGGCCTCGACGATCATGTCCACGCGCTTGTACGAGACGAGGCGCGACACCGTGACGTAAAAATCGTCCTTGTGCGCCTGCACCGTCAATTCATGCGTGCGCACCGGCGGATACACCACCTTCGCCGGCCGCCGGTACGTTCGCCACACACGCTCGCGCACGTGATGCGAGATCGCCATGAAGAGATCGACGTTGTTGGCGGTCTGCCGGTCCCAGGCACGCAAGCGGTGGAACATTGCCCGCGCCAGCAGGCCCTTGAACCCCTTGTCCAGCTTGTAGTCGCGCAGGTACTGATGATGCAAATCCCAGGCGTAGCGCATCGGCGAATAGACGTAGCTCACATGCAACTGGTCGGCGCGGGTGACGATGCCTTTGGCGAACGCATGCGAGCTGGAGATGACCATGTCCGCTTCGCCGACGTCGTGCGTCTCCACGGCAAGCGCCGTGACGGGAAGGTAGTTCCAGAACTTGGTTCGCGCCCACGGCGCGCGCTGCAGGAACGTCGTGTGAATCTTCTTGCTGCCCAGACGCTCCCGGTCGCGCGCGGAAAGGAAGTCGATCGTGGCGAAGAGTTCGGCCTGCGGGTAGTGCCGCAGCATCAGCCGCAGGCAGTCTTCCGAGCCGCCCCACTCCGTGAGCCACTCGTGAACGATCGCCACCCGCGCAGGAAACCCGCCATCACTCACGCTCGACCCGCCGCATGTCCGCATCCACCATCATCGCGATCAATTCCTCCAGCGTGGTGGTGGCGCTCCAGCCCAGCTTCTCTTTGGCTTTGGCGGGATTGCCCAGCAGGATCTCGACCTCGGCGGGGCGGAACAGCTGCGGATCGATCACCACATGGTCTTCGTATTTCAATCCGAGGCGCTCGAACGCGATCCGGCACATGTCGCGCACGGTCACGGTGCGGCCCGTTGCGACCACGAAATCGTCGCCTACATCCTGCTGCAGCATCCGCCACATCGCATCGACGAAGTCGCCGGCGAAGCCCCAGTCCCGCTTCGCGTCGATATTTCCGAGCTTCAATTGCTTCTGCTTGCCCAGCCTGATGCGGGCGGCCGCGTCGGTCACCTTGCGCGTGACGAACTCGATGCCGCGCAGCGGCGACTCGTGATTGAACAGGATGCCGCTGGAAGCATGCAGCCCGAAGCTTTCGCGGTGATTGATCGTCATCCAGTGCGCGTACAGCTTCGCGCAGCCGTAGGGGCTGCGCGGATAGAACGGCGTGGTCTCGCTCTGGACCGGCTCGCGGATCTGCCCGAACATCTCGCTGGTGCTCGCCTGGTAGAACCGCGCCTTCGGGTTGGCGATGCGCATGGCTTCCAGCAGCGTCACCGCACCCAGCCCAGTAACGGCGCCCGTGAGCAACGGCTGCGACCACGAGGTGCCCACGAAACTCTGCGCGGCCAGGTTGTAGATTTCGTCCGCCTTCGATTTTTCGACGATGCGGATCATCGAGGAAAGGTCGGTGATGTCGCCGTCGTGCAGGTGGACGTCGTCCAGCGCGCCAACATGGCGCAGTCGCCACAGCGTGTCGGTCGACCGGCGCGCGAGCACGCCATGCACCTCGTAGCCCTTGTCCAGCAGCAGGCGCGAAAGGTAGGCGCCGTCCTGGCCCGTGATGCCGGTGATGAGGGCGGTTTTGCTCATGGAGCGTCCTCCTGGTTCCAATAGTCCAATGTATCGAGCAGCGTGCGCTCGAACGGAATTTCCGGGCTCCAGCCGCAATCGGCGTTCAGCTTCGCGAAGCTGCCCAGCATGCGCCGCTGCTCGGACTTGCGCAGCAGGCCCGCTTCGACCTCGATGGCCATGTCCACATTCGCGGCGCGCATCATCGCATCGATCACGTCGCGCACCTTGCGCTCGACACCCGAACACACGTTGTACGCCTCGCCGTTGCGGCCCCGCTGCAGGAGGCTCGCATAGGCACGCACGATGTCCCGCACGTCGGTGAAGTCGCGCGTGGTCTCGGCGTCCCCCACGACCAGCTTGCGGCTGCCGCGGCCCGCTCGGCATGCGGCGATCTGCCGCGCGAAGCTCGCCACCGCGAACCGCGTGCTCTGGCGCGGGCCGATGTGGTTGAACGGCCGGGCCATGACGATCTCGAACGGCTCGGTCTGGCTCCATTGGTAGCACAGCGCTTCGGCCGCGGCCTTGCTGACGGCATACGGGTTCAACGGCTTGGGCGAGCGGGTTTCGACGACCGGCAATTCGACTTCCGGCACGGCGCCATAGGAGTCCGCGGAGCCGACGTAGAGCATGCGGCCGGTAAACCCGGTGTCCTTGAGCGCCCGCAGCAGATTGAGCGTGCCGAAAAAATTGACATCGTACGTCGAGACGGGGTCCTCGAAGGACGCCGGCACCCAGCTCTGCGCCGCCAGGTGGATGACGGCGCCGGGCCGCACCTGGTCGACCGAGGCGGTGACTTCCTCGCGAAGGCGCAGGTCGGCCAGGCGCCCATCCAGGCGCAAGTCGACGCCGTCCAGCTGCTCGGCGCAGTAGGAGCCCACGAATCCGGACAGGCCGGTAACAAGCAACTGCATCGCGCTATTGTCCGCGACTGTCCGCATCGGGGCGAAACATCAGCCGCAGCACCAGGGCTGCGCGCCGCCATTCCCGGTGTACAGCGCGATCCACGGCGACCAGCAGCAGGCTGAGCCACACCACCGGCAGCAGCCACGGCGAGAACTTGCGGGTGTAGCGCAAGCGGTTGCGCACGCCGTAGTACTCGGAGAGCATCGACTTGCGCCTCACGCCGCCCATCGAGCCGGTGCTGGCGCCTTCCTTGTGCCTCACGAAACTGCGCAGCGCGACGGCGGGACGGAACCCGCGGGCGCGCCCGCGCTGGGCCCAGTCCACTTCCTCGTAATAGAGGAAGTAGCTCTCGTCCATGACACCCACCGACTCGATGAACTCGCGCGTGGCCAGCATCGACGCGCCCACGGGGTAATCGATGCTGTCGCACACCGTCGCCTCGGCGGTGGGTGGCAGGCGTTTCAGATGGCTGCCGGTGGCGATGGCGCGATGGAAGATGCCTCCGACCGCCTGCACCTCGTGGGGTGCGTCCCACTCCAGCAGCACCGAGCCGCACAGGCCGATGCGCGGCGTCTCGCGAACCGCGGCGATCATGTGCCACAAGGCCCGCGGGTCGAGCGCCACGTCGTTGTTCAGGAGCCAGTAGTAGTCCGGCGAGACGGCTTCGCGGCCCCATGCGATGCAGCGGTTGATCGCGCCCGCGTAGCCGAAGTTGGACGCGAGCGGCAGGAGCGCGGCAGACAGGACGGGTCCCCCTGGCCGGAAGTCGTCGACCCATCGCTGCAGATGCTCGCGCGACTCGTCGGTCGATCCGTTATCGCAGATCAGGAGATGAAACGCCGGGCCTTGCATGCGCAACATGCTTTCGAGGCAGACCAGCGTGTCGCGCCAGCCGTTCCAGTTGATCACCGCGGCGAGGATGGCATCTGGCATTTGGGCTGCGATCTTACCCGCCGCACGCCGCGTATGATCGTGCGCACCGCCGAGTGATCCCCAAGTTGACCCTCCCATCGCGCCTGCTGGAACGACTCGCCCGCCGCCCCCATCTGGCCAGGATCGCGCGAAACGTCGCCTGGCTTTCCATCGACCAGTTGCTGCGCATGGGTGTCGGGCTGGCAGTGGGCGTCTGGATGGCGCGCTACCTCGGTCCGGAGCAATTCGGCAGTCTCGCCTATGCGATCGCATTCGTGGGCGTCTTCGCCGCAGTGGGGACGTTGGGGCTGCAGCCCGTCGTCGTGCGCGAATTGGTCCGCGACCGGTCGGCGGCAGGCGCCATCCTGGCTTCGGCATTCGCGCTGCAATTGAGCGCAGGAGTCCTGGCCCTGTTGCTGGCGCTGCTCGCGAACGCTTGGCTGGGCTCCGATGACGCCCTGATGCGCACCAGCGTCATCCTGTTGAGCCTCGCGCTCCCATTCAGGGCGAGCGACACCGTGCGGTACTGGTTCGAATCCCAAGTGGAGTCCCGCTATGTCGTGTGGGTGGAGAACGGCGTTTTCCTTCTGGTGTCGGCGGCCCGGGTCGGGCTGATCCTGCTGGAGGCCAGCCTCATCGCCTTCGTGGTGGCGGCGATGGTCGAGACCATCCTCGTGGGTTCCGGCTTGCTGATTGCGTACACGATGCGGGCGGGGCCGCCATCCTGGCGCAGCGTTGGCCGGCTGCGCATGCGCTCGCTTCTGCAGGGCAGCTGGCCGTTTCTCCTGGCGGGCCTGTCCGTGACGCTGTACATGCGCATGGATGTCGTGATGCTCAAGCAGATGGCGAACAGCTATGAGGTCGGGGTCTATTCGGTCGCGGTGCGGATCACGGAATTGCTGTACGTCCTGCCAACGATCTTCGTTGCATCGGCGTCGCCCGCGATCATCGAGTCGCACCAGGCCAGCCGCCCGATGTACCTCGCGCGGATGCGGCAACTCTATGCCGCGGGATTCTGGTTCGCGGCGGCGGTGTCCCTGGCCCTGGTCATCTTCGCGCAACCCGTCATCGACATCACCTTCGGACGGAATTACAGCGATGCCGCTGCCGTGTTGGCGATCTACGTGTGGGGTAGCATCGCGGTGGTGCACGGCATCATCAGCAGCCAGCATCTGCTGGTGGAAAACCTCCCGAGGATCTCGCTTTACCGGACGTTGATCGGCCTGGGCTGCAACTTCGCGCTGAACACCTGGCTCATCCCGCTCTATGGGGCACGCGGCGCCGCAGCGGCAACGGTCGTTTCGTACTTCGTTGCAACCTATGCGTTGCTATTGTTCGGTGCAACGCGGACGCATGCCATGTTCATGATTGCGTCCTGTTTCAGGATAAGGATGGAAGCGAGAGGGGCCGCGCTTTGATCGAAGAAATGGCACGCCAGGGCGGCCCTGTGGCTCACGCACCCATTGCCTTGTTCGTCCACGATCGACTGGCCCACGCCCAGCGCACGGTCGCCAGCCTGCTGCGCAACCCGGGCGCGGCACTGTCGGACCTCTACGTTTTCTCGGACGGGCCCCGTACCCCCCAGAAGCAGGCCGCCGTCGATAGCGTGCGGCGCTTCGTCTCCGGCATCAGCGGCTTCCGGTCGGTGCGGATCGTCAGGCGTGCCGTCAACTACGGGCTGGCCAGGTCCATCATCGAGGGCGTCAGCCAGGTACTCGCCGAGTCGGACCGGCTGATCGTGCTGGAGGACGACATGGTGACCTCTCCGCACTTCCTCGCCTATATGAACGAGGCGCTGGATCGCTTCCGGGACGATGACCGCGTGGTCAGCGTGCATGGCTATGTGTACCCCGTACGGGCCGATCTGCCGGAAGCTTTCTTCCTCCAAGGCGCGGATTGCTGGGGCTGGGGCACCTGGCGGCGTGGCTGGAGCGTGTTCAATCCCGACGGTCGCGCGCTACTGGACGAACTCACTCGTCGCAAGCTGCTGCACGCGTTTGATTTCAACGCGAGCCATCCGTACTCGGACATGCTGCGCGAACAGATCGCGGGCCGCAACGACTCCTGGGCCATCCGCTGGTACGCGTCCGCATTCCTCGCGGACAAGCTGACCCTGTACCCGGGGCGCAGCCTGGTGCACAACATCGGCAACGACAGCAGCGGCACGCATGCTGTCGACACGGACACCCACGACGCCCGCCTGAGCGGCACGCCGATCGATTTGCGCCGCGTGCCGGTAGCACCTTCGGGCCAGGCCAGGGCAGCGTTCGAAGCCTTCTTCCGGTCGTCCTCGGGTGGCTTGCTGCAAAGGGCTGTCCGCATGGCGCGCCAAACCGTCGCGAGGATGGCTCGATGAGCGCCCTGAACAGCTTGGCCCGCGACTGGCTGCCGCCGGCAGTGCACCGGGCGGTCGGCCGCTGGCGCGCAAGCGGCAGCGCAATCCGGTTCGAAGGCGAGTTCGCGACCTGGCAGGAGGCGGCCGCGCGCTGCGCAGGCTACGAGGCGAGCCACATCCTCGGCAAGGTTCTGGCCGCGACGCTCGAGGTCAAGCGTGGAGAGGCCATCTACGAGCGCGACTCCGTGCTCTTTCACGAGATCGACTACAACTGGCCGGTGGCCGCCGGCTTGCTGTGGGCCGCGGGCCGTTCACGTGGGCGGCTGACGGTGCTGGACTTCGGCGGCGCGCTGGGCAGCAGCTACTACCAGAACCGCGGCCTGCTCGAGGGCCTGGCGCACCTGCGCTGGAATGTCGTGGAGCAGCCGCACTATGTGGCCGTCGGTCGCGCGCAGGTACAGGACGAGACGCTGCGCTTCCATGATTCGATCGATGCCTGTGCGCGCGAATCGGCGCCGAACGCGGTGCTGCTTTCCAGCGTGCTGCAGTACCTGGAGGATCCGCGCGCGGTCCTCGAGCAAGCCATGCGCATGGAGCCGGAAGTGATCGTCGTCGACCGCACGATCGTCAACGACGGCCCCGCCGACCGGATCTACATGCAACGGGTGCCGGCCTCGATCTACCGTGCGAGCTACCCTTGCCGCTCGCTTTCGGAAAGCAACCTGGTCGCTGCGCTCGAGGGCCGATATCGCCTGGCGGCGTCCTTTGCCAGCCTGGAGTTTCCCGCGCTGCGGTCGATCGCGTCCAGCTTCAGGGGCTTCCTGTTCCACAAGGCTGCCGGGTGAAGACGCTACTGCAAAACATCTTCGAGCATCCATCCCTGCGCGACAAGCCGCCGGTCCTGGTGGACGTCGGCGCCGCGGGGGCCTTGCCCGACCAGTGGAAGGCCATCGCGCGCTTTGCCATCGGCTTCGCCTTCGATGCGGACACCCGCGAGTTCGCGGTCTCCGAATCCACGAACGGGAGCTACCGCAAGCTTTACTCGATCAACCGACTGTTGGCGGCCCGCCCGGCCGACGCGGTGGATTTCTACCTGACGCGGTCTCCTCAATGTTCGAGCTCGCTCCGGCCCGACGCCGCCGCGCTCGCGCCCTGGGCTTTCAATGCGCTGTTCGATGTGGAGAAGGTGGTCAAGATGCCTGCAGCCAGCCTGCAGGAGGTCCTGACTTCGGTGGGCATCGATTACGTGGACTGGTACAAGACCGATTCGCAAGGCACGGACTTGCGGATTTTCAACGCGCTGCCGGCCGCAACCATCGAGCGGGCGATCGTCGCGGAATTCGAGCCGGGCATCATCGACGCGTATGCTGGCGAAGACAAACTCCACGCGCTCATGGCCTACATGGAGCGCAAGCCCTTCTGGGTGACGAACATGAAGATCAAGGGTTCGCAGCGCATAGCGGCCGACGACATCGCGCAACTGGGCGCATTGCAGCGGCGCGACATCGGGATGTTCCTGAAGATGGCGCCCGGCTGGTGCGAGATCGAATACATCAACACGTTCGCGGGGCCGGCAATGGGTTTGCGCGAGCACCTGCTGGGCTGGGCGTTCTCCAGCATCAAGGGCGAGCATGGCTTTGCCCTGTACCTGGCGCAGCGCGGCGCGCGCGAATTCGGCGACCCGCTTTTCGTGCAGCTCTCGGCCGCCTCCAGGAAGTCCGTGTCGGCGTTCTTTCCCCGATTCGCGATGGCCGCGGCCGGCCGGCTTGCCCGCAGACTGAAGGGAGCATTTCGATGGACATCGTGAACCCCTACCGCGCGAAGCGGGTGTTGATCACCGGCGGCCTGGGCTTCATCGGCTCGAACCTTGCCCGGCACCTGGTCGGGCAAGACGCCCAGGTCACGCTGGTGGACAGCCTGATTCCGCAATACGGCGGCAACCTGTTCAACATCCAGGACATCCGGGACCGGGTGGTCGTGAACGTTTGCGACGTGCGCGATCCGTTCGCGATGGCCCACCTGATCCAGGACCAGGACTACCTGTTCAACCTGGCCGGCCAGACCAGTCACATGGATTCGATGGACGACCCCCAGGCCGACCTGGCCATCAACGTTGCGGCGCAGGTCTCCATCCTGGAGGCTTGCCGCAAGGCGAATTCCGGCATCAAGCTCGTGTTCGCCAGCACGCGCCAGCTCTATGGAAAACCGGACTACCTGCCGGTGGACGAGAAGCACCCGATCCGGCCGGTCGACGTCAACGGGATCAACAAGCTCGCCGGCGAGTGGTACCACCTGCTCTACAACAACGTCTACGGCATCCGCGCCTGCGCCTTGCGCCTGACGAATACCTATGGGCCCGGAATGCGCGTGAAGGACGCCAGGCAGACTTTCCTGGGGATCTGGATCCGCCTCGTGCTGGAGGGCAAGCCGATCCGGGTTTTCGGCGATGGTTTGCAATTGCGCGACTTCAACTACGTGGACGATTGCGTCGACGCCCTGCTGCTGGCGGGCGCCCGCGAGGAGGCCAATGGCAAGGTCTACAACCTCGGGAGTGGCGAGGTCGTCGGCTTGAAGGCCCTGGCCGAACAACTGGTGGCACTGGCCGGGAATGCGAGCTACGAGCTGATCCCATTCCCGCCCGAGCGCAAGGCGATCGACATCGGCGACTACTACGGCGACCACGGCGCGATCACCTCCGAGCTGGGATGGCAGCCCCGGGTGCCGCTTGCGACGGGCCTGCAGCGCACGCTCGACTATTACCGGCAACATGCGGCGCACTACTGGCCGTGAGGCGCGGCGGCAGCACGCCATACCGGAAAGGCCCTTCCCATGATCCTGATGAACGATTTCAAGGCCGAACCCGCCGAGCTGCGCGAGCGCATGGTGACGGCGGTGCGTCGGGTGTTCGATTCGGGGTGGTACATCCTCGGGAAAGAGCTGTCCAACTTCGAGGCCGAATGGGCCCGACAGTGCGGGACCGCGCACGCCCTTGGCGTTGGAAACGGGATGGATGCGATCGAGATCGCATTGCGCGGCCTCGGGATCGGGCCCGGCGATGAAGTGATCACGACGTCGATGACCGCCTTTGCGAGCGTCCTGGCCATCGTCCGGGCCGGCGCCACTCCGGTACTGGCCGACATCGATGCGGAGACGGCGCTGCTGTCGGCAGCCAGCGTGGAGCGCTGCATCACGCCCCGCACCAAGGCCCTGCTGCTGGTGCACCTCTACGGGCAGGTGCGCGACATGGACGCGTGGGTGGCGTTGTGCAGCCAGCGCAACATCCATCTGGTCGAGGACTGTGCCCAGGCCCACCTCGCCAGCTGGGGGGGCAGGTCGGCAGGAGGCTTCGGATCCGCGGCAGCCTTCAGCTTCTACCCGACCAAGAACCTAGGTGCGATCGGGGACGGGGGCATGCTCGTGACCAACGACCAGGCGCTGGCAGTGCGCGCCGCCCAATTGCGCAACTACGGCCAGAGCGTGCGCTACCACCATCCGGTGATCGGCCTGAACAGCCGGCTCGACGAGATCCAGGCAGCCATCCTGGGCGAACGGCTGGCCTATCTGCCGGCCTTCACCGCGAGGCGCCGCGAGATCGCCGTGCAATACCGCGCAAGCATCCGCAATCCCTTGCTGACGCAGCTCGCGCCCGCGCAAGAGGATGCGGCGCACGTCCACCACCTGTACGTCCTCCAGTGCACGCAGCGGGACGACCTCATTGCCCACCTGGCGCGCAGCGGCGTCCAGTCGCTGGTCCATTACCCGGTGCCGGTCCACGCCCAGGAGTCGTGCCCGGACATCGCACGCGACCCGGCCGGCCTGCCGAATACCGAGCACCATGCGGCGACCTGCCTGTCGATCCCCTGCCATCCCCAGATGGCGGAGGCCGACGTGGAGGCAGTGGCGAACGCGCTCAACGCCTTTAGCCCATCGTGACCGAGCACTTCGTCACCATCTTCGACAGCGCCTACCTGCTGCAGGGCCTGGCCTTGCACCGCTCCATGCAGCGGAACATCCCCTCGTTCCGGCTGTGGGTCGTCTGCGTCGATCACGACGCGTGGCGCATGTTGGGCGATCTGCAGCTCCCAGGTGTCACCGCGCTGGCCGTGGCGGACCTGGAAACCGCGGAACTCAGGGCGGTGAAGGGCGCACGCTCGCGCGGCGAATACTGCTGGACGCTCACGCCGTTCGCGCCCCGCTTCGTCTTCGACGCCGACCCCACGGTGGAGCGCGTGACGTATGTGGACGCCGATCTCTGGTTCAGGCGGTCGCCGGCGCCGGTCTTCCGGGAATTCGAGGCCTCCGGCAAACAGGTCCTGATCACCGACCATGCCTTCGCGCCCGAGTACGACCAGTCGGCCATCGCGGGGCAGTACTGCGTGCAATTCATGACGTTCAACCGCGACGCCGGCGAGCCCGTCAGGAAGTGGTGGGAAGAGCGCTGCATCGAATGGTGCTACGCAAGGCTGGAGGACGGAAAGTTCGGCGACCAGAAGTATCTGGATCATTGGCCCGAGATGTTTCCCGACCAGGTGCATGTCCTGGCGGACAAGTCACTGCTGCTCGCGCCCTGGAACGCATCGACGATCCCTTATGGGCATTCGGTGGCCTTCCACTTCCACGGCCTCAAGGTGTACCGCGGCTACAAGGTTTTGAAACGTGGGGCGAACTACAAGGTGCCGCGGGTGGTGGACGAACAGATCTACGACAGGTACCTGCTCGACCTGGCGGAGGGCGCCAAAGCGCTGGCGAGGCACGGCCACACGCCGCGGCTGCCGGCAGTGCGGTATGCCGATCTGTGGCTGGACCGGCTTCGGCAGCTCGCGAGCGGCGTGCTGTCTGTCCGCTCCGCCCTTGTCACGTTGCGTTGAGCATGATCGCCATGGATACGACAGCAATTTCGGCGGACAGCGGTGCCGATGCACCTCTCCTCAGCGTGATCATCCCGGCGTTGCGCGTCGACCTGGAATTGCGCCGCTGCATCGATTCCGTGCGGCTCGCGCTGCCGCAGCCGAACCAGTGCGAGATCGTGCTGGTGGTGCCGCAAGCACAGGTGCAGGCGGCGGGCGAATTGCACAACGTGCGGGCCATCGCCGAGACGCGGCCCTCCGTCTATGGCGCGATGAACGACGGCGTCGCGGCCAGCCGCGGCGACTATCTCTACTTCCTCGGCAAGGACGATATCCTCTTGCCGGCCGCGCGCGAGGTCGCCGTCGTTCTCGCCAGTACCCGGCCGGGAATCCTCTTTACCGACGTCTACTGGGGCGACGAGGGCGTGCGCTCCGGCGCAACGTCGAAGTGGAAAATCCTGTTCCGCAACGTGTGCCAGCAGGGGATCGTCTACAGCCGTGCCAACGTGGCCAGGAACGGCCCGTTCCTTCGTCGGTTGCGCGTGCAGGCGGACCATCTCCTGAACATCAAGATCCTGTGGGATGCGCAACGTGGGCCGGTGCGCTTTGTCCGCAAGCCGCTGGTCTGGTATGCGGCGACCGGCCTGTCGTTCACGGCGCGGGACACCACGTTCTACCGGGTCCACCCGGCGATCATCCGCCGCCACCTGGGGCCGTTGGCGGCTTTCGCGTGGCGCCTGTACAAGAAGCTGCGGCCCGACCTGCCCGGTTCTTGAACGCTCTAGGCGGGGTCGCGCAGGCGGCTCGCGCGCGCAATCAGTTGCGCCGCGCTGTCCGCCCAGGAAAACAACGCCATCGCGCCAACGGACGGACGCCGGCTTTCCTCGGCATGCGAGCACACGAGGCGGGCCAGCGCCTCGTCGTCGCCCGGCGGGAACAGGTCGACGCCGCCGTCCGCCAATTCGGCGAGCGCGGGCAAATCGCTGGCGATCACCGGCGCGCCACGCGTGCGCGCCTCCACCAGCGGCAGGCCGAAACCCTCGGCCAGCGTCGGAAACACCAGCGCCCGGGAGCGCTCGTAAAGCAAGGCGATCTCCGCATCACTCGCGTCGAACAGCGTGAGCAGGCGGTCGCCGCGGCCTGGCCGCTGCAGCTGCGCGGCGATCGCTGCGCAGCTGGGGTGCGGGCGTCCGGCCACGGCCAGGCGTGCGTCGCTGCCGGCCTCCCAGAGCCGCTCGAATACGTCGAGAAGCTGGCGATGGTTCTTGCGCGGCTCGATACTGCCGACGGCGGCGAAGAAAGGTGAGGCCCCTCGCGTGAACGCCTCCACCTCGGGGCGCACGGTGCCGGCGTGCGGCGTGGCAGGCAGGTCGCTGCCGAGGCGGAAGTGGCCCATGGGCGGCGACGTTAGCCGCTGCTCGGCGCACCAGCGCCGCAGGTCGTCCCGGGTGGCCCCGGAAATGCACACGACCGCGTCGCAGCAGGCCAGCATCGCGCGCAGCCAGGCGCCGAAGGCCCGCGTGAAGAGCGGCGGGCAATATTCGGGGTGCCGCAGCGGGATCAGGTCGTAGACCACGAGCACCGTGAACGCGCCCTCGCGGCGAGCCCGCGCCACCGCGCGCCAGGCCGCGTAATTCCACGATTGGTCCGCCAGCACCAGCCAGTCGCCCGGGCGGAACGCCACACGCGGCTCGCGCCGGCTCATCGCGTCGAACATGCGGGTGGAAACGCCGGACCAGATCCGGTGCAGCAGTCCCGCCGGCAGCGCCGCGGCGATCCGCCGGCCCACGCCCTGGCTGGCCGAACGAAACGCGCGGGTTGCCAGCCCGTCCCGTCCGCTCGCGCGCGCGGCGGTCTCGGTCGTGGCCGGCGCCACCCGAAACCCCGAGGAGTGGAAGACGACCGGATGTGCCCGCAATTCGTCCGCCAGCCGCCGCACGGTTCGCGTGATGCCGACGTTGCCGTCCTGCGTGCGCGTGTAGCTGACGTCCATGAACACCCGCGCGGGAGTGCTCATATGGCGCGCTCCCAGGGCAGGCCGGAGCGGCCCCGGATGTTGTCGCAATCCATCCGGAACGACGGTGCCAGCACCGTGTCGACGCTGCCCAGCACCTCGGGATTGAGCGAGCGGTAGTACTTGTACCAGACGGCTCCGTTGTCCTGCACGTACAACTTGAAGTCCGAGCCCGGATAGCCGCGCACCGCGCCGCCCGGGATACGCAGGCTGGTTGCTTCACCGGGGGGGAAGATGCGCGGGCACATCGCCTCCAGCCTCGCGAACACGTCCTGCGAACGCTGCGGCACCGGCGCCTCCTTCACCGCGCGCGCGCTGGCGTGACGCACCAGGGGACACAACCAGAAGCCGTGCAGTTTCGCTTCGCTCGCATCCAGGTCGCCGAGGCGGCGCGAGGCCATGCCGGCCAGTCCCGCGGAACGCAGCAGCCTGCACCTGGCGTCGTCTTCGATCGACAGGCCCTGACGCGCCATCAGGTCGTCCATCGCCCGGGCCAGCGCGGGATCGATGAGCGTGCCCTTCTGGCCGCCCGGCACGCTCGGGAAGATGACGCGGATCGGCCCGGGTGCGGCGATCACCGCCTGCGTGCGCACGCCGTCCGGGCTGGTGTCGCCCAGGCCGGACTGGGTGGAGATGTTCACCCAGCGGGATTGAGGATGGAAACGCGGGGCGATGATCGAGTAGGAGATGCTCGCGACCGTCACGTACGTCGCAGGCTCTTGCGTGACTTCGCGGGGGAGGTCGACCTCGAACGGTGGACCTTCGGCCCATTCGACGTGACCCCAGAAATGCCACGGCGAGATGTCCGCCACCAGATAGGCCTGCCAGGCCAGCATGGCGCAGGCCGCCGTGAGGCGCAGGTTGCGGGTGACCGGCACCAGTGCCAGCAGGCCGATGCACAAGGGGCCGGAAACCAGCAGGAAGGCCAGGAAATACCGTCCGTTGCCCGAGGTCACCAGCCACGGCACGAAAGCCAGCGCCGTGATCGCCAGCAGCGGGGTGACAGCAGACGTGCGGGCCTGCCTTCCGCGCGCCAGGACGAGCCAGGCCAGCAGCAGCACCAGGATGAAGACGAAGCGGAAGTCCGGCGCGATGATCTCGGTGTAGACGCCGCTATCGGGCGACGCCATGGCCAGAGGCCGCAGCAGCGCATCGCGCAGTGTGTCGGGCTCGAAGCGGATCATGGCCGCCATCCCGTCGCGGCACGCAGCGCGTCGAAGTAGTTGTCGTAGAACGGGTAGACGGGGTTCCCGTAGTGGCTCCACAGCTGCCAGCCCCAGGGGCCGTACAGCAGCAAGACGCCGACCAGCGTCGCGGCGCAGGCGCACAGGACGTCCAGCGCGCGGTCGAGCCAGCTGCGTCCGGGTACGAGCCACAGCAAGGGCATCAGGATCGCCAGCGGGCCGTTGCTCAATTTGAAGGCGACCGCGGCGCCTGCGAAGAAGCCCGAGAGCAGCAACAGGTGGCGCACGCTCCAGCGCCCGTGCGACGGCGCCTCGCGCGCCTCGATGGCGAAAGCCAGGGCCCACACCAGCGGGATAGCCGCGAGCAGGTCGTTCGCCGAGGTGTCGAACATCGAGAGCGTCAGGCCCGACGTGAAGGCCAGCGCCACCGCCAGCCACCGCAGCGCCAGTCCGTACCAGTCGCGATCGGGCACGAAGCGGCGTGCGAGCATCCACAACGGCGGCACGGCCGCGATGTTGAGCGTCACCAGCAATGCGCCAGCCCAGCGACCCGGCATGCCGCTCATGAACAGTTTGTAGAACGGCCAATACAGATACGGGTATTGAAATGACTGGAACGATGCGGCCAGGTAGTCGCGTTCGAAACGCGGATGCTCCGCGATCCAGCCGAGATAGACGTGGTGGTTGAGCGCGTCCCAGCTCAGGCCGATGGAGCCCAGCGCCAGGGGGATCGACACGAACGCAGCCCAGGCCAGGATCATCAGAGCGGCGAGCTCCGCGCCCGGCGCCGGCAAGGGCATGTGAGGCCAACGGTTTCGCAATGGGCTCATCTCACCCCGCACGGGCCGAACGCCAGCCGAAATGCATCGCGCCCGCGAAGAACGAGCCGATCGTGGCCTGCATGCCGCAAGCCATGAGCGTCACCGCCGGGATTGCCGCCCGCATGGTTTCCAGCGGGTCCAGCGGCCCGAAGCCGGTACGACCCCATTCGAAGGTGAGCCGCAGCGACCAGAAGAGGCCGCAGAAAAAAACCGCGAGCCCGACCAGCAGGCCTTTTTCCAGCGTGAAGGAAGAAGCCCAGCGCGACATCCAGGCCGGCTCGGGCACCAGCTGCGCGAGCACGGCGATCCATTTGGTCAGAAGCGCGAAGACGATGAATTGCACACCCAGGATGGTCATCCCGCCGAGATACAGCAAAGTGTGGATGCCCAGGTGCAAAGGGCCGACCTTCTCGCCGAACTGACCCAGGGCGAGCCCCGAGCCGCCCAACACCAGCAGGGCCACGCCCGGATAGAGGAACAGCCAGCGCGGGCAGAACATCAGCAGGAACCGGAGGTGCCGCCAGCCGTCGCGCCAGGTGCGCAAGTGAGGCCGTCGGTCGCGGCCGTCGCGGTGCAGGACGGTGGGGACTTCCTCGATGCGCAAACCGGCGAGCGCCGCCTTGGCGATCAACTCGCTCGCGAACTCCATGCCCGTCGTGATCAACCCCAGGCCCAGGATCGATTCACGCGAGAAGCCGCGCAGCCCGCAGTGGAAATCGCCGATGTGCGTGCGGAAGAAGAGGCGTCCGATGAAGCTCAGGACCGGGTTGCCGAGGTAGCGGTGCAGCAGCGGCATGGCGCCCGGGTCGATCCCGCCGCGAAAGCGGTTGCCCATCACCACATGCGCGCCGGCGCGCAGTTGCTCGACGAAGCCGTCGAGCCGCGAAAAGTCATAGCTCTCGTCGCAGTCGCCCATGATGACGAAGCGCCCGCCGGCGCCGGCGATGCCTGCCTGCAATGCGGCCCCGTAGCCGCGCTGCGGCGCGCGCACGACGCGCGCGCCAGCCGCCTGTGCGATCTCGATGGAGCCGTCGGTCGAGCCGTTGTCCGCGACGAGCACCTCACCGGCGATGCCGGTACGCGCGAGGAATTCGCGAGCCGCCTTCACGCACGCACCCAGCGTCTTCGCCTCGTTCAGGCAAGGCATGAGAACGGTCAACTCGCAGGTCGTTTGGGTCATCAGTGGGATTGCGCGGCTCGATTATCGGGCACCAAGAAAAACGAGCGGCCCAGGCCGCTCGTTTTCGTTTCAGGATGACCCGGCCAGAGGCCGGAAATCATCAGCCGCGGCAGGAGCCGGGCAGGTACTTGGCCATGACGCCGTTGGTCGCGGCCGGACCGCAGACCCATTTGAACACCGCGCCGCCCAGGTTGGCCGGAACTGCGGCCGTGGTCGTATCGCTGGCATAGGGGATCAGCGTGATGGCCTTGGAGTCGATGTTGGCGTCGTTGAAGCCGGTGGCCGTCACGGTGATCACGCCGTTGCTGTCCGTCTGGATGCTCGAGACGTACTTGCTGGTCTGCGACGAAGACTCGCAGCCCCAGCCGTTCGCTGCCGGCGTGGACGAACCGGACTGGTACACCTCGGTGATCGTCGTGCGGCAGGCGGAGGCGGCAAGCACCACTTCCGACATCTTCGCGCGCTTGGTGTAGTCCTGGTACGCAGGCAGGGCCACAGCGGCCAGGATACCGATGATCGCGACAACGATCATCAATTCGATAAGGGTGAAACCCTGTTGCAGTTGACGCTTCATGGAACCTCCGGAGTTGTGAAAAGAAGCAGCGCCAAGGTGCAAATGCTGTGCCAGCTGGGTCATCCCCGAAAAGTATGCGGTTTTTCGAAATTGCGGCGGCCCCGGGTGCCGAAATCTGTCTGCCTCAACGGGTGGGCGACAATTTTTGTCGGCGAAGCGCAAGGAATGGAAGACGCAACCCGCCTACTTGATGCAAACCGACCGAACCATCTTCAGGTCGGTCATCCCCAGCATCACCTTCTCCATGCCGTCCATCTTCAAGGTGCGCATGCCGCCTTCCACCGCCGAGGCGAAGAGGTCGGCGACGCGCGCTCGCTCCTGGATCAGGCGCTTGGTCGGGTCGTCGGCCACCAGCAGTTCGTGCAGGCCGATCCGGCCCTTGTAGCCGGTCTTGTTGCACTTGTCGCAGCCCTTGGCCTTGTAGAACTTCAAGCGGCCCTCGTGGCCATAGAGCTTGACCCAGTTCTCGTACAGCTTCTTGGCCTCGCCGGCGTAGTCCGCTTTCCACGCCGCGGAGTGGCGCAGTTCCTCGGCGTATTCGGTCACGAAGAGCTTGATCTCGTCGCCGTCGGGGAAGTATTCGTCCTTGCAGTCGCACAGCTTCTTGGCAAGCCGCTGCGCGAGGATGCCGAGCAGCGCGTCCGCGAAATTGAACGGGTCCATGCCCATGTCCAGCAGGCGGATAATGGATTCCGGCGCGGAGTTCGTGTGCAGCGTCGAGAACACCAGGTGGCCCGTGAGCGAGGCTTCCACGCCCATCGACACGGTCTCCTTGTCGCGCGATTCGCCGACCATGATGATGTCCGGGTCCGCGCGCAGGAAGGCCCGCATGATCAACGCGAAGTCGATGCCGGCCTTCTTGTTGATCTGCACCTGGCGCAGGCCCTTCTGCGTGATTTCGACCGGGTCTTCCGCCGTCCAGATCTTCGTGTCGGGCGTGTTGAGGAATTTCAGGATCGAGTGCAGCGTGGTCGTCTTGCCCGAGCCGGTCGGGCCGCACACGTAGAACAGGCCGTAGGGCTTGCTCACCGTCTTTTCCAGACGCTCCTTGTTGTGCGGCGTGAGCCCGAGCTTCTCCAGCGGGATCGGCTCGCCGGCCGCGAGGATACGCATCACGACGTCTTCGACACCGCCCGCGGACGGGATGGTGGCGACGCGCAACTCGATGTCGAGCGGGCCGAACTTCTTGAACTTGATCTTGCCGTCCTGCGGCTTGCGCTTCTCGGAGATGTCCAGGTCGCACATGATCTTCAG
>JAZKIF010000109.1:0-10566 GCA_040385005.1 Pseudomonadota bacterium
CAACCGCGGCGAGATCGCCTGCCGCGTCATCAAGACCGCGAAGAAGATGGGCATCAAGACCGTCGCGGTGTATTCCGACGCCGACCGCGACGCGCGCCATGTGCAGCTCGCCGACGAGGCGGTGCATATCGGCGCGGCGCCCAGCCGCGAGAGCTACCTGCTTGCGGACCGGATCATCGCCGCATGCAAGCAGACCGGCGCGCAAGCCGTGCATCCGGGTTACGGCTTCCTCTCCGAGAACGAAGCGTTCGCGCGGAAGGTAGAGGAAGAGGGCATCGTCTTCATCGGGCCCAAGCATTACTCCATCGCCGCGATGGGCGACAAGATTGCCTCGAAGAAGCTCGCGAACGAGGCGAAGGTCAGCACCATCCCCGGCTACAACGATGCGATCGAGTCGGCGGAGCAGGCCGTCGAGATCGCGAAGGGCGTCGGCTACCCGGTGATGATCAAGGCCTCTGCCGGCGGCGGCGGCAAGGGACTGCGCGTCGCGTTCAACGACAAGGAAGCGTTCGAAGGTTTCACGTCGTGCCGCAATGAGGCGCGCAACAGTTTCGGCGATGACCGCGTGTTCATCGAGAAGTTCGTCGAAGAGCCGCGGCATATCGAGATCCAGGTGCTTGGCGATTCGCAAGGCAACGTCATCTACCTGAACGAGCGCGAGTGCTCGATCCAGCGGCGCCACCAGAAAGTGATCGAGGAAGCGCCGTCTCCTTTCATCAGCGACGCGACGCGCAAGGCGATGGGCGAGCAAGCCGTCGCGCTCGCGAAGGCCGTGAAGTACCAGAGCGCGGGCACCGTCGAATTTGTCGTCGGCAAGGACCAGTCGTTCTATTTTCTCGAGATGAACACGCGCCTGCAGGTGGAACATCCAGTGACGGAATGCATCACGGGGCTGGACCTGGTGGAGTTGATGATCCGCGTGGCGGCCGGTGAGGCATTGCCGCTCACGCAGGCGCAGGTCAAGCGTGAAGGCTGGGCGATGGAGTGCCGGATCAATGCGGAGGATCCGTTCCGGAATTTCTTGCCGTCCACCGGGCGGCTCGTGCGCTTCCAGCCGCCAAAAGAGTCGATGTGGGCTTCAGATACCGCTCATCTCCAAGGCGTTCGTGTCGACACCGGCGTGCAGGACGGCGGCGAGATCCCCATGTTCTACGACTCGATGATCGCCAAGCTGATCGTGCACGGCAAGGATCGCCTCGATGCGATCGCGAAGATGCGTGAAGCCCTCAACGGCTTCGTCATCCGCGGCATCTCGACCAACATCCCGTTCCAGGCCGCGCTGCTCGCGCACCCGAAGTTCGTCGCCGGCGATTTCAACACGGGTTTCATCGCGGAGAACTACGGCAAGGGCTTCCATGCGGAAGACGTGCCGCATGAAGACCACGACTTCCTCGCGGCGCTCGCGGCCTACGTCAATCGCCGCTCGTTGCAGCGCGCAGCGGGCATCAGCGGCCAGATGCCGGGCCACGAATTCGAGGTGGGCGAGGATTTCGTCGTCATCGGCCTTGGCGCCGAGGGAAAGAACCGCAAGCAGGCGGTGAGCGTGCGCGACTTCCAGGCGCAGTCCGGATCCAGCGCGGTGGAAACGAACGGCAAGCGCTACGAGCTGTGCAGCAACTGGCACCTGGGCGGCGCGCGCATCCGCGGCACGGTGAACGGCAAGCCGTTCACGGCGCAGATCGAGCGCGGTGTCGGCAAGAACCCGCTGGCCGTTCGCGTCGCGCACAACGGCACGCGCCTCGACACGCTGGTGCTCGCGCCGCGCGCGGCCGAACTGTACGAGTTGATGCCGTTCAAGGCGCCGCCCGACATGAGCCGCTTCGTGCTCTCGCCGATGCCGGGCCTGCTGGTCGACGTCGCGGTGCAGCCGGGGCAGAAGGTGCAGGCGGGCGAGCGCGTCGCGGTGATCGAGGCGATGAAGATGGAGAACGTGCTCTTCGCGACCGCCGATGGCGTCGTGGGCAAGGTGCTCGCGGCGAAGGGTGAGAGTCTCACCGTCGACCAGCCGATCGTGGAGTTCGTGTGATGTTGAAGCGCCGCGCGCTTCTCGCGGGCGGGGCGGCGGCCGGCGTTGGCGCGCTCGCTGGATGCGCGGCGCCGACATCGGTCATGGCGCCTCGCGATGCGTCGATTCCGCTGCGCCGCATCGGCATGGCATCGTGCGTGAACCACAAATTACCGCAGCCGATCTGGAACACCGTCCTGGCCGACCGGCCGGACCTGTTCCTGTACGGCGGCGATAACGTATATGCGGACATGCCGTTCTCGCCCTTGAACCTGCGCCGAGCCTATGCGAAAGCGCTGGAGAGCGAGGGTTTCATGCGTGTGCGCGAGAGCGTGCCGCACCTGGAGATCTGGGACGACAACGATTACGGCGAAAACGACGGCGGCGCGGACTTCCAGTTCAAAGCCGAGTCGAAGGCTGAATTTCTCGATTTCTGGAAGGTACCCGCCGATGACCCGCGCCGAGCGCGCGAGGGTTTGTATTGCGCCGGCATGTACGGCGCGCCGGGCCGGCGCGTGCAAGTCATCATGCTCGACTGCCGCTGGTTTCGCTCGCCCTGGACACAGCAGCCCAACCCAGGCGGCGGGCGGCGTTATGCGCCGGATCCCGACCCCGCGAAGACGATGCTCGGCGAGGCGCAGTGGCGCTGGCTCGAAGAACAATTGCGAGCTGACGCACAGGTTCGCATCATCGTCTCGGGCATCCAGGTCGTGGTCGAGGGCCATGCCTATGAGCGCTGGGGAAATTTCCCCCGCGAGCGGCAATGCTTGTACGACACGATCGCGAACACTCGAGCGCAGGGCGTCGTGCTGCTCTCGGGTGACCGGCATATCGGCGCGCTGTACCGCGAGTCACGCGGCGCGCCGTATCCCATGTTCGAGGTGACTTCCAGCGGCATCACCCATCCGTGGCGCGATGCGGCGGAGCCCGGCCCAAACCGGCTGGGCGAGCTCTTCACGAACTTCCACTATGGGATGGTGGAGATCGACTGGGGCGCCCGCGCGCTGGAGCTTCAGATCAAGGACATGGCCGCGACAGTGCAACGGCGCCAGCGCATCGCATTCGATGAATTGAGGATCCCATCATGAACAGGCCCTTCCAGGTACTCGGCATCCAGCAGATCGCGATCGGCGGGCCCGACAAGCTGCGTCTGCAAAAACTCTGGGTCGACATGTTCGGCCTGCAGGTCACGGGCACATTCAGGAGCGCGAGCGAGAACGTCGACGAGGACATCTGCGCGCTGGGCGCGGGGCCGTTCAAGGTGGAGGTGGACTTGATGCAGCCGCTCGATCCCGAGAAAAAGCCGGCCGTCCACCAGACGCCCCTCAACCACATCGGCCTTTGGATCGACGACTTGCCCAAGGCCGTGCAATGGCTCGGCGCGCAAGGCATGCGTTTCGCGCCGGGCGGTATCCGCCGCGGGGCGTCGGGCTTCGACATCTGCTTCGTGCACCCCAAGGGTAACGAAGAGTTTCCCGTCGGCGGCGAGGGTGTGTTGATCGAACTGGTGCAGGCGCCTCCGGAGGTCGTGAAGGCTTTCGCACAGCTCGCGAAAGACCACCACTGACTTCGCGCTGACGGGCTCGGGGAATCCCCGTAGAGCCACTCGCGCGCTCACGGGCGTAGACTGGCCCCGGGGCGACATGCCCCGGCAGACCCGCGGGCTCACCCTGGGACGACGCGGGCAAGGCAAGGAGACAGCTTTGCAGCGTACCGATATCGCGGACCCGGCCTATTTCCACAAGGTCGTCGATTGCCAGTGGGCGTGCCCCGCCCACACCCCCGTTCCCGAATACATACGCATGGTGGCGCAGGGGCGCTACAGCGACGCGTACATGATCAATTGGGTGTCGAACGTATTTCCGGGCATCCTCGGGCGCACGTGCGACAGGCCTTGCGAGCCGGCGTGCCGGCGCGGCCGGGTTGAAGAGAACAACGCGGGCGATCCGGAACCGGTGGCGATCTGCCGCCTGAAGCGCGTGGCCGCCGACATGAAGGGCGACGACGTGAAAGCGCGCATGCCCAAGCCCGGCAAGAAGAACGGCAAGCGCATCGCCTGCGTGGGCGCGGGGCCGGCATCGCTCACCGTCGCGCGCGATCTCGCGCCGCTCGGCTACGACGTGACGATCTTCGACGGCGAGGCCAAGGCCGGGGGCTTCATGTGGACGCAGATCCCGCGCTTTCGCCTGCCGGAGTCGGTGATCGACCAGGAGACGGGCTACATCCTCGACCTCGGCGTGAATTTCGTGAGCGGCCAGCGCATCGACTCCATGAAGGCGCTGATGGAGGAGGGCTATGACGCGATCTTCATCGGCTGCGGCGCGCCGCGTGGGCGCAAGCTGGAACTGCCGGGCCTGGAGGAGGCGAAGGCCAACGTCCATATCGGCATCGACTGGCTCGCGTCCGTGTCGTTCGGCCACGTGACGAAGATCGGAAAGCGCGTGATCGTGCTCGGCGGCGGCAACACGGCGATGGACTGCTGCCGTTCCGCGCGCCGCCTTGGCGGCGAGGACGTGAAGGTGATCGTGCGCAGCGGCTTCGAGGAGATGAAGGCGTCGCCCTGGGAGAAGGAGGACGCGATGCACGAGGGCATCCCGTTCATCAACTTCCATGTGCCCAAGGCCTTCGTGCACGAGGGCGGCAAGCTGCGCGGCATGACGTTCGAGATCGTGAAGGCCGTCTACGACGAGAAGGGCCGCAGGCAACTCGTTCCGACGGGCGAGCCGGACGCTTTCTTCGAATGCGACGACGTGTTGGTGGCGGTGGGGCAGGAGAACGCCTTTCCATGGATCGAGCGCGACAGCGGCATCGAATTCGATCAATGGGGCCTGCCCAAGCTCCTCAAGGACACCTTCCAGTCGAACGTTCCGAATGTGTTCTTCGGGGGCGATTCGGCCTACGGCCCGAAGAACATCATCACGGCCGTCGCGCACGGGCACGAAGCGGCCGTGTCCATCGACAAGCTGCTGCACGAAGAGGCAATCTACGTGCGCCCGCCGCCGCTCACCAACCTGATGTCGCAGAAGATGGGCATCCACGAGTGGAGCTACGACAACGACACGAGCAACGATCTTCGCTTCAAGGTGCCATGGGCCAACGCGGAGAAGGCGCTCGCGAACATCAAGGTCGAGGTGGAACTGGGTTTCGACATCGCGACCGCGGTGAAAGAGGCGGGCCGATGTCTGAACTGCGACGTGCAGACGGTGTTCGTGGAGAGCGCGTGCATCGAATGCGACGCCTGCGTGGACATCTGCCCGATGGACTGCATCTCCTTCACCGAAAACGGCGAAGAGCCGGATTTGCGAGAGCGCTTGAAAGCGCCCGCGTTGAATCTCGCGCAGGACCTGTACGTGTCGGGCGGCTTGAAAACCGGCCGCGTCATGGTGAAGGACGAGGACGTGTGCCTGCATTGCGGACTGTGCGCCGAGCGCTGTCCGACGGGCGCGTGGGACATGCAGAAATTCCTGCTCAAGACGACGCAGGCGGGGCCCTCGTGCCGTGGCGCGAAGCTGGAGGCCGTGGCATGAAGCGGATCGAAGCAGTCAACGATTTCGTCATCAAGTTCGCCAACGTGAACGGCTCGGGCTCGGCGTCGGCCAACGAGCTGTTCGCCAAGGCGATCCTGCGCATGGGCGTGCCGGTGAGCCCGCGCAACATCTTCCCGAGCAACATTCAGGGCCTGCCGACCTGGTACGAAGTGCGCGTCACCGAGAACGGCTACCTCGGACGCCGGGGCGGCATCGACATGATGGTCGCGATGAATCCGCAGACCTGGGACGCGGACGTCGCCGAGCTGGAACCCGGCGGCTACCTGTTCTACGACAGCACGAGGCCATTGCCCCCGTCGAAGTTCCGGCCCGACATCACCGTCATCGGCATGCCGCTCACCGAGATCTGCAACGCGGTCTACACCGATCCGCGCCAGCGGCAGCTGTTCAAGAACATCGTGTACGTCGGCGCGCTGTCGGTGCTGCTGGAGATCGAGCCGGAAGTGATCGAGAAGCTCTTCGGCGAGCAGTACAAGGGCAAGGAGAAGCTGCTGGCCTCCAACGTGCAGGCGTTGCACCTCGGCCGCGATTTCGCGAAGGAGCACCTCCAAGCCCCGCTCGGCATCCGCGTGAAGCGCGCGGACAAGGTGGGTGACCAGATCTTCGTGGACGGCAACGCGGCGGCGGCGCTGGGCTGTGTGTATGGCGGCGCGACCGTCGCGGCCTGGTACCCGATCACGCCGTCGTCGTCGGTCGCCGAGGCGTTCCAGAAATACTGCGGCAAACTTCGCGTCGATCCGGCGACGGGCCAGAACCGCTTTGCCATCGTGCAGGCGGAGGACGAGATCGCCTCCATCGGCATGGTGGTGGGCGCGGGATGGAACGGCGCGCGCGCATTCACGGCGACTTCGGGGCCGGGCGTTTCGTTGATGACGGAGTTCATCGGCCTCGCGTATTTCGCGGAGATCCCGGTCACCATCATCAACGTGCAGCGCGGCGGACCGTCCACCGGCATGCCGACGCGCACGCAGCAGGCCGACATCATCGCCTGCGCCTACGCCTCGCATGGCGACACGAAGCACGTGCTGCTGTTCCCGGAGGATCCGCACGAATGCTTCGAACACGCGGCGAGTGCGCTCGACCTCGCCGATCGCCTGCAGACGCCGGTGTTCCTGATGACCGACCTGGACATCGGCATGAACCAGCGCATGTGCCGGCCGTTCGCATGGGACGACAGCCGCGCCTACGACCGCGGCAAGGTCATGACGGCCGAGGAACTCGAGTCCGGCAAGGACTTCGGGCGCTACAAGGATGTGGACGGCGACGGCATCCCCTGGCGCACGCTGCCCGGCACGCACCCGACCAAGGGCAGTTACTTCACGCGCGGGACCACGCGCGATCCGTATGCGCGCTACTCGGAGCGCGGACCGGATTACACGTACAACGTCGAGCGACTGCTCAAGAAATTCGAGACCGCGGCGACGCTGGTTCCGCAGCCCGTGTTGCGGCCGGCGCAGCGCAAGACGCCGTTGGGCGTCATCTACTTCGGCTCGACCAGCCCCTCGATGCAGGAAGCGCTGGACGTGCTGACCGAATCGGGCATCCATCTCGACGCGTTGCGGCTTCGCGCTTTTCCGTTCCCGGAAAGCGTGAAGCAATTCATCGCGGAGCATGAGCGCGTGTTCGTCGTCGAGCAGAACCGCGACGCGCAGATGCACAACCTGCTCGTGAACGAGCTGGACATCGATCCGGCGAAATTCACTCGCGTGCTTCACTACGACGGCACGCCGATCACCGCGCGATTCATCACGGGCGCGATTTCGAAACACATCTCGTCCTCCCTCCCTCCCCGGGAGAGAGCAGGGGTGGGGGCGGCCCCCCAGGAAGTCCAGCCATGACCTACATCGCGAAACCCCGCTTGCATCACCCGACCCTGGAAACCAACAAGGTCGGCTACACCCGCCGCGACTACGAAGGCAAGATCTCCACGCTGTGCGCCGGGTGCGGGCACGACTCGATCTCCGCCGCGATCATCCAGGCCTGCTGGGAGCTGGACATCGAGCCGCATCGCGTCGCCAAGCTGTCCGGCATCGGCTGCAGTTCCAAGACGCCCGATTACTTCCTGGGCGCGTCGCACGGCTTCAACACCGTGCATGGCCGCATGCCTTCCGTGCTCACGGGAGCCAACCTTGCGAACCGCGATCTGCTGTACCTCGGCGTGTCGGGCGACGGCGACTCCGCTTCGATCGGGCTCGGGCAGTTCGCGCATGCGATGCGCCGCGGCGTGCGCATGGCCTACATCGTCGAGAACAACGGCGTGTACGGGCTCACCAAGGGCCAGTTCTCCGCCACGGCGGACAGCGGCTCGAAGAGCAAGAAGGGCGTGATCAACAGCGACAGCCCGGTCGACCTCGTCGCGATGGCGCTGCAGCTCGGCGCGACCTACGTGGGCCGCAGCTTCTCGGGCAACAAGGAGCAGCTCGTCCCGCTGATCAAGGGCGCGATCACGCACGGCGGCGCGGCGTTCATCGATGTGATCAGCCCTTGCGTGGCGTTCAACAACCACCCGGGCAGCACCAAGAGCTACGACTACGTGCGCGAGCACAACGAGTCGGTCAGCCGCATCGACTTCATCACCGAGCGGGAAGAGATCACCGCGGTCGCCGGCCCGGGAGAAGTGGTGGACGTGCGCCAGCACGACGGCTCGCTGCTGCGCCTTCGCAGCCTGCATGCCGACTACGATGCGACGAATCGCTACTCGGCGATGGCCTACATGCAGGAGCACCAGGCGCGCGGCGAGATCGTCACCGGCCTGCTGTACGTGGACCCGCTCGCGACCGACCTGCATACGGCGCTCAACACCAGCGCCAGCCCGTTGAATGGGCTCGACGTGCCGCAACTGTGCCCCGGCACCTCGGCGCTGGACAAGGTCAACGCGTCGCTGCGTTGAAAGCGCGCGCGATTCATCTGCCTGCTTCGAAAGGAACCGCATCATGGCCGAACGCACTGTTTTCCAGTCGATGTCCCACAAGCACGTGGTGAGCCTCGGCCCGACCGCGACGGTGTGGGAGGCCGCGTGCGTGATGACGCGCGCCAACTGCGGCAGCGTCCTCATCATGGAGCCCCCGGAAAAGATCCTGGGCATCGTCACCGAGCGTGACCTCATGACCCGCGTACTGGCAAAGGCCCTGGACCCGGCCAAGACGCAGGTGGGCGCCGTGATGACGCCGCGGCCCCAATGCGTGGCGCCCGAGACGCTGGTGTCCGACGCGGTCGTGATCATGCTCGAGCGGGGCTTTCGCCATTTGCCGATCGTGGGCCCCGGTGCGAAGGTGTTGGGGGTGTTCTCGGTGCGCGATGCGTTGCCGCGAGAGATCGGCACGGCGATGAGCGTCACGGAATTCAACGAGCAGGTGAACGACGCGCTGGGCTGAGGAGTCTCGCGGTTCAGTGCGGGTTTGTCCTTACCGCGGGGGCTGAACTGGTTTCCGGCCGGTGCGACGAAGGAGGTGCTACCGTTTTATCAGGAGCATCGCCATGGCGCATCTTCACCTTGCCAGTTCCAGGGAAGCGTGGCCCCGGGACGCACTGCAGGATTTCGTCCTGCGCATGGCCGGACACGGCCACTGCATCAGCACCTCGCACATGACCTTCGATCGCCAGTACGCGCTGGACCAGCTGAGTCACGCGCACACGATGGCGGACGATGCCTTGCGCGAGCTTGCCGTGACGCTGTTCCGGCACATCGAGCGTCCCCGCCCGGTCTCGCCGAGCGCCGGTTGAAGGCCTCTAGGTCGCGTCGCGTTTCGCGCGCGCCCTGGCCAGCACCGCTTCGATGACCGAGGGCTTGCGCTCGGCTTCGGGCGCGCGTGCCGTCTCTTCGCCATCGCGGGCTTTGCGTTGCAGGTGGCTTTCGTAGCGTTGCAGGGCCTCGGCTGCCTGTTCGCCTGACCACGCCTGCCAGCCGGTCGCCTCGCCGGTGGCGTTCTCCAGCGCAATGCAATCGACCGGGCATACCGGGACGCACAGCTCGCAGCCGGTGCAGTAGGGCTCGATCACGGTGTGCATGTGCTTGTTGCTGCCCAGGATGGCGTCCGTGGGGCAAACCTCGAGGCACAGCGTGCAGCCGATGCACCAGTTCTCGTCGATCACGGCCATCATGCGCGGGCCTTCAACACCGTTCTGGGGATTGAGCGGCAGCCGCGGGCTGCCAGCGATGGCTGCCAGCCTGGCGACACCTTCGGCGCCGCCGGGTGGGCACTGGTTGATCGGCGCTTCGCCATCGGCGATCGCCTGGGCATACCCGGCGCAATCCGGGTAGCCGCAGCGCGTGCACTGGGTCTGGGGCAGGGCGGCGTGCAGCCGCGCGGCCAGGGGGCTCACTTCAAGCGGCGACCTTGCGGCTTGCCGTCTTCTTCGCGGCCACGGCGCGCTTGGTCACGGGCGCAGCCACCTTGGCCGAGGCCTTCGCGGCCTGCACCATGGGGCCGTTGTGGTACTGCTTGATGAAGTCGCGCACCTGCGGGTAGACCAGCTCGCGCCAGCGGCGACCGCTGAAAATGCCGTAGTGGCCCGCGCCCTTCACCTCGTAGTGTTTCTGGCGCGACTTGGGCACGTTGAAGCACAGGTCGTGCGCCGCCTCGGTCTGGCCGGAGCCGGAAATGTCGTCGAGCTCGCCTTCCACCGTGAAGTGAGCGGTGGTCGTGATCGCGGAGGGGTCGACGCGTTCGAGCTCGCCCTCGGGCGAGATCACGTCCCAGGTGCCGTTCACCAGCGCGAACTCCTGGAACACCACGCGAATCGTTTCGAGGTAGTAGTCCGCATCCATGTCCAGCACGGCGTTGTATTCGTCGTAGAACTTGCGATGGGCCTCGGTGCTCGCGTCGTCGCCCTTGATCAGGTTCTTGAAGTAGTCGTAGTGGTTCGACATGTGACGATCGGGATTCATCGCCACGAAGCCGGTGTGCTGCAGGAAGCCGGGATAGACGCGGCGGCCCGCGCCGGGGAAGTTGCTCGGGACGCGGTAGATCACGTTGTTCTCGAACCACTCGTAGCTCTTGTTCATCGCCAGGT
>JAZKIF010000110.1:0-39926 GCA_040385005.1 Pseudomonadota bacterium
GTCCGGGTCGAAGATGCGCATCACCATCTTCTCGCCGAAGGCGGTGGGCAGGGTCGACAGCCGCATTTCGACCTCGTCGCCGCGCGGGTTGCGGGTCTTGATGCGGCCGTCCTGGGGCCGCCGCTTTTCCACGACGTCCATGCGGCCCAGCAGCTTGATGCGGGCGATCATGGCGTTGAGCACGCCCATCGGCATCTGGTAGACCGGGTGCAGGATGCCGTCGATGCGAAACCGGATCACGCCCTGCTCGCGGCGCGGCTCCAGGTGGATGTCGCTCGCTCGCTGGTCGAAGGCGTAGGTCCAGAGCCAGTCCACGACCTGCACCACGCCCTGGTCGTTGGCGTCGAGCTGCTTGTTGCTCTTGTTCAGCTCCACGAGCTGCTCGAAGCTCGCGGCGCCCGAGTTGCCACCGGCCTTCTGCGCGGCGCGCACGGACTTCGCGAGCGCGAAAAACTCCGCCGTGTAGCGGTGGATGTCCACCGGGTTCGCGACAACCCGGCGCACAGTTCGCCGGGACTGCCGCTCGACCTCGCTGACCCAATCCGTGATGAAGGGCTCGGCCGTGGCGACGACAACTTCGCTCGGCGTAACCTGCACCGGCAGCACGCGGTGGCGCTCGGCGTACGCGGCGCTCATCGTGTCCGCCACCTTGCCCACGTCCACTTTCAGCGGATCGATGCGCAGGTAGTCCAGGCCGGCGCGTTTGGCCAGCCACTGCGTCAGCGCCTCGATGTCCAGCGGCTTCCCATCGCTGGCCCGTGACATCGCGACGGCCGCGAGGCGCACCAGCGGATGCTGCGCGCTCTCCGCCTGCGAACAGCGGGCGATGGTGCGCCGGGCTTCCTCGGCGGAGATGACGCCGTCGTGGCTCAGCCATTCGACCAGGCGCCGCCAGTCGACGGGGCCTTGATGAGCGGAAGGCGCTGCGTTGGCTGCGTGCGATTTGGGCTTGGCGACTGTGCTCATGAAGTGGAAGTTGCGACGGGTTTGAACACCCGCAGCCACTTGCGCGCCGGCAGGCCCCAACGAGTTTCAATGGTTTCCGCCCGTTGAGCAAGCTCGCCCCGCGCCGGTTGTTGCGGCTGGCGCAGCGCGAGCACGACCGTATTGCCTTCTCGCGTGGGCCGGAACGCCCAGACGGCTTCCGCGCCGAAGGCCGCGACGATCTTCTCCAGGCTCTGCTCGTAGCTGGACGAGCGCCCGAACAGGTTGACCGTCATGCAGCCATCCTCGGTGAGCAGCGAGCGGCAATCCGCATAGAACTCGCGGCTGTCCAGTACCGGCGCGGCGGCTTCGTGGTCGTACAGGTCCACCTGCAGCGCATCCACCTGGCCGCGCCAGTGGTCGTGGGCCGCCACTTCAGCAGCGTCGCCGAGCACGACCGAAAGTTTCGCATCGTCCACCGGCAGCTTGAACCAGTAGCGACAGGCCGCGACGACCTGCGGGTTGAGCTCGATCGCCGTCGTCTTCATCCGCAGCTTGCGCCGGGAGAACTTGGTGAGCGCGGCCGAGCCAAGGCCCAGTTGCATCGCGTGGCGCGAAGCCACCGACTCGGGCTTGACGAAGAGCAGCCACGCCATCATCCGCTGGACGTATTCCAGGTGGATGTCGAATGGCTTGTCCAGCCACATCGAGCCCTGCACCCATTCGGTGCCGAGATGAAGATAACGCACATCCCCGTGATCGGAGAAGTTGACTTCGGGCAGGCGGATTGGTTGTTGTTTCACTTGCCGCGCATTATCGGAGAATGCCGGCTGGTCAAAAGACGGAGCAGTCATGGATACGGATGCGATGTGGAGCTTCCTGGGCACGCAAGGTGTCGATTTCGGGTTGAAGGTGGCCGGCGCGCTGGCCGTCTGGATCATCGGGCGCTGGGTGATCGGCTGGATCAAGCGGCTGGCGATGGCCGCCTTGAAGCGCGGCCATCGGGTCGATGAAACGCTGGCGCGCTACCTCAGCTCGGCCTTGTCGATGGGCCTGAATGTCCTGCTCGTCCTGGCGGTGCTGGACATCTTCGGGGTGAAGACGACGTCGTTCGCCGCGCTGCTCGCCGGCGCAGGCCTTGCCATCGGCACCGCGTGGGGCGGACTGCTCACCCACTTCGCGGCCGGGATCTTCCTGCAGGTGCTGAGGCCCTACAAGGTGGGCGACCACGTGATCGTCGGCGGCGTCAACGGCAAGGTGACGGAGCTGGGCTTGTTCGGCACCACGCTGGTCCTGGGGGACGGCGTCGTTGCGCTGGTGGGCAACAACAAGGTGCTGTCGGACACGATCCAGAATTTCAGCAGCATGCCGGCTCGGCGGGTGGACACGACGGCGAAGATCGCGAACAGCGTGGACGTGAACGATGCGATCGACCGGCTGAAGACCGCGCTCACGAAAATCCCCAATGTGTCGAAGGACCCGGCGCCGGATGTGCAGATCCTGCAGTTCACGCCGGAGGGTCCGTTGCTGTGCGTGCGGCCGTACACCCACACGGACAACTATTGGCAGGTGTACTTCGATACGCACAAGGCGATCGTGGAGACGTTCGGCGCGGCCGGGTATCCGGTGCCCGAGACGCCTACGGTACAGCGGGCGTTGGCGGACCTGAAGTAAGCGAGCTCAATCGTGGCAGCGCAGCCAGTGCATTGCGTGTCGTCGCTGCGGCCAACGCATCGACGGTGATGCCGCGCAGCACGGCGAGCTCCGCCGCGATGCGCGGCAATTCGCCCGGCTCGTTGCGACCTTGCGCCTTGCCGACCGCCCGCTCTTCCGCGGTACGGTAGAGCCAGTGTGGCGGGATGTCGGGCGCATCCGTCTCCAGCACGATCGCCTCCAGCGGCAACTCAGCAGCCAGACGCCGGATCTGCAACGCGCGGTCGAAGGTCACCGTGCCGCCGAACCCAAGCTTGAAGCCCAACCGGATGAATTCGTTGGCCTGCTGCGCGCTGCCGTTGAAGGCATGCGCGATGCCGGCCACGCCACCCGCGCGCAAATGCTTGAGCAGCTTGTCGGCCGAGCGGCGCACATGCAGCAGCACCGGCAGGCCGTGCTTGCGCGCCAGCGCGAGTTGCGCGACGTAGAACTTTTCCTGGCGATCGGCATCCAGCCCGGCCACGAAAAAATCCAGCCCGATCTCGCCGACCGCCACCAGGCGCGGGTCGCCCGCCGCTTGCGCCAATGCGTCGTCGAGCCGCGCGATGTCTTCATGGAGCGCATCGTTCGTGCACAACGGATGGATGCCCAGCGCATAGCTGTCGCCGTGCGCATGCGCGAGGTCGCGCACCGCCGTGAAATTTCCCACGTTGACCGCCGGGATCACGCAGTGCGCCACTCCCGCCGTGCAAGCGCGTGCGCGCACATCCGCGACATCCGCCGAAAACTCCGGCGCGTCGAGATGGCAATGCGTGTCGATCCATGTGGGCATGCACCAAATCATGCCCCATGACGCAGCGCGGGCACGCATGCGTGCATACCGGCGCAAACCGTGATACCGTGCGTTTTCACTCTCGGTTTTCTCGTCGGGTTTCTCGTTTTCCCCCGTAGTTTCGATAGGTGAACGAATGCGCAGGCCAGCTCTCTATAGCTCCAGCCGTCCGGACCGCTCCGCCACGGAGCAGGCTCCAACGGGTGAAGCCGCGCCGGTCCCGGCGGCTCCGGCCCGCCCTTCCCGCTTTGCCCATCTGGGCACGCGCCTCCTGTGGGCCGCGATCGCGCTTCTGACAGCCGCGCTCGCCTTCACGACTTACCAGAACACGCACGGCAGCCAGCGCCGCCTGACGCAGGACGACATCGATGCCGCCGTGCTGAAGACGCTCGAGAAGGAGACGCTGCCTTCCGAGTACGCGAAGGCCTACGAGAACATCCTGCCCTCCGTCGTGCGCGTGGTGAGCTACGTGAAGAAGAGCCGATTGAAGGACGCTTCCGAAAAGCCCCATGCCGGCGGCAAAGCCACGCCCAAGCCGAAGCCTCTGGGCCCTGCGGTGCCGCCGTCCACGGCCGCCGCGGACGACGATGAGGAAGTCGAGCAAGGCGTTGGCACCGGTGTCGTCATCATCGACAAGGGCGTCATCCTCACCAACCTGCACGTGGTCTCCGGCGCCGACCGCATCAAGGTGACCTTCATGGATGGGCTGGAAGCCACCGCGACCATCACCGGCGCGCAGCCCGAGAATGACCTCGCGGTGCTGCAGGCCAGCAAGATTCCCGACGACATGATCGCGGCCACGATGCGCTCGACCTCCGATCTGCGGCCCGGCGACAAGGTGCTGGCCGTGGGCTTCCCCTTCGGCATCGGTCCCTCGGCTTCGGGCGGGGTCGTCTCCGGATTGAAGCGCGCCTTCCGCTCGCCCGAGGGCAAGCAGGAGATGAGCAACCTGATCCAGTTCGACGCCGCCGCCAACCCCGGCAATTCGGGCGGCCCGCTCGTGACCATGGATGGCGAAGTAGTGGGCATCGTCACCGCCATCCTGAACCCGACTTCGGCGCGCACCTTCCTGGGCATCGCCTTTGCCGTGCCGATCGAGAACGCGGCCACCGCGGCGGGATTGCCGCCGTTCTGATTTCCCTCCCTTTGCAAGGACACATCTCATCCATGGAACCCACCACCCGCCAGGACAGCGATACCGCGCAATTGATGGAGCAGATCCTCTACGAAGTGAAGCGCGTGGTGGTCGGCCAGGATCGATTCCTGGAACGCGTGATGGTCGCGATCCTCGCGCAGGGCCACCTGCTCGTCGAAGGCGTTCCGGGCCTTGCGAAGACGCTCACGGTGAAGACGCTCGCGAACACCATTCGCGGGCAGTTCAAGCGCATCCAGTTCACGCCCGACCTGGTGCCGGCGGACTTGGTGGGCACGCGCATCTACAACCAGAAGAACGGCGAGTTCAGCACCGCGCTCGGCCCCGTGTTCACGAACCTCCTTCTCGCCGATGAAATCAACCGCGCGCCGGCCAAGGTGCAAAGCGCGCTGCTGGAAGTGATGCAGGAGCGGCAGGTGACGATCGCCGGTGAGACGCACAAGGTGCCCAGCCCGTTCCTCGTCATGGCAACGCAAAACCCCATCGAGACCGAGGGCACGTACCCGCTGCCGGAAGCGCAGGTCGACCGCTTCATGATGAAGGTGCTGGTGGACTACCCGACCGAGGAGGAAGAGTTCGTCATCGTCGAACGCGTGATCGGCCCGCCCGTCACGGTGAGTTCGGTCGCGACGACGGAACAGCTGGCGCAACTCCAGCAGGAATGCCGCCGCGTGTACGTCGATCCTTCGCTCGTGCAGTACGCGGTTCGTTTGGTGTCCGCCACGCGCACGCCCGAAAAGCACGGCATGAAAGAGCTGGACAAGTACATCACCTTCGGCGCGAGCCCGCGCGCGACGATCAACCTCACCGAAGGCGCGCGCGCGCTGGCGATGCTGCGCGGCCGCACTTATGCGCTGCCGGAAGACATGACGGACCTCGTGCCCGACGTATTCCGCCATCGGCTGGTGCTGTCGTACGAGGCGCTGTCGGAAGGCTTGACCGCCGACGCGCTGGTCGGAAAGATCATGGCGAAAATTCCCGCACCTCCAAAGCCGTTGGAACATGAAAAACTGGTGGCGTAAATCCTCCCCCCCAGAGGGGCGCAGCGAGCGGCCCGGCGAAGCCGCATCCGCCGCTGCCCCCGAGGGTAGTGGTGGGGCGGAAAGCGTTCTTCGGCGGCTGGAGTGGACTGTCATCCGTCGGCTGGATGGCCTGTTGCAAGGCAACTATCGAACGTTGATGCGCGGTACCGGTCTCGACCTCGCTGACCTGCGCGAATACCAGCACCACGACGACGTGCGGCACATCGACTGGAACGTGACGGCTCGGTTGCAGATCCCGCACGTGCGCGTGTTCACCGAAGACCGGGAGATGGCGGCGTGGTTCCTGGTCGACCTGAGCCCGTCCGTGGACTTCGGCTCGGGCGAGACGCGCAAGCGCACCGTCTCCGCCGAATTCGTCGGCGTGATCGCCCGGCTGCTGACGCGCCACGGCAACCGCGTCGGCGCGATGCTATACGGCAGCGGCGTGGATACCGTGATTCCCACGCGCGGCGGTCGCCGTCATGTGCTGCACCTTTTGCACAACCTTCAGGCGCGGCCTGCGTCCGTCGAAGCAGGAACAACGCGCTTGTCCGACCTGCTCGAAGCCGCGGCAGGCACGATCAAGCGCAGATCCACCGTGTTCGTCGTGTCCGACTTCATCAGCGAGCCCGGCTGGGAACGCCCGCTGGCGCTGCTCGCGCAACGTCACGAAGTGGTGGCGGTGCGCGTGCTCGATCCGCTCGAACTCGACATTCCCGACCTCGGCCTGCTCACGATCCGCGACTCCGAAACCGGCGAGCAATTGCTCGTCGACACGCACGACGCGGGCTTTCGCAAGCGCTTCGCGCGCGTGGCCGCGCAGCGCGAGGCCGAACTGCGCGAAGCCTTCGTGCGCGCCGGCGTGGACGCGCTGGAGCTGTCCACGGATGGCGACCTGGTCGATGCCGTCGTGCGCTTCGCCGACATGCGGAAGCGCCGCACCCGCATGGCGGCCGGCGGCGGCCTGCCGCAGCACCTGAGGAGAGCTGCATGAACTTCCTCTGGCCCGAATTTCTCTGGTTCCTGCTCGCGCTGCCGCTGCTGGTGCTGCTGTACGTGTGGCTGCTGCGCCGCAAGAAGAAGATGGCGCTTCGCTACGCATCGCTGTCGATCGTGCGCGAGGCGATGGGCGCGGGCCAGACGGTACGCCGCCACATCCCGCCCGCGCTCTTCCTGCTCGCGATGGCCGCGATGCTGCTGGCCGCGGCGCGCCCCGTCGCCGTCGTCACCCTGCCCTCGAACCAGCAGACCATCATGCTGGCGATGGACGTGTCGGGGAGCATGCGCGCGACCGACGTGCAGCCCAACCGTCTCGTTGCTGCCCAGAACGCCGCGAAGGCCTTCATCGCCGAGCTGCCACGCCATGTGAAAGTGGGCATCGTCGCCTTCGCGGGATCCGCGCAGGTGGCGCAACTGCCGACGGTGAACCGCGAAGACCTCGTCACCGCCATCGACCGCTTCCAGCTGCAGCGCGCGACGGCCACGGGCAATGCGATCGTGATGTCGCTCGCGACGCTGTTCCCGGATGCGGGCATCGAACTCTCGTCGATGCAAAGCGGGCGCGACCGCCCGCGCGGCATCTCGATCGACGGCGAGAAGAAGGAAAAGAAGGACTTCACGCCCGTCGCGCCGGGCTCCTACACTTCCGCAGCAATCATCATGCTCACGGACGGCCAGCGCACCACGGGCGTGGACCCGCTGGAAGCCGCGAAGGTCGCCGCCGACCGCGGCGTGCGGGTGTACACCGTGGGCATCGGCACGGTGGACGGGGAAACCATCGGCTTCGAAGGCTGGTCGATGCGCGTGCGCCTGGACGAGGAAACGCTCAAGGCGATCGCCAACAAGACCAACGCCGAATACTTCTACGCGGGCACCGCCGCCGATTTGAAGAAGGTGTACGAGACCTTGAGCTCGCGATTGACGGTGGAGAAGAAGGAGACGGAAGTCTCCGCGCTGCTCGCGATGGCCGCCGCCGTGCTGGCGTTGATGTCGGCCGGGTTGTCGCTGCTCTGGTTCAACCGGATTCTTTAGGCAGCACTCAGACCAGCGACCCGCTGCTCAACCGCAACTGCCTGCCGCACCTCGCCGCCAGTGTTTCATCGTGCGTGACCATCACGAACGCCGTACCGCGATCGCGCGCGAGCTTCAGCATCAGGTCGAACACGATGTCGGCCGTGCCGCGGTCCAGGTTGCCGGTCGGCTCGTCCGCCATCACGCAAGCAGGACTTGTGACAAGTGCACGCGCGATCGCGACACGCTGGCGCTCGCCGCCGGACAATTCCGCCGGCCGATGGCCGATGCGGTGCGTGAGTCCCACCGATTCCAGCGTCTGGCGCGCCACCTCCGCGCACTGCTCCGGGGAATCGCGCCGGATGCGCAGCGGCATGCCGACGTTGTCCAGCGCGCTGAACTCGGGCAGCAGGTGGTGGAACTGGTAGACGAAGCCCAGGTGCCTGTTGCGCAACCTGCCTTGCGCCGCGGCGTCCAGCCTCGTGAAGGCCTCGCCCATCAATTCGACGGTGCCGGTAGTAGGTGCGTCGAGCCCGCCGAGCAGGTGGAGCAGCGTGCTCTTGCCCGATCCGGAAGCGCCGACGATGGCAACCGTCTCGCCCTTGTGCACGTCGATGTCGACGCCGCGCAGCACCTCGACGTCGAGCCCGCCCTCGGTGAAGCGCTTCGTGAGGCCGCGCGCCTTCAGAACGAGATCACTCATAGCGAAGGGCCTCCGCCGGATTCACGCGGCTCGCGCGCCAGCTCGGATAGATGGTCGCGACGAACGCGAGCGCGAGCGAGATCAACGCGATCGGCATGATGTCCGACTGCTGCGGATCGCTCGGCATACGGCTGATCAGGTAGATGTCCTTCGGCAGGAAGCTCGCGTGGAACAGCTGCTCCAGCGCCGGCACGATGACGTCGATGTTGAACGCGATTGCCAGGCCGAGCAGCAGCCCCGCGAGCGTGCCGATCACGCCCACCATCGCGCCTTGCACGACGAAGATGCCCATGATGCTGCCCGGGCTCGCGCCCAGCGTGCGCAGGATCGCGATGTCGGCGCGCTTGTCGGTCACCGTCATCACGAGCGTGCTCACGAGGTTGAACGCAGCGACGGCGACGATCAGCGTGAGGATGATGAACATCATGCGTTTTTCGACCTGGACCGCCGCGAACCAGGTGCGGTTCTGCCGCGTCCAGTCGCGAATCAGGACTTCGCCGGTGATCGTGCCCGCGAGCTCGGCCGCCACTTCGGGCGCCTTGTGGAGGTCTTTCAATTTGAGGCGGATACCCGTCGGGCCCTCGTAGCGGAAGATGCGCGCGGCGTCCTGCTCGTGCAGGAGCGCGAGGCCGCTGTCGTACTCGAAGTGGCCGGAGTCGAACGTGCCGACCACCGTCATCTGCTTCAGGCGCGGCACGACGCCGGCAGGTGTCACCTGTCCACTCGGCGCAATGAGCGTGACGGGGTCGCCCTCGCGCACGCCGAGCGCGCGTGCGAGTTCGGCGCCGAGCACGACGCCGAATTGCCCGGGCACCAATTTCGCGAGCACCGGCTGCATGTTGGCGGCCAGGTCCGTCACTTCGCCTTCATGCGCGGGATCGATGCCGCGCACGATGACGCCGCGCATGTCCTCGCCGCGCGCGAGCAAGGCTTGCGCAGAGACGAAGGGCGCCACGCCGATCACCTGCGGGTTGCGCCGGGCCTCGGCCATCGTGCGGTTGACGTCCGGAAGCACGCCGCCGCCGGGACCGAAGATCTCGATGTGCGACACCACGCCGAGCATGCGATCGCGCACTTCCTTCTGGAAGCCGTTCATCACCGACAGCACGATGATGAGCGCCGCCACGCCGAGGGCGATGCCCAGCATGGAGACACCCGAGATGAAGGAGATGAAGCCGTTGCGCCGGGTGGCGCGGCCGGCGCGGGTGTAACGCCAGCCGAGGACCAGTTCGTAGGGGATTCGCATCAGGCAGCTTATTGTTGGGCCAGATTGTGGCATCCCCGACAATAGGCGCATGTCGGACAGCAGCCACTTGTACATCCCTTTCGCCTCATGCCTGGCGCCGGGGTGCGGCGAGGCGCTGCGGACCACGCCGCTGCCGAATCTCGGCAAGTTGCTGTCGCGCTTGCGGCAGGCCGGGCGCGTGACGGGCGAAGAAAACTCCCTCTCGACACCGCTCGAACGCGTGCTTGCGACTGCGCTGGGTATGCCTGCGGAAGATGGGCGAATCGCCTTCGCCGCGCTCGATGCCTTGCGCGAGGGTTTGACAGCGGGCAATGACGCCTGGGCCTGGATCACGCCTTGCCATTGGCGCGTGGGCACGGATTTCGTCGCGATGGATGTTGTCAACGACCTCGCCCTGGATGAAGACGGGTCGCGCACCATGCTCGATGCGATGCGACCCTATTTCGAGGAAGACGGCATCGCCCTGCACTACCGCTCGCCCACCCGCTGGCTCGCGCGCGGCGAGATTTTTCACGCGTTGCCCACCGCTTCGCTGGATCGCGTGGAAGGCCGCGTCATCGACAACTGGCTGCCGCGCACAGCCGGCGCCGCGACGCTCAGGCGGCTTCAGCAGGAGATGCAGATGCTGCTGTACACGCACCCCGTGAACGACGAGCGCATCGCGCGGGGGTTGCTGCCCGTCACATCGTTCTGGGTCAGTGACGCAGGCGCATTGCCCGCGGACTTCACCGCCGCACCGCAAACGCCGCCTCGCGTTGCAGATGCCTTGCGAGAGCCTGCCCTGCATGAAGACTGGGCCGCCTGGTCCGCCGCATGGCGCGAACTGGATGCGAGCGAATGTGGGCGTCTGCTCGACAAGATGCAATCCGGCGCGCCGATCCAGCTCACGCTCGGCGGCGAGCGGGACGCGCAGACCTGGACCAGTGAAGGCTCAGGGGGACTCATGCGCCGCCTCGGTGGCATGATCGCGCCGGTGAAAACCGCCCTTCTCCTCGAATCCTTATGAAGATCATTCCCCGCGACATCCCGCCGCGCGCCGCCTGGGCGCTGGAACAGGCGGGCGTCCATCCGCTTCTCGCGCGTCTCTACGCCGCCCGCGGCGTGCTCGGCAAGGAAGAACTCGACGATGGTCTCGCGCGCCTCTTGCCGCCCACCGGCATGAAGGGCCTGGCCGAAGCGGCCGTGCTGCTCGCCGACGCGATCGCGCGGGACCGCAGGATGTGCATCGTCGCGGACTACGACTGCGATGGCGCCACCGCGTGCGCCGTCGCCGTGCGCGGGCTGCGCCTCCTCGGCGCGAAGCACGTCGACTACCTCGTGCCCGACCGCGTGATCGACGGCTACGGACTCACCTCCCCGATCTCGAAACGCGTGAAGGAACGCGGCGCCGACCTCCTCATCACCGTGGACAACGGCATCGCGAGCGTCGAGGGCGTGGCCACCGCCAACGAACTCGGGCTCTCGGTGCTGGTGACGGACCATCACCTGCCCGGCCCGACATTGCCCGATGCGGCCGTGATCGTGAACCCCAACCAGCCCGAGTGCGAATTCGAAAGCAAATCGATCGCCGGCGTCGGCGTGATGTTCTACGTGCTGCTTGCACTGCGTTCCGAGATGCGCCGGCGCGGCGTGTTCGACGCACAGTCCCAACCGAAGCTCGATGCCTTGCTGCCATTGGTCGCGCTGGGCACGGTCGCCGACGTCGTGAAGCTCGACGCCAACAACCGCCGCCTCGTCGCGCAGGGCTTGCGCCGCATCCGCGCCGGCTCCATGCAATGCGGCCTCGCGAGCCTGTTCACCGCCGCCGCGCGCAAGCATGCAATGGCGACGACGTTCGACTTCGGCTTCGCGCTTGGGCCCCGTATCAACGCGGCGGGTCGCATGTCCGACATGACGCTCGGCATCGAATGCCTGCTGACCGACGACGCGGCGCGCGGCGACGAGCTCGCGCGGCAGCTCGACACGATCAACCGCGAGCGCCGCGAAGTCGAGGGCGACATGCGCGAACAGGCGATGGAGATCGTCGAGACGCTCTTCGACGAGGGCGACGAGCCGCCGCCCGCGATCTGCGTGTTCGACCCGGATTTCCACGAAGGCGTCGTCGGCATCGTGGCCTCGCGCATCAAGGACAAGTTGCATCGTCCCGCGTTCGTGTTCGCGTCCAGCCAGGCGCCGGGCAAGGAGCATGAGCTCAAGGGTTCAGGCCGTTCGATTCCCGGCTTCCATCTGCGCGACGCGCTGGACCTCGTCGCGAAACGCCACCCCGGCGTTCTGCTGCGCTTCGGCGGCCACGCGATGGCCGCGGGATGCACCGTGCCCGAAGACCAGCTCGACGTGTTCGAGAACGCGCTTGCCCAAGTGGCTCACGAGTGGCTCGATGCTGCGACGCTCAAGCGCAGCCTCGCCACCGATGGCCCGCTCGCGCCGGAGTATCGGCGCGCAGACCTGGTCGATACGTTGCACCACGAGGTGTGGGGCCAAGGCTTCGCACCGCCGGTGTTCAGCGAAGAGGTGGAAGTGGTGTCGCAGCGCCTCGTCGGCGAGAAGCACCTGCAGCTGAAGTTGAAGCACCAGGGCACGCCGGTGGATGGCATCTGGTTCGGCAGGACAGAGCCGCTGCCCTCGCGTGTGGTGCTGGCCTTCCGTCTCGATGCGGACGAATGGCAAGGTGTACGGCGGGTGCGGTTTTTGGTGGAGGGCGCCGAGCTTTAGCCCGAGGGCCGGACAAAAGGAATCGCCATGGTTCGGTTCGTGACGCAATGGGAACGATCCGATTGCAGCACCATGGACAAGACCAATCTGTCCTCCTCCCCGAGGTCCCTGCCCCTGGCGCCCGCGGACAACGATCCATCGCCGAAACCGCCGACATTCGATCGGCAGCTTGTTCGACTTGCCTCGAATGGCTGGAGCTTCCCCAAGGCGCCATCGACGGCCTCGATACGCAAGTCCTGCAGCGATGCGCCGACTTGTTTTTCAACGAGATCGTTGCGGAAATTTCGAAACACCCGCGGCTGAACCCCGACTACGAAGCCGCGGGGAAACTGATCTTCCAACGGATGAAGGCCCTGGAATACGAGTTGTTCAAGGAAAGGGTCGTGGTCGGGAATGAAAAGTTCTCGACTACCCGGTTCTAGCGCGCGGAACTCCCACGGTCTCGGAACCACGCATGGTGAACATTGAATGGAAGTGCCATGAGCGACAAAAACCTGAGACCCCTTCCCCATTCGCCGCGGATCACGGCGACAACCGAACACACGCCTTTGCTGACACCGTCGACCGGGCTGAAGAAGCAGGTGCGTGAATGCCTTGCTCGCCTGGGCATGGAAGAATCGGCAGGCGAGGGCCTCGACGTCCCGGCGCAGACGCGTATCGTCAAGCTGCTTCATGGCAAGGATCCGGCCATCAAGTCGGCTGACGGCGCCTGGCTATGCGGCAAGGTCTTCACGATCGGCGAGGAATGTTCCTGCACGGATCTGGTGGCCGTGGCCGCCGACCTCGCCTCGCTCGACGAGTCGGTTGCCGCGCATCTCCTTGCCGCCGGCGCGACTGCGGCAGCGTACACGCTGGACGAGCGCGCGCACTGTATCGAGCAGTGCAAACGCACCATGCCGAACCACATCCAGATGGATGTTGATGCCTGGCAGGGCATGGCGGTCGAAGCCACCGCCCTGATGCGATACGCCGGCCTGGAGGGAACGATTGGACAGGACTGGCAGAGCTGGCTGGACAGCGGGTCGGGTGGAGCACTGCCGCAAGAGGCATTGTCTCGTCGATGCACCGAGATCGTGAAAGACCGGTTGGGCAATCTTCCTTTCAGCCCCCACGCAATCGGGTACACCTCGGAACGAGGAATTGCAATGGCACTCAATATTCGAGAGACAGCGTACACGCACCGGGACCAAGATGTCGAAAGCCTGGCATGGGGGGCATTGCGCAAGATCGAATCCGAATACGGCGAAGACGACTTCATGCCGGATGATCTCAGCGCGCGATTGCAGGCGTCTTCCAACACGGGTCCCACCGACAAGGCAGTGGCGACGCAAACCACGGTCGAGTCAACGAGCACTGTGGGCAGCGTTGTCACGACAGCGATGACGACAGCGGCCACCACGACCGCAACGGCGACGACGCCAGGCACTCGTTCGGTCAATCCCGCGCCAGGACGCGTCGATGGGCCAGCCCGCTCGCTGGATGCCTGTCTCGTGGCACTCGGCATTCCAAAACCCAGCCGCTTCTCCCCAACCGTGGAGCAGCGCATCGTCCACTTCTTCGGTGGACCCGTCCCGCTCATCGCATGCGTCGGCCAGCCGGACGACACGCAGACTTTCAAGCTGTCGAAATCATGCACATGCGACGAGATTCTCCAGCTTGCCTCCGCACTCATCGACAACCGCCGATCCAGCATCGCGGGTCGGGTGCTGGCCTCGGCCGCGACGAACGCACATTTCAACGCGCCGGATCGCCTTGCGCTCATTCAGCTGGCGGCCACGGTCGGCTACCTTCCTGACGACGCGAAAGTGGGACTGGCGATCGAGGTGGTGGCCATGCACAACTGCGGGCTCGTGCCGGACACAGACGCATGGCGAGACATTCAAAAACGCTTTCTGTCCGCGGCCCGCCGATCGCCCCGGCATGCCGATGTGCAAACGGCAATCGCCACGCGCACGCAAGAAATCAAGTCCGCTCTCGACGAAGCGAAGGCGCAGGCGTCCAGGCGCGCCGATACGGCACTACGCGATGGCCGCACCAAGGTGGCAAAACTGGCCCGCGCAGCCGTTGCGAATCCAGCCGGGCCTTCCGGGAAGCTCGCTACGCTCTCCAAGCGGCGCAGCATGAATTTCCAGGCGCCTCCTACGCGCGCCACATCTGCGATCGTCGAAGCCGTCGAATCGGGCGACCCGCAAGCGGTGATGAAGGCGGCGCGCGACGAGAAACTCATGCCCAACCAGTCGCTCGACGAGACCGGAAATACTTTGCTGGGCCTGGCCTGCCAGCAAGGCAGTCTGCCGGTCGTCCAGAAATGGGTCGAGTCCAACATACAGGCGCCGGGAAAGGAATTCCTCGAGAAGCAGAACCAATTAGGGCAAACGCCACTTTGGATCGCTTGCCAATCCGGCCACGTGCACGTTGTGGCGTTCCTGCTGGGCCAGGGCGCCGATTCGCGGCAAGCTGCGAGTGGCCTCGCGCCGCTGGAAATTGCGGCGAAGCAAGGACATTTGGATGTGGTCCAAAAGCTGGTCGACCGGAAAAACCCGGACCTGCTGGCGAAGGCCATGCATCACGCGGCGCGCAAGGGACATGTGAAGGTGGTGCGGATGCTGCTCAAGGAAATGACCCCGGAACGCAGGAAGAAGGAAGCACAACAGCTGCTGAGCACCGCCGTGTCCCTTGGCGAGCAGAAGATGGCTGCCTGGCTGATCAGGGAGTGCGATGCGAACGTGGAAGGCAAAGACACGAAAGGCAAGAGTCCGATGGACCTGGCTTGCAGGCGCGGCGACCTCGCAATGGCCAAGCTGCTGCGCAAGCTCGGTGCGCCGGTGCTTGAGAAGAACATGGATCACGCCGTAAAGAGCGGCAAACTGGAAATGAGCCAGTGGGTGGGCAAGCAGCGCCGCAAAGCCGAAAAAAGCCAGGACGAATGAAGCCGGCTCGCCGGGCTCCTCGCTCAGGCGTGCAACCCCGCCGGCACCGGCGCGCGTTCGTCGTCGAAATACGCGAAGAGCCGCGCCGCGACGCTGCGCAGCTCCCGGTCCTGCAGCGTGTGCGCGCGGGCCAATTGCCACATTGCGTATTCCCGGTCGCCGAGCATCATCGACGTGTTCACCGGCCGGCCATGCCCGGCCATCAGCAGCGCGAAAGCCGAGAGCAGCGACGTCGGGCAATAGCGCATGGAGCCCGTCAGCGGGTCGTATTCGTCCGAAGCGTCGATCGACGTCAGCGTGATCTCGCTCCAGGGGAGCGTGGTGGAAGCGACGGCGTTGTTCATGATTGACTCCGAATCGTTTGGCTTGAGTCAATGCTAGGCGGCGCGCCGTGGCACGTCAGTCGGCGCGCGCACTCTTCAACTGTCGGACGGCACGATGCTGAACGTCGGTGCGCGCCGGATGGGCAGGCGCGGCCTACCGGAAGGTGAAGTTCACCGGGACCGTTGTCGCTTGCGCTTGCGCCGCTTGCACGCCGCTCCCGCCGCCCGCGCAACTGTGGAGGGTCGAGCGCGGCATGTAGCTGAGGCAATCGGACAACGCGGTGCGCTGCAGCTGCGCGTTTTCGTCGCGCATCCGGGCCTTTTGCACCTGGTCGTTGCACAGGGTCCAGAAGGCGGCGAGAAGCGCGGCCACCAGGATGCCCAGCACGGCCCACATCAGCATCTCACGCGGCGTCGCGGTCTGGTTCGGGGCGATGAGGGAGGGCATGGGGGCTTTCCTGGAAGGTGTCGCCTCATGCTATGAACGCCCACCCACGGCCGAGTTCGGCTGGGAACCCGACGCGACGTAGGACGGGACGCCGTCGCCCTCCGCGCTCCGCCCGCGCCATCAAGCCCTTGGAAGCGTCACCCCGTGCTGGCCCTGGTACTTGCCGCCGCGGTCCTTGTAGCTCGTCTCGCACACCTCGTCGCTCTCGAAGAACAGCACCTGCGCGCAGCCCTCGCCCGCGTAGATCTTGGCGGGCAGCGGCGTGGTGTTGGAGAACTCCAGCGTCACGTAGCCTTCCCACTCGGGCTCGAAGGGCGTGACGTTCACGATAATCCCGCAGCGGGCATACGTGCTTTTTCCGAGGCAGATGGTCAGCACATTGCGCGGGATGCGGAAATACTCCAGCGTGCGCGCGAGCGCGAAGCTGTTGGGCGGGATGATGCAGGAATCGCCGTGGAAATCCACGAAGCTCTTCTCGTCGAAATTCTTCGGGTCCACCACCGTGCTGTGAATGTTGGTGAACACCTTGAATTCGGGAGCGCAGCGGATGTCGTAGCCGTAGCTGGACGTGCCGTAGCTGATGATCTTGTGGCCGTCGCGCTCGCGGACCTGCTTCGGCTCGAAGGGCTCGATCATGCCGGTCTGCTCGGACATGCGGCGGATCCATTTGTCGCTCTTGATGGTCATCGGGGGTTCTCCTGTGTGGCCATTTTATGGAAGTGCGGGGAACCGGCCTGGCGGGCCGTGCTACTACAAAGTCAGCAGTCCCATGGAAGCGAGTTGTATGGCCAGGATTTTTTCCGCCCCGTTGCGAGTCACCCCCCGGAGCACCTTTGCGACCCCGGGAACGAACACGTCGACGACGACCAATGGCGCATGCGTGGCCCGCGGCGCTGGCACCGCTCCGGATCGCCGGACGGGTGTCGACGAGCCCGACAGCAGGATATCCGGCGCGGTGGTTGCGCAGCAAAGCCCCGCCGAGACATCCGCGGCGACCGGAATCAACGGCCTCAGGTGGAATCGAACCGGTGCAATTTGGCGCATGCCTCCCGGCAAACAGGGGGCACCCGCCGAGGATTTCAAGGTGCGTCTCGCGGGCCTCAGCCCGGCGCTTTCCCAACTCGTGCTTCGATGCAGCGTCCTGGAGGGAGACGAACTCTCCATCTTGTGCCCGCCGGCGGTCGCGGTCAAATTGGTGGAGGCATTGATGAGCCCCGCGGAGCGGGACTCGTTCGGGGCATTCCATCGACTCGTCCCCGAGGACGCCCAGCAACTCTTTCGAGGCCACCTGCACGCGCGGGCGCATGAATGGAGCGTCCTCACCGGTGTGCGCGATTGGCCCGCGGATGGCCAGGCGCCACCGCACTGGAAAGAGGGCAGGACCGACCAGGCTGCGTTTGCGAGCTGGGCCGGAGAACTGCTCGATTCTGGAGCGGGCTTCGTGGCCGCCGAGCAGCATACCCACCCCGGCGCGACGATCTTCCTGGCAACGAACGCGTCCAGGGTGGCGAAAGAGCATGTTGTCTTCACCGAGTTGTTCCCGTTGGAACTGCAATCCAGGGTGGACGGGTACCTGCGACAGGGCGACCTGGATTCAGACCTCGATGCCTACATGGAACTGGCTGGCGGGGGAAGGCGTCCACTCCTGGAAAGTGCCCGGGAAAATGGCCTGAAGTTGATCGGGATCGACAGCTTCCTCGTGTCGACAACCGGCCTCGACGGCGCCACGATGGCCGACCGCAGCGGCGGGATGAACGCGGTCGCGCTCAAGGTGTACGAGGAAATTCCATCGACCATTGGCTCCCTGGGGAAGGTGTTCCACTGCGGCGTGTCGCATGCATCGCTGGACCGGGACGCGCACCCTCATGACGTGGTGGGCCTGGGCGCCTATCTCGGCATGCCCTCCATCTATTTCCAGCCTTTGACGCGCATGCCTCCAGACCGGATGGCAAGGGCCGAAGGGGTGCGCAAGCACCAGGGGGAAGCGCGCGATGTCGCCACGCGATTCGAGAACACCCGAGCGGGCTATGGCAACCCGCCGAACACCGAATATGTGTTCACCCGCAGGCAGTTGCCTTGTGATATGGACCCGGACGACGCCCTGATTCCGGGCGCGCCGGGCGAGATCGATGATCGGCCCGTGGAAGCCGCATACGACTTCCGCATCTGGTCCAGGAACAGCCTCTGGCAGATCGCCGAGCCGCACGAGTCCGATCCGGAGGATGAAATCCCGCCGCCGCCGGTCGACGACGAGGATGATTCGACTGCCAGCTCGGTTTCCGACGACGAGCGTTAGCAGCGCCGCGGCGGATGCTCAGCCGCGCGCGTTCGCGATCAATGCGAGTACAGCGCGAAATTCACGGGGCTCGACCGAAAGCGCTGCCGCCTGCTGCGCGGCCGCGTCTATCGCACCCAGTTGCGCGGCGCCGAGTGCCTGCCCGCTCTCCGAGTCCAGCAGTTCTTTGAGCACCCCCGCATCGCCCCTGCGGGCCATGGCAATCGCCGCGTCGAACAGGCGCGCTTCGTAGCACGCGCGGCCCGCCCCGCGCTGCAGCAGCAGCCGGACCGCCGGAACGCCGGGAGCATCGAGAAGCAAGGCGGCGCATTCACCGGCGGGATCTTCGGCACGCGCCAGCAACTGGTCGAACGGCTCCTCCAGCGCCCATTGCAACGCCTCGGACAACGCCGAGCGAAGCGTGGACGGCGCGAGAGCCATATGTTCCAGGAAAACTTCGACCATTTCCCGGCCTCCCTTGCGGATGGCGATTCCGATCAGGCGCAATTGCGCCGCGGGCGGGATGGGCGCATCGTTCCCCGTGAAGAGCAGGCGCAACATGCCGGTCGATCCACGATCCGCCGCAAGCCCGATCATCGAGAGGCGGGCTTGCGCACCGACCCCCTTGGCGAGGACGTCCTGGACCGGGCCTTCGCAATTGATCGAGACGGCCACCTGCAGCAGCCAGTCGTTCACCTTGCGGCTGTCCTTCGCGGCGGGTGGAAACGATGTCCACAGCGACAGAAAGAGCGCAGCCTGTCCTTCGTTCGCGGCCGCTCTCAGCAATTCGAGTTGCACCTTGCGGTGGTTGACGGCCAGGACACGCAACGCATCGACTACGCCCGCGTCGCGAAGGCGGATAGCAAGGCGCACAGGCGTCAGCGAGCGGGCGTCCGCGACCAGCGGGTTTGCCCCCGCCGCGACGAGGCAGGCCACGCGCTGGGTGTCCCGGGATTCCACCGACAGCGTGAGCGGGCTGCGGCCCAGCCCGTCCGACTCATCGATGCCTGCCGCGGGCCGCCCTTCGAGCGGCTCGACCAGCGCGCGCAGCACGTGTTCATCGCAGCCTTTTTCCACCGCGAGGGTGAGCGCATTGCGACCGACGCCGCCGTGCGTCGCCGGAATGTTCGGCGCGGGCGGCGCGATCCGCTGTGTCACGACAGCACCATGAGCGCGCAGCAGGCGTATCAGCGCGGGTGCTCCCCGCTCCGCTGCGATATGGATCGCTGCACGGCCATCGGGTCCGGTGGCATGGATGAAGTGCGGGTTGACCACCAGGGCCGCGGAGACCTCGTCGATCGAAGCCTCCGCGAGCGTTTCGAGCCAGGCTCGCGATGGCTCCATGCGCTGCAGGGACGCGGACTGCGGTGCAACGGCCCCCGGGCTTGTCGTGTGTGGCGTCCGGTCAGTGCCGGCGGATTGCGCCGTGCCTGGCAGGACGAATGCATTGCCTGCATTGTTCATGCTCCTCCCCTCCCCTCTTCTTGTTCGTCACCCGGGTTGTCTGCGCAGTTTCGGGTGAAGCGGCATCTCAGTGACCGGAGGTGCGGGGTCGTTCCGGCGAGGCTTGGTCTATGCTCCATTCGTGAACATCAAGCCGATCCGCTGGACCCGCCGCACGCGCTGGGCCGCTACCGCCGCCGCAGCGCTCATCCTCTATTCGCTGGCCGGCTTCTGGGCCGTGCCCGCGCTGGTGCGCCACCAGGTGCCCAGGGTCGCGACGGCCGAGCTCGCCCGCAAAGCTTCCATCGGTGACGTGCGCTTCAATCCCTTCACCCTGCGCCTGGAAGCCGACGACATCCGGCTGGACGAGGCCGATGGCGCCCCGCTCCTGGGCGTTGGGCAACTCGCGGTGGAGATGCACTGGCGCTCCATACTGCGCCGTGCCTGGAGCTTCGCGGACATCCGCATCGTGCGGCCCAAGGCCAGCCTGCGGATCGCGCCGGACGGCCGCTTCAACCTGGCAGATCTCATCGCCACGATCAACGCGCGGCCCCGCGAGAAAGACGCCGATGCCGGCCTGCCGCGCCTCGTCATCGAGCGGTTCGCATTGCAGGAAGGCACCGTGGACCTGCAGGACCGGCACGCGGGCTACGCCAACGTGTTCACGCCCGTCGCTTTCGATCTCTCCAATTTCAGCACCCTGCCCGGCCAGAACGACGACTACTTGCTGAGCGCGCAGTCCACGCGCGGCAAACTGCGCTGGAAAGGCAATGCGACGCTCGCCCCGATGCGCGCGAGCGGCGAGCTCTCCATCGAGGACGGCTCGCTGCCGGAGCTGGGCGCCTACCTCAAGCCCTACACGCATGCACGCATCGCTGCCGGACGCATCGCGGCCACGCTGCCCTACACGTTCGCCTATGACGACGGCAAATTCGACGCGCGGCTGGTGAAGGCCCGCGTCGCCCTGTCCGATCTCGCGCTGGCGCGAGAGGGCAACAACGATGCGTTCGCGGCACTCTCGCAATTGCAATTGGGCGGCATCGATGTCGACATGGTTCGCGCCGACGCCACGGTGGCCGAAGTGCGCGTGCAGGGCGGCAAGCTGCGCGTGCGGCGCGACGCGAAGGGAGACCTCGACCTTGCCGCCTTGATGGTCGAGACTGCCGGGGCCGCCGCCGCGCCCAAACCCGTACCGGAGGCGCCGCCGCGCGACTGGCGCCTCGCTCTGACGAAAGTGGTGCTGGACAAGGTCGCGATCGATGCGCTGGACGAGACGGTGCAGCCGCCAGTGGCCCTGGGTATCGGCGCCGCCGGCCTGCAATTGCGCGCCACCGCTTCGCAACAGAAAGGCATGTTGCAGGTGGAAGTGGCCGATGCGGCGCTCGCGCTGGACGACGTGTCGGTCGCAAGCGCCGGGCAAACGCCCATCAAGCTCGCGCGGCTCGCGTTCACGGGCGGTACGCTGGATCTCGCGGCCCAACGCGCGGCGCTGGCAACCGTGCAGGCGCAAGGCGGTCAGCTGCAACTGGAGCGCGATGCCAAAGGCGGCATCAACCTGCTGGGTCTGGTGCCGGGCGCGGGCACGCGTAACACCGGTGCAGCCGTGGGCAAGCCCGCCGCGACCGCTGCGCCTGCAATGAAGGGAAAGCCCTGGGCCGCGACCGCGGGCCGTGTCGAGATTGCCGGCTTCACCGCGGACGTGCATGACGCGGCAACCGGTGTGAAAGTCCGCGCCAATGACATCGCCGTGCTGCTCGAAGGCGCGGGTACGGACTTGAAGCAGCCCGTGAAATTCGCGGGCGGCTTCACGCTGCGGGAAGGCGGCCGCATCGGCGCCAAGGGCCGCACGGTGCCTGCCACCGGCGAGACCCAGGCGGACGTGCAGGTACAAAAGCTCGCGCTCGCGCCGCTGCAGCCGATGCTCGCGCAGTTCGTGCGGCTGAAGCTCGCGGCCGGCGTGGTCAACGCGCAGGGCAATCTCGCCACCGGCAGCGGCACCGCGAAGAGTCCCGCGCTGCGCTACACCGGCGCCTTCGAAGTCGCGGGGCTGGTGTTGAACGAAGACGACGGCGACCTTTTCGCGTCATGGAAAAGCGTGGCCGCGCCCCAGCTCACGCTGGCCCTCGGACCGCAGCGGGTGGAGATCCCCGAATTGCGCGTGACCGGCGCCGACGCCAAGCTGATCATCGAGAACGACCGCAGCTTCAATGCGGCGCGCCTGCTGGTGAAATCTCCGGCGCCTGCCGCATCCTCCGCGACTCCATCAACGCCGGCAACCGGCGATGACCTCAACGTCCACATCCGCCGCATCCGCCTGCAGGATGCCAAGCTGGACTTCACCGATCTCAGCCTGCGGCCGCAATTCGCGGCGAAGATCTTCGAGCTGAACGGTGCCATCAACGGTCTTTCATCGGCGCGCGACGCGCGCAGCCAGGTCGAGCTGGACGGGCGCGTAGACGAGTTCGGCCTGGCGCGCATCCGCGGCGAGCTCAACCCGTTCGCTCTGTCGAACAACACGGACCTCAACGTCGTCTTTCGCAACGTCGACATGGTGTCCGCGTCGCCCTACAGCATGAAGTTCGCGGGCTACCGCATCGCGCAGGGCAAGATCTCGCTGGACCTGGGCTACCGCATCCGCAACAACCAGCTCGAAGGCAACAACCGCATCGTCATGGACCAGCTGACGCTGGGCGAGCGCGTGGACAGCCCCGATGCGATGAAGCTCCCGCTGGAGCTGGCCATCGCCATCCTCAAGGACAGCGACGGCCGCATCGACCTGGGGCTGCCGGTGTCGGGCGACATGAACGATCCGCAATTCAGCTACGGCGCGATCGTGTGGAAGGCGATCGGCAACGTGCTCACGCGCCTCGTCACTGCGCCATTCCGCGCGCTCGGCGGCATGCTTGGCATCTCGGGCGACAAGCTCGAGGCCGTGGACTTCGACGCCGGCAGCCCGCGCCTGCTGCCGCCCGAGCGCGAGAAGCTCAAGCAGGTGGCGCAAATCCTCGCGAAACGCGCGCAGCTCAAGCTCGCGGTGCCGGGGCACTACAGCGAAGCCGCCGACGGCGCGGCGCTGCGCATGCGCGCGGTGCGTCTGGAGGTGGCCAAGCGCGCGGGCGTCAAACTGCAGGAAGGCGAGGAGCCCGGCCCCATCGACACCGGCGACCGCGCGGTGCGCAAGGCGCTGCGAGAGCTGTATGCCGAGCGCTTCGGCGACGCCGAGCTGGACAAGGCGAAGAAGACTGCGGAATCGGCCACACCCGCCACGCCCGCGGCCGACAGCGCTTCCGCCGCGCAATCCGACAAGGTGCCCGTGTGGCGCCGCGTGACGAACATGGTGCAAGGCGAGCCGCAGGTGACGGACGCCGGCGCCTTCTACGCGCAACTCCAGCAGCGCCTGAACCAGAACCAGAAGCTCGCGCCCGATGCGCTCACGCAGCTGGGAGCGCAGCGCGCCGAAGCCATCGTGGCGGCTTTGAAAGAGGCCGGGGTGGATGGAAGCCGGGCATCCGTCGCGCCGCCAGCGAACGTCGAAGCGGCGGCCGGCAAGCCGGTGGCGCTCAAGCTCGAACTGGCTTCGCGCTGACGCCTTCCAGCGCGGCGCGTTCGATCGCGCGGTCGTCGCCCAGCACGATCAGCGAGAAGAGCAGCTCATCGAGGCTTGCGGCATTGGCCGTCTTGCGCGCGAGCAGTGGCGTCGCCTTCGGGTCGATCACGATGAAGTCCGCTTCGCAACCGGGTTGAAGATTGCCGACAACGCCTTCGAGCCCCAGCGCCTTCGCGGCGCCCGCGGTGTGTTGCCACCAAAGATTCTGCGGCGAGAGCGAGATGCCAGGTTTGGTCTGGCCTTCGCGTCCGACGTAATACGCAGCGAGCATCGTATGGAACGGGCTGAAGCTGGTGCCCCCTCCCACGTCGCTGGCCAGGCCGTGCTTGAACCCGACGCGCTGCGCGCCTTCGTAGTCGAAGAAGCCGCTCCCGAGGAACAGGTTGCTCGTCGGGCTCACGGCCGCCGCCGCGCCGGTGGAACGCATCAGCGCGCGGTCCTCGTCGTCGAAGTGGATGCAGTGTGCATAGATCGAGCGCTCGCGCATCAGGCCAAAATCGTCGTAGATGGAGAGATAACTACGCGACGACGGGAACAGCTCGCGCGCCCACTTGACCTCGTCCAGGTTCTCCGCGACGTGCGACTGGATCCACACGTCGGGATATTTCGCCGCGAGTTCGCCAGCGCCCCGCAACTGCGCCTCGCTGCAGCTCGGCGCGAAGCGCGGCGTGATCGCGTAGCCGAGCCGCCCATTGCCGTGCCACTTCGCGATGAGCGACTCGGTGTCGATGAGCGATTGCTCCGTCTCGTCGCGCACGCCGTCCGGGGAGTGACGGTCCTGCAGCACCTTGCCCGCGATGAGCCGCATGCCGCGCGATTGCGCCTCAGCCATCAAGGCATTCACCGACGAAGGATGCGACGTCGCGAACGCCAGCGCGGTCGTCACGCCATGCCGCAGCAACTCATCGACGAAGAACGTCGCGAGCTCGCGCGCGTGCGCCTCGTCGGAGAACCGCGACTCGTGCGGGAATGTGTAGTTCTCCAACCAGGGCAGCAAGCCCGCGGCAGGCGAGCCGATCACGTCGAGCTGGGGAAAGTGGATGTGCAAGTCGATAAAGCCGGGCGCGATGATGCGTCCGGGCAGGTGCTCCACGGCGACGCCGGGGAAGTTGCCCGCGATCTTCTGGTAGCTTCCCACGGCACGCACGACTTGTCGTCCGCCCGCGTCGGGGCCGACGACCAGCAGGCCGTCTTCTTCATAGACCGCCGACGCATCGTCGGCGAAACGCAGGATGGAGGCTCGAAATGCGCGCATCGCGCTATTTTGCAATCTTCCCCTGCACGCCCCATACGAGAAAGTTCATGGACAGTATCTGCTCGTCCGTCATCGACTGGCCCTTGGCCAGGACTTCCTTGCCGTCGTTGTCCACGATTGGGCCCACGAACGGGCGCAGCTTGCCCGATGCGATGTCCTTCTGGCGCGCCATCACCTCGGCCTGCACCGCCTTGGGCACCTTGGGCCCGAAGTCGCCGACGCGGATCATCCCTTCCTTCACGCCGCCCCACACGTTGCCGCTCTTCCACGTGCCGTCCAGCACCGCCTGCGTGCGCCGCTTGTAGTAGTCGCCCCACTGGTGCGTGACGGCGACGATCTGCGCGTCGGGGCCGGCCTTTCGCATGTCGGAGTGATAGGCCACGGCCATCTTCCCGCGCTCCTGCGCGGCCGTCATCACGGCCGTGGAGCCGGTATGGAATGCGATCACGTCCACGTCCTGGTTGAAGAGCGTCATCGCTGCTTCGCGCTCGCGCGGCGGGTCGAACCACGCGTTGAGCCAGACCACCTTTACCTGCGCCTTCGGATCGACCGAGCGCATACCCAGCGTGAACGCATTGATGCCTTGCAGTACTTCGGGAATGGGGAAGCCCGCGACATAACCCGCGACGTGCGTCTTCGTCATGCGGCCCGCCGCGATGCCGGCGAGGTAACGGCCCTCGTAGTAGCGCGCATTCGCCGTCGCGACGTTGGGCGCCGTCTTGTAGCCGGTGATGGATTCGAACTTCACGTCGGGGAAGTCCTTCGCCACCTTCAGCGTCGGCTCCATGTAGCCGAAGCTCGGCGTGAAGATGAGCTTGTGGCCGGTGGACGCGAGATCGCGGATGACGCGCTCGGCATCGGGGCCTTCGGGCACGTTCTCGACGAAATCTGTCTTGACCTTGCCGCCCAACGCGGCCTGCACCGCAAGGCGCGCGTCCTCGTGCTGGCGCACCCAGCCCGCATCCGTGATGGGCGCGACGTAGACAAAGCCGACCTTGAGCGGCTCGGCGGCGGAAGAAATTGCGGGAAGTAAAAAGCAGGCGGCCGCGACAGCGGCTACGAGGTTTTTGTACATGGTGGTCCTCTACATGGCCCCGAAAAGAAAATCGCCGCTGCGGGGCGCAGCGGCGAAGTGAATTTTAACCGCCAGCGCCGGTCAGGCGAACGAGGCGAACACCTCGTCGAGCTGACCTCGCCATCGCTGCTTCAGCAAAGCATCCACGAAGCTCGCCTCGAAGCTGTTGGCGGCCAGCTGGTACGCATGCTTCGAAGTCATTCCCGTCGCCGCGAACGTCTGCAGGAAGTTGTCGTTCATGTAGCCGCCGAAATACGCCGGGTCGTCGGAGTTCACCGTGGCGACGATGCCCGCATCGAGCAGTTGCTTCAAATTGTGGTCGGCCAGTTTCGGGAAGACGCACAGCTTCAGGTTCGACAGCGGGCACACCGTGAGCGGAATGCGGTCCCTTATGAGTCGCGCCATCAGCGCCGGATCCTTCACCGATTGCACGCCGTGGTCGATGCGCTCGACATGCAGCGTGTCCAGCGCGGTCCATACATAAGCGGGCGGCCCCTCCTCGCCCGCATGCGCGACGAGATGCAATCCCAGCTCGCGGCAGCGCGAGAACACCTTCGCGAATTTCTCCGGCGGATGGCCGACTTCGCTAGAGTCCAGGCCGACGCCGATGAACTTGTCGCGATACGGCAGCGCCTGCTCGAGCGTCTCGAAGGCCTCCTCCTCGCTCAGGTGCCGCAGGAAGCACAGGATGAGCGACGCATCCACGCCGAGCTTGCCGCGCGCCTCCTCGCAGGCGCGGTGCAAGCCGTCGATCACGGTCTTCATCGCCACGCCGCGCGCGGTGTGCGTCTGCGGATCGAAGAACAGCTCGGCGTGAACGACGTTGTCCGCGGCGGCGCGCTGGAAGTACGCCCAGGCCATGTCGTGGAAGTCCTGCTCCTTCAGCAGCACGCTCGCGCCGGCGTAGTAGATGTCCAGGAAACTTTGCAGGTTGGTGAAGGCATAGGCCTTGCGCAATTCCTCCACGCTCGCATACGGGATGCTCACGCCGTTTCGCTGCGCGAGCTGAAAAATCAGTTCGGGCTCGAGCGAGCCTTCGATGTGGATGTGCAGTTCGGCTTTGGGCATCGCGCGCAATAAGTCCGGCAGGCGGTCGGCGGGGATTTCAGGAATTGTGGGCATCGTCGTTGCGCGTCGTGATCAAAAAGCAAAAGCGAGCATATCGCGAAGGCGCGTGCGCAACAGGCGGTTACCAAAAACCAGTGCTCATCAATACCTTGTTGCAGGTTGCTCCCATTGACGCTGCAGCTGGGCCGTGCCCGAATGACGCCGGCCCGCGCTTTATCGATGTTCGGGCCGAGCGGTATCCAACATATCAACCAGATCGGCGCGCCTACAAGGTTGGCCGATCGACTGCCCCAAGGAGGGAATGCAGCAATGAAACATGTGTTCAGGACATGGAGGCCGGCGTGCGCGTCGGCGTTGACGGCCGCACTGCTCGCGGCCTGCGGAGGCGGCGCTGACACCCCCGCCGCCGGACCTTCAGCCCAGGCCCCGCTGGCCGCGACGGCGGACTCTTCTCCCACACCACTTCGAGCGCAGGCCGCCAGCCCGGATGCGGTCACCAGCCTGCCCGTCGACACCGACCGCGGCAAGAAGGTCGGCCAGACGCGCAAGAACAATGTGTACGTGGTGCAGCTCGACGAGATGCCCGTCTCCGCCTACACCGGCACCACGTCGGGCCTGCGCGCGACCAAGCCGGCCAAGGGCAGGAAGATCGACCCGAATTCGCCGGCAGTCATCACCTACATGGCGCACCTCGCGGCGAAGCACGACGTCGCGCTGCGTGGCGTCGGCGGCACGAAGAAGCTCTATAGCTACGGCTATGTCTACAACGGCTTCGCGGCCGAACTCACCGAAGCGCAGGCGCAAAAGCTCGCGCAGACCAAGGGCGTGCTCGCGGTGAGCAAGGACGAAGTGCGAGCCATGGACACATCGTCCACGCCCAACTTCCTCGGCCTCGCGGGATCCGCCGGCTTTTGGAACACCACCGGCGCCAAGGGCGAAGGCGTGATCATCGGCAGCGTCGACTCCGGCATCTGGCCCGAGTCGCTCAGCTTCTCGGATCGCACCGGCGCGAACGGTAACGCCTCGAAGGATGGCAAGCTGGAATACCAGCAGATCCCCGGCTGGAACGGCAAGTGCACGCCGGGCGACCAGTTCGCCGGCACGGACTGCAACCAGAAACTCATCGGCGCGCGCTACTACAACGCGGGCTGGGGCGGCAACGCGGGCGTCGCAGCCGCCTTCCCGCACGAGTACAACTCGCCGCGCGACTTCGGGGGTCACGGCACGCACACGGCCAGCACGGCGGGCGGCAACAGCGGCGTGCCCGTCACGGGGCCGGCGGCCAACTTCGGCACGATCAGCGGCATGGCGCCGCGTGCGCGCATCGCGGCGTACAAGGTCTGCTGGTCGGTGGAACCCGAAGGCGGCTGTTTCTCGTCGGACAGCGTCGCGGCGATCGACCAGGCGGTGGCGGACGGCGTGGACGTGATCAACTTCTCGATCAGCGGCTCGTCGACGAATTTCCGCGATCCGGTGGAAATCGCCTTCCTGTTCGCGGCTGATGCGGGTGTGTTCGTCGCGGCCTCCGCCGGCAACGACGGCCCCACGACAAGCACCGTCGCGCACCCCGGTCCGTGGCTCACGACGGTCGCGGCCGGCACGCACAACCGCACGGCCGTCGGGTCCGTCACGCTGGGCAACGGCGTGACGTACAGCGGCATCTCGGTTGCCGCGGCGTCGGCGGGCCCTGCCGCGTTCATCGACGCCTCCGCGGCCGGAATGCCGGGCGCGAGCGCGACGTCCGCATCGCTGTGTTTCTCGACATCGTGGAACGGCGGCACACCCGTGCTCGATCCGGCGAAGGTCGCGGGCAAGGTCGTGCTTTGCGACCGCGGAACGAACGATCGCGTGAACAAGAGCCTCGCCGTGCAGGAAGCGGGCGGCATCGGCATGGTGCTCGTGAACACGAGCCCGAACACGCTGAACGCCGACTACCACTCGGTGCCCACGGTTCATGTGGCCGACACGTCCCGCGCGGCCTTGAAAGCCTACGCGGCGACGGCGAGCGCCACGGCGACCATTGCAAAAGGCACGTTCGACTTCGCGTCCCCTGCCCCGTTCGCGGCGTCGTTCTCCTCGCGCGGCCCCTTGCTCGCGACCGGCAGCCTGCTCAAGCCGGACCTCATCGCGCCCGGCAACGACATCCTCGCCGCCGTCGCGCCGCCCGGCAACTCCGGCCGCAGCTTCGACCTGTACAGCGGCACCTCGATGTCCAGCCCGCACGTGGCCGGCCTCGCGGCGCTGTTCAAGCAGCTGAAGCCCACGTGGTCGCCGATGGCGATCAAGTCGGCGCTGATGACGACCGGCACCGACGTGCTCGACGGGCCGAACACCAACCCGCTCGTGATCTTCCGCCAGGGCGCGGGCCACGTGAAGCCGATCGCCGCGGTCGATCCGGGCCTCGTGTTCGATTCGGGCTTCAACGACTGGCTGGGCTTCCTGTGCGGCACGCAGTTGCCCGCCTCGACCTGCACGTCATCGGGCATCCCGGTGCTGAACCCGAGCGACATGAACGGTGCCTCGATCGCGCTCGGCGCGCTGCCCGGCATCCAGACCGTGACGCGCCGCGTGACCAACGTGAGCAAGACATCGTCGACCTACACCGCGAGCCTCGCGGGCATGGCCGGCTTCACCGTGGCCGTGAGCCCCGCGACGTTCACCATCGCGCCCGGCGAGACGAAGACGTTCACCACGACGTTCACGCGCACGGCGTCCGCGCCGCTGCTCGAGTACGCGGGTGGGCAGCTGACGTTGAGCGACGGAACGCACAACGTTCGCGTGCCGATCGTCGCGCGACCTGTCGCGATGGGCGCGCCGGCCGAAGCGAACGGCACGTACAACGTGACCTTCGGCTACGACGGCGCGTTCACCGCGACGGCGCGCGGCCTCGTCCCCGCGGTGAAGGCTGCAGGCTCGGTGGCGACGAATGGCACGGTGGACTTCACCGTCACGATTCCCGCCGGCATGACGCACGTGCGCTTCTCTACCTTCGACAGCGATGTGAGCCAGGCGAGCGACCTCGACATGGAGGTCTACCTGAACGGCGCGCTCGTCGGATCGAGCGGCGGTGCGACGGCCGCGGAAGAAGTGAACTTCCGCAACCCGCCGGCCGGCACCTACACGGTTCGCGTGCTCGGATTCGCGGTGCCTTCGGGCGCGGCGAACTTCAACCTGTTCACGTGGCAATTGGGCAGCACGGCGGCGGGCAACATGACAGTCACCGCGCCAGCAACCGCGACGACCGGGCAGGCCGGCACGATCGGCATCGCCACCAGCGGCTTGACGAGCGGGACGAAGTACCTGGGGTCCGTCGTGTACGGCGGCACGACCAGCCTGCCGAACCCGACGATCATCCGCGTCGATCCCTGAACCTCTAACGGCCGCGCAAGCGGCCTTCCATGAAAAAGCCCGGCGATTGCCGGGCTTTTTTATGGAAAGGATCGATCAATCCCAATTGCGGTGATGGTGGCGCCATTGCTTGCGTTGCCATTCCGCACGGCGCCACGCGCGCTCTTCCTCGTACGAGCGGTAGTAGATCGGCGCGGGCTCCGCATAGACCGGAGCGGGAGCGACGTAGACGCGGCGCGGCTGGACGTACACGGGTTGCGGCTGCACATAGACCGGTGCCGGCTCGTAGTACGCGGGCGCGCCTTGCAGGCCGATGGAGAAAACCACGTCGCTGCGTGCATGGGCCGCGGTAGCGGCGCCGAAACCCGCGACCGCCAGTGCGGCGCCTGCGAGCAGTTTGGCGGAAAGTGAGGATTTCATGAGGGCTCCTGGTTAAGGTGAAGCCATCATGCGCGGGCCTGCATGAACGCAAGCTGAACGGATCGCAGCGCGCTCAGGCGGCAGGCAAGATGATCACGACGCGGCCCCCGCCCAGGTCCGAGCGGATGAGCTTCAACTGCCCTTCATGACTCGCGACCAGGTCATTCACCACCGCCAAACCCACGCCGTGCCCCGGCACCTTTTCGTCCGCACGCACATGCAATTGCAGGATCGACTCGGTGTCGGTGAAGCCGGGGCCGTCGTCGTCGACCTGGATGTTTAACCGGTTGCCCTCCACCCAGGCCCGCGCGTTCACGCGGCGCGAGGCCCACTTCGCGGCGTTGTCCATCACGTTGCCCAGCATCTCGAAGGCATCGCCCTCGTCGATTCGCCAGCTCAAGGCTGGCGGGCAATCGATCGCGAAGCCCAGTGCCTTGTGCGCATAGACCTTCTGCAGCGAATCGCGGATCCGGTTCAACACCGGCGCGAGCGGCAGATGCGGCGCGAAGCGCGCGGAGCCGCTCGCCGCAGCGCGTCCCAACTGGTGCTGCACGATGTCGTCCATGCGCGTCACCTGCTGCGCCACCGCATCGCTCAAACCGGCCGGCTCGTGCAGCGCGCCGCGCAGCACGGCCAAGGGTGTCTTGAGACTGTGCGCCAGGAAACTCAGCGCCTCCTTGTAGCGCGTCTGGCGCACGCGCTCCTGCTTGATCAGGGTATTGAGGTTGTCGGTAAGCGCGGTGATCTCGGCGGGGTACTTGCCCTCGACCTGCGCCTGCTCGCCTTGCTCGATGCGCCGAACCTCGCGCGCGATCCGCCGCAACGGCGACAGGCCCCACTCCAGCAACAGCGTCTGCGACAGCAGCAGCAGGAACGCCGCGCCCGCGAGCCAGGTCCACATCGTGCGACCGAAGACGGCGATCTCGCGATCGAACTCCGCCTTGTCTTCCAGCACCGACAGCACGAGCGGAAAGGACTTCTTCGGGCTCGCCCAGCTCACGCCGTAGCTCGCCGCGAGATAGGTCCGGCCGTTCGCGGCGAGCGTGTCGTAGCGCCACTGGCCGACCTCGACGTCGCGCTGGAATGGCGGACTCCTCCCTACAGTGGAAGGCGACTGCCATACCTCGCGCTTCGTCAGGTTCAACACGTTGGCGTACAGCCCCGAGCCGGGCAGCGACAGGCGCGGCTCGGGAAACGAAGGCGGCATCACCAGCGTGCCCTTGTCGTCGAGCTCCGCCCCGGCCAACAGGAGATAGACCGTGCTCTGCAACTGCGCGAAGCGACCCGCGCGCACGCTGTCCTCGTGGGCGCGTTGCACGGCCAGTCCCGCACCGGCCACGAACGCGATGAGCACGATGGTGGCGCCGATGACCAGGCGCGCCCGGATCGAATCCTGGAATTTCATTCCAGCTTGAACCGGTACCCACGCCCGCGCAGTGTCTCGATCGGGGCCAGCGTGCCGTCCGGGTCGAGCTTGCGGCGCAGGCGCCCGATGAGGACTTCCAGCACGTTGCTGTCGCGGTCCTCGTCGTGGGGGTACAGGTAGTCGGAAAGCTCCTGCTTGGTCACCACGCGCGCACGTTCGCGCACGAGGAATTCGAGGAGGCGGTATTCGAACGCGGTGAGTTCGAGCGAATCGCCATTCAGCTTCGCGGCCTGGGCGGAGAAATCCATCGCGAGCGGCCCGAGCGTGAGCACGTCAGACGTCGCCTTGAGCGAGCGCCGCAGCAGCGCCTTCACGCGCGCCGCGAGTTCGGGGTACTCGAAAGGCTTGACGAGGTAATCGTCCGCGCCGGCCTCCAGGCCTGTCACCTTGTCCTGCCAGCTGCCGCGCGCGGTGAGGATCAGGATGGGGATGGTGCGTCCGTCGGCGCGCAGGCGCTGCACGACGGTAAGGCCGTTGAGCTTCGGCAGGCCGAGATCGACGATGGCGAGATCGACCGGGTATTCGCGCGCCTGGAAGAGACCGTCTTCACCGTCGGCGGCCTGATCGACGCGGTATCCGTCGGCTTCGAGTTGGCGTGCGAGGCTGAGCCGCAGCGGCGCTTCGTCTTCGATCAGCAACAAGCGCATCGCGTGCCGGCCTCGTCGGCTTAAAGAGGCCGGCCCGTGGCGGCGTCGATCAGGACGACGCGGACTTCGCCGCGTCCTGTGACCACCTTGACGCGCCACACCAGGCGGCCGCCGGACTCGGCACGCTCCACCGACAGCACCCTTCCGCCCGTGGCTTGCTGCGCCGCGGCGGCCGCGCCGTCGCGGCTCACGTCGGCCCATGCGGGCGCCGTCAACAGCGCGAGGACGAGCAGGATCGGCAGGATGAGCAGGTTCATTTTCAGCGGCAGCAGCCAGAGACGATGCCGCATGGTATTACCTTCCGACCGGGTCGACCGAAACCCGCACCTGCAGGTTCGCGCCCGGGTTGTCGCGCATCACGGTGGTGAACTGCTGGCCGCGGTACTCGTAGTTGACGCGGTAACCGGCGACGCGGTTCTGCACGTCGTTCACGGTGCGGCAAGTGGTCACTTCGCGCGGCTGCTCTTCGTAGAGCTCGACGCGGTTCTGGTTCTGCACACGGTCGCCGGTGAGGGCACCCACGACGGCGCCGAGCGCCGTCGCGGCTTCGCGGCCGTGGCCCTTGCCGATCTGGTTGCCCACCACCGCGCCCGCCACGCCGCCGACCACGGCGCCGCCGTACTGGCGCTCACCGCCCGTGCGGCGCACTTCGCTGACCATCTGGCTGGAGCATTCTTGGCGGGGAACGCTCACGCTCTCGTACTGCGGATCGACGCTGCGCACGCGGGCGTTGTCCATGAAGGACTGGGCATGGGCGCCCACGGCTGCGGCGGCGAAGAGGGAAGCAAGGGCGAGGCGTTTCATGGAGGCTCCATCGGTTGTTGATGCGGTGATGTTGCACGCGGATGCGTGAACGCAAGCTGAACGGAATCCTGGGATTCGCCGTTGCGCTCGAATCAGTTGCGCGTGCTGGGCAGCGGCGCTTTCGCGCGATCCGGTGGGCAGAGCACCGGCTGGCCGCGGTCGCCGGCGTGGTAGTCCCACACTTCGCCGCCGACTTGCAGCTTGACGCGCCAGCCGGGGACGAGGGACTGCGTGTAGAGAACGCCTGGACGGGGGCACCCCAGGCTGCCGTCGGACCAGGTGACGCGTTCCATGGAGACGACCTGCAATTGGCTCGCGGGAATGCCGGAGCGTTTTGTCGCGGCATCACGGACGGCTTCGACGATGGCTGCGGGATCGGTGGCCTGCGCCCACGAATCGGCCGGCATGAAAAGCGCTCCGGCCAGGGCCAGGTGGAGAGGAGCGAGCGGAATGGACACAGTTCAGCGGCCCGGCTTGAGGGGAGCCGGCGCCGGGGGCTTGGCCTGCTCCTTGCCAGCGGAGTCCGCTGGCGCTTTCGTCTCCGCCTGGGCCGCCGCCCCCGCTGCCCGTCTTCCCGCAACGGCGGACTGCCGGGCCGCCGCCTCTTCAGGGGTCAGTTCGCGGTCATCCACGCGGCGTCGCGCGATTTCTTCTTGACTGCTGCAATTGGTGCCGCGGCTCGCCTCGCACTCGGCCACGATTTCCCGAGTGCTCCTGGGTGACGCCGGCGCCTTCTGGACGTCGGCCACGGACGCGCTTGCCACGTCCCGAGGTGGTGCGGCGGCTGCCCTTTCATTGGCAGCCGCGTTTTCAGCCGCCCAGTTTCTGCCTTGCGCCGACGCAGCGCGTGCCGGTCCTGCCACGATGGGAACGCGAGCTTCCTTCGCGCCTGCCGCCGCGCAAGGCGAGTCGGAATAGCTGGTTCTGCCGTCCGCACCGGTGCATTTGAAGATCTCGGCTGACGCCAACCGGTGCGACAGGGAGATGGAGATCAGGAACAACGACGAGATGAGTGACGCGGTACGCATGATTTTCACGGCTTCCTTTTCTAAAGTGGTTTAAAAACGACGCGATATGGCGTGGCTTGGATTAAGACGAAGAGAGTGACTGCTCCGGGCGTTTCAAGAACGGTCCGCTCCTACAGGGGCTCACGCCGACACCCGGCAAGTTGAAACTCCGGCTCGAAAGGAATCGTCGAAAACGGGGCGCGATGGAAACCGAGCCAGGTGAAGCCCCGGTAGCAACTACGATTTCCCCATCTTTCCCACCAATGGCGATACCGCACTCTGAGCGAAAGTCTTTTTCTTCGTAAATCAGTTTCGCGAGTGATGTGACGCGGAATGGAGGCACGTTTACTAGAACCAAGACTGCATCTACATCGGGCTTTTCATTTGTCTGATCGACGAGTTCAATATTCAGACTGCCCACCTCTTGCCATCCATCGACTGCTGTGCAGGCGGAAGAGAACTCCAGCGAAACTCCGCCATCGAGAATCAACCGAAAAATCCAAGCAGTCCGCAGTGAGTGCCGCAGCGGCATTGAGTAACCCACAACACTCGAATTAACTAGACATTTCGAAAGATTTTCGGGCTCAACGTTTTCGCATAGAAGTCGGAAAATCTTCTTCCACTCATGCATGACCTAAGGGAGAGCGAATCGCTCGGCCACGATCTGGATCACATCTCCAGACTGCATCTCGATCCTCAGGCGTCTCATTCCGGAAGGAAGCAACTCAACTGCCGATACCTCGTTCACGCTAACGCTGGGACCCCACTCGTTTACTCGGGGCACTTGGATATCTTGGACGTTTTCAGCGACCAGTGTTCTGGTAGCAAATGTTGAATCCTCTAACTTGATGGTCGCGCGTGCTGATCGCCAATCGAACTCGATCTTTTCGAGTGTCCAGTCATGCATAGAGCTTTCCAATCATGGTGTTGCTTTGATGGGGAGATGAGCATCCGGGGAATTCGACGGCGCTCGGTTGCCATTGATGTCGAGTCGATTTCCAGACGCATCATTGACGTGCGCGTGATCGCCGTGCACGAGAACACGTTGCTCCCCTGTAACCGGGTCAACGTATGCTCCCTTGCCTTTTTGTGGATCAGGGCCCTTTGGTTGCAGTCCCTTTTCCTTCGCCAGTTGGTCGATCTGATCCGGAGTCTTACCGGCCACGTCGGACGGCTTGACCTCAGGGCTACCTGCCCCACCCTTAGCATCGCCGCCACCTGACTCATTAAGAACAAGCCCTCTAAACTTGTCAACAGCCTCATCGACCTTCCGCATCAACCGATTTGCACTCTCGATCATCTGCTGCCTTTGAGCAGGTGACGCCGCTGAGTAGATGCCTCCCGCTACAAGCACGGTGACGGCAGCGGGGATGAGTAGCGTCGAGGCACGCCCATCCCGATCCACGAACTTGTACGGGTTGTTGTTCCCATACGCATACCGGTTGAAGCTATGGATGTCCTCAGGATTGGCCCCCTTCGGATCCACTCCCATGAACCTTCCCAACACCGGGTCGTAATACCTCGCCCCCATATACGACAGCCCCGTACTCCCGTCATACGGCTTCCCCGCGAACCACAGCTTGTTGTTGCCGCTCGCCACCTGGTTGTTGAGCTTGCTGCCGTAGGGCTGGTACGTCTCCTTCCACAGCACGTTCCCGCTCGCATCCGTGGCGATCATCGGCGTGCCGGAAATGTCGTTGTGGAAGTACGTGATCTTGATGACCGGCGCGGCCACCGTGGTCATCGTCTCCACCTTGCTGCCGCTGCCGCCGTATCCCGTGGCCGTCCACGTGCAGGTCGACGGGTAGCCCACCCATGCCGCATTGGCCAATGCGGTGGACGTGCCGCCCACGGCCAGAGTGCTGTTGTCCACATATCCGGTGCCGGTGGAGGTGCACTTGCGTGTCATCGCCGTGGCGTCGGTCGAGCTCCAGGTCAGCGTGTAGTTCTGGCCCGCCGTCATCGGCGCCGGCGTGCGGCTCACCGTCACCACCGGAGCGGGAGGCGCAACCGTGGTCATGGTCTCGACTTTGGTCGCGGAGCCGCCGCTTCCGGTAGCCGTCCAGGTGCAGGTCGATGGGTTGCCCACCCACCCCACGAGCGCGGTCCCCGTCGACGTTCCGCTGATCGCGAACGTCGTCGTTCCCGCGTAGCCCGTGCCGGTGGCCGTGCAAGAGCGCGAGACAGTCGTCGCTCCGGTGGTGCCCCATGTGACCGTGAACGCGCGCCCGGCCACCATCGTCACCGGGTTGCGCGAGACCGTGATGGTCGGCGGCGCCGGCGCCACGTTCACCGCGACGTTGGTGCTGGCCGTGCCGAACCACTCGATCGGGTCCTGCCCCATGCGCCACTGGAAGTTGTACGTGCCGGGCGTGGCCGGCGCGGGCACCGTCGCGCTGAACGTGTACTGCTGCCCCGGGGCCACGGCGCTGGTGAGCGCGACGCGCGAGGCCACCCATGTGGTGTTGTCGCTCGGGTTTTGCGAGCCCAGCTGGATGCCCGCGGCCGATGTCCACGTCGTCACGCCCGTGTTCTTCATGGTGACCGACACGGGATAGCCTTGCCCCGCGATCATGCTGGCCGGCACGCTCTGGGAGACGAAGGCCGCGTTGTTGCCCGTCCCGACGTTCACCACCACGTTGGGCGTCAACGGACCGAAGTACTGCACGCCCTCCTGGCCCATTTGCCACTGGAAGTTGTACGTGCCGTAGGCCGGCGCGATCACCGTCGCGGCAAATGTGTATTGCTGGCCGGGCGCCACCGCGCTGGCGAGCGCGACGCGGTTGGCGCCCCAGGTGGTGTTGTCTGTCGGGTTCTGGGAGGCCAGCGTGTAGCCCGCCGCTGTCGTCCACGTCGTCGCGCCCGTGTTCTTCACCGTCACCGACACGCTGTACGGCTGCCCCGCGTTCATCGACGCCGGCACGACTTGCGAGACGAACGCGGCATTGTTCTGCGCTTGCGCGAGCACCGGGGCCAGCAGCATCGCCAGCAGCACGACGCTCCAGCGCAAGAGACTGTTCAGGAATGTGTTCATGGATGGATGGGCCTGGATTCTTGTTGTTGTTCTTGGGTTCAAGGCGTTTCCCGTTGGGCGATGCGCTTGCCTCCCAGGTAGATGTATTCCACGAGCTTCGTCGTGCCACTGGGGCTGTACTCGACCAGCAGGTTGCCGCGCGAGTCGTGGAACTCGTAACTCGCCACGCCGCCTCTCGTGACGGAGACGCGCTGGTTGAGGCCGTCGTAGGCGTGGGCGACTTTCAGCGAGGCGTTCGCGCAGTTGACGCACGTGAGGTTGGGCGCGCCGTCGTACGTGTAGGTGCTCCCGCCGCCGGACACGATGTTGCCGTAGGCGTCGTAACCGTACGTGGCCGAGCGGCTTCCCGAGACACTGCCCAGGCGATTGCTCGCGTCGTAGCTGTAGTTGAGCGCCCACGAGCCGAGCGTCTGGCTGGTGATGTTGCCCAGGCCGTTGTACGCGATGGCGCCCGCGCCCCAAGGGCCGGTGGCGCTGGTCAGGCGATCGATGTTGTCGTAGCCCAGCGTGCGGTTGTAGCTGCTGTCCGTCGTGTCGCCGATGCTGGTCAGGTTGCCGGCGCCGTCGTAACCGTAGCTGCTGTTGGCGTGGTAGGTGCTGCCCGTGCGCGTGACGAATGTGCTGGGCCACAGCCGCAGGTTCTGCCCATAGCTGGTCACCGTGCCGTTGGCATAGGTGATCGTGTTCACCTGCCCGGACGGCCAGTAGGTGACATTGCTCGCGTACCCCGACACCTGCGTCGGCCGGCCCAGAACGTCCGGGCTGTAGTTGACGACGCTGTTCGACTGCGGATACGTGATCGACGTCAATTGATCGACGCCGTTGTACGCGTAACCCGCCGTCAGTGTGAGGCCGCCCGTGGTCAAGGATTCGCTGGTCAGGTTGTCGTTCGCGTCGTAGGCGTAGCTCCGGTTGGCCGCCGCGGCCGACACCGTCTTGAGCTTGTGGGTCTTGCTGTACGTCTGGCTGATCGCGCCGCTGCCCGGATAGGTGGTGGACGTGAGCCGGTTCTGGCCGTCGTACGCATACGACGTGCTTCCCGACGATCCGACCGCCCGCGAGGTCATGTTGCCCGCTGCGTCGCGGCCATAGGTCGTGATGCCCGTCTCGGGGTTGTTCACCGAGGTGAGGTAGTAGTTGGCGTTGTAGCCGTACGTGCGCGTCTTGCCTCCCTGGGTCACGGATGTCGCAAGGTCCTTGCTGTTGCGCACGATCGACACGCTGGCCGAGGAATCCGCCGCCGCGATGCCCATCAGGCTCTGCTGGTCGGGGTCGCCGTAGGCGCGATACGAGTACGTGGTGTCGTGGAAGCGCTCGTCCATCACGGTCTTGCTGCCGGCGCCGTAGGAGACGGTGCGATAGGTGCCGTCCGCATGGGTTGCCCGAGTGACGCGGTCGAGCATGTCGTACTGGTAGCTGGTGCCCGCGCTTGCGCCCGGATCGGAGGCGAAGGTCTTGCGCCCCAACGCATCGTGCGTGAACGTCCGGGCGATCCCGCCGAGCGTCACGCTCGTCGGACGGCCGAAGCCGTCGTACTGCGTGCTCTCCGTCAAACCGCCGCGCGTGGCGGTCTTTGACGCCGCGCCATAGGAGATCGTGACGCCCGAGCCGGTGGGATAGGTGATGGAGGTGATGCGGTTCAACCCGTCGTAGGCGAAGCCGGTAGTCCGCCCTTCGCCGTTCGTCTCCGAAGTGACGTTGCCCGCGTCGCTGACCACGCGGCTGATGGAGATCGCTTCCGGCTGCGATTCGGACTGCGCGATGCCTCGCTTGTAATTCGTGTAGCCGTGAACGAGCGATCGCGGGAAGGTCGCCGCCCCGACGTTGCCCTGCGCGTCGTAGCTGTAGCCGGTCACGACACCGTCCCGGTTGATCGACGTCAGGTTGCCGCTGGCATCGAAGGATCGCGTCACCGAGCTGCCGGTGAAGGTCTCGTTCTGCGGCTGCTTGACGATCCACAGCGTCGTGTTGACGTAGTAGGTCAAGCTGGACGTGCGGTTGCCGCCGTTGACGCCGGCCTCGGTGACTGTGCCCGCGTTGCCGTACGCGTCGAAGGCGCTGTAGTTCGTCGTGTGCGAGGCGCCGTTGCGGGTGACCGTCTTCTGGGTCAACAGCGGCGCGTTGGTCTCGCCCGCATCCACCTTGGTGACGAAGGCCCCGGGCCGCAGGTAGTTCTCGCTGGAGATCTTCTGCTTGCCCCAGGTGTAGGTTTCGGTCTGCACCGACCCGATCGTCTTCGACATCAGCAAGCCGACCATCCACACGGTGCCGGACGACGAGTAGTTCGGCCCGATGTGGCGATATGTGACGGTTCCGGACGGCGTGCCGACCGTCGTCGTGTCGTAGTTGCCGGGAGCGCCCGGCGCATAGGCGAACGACCAGTTGCCGCCGGTGCTCACGGACTTGCTCGTCACGACCGTCGCGCGGCTGGCCGGGTTGGCCTGCGAATCGAAGTACACGAAACCGTAGCCGTAGTGGATGTCGCCGCCCTGGGGATAAGAGACGCCGCTCATCACGTAGCTTCCGGCGGCGGGGTCGACGTTCGCGTTGTAGGTGTAGTC
>JAZKIF010000110.1:39936-49829 GCA_040385005.1 Pseudomonadota bacterium
TCCCAGCGCGTCCCGCCCGGTCGTGTGACCGAGGTCAGGAAGTACTCCCCGGTCACGCTGGGGACCGCCGTGTACCCGTAGCTGTAGGTCTGTCCCGCGCCGGTGATGGAGGTGATGCGGCGGCTGGTGAGGCCGCTGTCGGCATAGCCGAAGATGATGGAGCGGCCATCGCTCGCGGAGACGCCGGTGATCTCGGGGCTCGCGCCGGCCGCATAGGCGATGGTCGCGTGGTTGCCGTTCCGGTCGGTGATCTTCGTGGTGTACCAGGCATAGACGGGTGCGACGCCGCTGCCCACGTTCACCAGCTGGGTCATGTCGTAGCGCACGCCATCGGGCGAACGCACGATCAGCCCGGAGGCGCCGCCAGTGGCGCAGTCGGCCCGCCATCGCTGGGGGGTCAACATCAGCGGTGCGGTTGTTCCGGTGAAGGCCAGCAACTGGCGGCTGCCGTCCTGCAGTTCCAGCACCGGGTTGTCCACCACCGACTGCGCGTTCTGGTCCGTGCAGATGGTCGACTGCTTTGTCTTGAGCACCCGCCCGAAGTGCACCGTCCATCCCACCCCTGCCAGCGACTCGCTCACCGCCGGATTCAGCGGATCGACGGAAGCGCTGTTATAGGAGCGAACGACCTTGAGGTCGAACCCGCCGTTGCCGGGGATGTGAAGATCGACGTAGTGCTGCTGCAATGCCCCCGTGAACGGGTCGATGTGTTCGTTGAAGCTCTGATTGACGTAGTCGCGGTTGGGGCTCAAGCCGGGATCGCGGTAGAAGTCCGGGATGACCTCCTGGGCGAACGCGTGTCCCGCGATCACCGCCAGCAGAAAAAGGGCGACCGACTTGGCAATGGAAAAGCTGTAGAAAAATATCATTAAGTCCTCTCTGATCGTTATTTTGAGAACTTAATAATAACCATCTGGCGCGGCGCTTCCTCCAACGCACCGGATCATCGAAAAAAAAAGGCCGCTCGTGGCGGCCTTTCATCTGGCATGGATTGCGGGTCAAGCCCGCAATCACGACTGCCCTACTTCTTCTCGCCGCCCGGCACTTTGCCTTCCACGCCCTTGACGTAGAAATTGATGCCACCCAGCTGCGCATCGGAGCCGGTCCATTCCTTGCCTTCGCTGTCCTTGATCGGCTTGCCGTCCTGGCCGGTGATCGGGCCTTTCCAGATCTGGAACGTGCCGTCCTTCAGGCCCGCCTTCACTTCGTCGACCTTCTTCTTCGCGTCTTCCGGCACGTCGGCGGCGATGGACACCATGTCGATCGCGCCTTCCTTCACGCCCCACCAGATCTTCTCCTGCGACGTGGCCCACTTGCCGTCGAGCGCGTCGCGCGTGGCCTTGATGTAGTACGGCGCCCAGTTGATGGCGGCGGAGCCCAGGTGGGCCTTGGGGCCGTACGAGGTCATGTCGCTGTCCCAGCCGAAGGCGCGCTTGCCCATCTTCTCGGCGGTCTGCAGCACGGCCGACGAATCGGTGTTCTGCATCAGCACGTCGGCGCCGCCGTTGATCAGCGACGTGGCGGCCTCGGTCTCCTTCGGAGGGCTGAACCACTCGTTCACCCACACCACCTTCACCTTCACCTTCGGGTTCATCGATTGCGCGCCGAGCGTGAAGCTGTTGATGTTGCGGATCACCTCGGGGATCGGGATCGAGCCGACCACGCCCAGCGTGTTGGTCTTGGTCATCTTGCCGGCGATGATGCCGGCCATGTACGCTCCCTCGTAGGTACGGCTGTCGTAGGCGCGCAGGTTCTCGGCGCTCTTGTAGCCGGTGGCGTGCTCGAACTTCACGCCCTTGTTGTCCGCGGCAACTTTCAGCATCGGCTCCATGTAGCCGAAGGTGGTGCCGAAGATGAGTTTGTTGCCCTGGGCCACCATGTCGCGCAGCACGCGCTCCGCGTCGGCGGACTCGGGCACCTTCTCGACGAAGCTGGTGACGATCTTGTCGCCGAATTCTTTCTCGAGCGCCTTGCGGCCGTTGTCGTGCGCAAACGTCCAGCCGCCGTCGCCGACCGGGCCGACGTAGGCGAAAGCGATCTTGAGCGGCTCGGGCTTGGGTGCCGGCGCGGGGGCGGATGCCACCGGGGCTGTCGCGGCGGGCGCGGGCGCCGGCGCCTCGCCCTTGCTGCAGCCGGCAACGGCGGCGGCGGCCAGCGCGGACAGCGCCGCAAGCTTCAGCATCGAACGTGTATTCAGATCGGTCATGGGCGAGTCCTTCTCCTGGGTGTTTAAGAAACCGGTGATTATGAGCCGGGATAAAACGGCTTGCCCAGCGACGCGGGCATGTTGATGCGGATCCACGCCGGGTTGCGGGAGATCAGCGCCAGCACGACGATGGTGGCGATATACGGCAGCATCGTGAGGAACTGGCTGGGGATATCCACGCCGATGCCCTGGAAGTGGAACTGCAGCATGGTCACGCCGCCGAACAGGTAGGCACCGAGCAAGACCCGGGCCGGACGCCACGTGGCGAAGGTGGTGAGCGCCAGCGCGATCCAGCCTTTGCCCGCGACCATGCCCTCGACCCACAGCGGCGTGTAGATCACCGAGATGTATGCACCCGCCAGCCCGCACAGCGCGCCGCCCGCGATCACCGCGGCAAGCCGGATGCGACGCACCGGATAGCCGAGCGCATGCGCCGATTCGGGCGATTCGCCGACCGAGCGCAGCACGAGCCCGGTGCGCGATCGATAGAGGAACCAGATCAGCCAGGCCACGAGCGCCATCGCGAGGTAGACCATCGGGTGCTGGCGGAACAGCGCCGGGCCAAGCAACGGGATGTCGCCGAAAAGCGGAATCGAGAAGTGCGGCCGCTCCGGCAACTTCTCCTGCACGTACTTGATGCCCGCGAACGCGGAGAAGCCCGCGCCGAACAGGCTGAGGGCCAGACCCGTTGCGTACTGGTTGGTGTTGAGCCAGATCACCAACAGCCCGAAGATCGCGGCCAGCAGCGCGCCCGCGCCCATGCCCGCCGCGAAGCCGATCCAGTCGTTGCCGGTGTGCACCACGGCCGCGAAGCCCGCGATGGCGGAGCACAGCATCATTCCTTCCGCGCCGAGGTTGACGATGCCCGCCTTCTCGTTGATGAGGAGGCCGAGCGCGGCGATGGCGAGCACGGTGCCCGCGTTGAGCGTTGCGGCAAAAAGCAGTGCGTAGGATTCCATCAGGTCGATTCCTTCAGCGTGGGCGCGACCACGAAACGCAAGCGGTAAGCCATCAGCGTGTCGCATGCCAGCAGCGTGAAGAGCAGCAGGCCCTGGAACACGCCCGTGAGCGATTTGGGCAGGCCCAGGCGTGACTGCGCGAGTTCACCGCCGATGTAGAACATGCTCATGAGGATGGCCGAGAACACCATGCCCACGGGATGCAGCCGCCCTACGAACGCGACGATGATCGCGGCGAATCCATAGCCCGCCGGCACGTAGGGCGTGAGCTGGCCGATCGGCCCCGCGACTTCGAGCGCGCCCGCAAGACCCGCCGCGCCGCCCGACGTGAGCAACGCGACCCACAGCGCCTTGCGCGAGGAAAAGCCTGCGTACCTTGCGGCTGCGGGCGCGAGTCCGCCGACCTGCTGCGCGAACCCGGCGCGCGTGCGAAACAGGAACACCCACAGCGCCGCGACACCGCCGAGCGCGATCAACACACCGATGCTCACGCGCGAGCCTTGCATGAGGCGCGGAATCTGCGTCACGGCGTCGAAGGTCTTGGTCTGCGGAAAGTTGTAGCCGGCCGGGTCTTTCCACGGCCCATAGACCATGTAGCTGAGCACCATATCCGCGACGTAGACGAGCATCAGGCTCACGAGAATCTCGTTCGCGTTGAACCGGTCGCGCAGCAACGCGACCAGCCCCGCCCACGCCATGCCGCCGAGGATGCCGGCGAGCACGATCATGACGACGATCCAGCGGCCCGTCTCCTTGTCCGCGAGCAGCGCGACGCCGCCCGCCGCCACCGCGCCGATGATGAATTGCCCTTCCGCGCCGATGTTCCACACGTTGGAGCGAAAGCACACCGCGAGGCCCAGCGCGATGACGAGCAAGGGTGTCGCCTTCACCGTCAACTCGCCCAATGCATACGGGGACTTGATCGGCTCCCAGAAGAAGACCTGCAATCCCTTCACCGGGTCCTTGCCGAGCGCCACGAAGAGGATCACGCCGATCACGACGGTGATCGCGAGCGCCAGGATCGGCGAAGCGAGACTCCAGAATTTGGACGCCTGCGGACGCGGTTCGAGCTTAAGCATTTGAATTGCCTTCCTGGTTTTGCTCCCTCTCCTTCTGGGAGAGGGTTGGGGTGAGGGCGCTCGCGGCAGGCTCCCTCAACGGATGCACCACCCACAACCCACTCATCCACTCCCCGATCTGCGGCACCGTCGCCCGCGCCCGATCCACCGACGGCGAGAGCCTTCCCTTCGCGATCACATGCAACCGGTCGCAGATCTCGAACAGCTCTTCCAGCTCCTCGCTCACCACCAGCACCGCGCAGCCCGCGTCGCGCAGCGCGAGAATCTCGCCGCGAATCTGAGCCGCCGCGCCCACGTCCACGCCCCACGTCGGCTGCGAGACGATCAACAGCTTCGGGTTCGCATCGATCTCGCGGCCCACGATGAATTTCTGCAAGTTGCCGCCCGAGAGCGATTTCGCCGCTGCATGCGGCCCGCCCGCTTTCACGTTGAAGCGCGCGATGATGTCCCCGGCCTGCTTCTGCAGCGCCTTCACGCGAATCCACCCGCCCTTGCCCACCGCATCGGTGCGAGTGAGCATCAAGTTGTGCGCCAGGCCCAACGTCGGCACCGCCCCGCGCCCCAGCCGCTCTTCCGGCACGAAATGCACGCCGAGCGCGCGGCGCTGCGAAGGCCCGAGGCGCCCGGCATCCTTGCCGAACACCTGGATCATGGACGCCTGCGCGCGCGTATCCTCGCCCGACAGCGCGAACAGCAACTCCTTCTGTCCGTTGCCCGAAACGCCCGCGATACCCACGACCTCACCCGCGCGAACCTCGAGCGTGATGCCATCCAGGTCCACGCCGAACTGGTCTTCACGCGCGAGCTTCAACTCGCGCACACCGAGCACCACGTCGCCAGGCTGGCGCGCATGGTGTTCCAGCGCCGGCGGCTCGGCGCCGATCATCAAGCGCGAGAGCGACGCGTTCGATTCGCGCTGCGGGTTGCAAACGCCCGTCACCTTGCCGCCGCGCAGCACCGTGCACGCATTGCACAGCTCGCGGATCTCATGCAGCTTGTGGCTGATGTAGAGGATGCTGCAGCCCTCGCTCGCGAGCTTCTTCAGCACGACGAAGAGTTTCTCCACGGCCTGCGGCGTCAGCACGGAGGTCGGCTCGTCCAGGATCAGCAACTTGGGATTCGTGAGCAGCGCGCGAATGATCTCCACCCGCTGCATCTCGCCGACGGAGAGCGTATGCACCGGCCGATGCGGATCGATGTCCAGCCCGTACTCGCCCGCCTTCGCGGTGATGCTGTGCGTGACCTGGTTGAGCGTGAGCGACTTGTCCAGGCCGAGCCAGACGTTCTCCGCCACCGTGAGCGTGTCGAACAGGCTGAAATGCTGGAACACCATGCTGATGCCCAGAGCGCGCGCCTCTTGCGGGTTGCGGATGTGCACGGCCTGGCCGTTCCACAGTACGCTGCCCTCGTCGGGCTTCACGCTGCCGTAGATGATCTTCATCAGCGTCGATTTGCCGGCGCCGTTCTCGCCGAGCACAGCGTGCACCTCGCCGGGCTGAACGGTGAGCGACACGTCGCTGTTGGCGACCACCGCCGGGTAGCGCTTGGTGATGTGCGCGAGCTGGAGTCGGGGGATCACTGCGTGGGTCTCCGGTTCATTCCTTGCGCAGCGCCGCCGCCACGCTCTTCACCTGGTCGCGCAGCCACTTGGCCGAAGCCGAGGCATGGCTGCGCTCGTGCCAGAGCTGGTAGTACATGAGCTGCGGGAAATCGATCGGGCATTCGAGGATTTTGACCGGCAGGTGCGCGGTGAAACGTTCGCAGTACTGGCGGCCCGTGGTCAGCATGAGCAAGCTGGATGCCACCATCCCCGGGATCAGCCCGAAATGCGGACACCGCGCCGTGATGTTGCGCACCAGGCCGAGGCTTTCGAGGTGATCGTCGATCACGCCGCGCGCGCCGGGGTGGGTCGGTGTCGGCGCGATGTGCTCCGCCTCCAGCCAGTCCTCGACCGTCCAGCCCCGCCGCGCGGCGGGGTGCTCCTTCGACACCAGACACACCACTTCGTCGGCGAAGAGCTTGCCCAGGTGCAGGTCTTCCGGGGGCTTGAGCCAGTTGCCGATCACCACGTCGACGTCGCCTTGCGCGAGGTGGGCGTGATAGTCCGAGTCGGCGGAGAGCGGATGGATCTCGATATGCGTGAGCGGCGCGTGCGATTTGATCTGCGATACCAGGTGCGGCAGGAACAGGGGATCGAGGTAGTCGCTCGCCGCGACGCGGAAGGTGTTGGTGGAGGTCTGCGGATCGAAACCGCGCGCCCCGCTGAACAGCACCTCGGCGGCACGCAGGATGCTGGCGCTGGGCTCGACCATGCGCAGGGCGGCGTCCGTGGGCACCATCCCGGAGCCCGAGCGCACCAGAAGCGGGTCGCCCGACAGCTCACGCAGCCGCTTCAGGGCGGCGGAGACCGCCGGCTGGTACATGCCGAGCCGCACGGCGGCCCGGGAAACGCTTCTTTCGGTCAACACGGTATGCAAGACCCTGATCAAGTGGAGGTCTATCTTGTCGAAAAGAGCTTGATCTCTCATACCGGGGCCTGCATTCTTCTCATATGAGGCGGCTTATGTTGCGGTGCGGCTGCCTGTCTACCCTCTAGGCCAAGTTTCACGACACCTACTTTGCAAAGACATGGAATCCCGGACTATCCGATTCATACGCCGCGGCGAGCTGGTCGCGCTGGACAATGTACCACCCGACCGCACGCTGCTGGAAGTGCTGCGCGAGGACCTGTCGTGCACCGGCACCAAGGAAGGCTGCGGCGAAGGCGACTGCGGCGCATGCACCGTCGTCCTCGGTGAACCCGAAGGCGACGGCCTGAAATACCGCGCGATCAACAGCTGCATCCGCCTTGCGCATTCGATCGACGGCATGGCGCTCTGGACGGTGGAAGATCTGGCCGAGGGGGACGGCACGCTGCATCCGGCGCAGGAGGCGATGGTGCAGTGCCACGGCTCGCAATGCGGCTTCTGCACGCCCGGCTTCGTGATGAGCCTGTTCGGCATGTACCAGAACCATGTGTGCCGGGGGCGAACCGTGACGCGCGAGCTGGCGCAGGAGGAGCTCTCAGGCAACCTGTGCCGCTGCACGGGTTACCGGCCCATCCTCGATGCCGCGCAGGAAATGGAGGTGCTGCCCCGCGTGCGCATCGATGAAAAGAAGCTTCGCGCGCAATTGGCCGCCGCGCAAGCGACCCCCGCCGCGTCCGGCTACATGCGCCCCCGCACTCTCTCCTCATTGGTCGCCATGCGCACCGCCCGCCCGCAAGCGCAGATCGTCGCCGGCTGCACCGACGTCGGCCTGTGGGTGACGAAGATGCACATGCGGTTTTCCGACGTGCTCGATGTCACCGCGGTCGAGGAACTGCGACGCGTGGAGCGCTATGACAACCACATCGCGATCGGTGCGGCCGTCACGCTCGCGGATGCGTACGATGCGCTCGTCGCGGACCGCCCGCAACTCAAGACCTTCGCGAATCGCTTCGCCGGGTTGCCGGTGCGCAACTCGGGCACGCTCGGCGGCAACGTCGCCAATGGATCCCCGATCGGCGACTCGATGCCGCTGCTCATTGCGTTGAACGCGCATGTGGTGCTGATGAGCACGCGTGGCCACCGCGAAATGCCGCTCGAGGATTTCTACACGGGCTACCGGAAGAATGTGCTCGCTTCCGATGAGGTGTTGGCATGGATCAAGGTCCCGCTGCCCTCTTCATCGGAATTCCTGCGGGCCTACAAGATCAGCAAACGCTACGACGACGACATCTCGGCCGTGTGCCTCGTCGTCAATCTCACGCTCGACGATGGGGTCGTGAAGCAAATCAGCATCGGTGCGGGCGGCGTGGCGGCGACGCCGGTGCGTGCTGTCAAGACGCAGGCCTCGCTCATCGGGCGCCCCTGGACCGCCGCGGCTGCACAGGCCGCCGCGAAATCCCTGCGCGCCGAATTCCAGCCGATCAGCGACATGCGCGCCTCGGCGGCCTACCGCAGCGAAGTGCTCGGCAACCTGATGCAGCGCTTCTGGCTGGAGAGCCAGGGGATGCGAGGGATCAGCCTCGAGAACGTCAACGCGGTCGTGGAGGCAACGCCATGAACATGCGCGACAAGGAATTCACCTCGACCACGGGTGGCGGGCCTGGCGGCGCGGCCGATGCCGGCGAGCGCAACCTCGCACCCGCCACGAAGTCGCCGCATACGCATTCGTCCACTGGCCCGGCGATGGGCAAATCCCGCCCGCACGAAAGCGCGAGGGCGCAAGTCGCGGGCAGCGCGGCGTATGTCGACGACATCCCCGAGATCAAGGGCACGCTGCACGCCGCGCCCATCCTCTCCACCGTCGCGCATGGAAAACTGCGCGGCGTGGATTGCGCGGCAGCCATGGCGATGCCCGGCGTGCGCGGCGTGGTGCTGGCCGGCGACATCCCCGGCGATCCCATGCTCGCGACCTTCGTGGGCGACGAGCCGATCTTCGCGCGCGACACGGTCGAACACATCGGCCAGGTGATCGGCCTCGTGATCGCGGACACCGTGATGGTCGCCCGCCGCGCCGCGCGCAAGGTGGAACTGGACATCGAAGCCCTGCCCGCGATCCTCTCGCCGCGCGACGCGCATGCCGCGAAAAGTTATGTGCTGCCGCCAGTCACCGTGCGACGGGGCAACGCGAACACCGCGCTGAAGCAATCGGCGCACACGCTCACCGGCCAGCTCGAAGTCGGCGGCCAGGAGCACTTCTACCTCGAAGGCCAGGTCGCGTACGCGCTTCCGCTGGAGCAGAACCAGTGGTGGATCTACTCCAGCACGCAGCACCCCGGCGAGATCCAGCATTGGGTCGCGCATGCCATGGGCATCGAGAACAACGCGGTGACGGTGGAATGCCGTCGCATGGGCGGCGGCTTCGGCGGCAAGGAAACGCAAGCGGGTCACCTCGCGGTGTGGGCCGCCCTCGCCGCGCGCAAGTTCAAGCGACCCGTGAAACTGCGCCTGGACCGCGACGACGACTTCATGGTCACCGGCAAGCGACATCCGTTCGCTTACGACTACGTGGTGGGCTTCGACGACTCCGGCCTCGTCACGGCGTTGAAACTCACGATGCTCGCGAACTGCGGCTTCTCCGCCGACCTCTCCGGCCCGGTGGCCGACCGCGCGATCTTCCACGCGGACAACGCGTACTTCCTCTCCGACGTCGAGATCGCCTCCTACCGCTGCAAGACCAACACGCAGAGCCACACGGCGTTCCGCGGTTTCGGCGGGCCGCAAGGCGTGATCGTGATCGAAGCGATCCTTTCGGACATCGCGCGCACCCTGAAACTCGACCCACTCGACGTGCGCCTGCGCAACCTGTACGGCGTCGAGGATCGCAACGTCACCCACTACCAGATGAAGGTGGAGGACAACATCCTTCATCCGCTGATCACGCAGCTCGAACAGACGTCCCACTACAGGGTGCGTCGCGCAGAGATCGCGTTGTGGAACGCGTCCAGCCCGGTCATCAAGCGCGGCATCTCGATCACGCCGGTGAAGTTCGGCATCAGCTTCACCGCGACCTTCTTCAACCAGGCCGGCGCGCTCGTGCACGTGTACACCGACGGCAGCGTGCAGGTGAACCACGGCGGCACCGAGATGGGCCAGGGCCTGAACACCAAGGTCGCGCAGATCG
>JAZKIF010000111.1:0-5990 GCA_040385005.1 Pseudomonadota bacterium
ATCATCTATTCGTCGGGCACCACCGGCACGCCCAAGGGCATCGTGCAGCCGCACATGATGCGGTGGCAGCACGTCGCGCGCGCGCAGAACTATGGATACGCGCCCGAGTCCATCACGCAGATCGCGACCTCGCTGTGCTCGAACACGACGCTCGTGTGCTTCTTCCCGACCATCGCGAAAGGCGGCTGCGTGGTGTTCGCGCCGCCGAAGTTCGACGCGTTGTCGTGGCTCGCGCTCGCCGAGAAGGAGCGCGTCACCCACGCGATGCTCGTGCCCGTGCAATACCGGCGCATCATGGCGATGCCGGAGTTCGACGGCTTCGACCTCGAGTCGTTCGTCATGAAGTTCTGCACCAGCGCGCCGTTCCATGCGGAGCTGAAGGCCGACATCCTGCAGCGCTGGCCCGGTGGGCTCGTCGAGTTCTACGGCATGACCGAAGGCGGCGGCTCCTGCATCCTGGAGGCGCACAACGTTCCGCACAAGCTCGCAACCGTCGGCAGGCCCGCGGAGGGACACGACATGCGCGTGATCGACGAGGAAGAGCGCGAGTTGCCCGTGGGCGAAGTGGGCGAGGTCGTGGGGCGCTCCGCGTCGATGATGATCGAGTACCACCACCAGCCGGACAAGACGCGCGAGGCCGAGTGGTACGACCCGGCGGGCAACCGCTACATCCGCACCGGCGACGTCGGGCGTTTCGACGAGGACGGCTTCCTCACGCTGATGGACCGTCGCAAGGACATGGTGATCTCCGGCGGGTTCAACATCTACCCGAGCGATCTCGAGGCCGTGCTGCGCAAGCACGAGGGCGTGGCGGATGCGGCCGTGGTCGGGGTGCCATCGCAGGAGTGGGGCGAAACGCCGGTGGCTTTTGTCGTGCCCGGCGAAGCTGCGTTGCCCGAGCAGGAACTGCGCGCGTGGGCGAATGCGCAGCTTGGCAAGACGCAGCGCATCTCGGCGGTCCGCTATGTTCGCGATTTGCCGCGCAGCGGAATCGGGAAGGTGCTCAAGCGCCAGTTGCGCGAATCGTTTCGCGCTTGATCGTCATGCCGGACTCGATCCGGCATCCAGGTGCCGCCTCTGCGTTCAAAAAAAGATTTCTCCATCAGCACCCACGCATCGCAGTCTCCGCGACCGACACCAGATCCGGCGTCACCCCGATGCCCGGCTCATCTCCAAGCCGGCAGCATCCTTCTTCGATCACCGAAAGCCGCGGCGACAACAGCGTGCGCAGCGGATTCGGGTTCGCGTCGATTTCCAGCATGCCGTCGCCGCCGGCCGCCGCGAGCACGTGCGCGGAAGCCATGAGGCCGATGCCGCCCCCCAGGAAGTGCGGGCAGTAGCGAAGTCCCGCCGCGCGCGCCTTCACGATCACCGGCCAGCAGCCCGAGATGCCGCCCCATTTGGCGAGGTCGGGCTGCATCACGGTGAGCGGCGATTGCGCGATCGCGATGTCGAACGCATCAGTGCCCAGCAGGTTCTCTCCACCCGCGAGCGGGATGTCCGTGGCCTTCGCGAGTTGAGTCCATTCCGACCACGGCCGGTCCGCGCGCAACGGCTCTTCCAGCCAGCCCAGCCGGAATTCCCGCAAGTGCGGCGCCATCCGCATCGCCTCCTGCAAGTCCCAGCCCTGGTTCGCATCGGCCATCAAGGGCGTGCCGCTGCCGAGCAATGAACGCAGGGCGGCGAGGTTCGCCGTGTCGCGCTCCTCGCCGAAACCGATCTTCAGCTTGAACGCGAGATAGCCTTCATGCAGCTTGGTCGCGGCCAGCGCCTCCGGTTGATCCGGGTTGAGCCCGCTCGCGTAAACCGGGATGCGATCGCGCGTGCCGCCAAGGTAGCGCCAGAGCGGCTGCTTCGCGCGGCGCGCGCACAGGTCCCACAGCGCGAGGTCGATGCCCGCGATGACCTGCGCCATCGGCCCGTGCTCGCCGGACTGGATCGCGAGCACGGCGGTCCTGTCCGAGAGGAATTCGAAGGCTTCGCAAGGGCCGCTGAATCCGCGCGAAAGCAGCAGCGGCGCCATCACCGTGTCGAAGAGCCGCGCGCGATGTTCCGCGCCGCACGACGGAAAGTTGCACCACACCTCGCCCCAGCCCACGGCGCCGTCCTCGTCCTCGACGCGCACGAAGACGGCGGGACGGTCGTGCATGGTGCCGAACGACGTTTTTACCGGCGTGGAAATCGGACAGCGGAAGACGAAGGCTTGCGCCTTCGCGGGACGGATAGGCGACTGGGGCAGCGCGGGCAGGCTCACGGCTTCAGGTCCATTTCGAGTCGGATCGCGTCACCGCGGTAGGTGACATCGGCAAGATAGATCACGGTCCCCTCCACATCCTTGAAGATGCGGCGCACTTCGGCGACGGGCGAGTTGACGGGCACCTCGAGTTGCCGCGCGACTTCCATGTCGGCCGTGGAAATCGTCATCACCTGGTGCGCGGTGTGGATGCCGACGTCCTTCATCGAGGTGAGCAGCGGGATCACCGTTTTCGCGCGGAAGGCCTGCGGCGCGCGGCGGAAGATGCGCTCGTCCAGGTAGATGTTGATCACGCAGTAGGGGCGGCCGTCGCGCGAATGCACCCGGCGCATGAAGGCGTAGCTCGGGGCGGGCGCGCCCTCGGCCATGTCCAGCGGCGCGGAACTCACCGATTCGTCGATGTTGACGATCTTGGGCTGCGTATCCTCGTAGATGCGCGCGAGTTCTTCCAGCGTGGTGGAGACGTTGATGATGCGTTCGCGGGACGGCGTGGCGGTGACGAAGGTGCCACGGCCCTGTTGCGCGGAGACGAGTCCTTCGCGAGAGAGGAGGTCCATCGCCTGGCGCACCGTGACGCGCGCGACGCCGAATTCCTCCATCAATTCCTCCAGCGATGGCAGCCGGTGCTCGCGCGGCCAGGTGCCGCGCGCGATGCGCTGGCGCATGAGATCGGCCACCTGCGCATAGCGGGGGATAGGGCTGTCCTGGAAACGCGCCGACATAAGCATATGGCTAGGGAAACAACCGAGAACGGCACACAAAAGCCGATGGTACTATTCATAGGATGTTTGGTAAACAGAGTGTTATCCCTCGCGTCCTGCTGGTGCTCGCGCCGTGGGTGCTGATCCTCGCGCTCTGGTACAGCGTGCGCGCCAGCGGCCTCGTCAACCCGGCGCTGGTGCCCGCGCCGCACCAGGTGCTCGAGAAATTCATCGAGCTGTCGAAGGGCCGGCTGTGGCAGGACATCTACATGTCCACGCAGCGCGTCTTCATCGGCGTGACCCTGGGCGTGCTGCTCGCGGTGCCGGTGGGCTTTTGTCTCGGCTGGTACAAGGGCCTGCGCTCCTTCATCGACCCGGTCATCAATTTCTTTCGCGCGCTGCCGCCGATCGCGCTGATCCCGCTGGTCATCGTGTACTTCGGCATCGGCGAGGCGGCCAAGACGGCCATCCTGTTCTACGCCTCGTTCTTCGCGGGCGTGATCGTGATGTACGAAGGCATCGCGCAGATCAGCCCGATCTTCATCAAGGTCGCGCGCACGTTGGGCGCGAGCGATCTGGAGATCTTCGGCAAGGTGATCGTGCCGCTCACCATCCCCCACATCCTTACCGCCGTGCGCGTGGCGCTCGGCGTGGCGTGGGCGACGCTGGTGGCCTCGGAACTGATCGCCGCGCAGCAGGGCCTGGGCGCGCTGATCCAGAACGCGTCGTCGTTCTTCCAGCTGGACATCATCTACGTGGGCATCATCTGCATCGGCTTCATCGCGCTGGCGATGGACATCGCGCTGCGCGCCGCGACGCGCCGGCTGGTGGCCTGGCAGGATCGCATCGCATGAACGCCATGCTGCAACAGGCCGCCGACGTTCCGGTGCGCATCCGCTTCGAGAACGTTTCGGTCGATTTCCCGACCGATCAGGGCCCCATGCGCGTGCTGGACGGCGTTACCTTCGACATCCGCCAGGGTGAGTTCGTCTCCATCATCGGCCCGTCGGGCTGCGGCAAGACGACCATGATGAACATCGTGGGCGGCTTCGTGCAGCCCACGCAGGGCCAGGTGTTGCTCGACGGCACGCAGGTGACGGCGCCGGGTCCGGATCGTGGCGTGATCTTCCAGGAGTACGGCGTATTTCCGTGGCTCACCGTGCGGCAGAACATCGAGTTCGGCCTCAAGCTCTCGGCGAGCAAGGTCGGCGCGGCGGAACGCGAGGAGATCACTCAGCGCTACATGGGCCTGATGGGCCTCACGGATTTCGCCAACCATTTCCCCAAGCACTTGTCGGGCGGCATGCGGCAGCGCCTCGCGATCGCGCGCGCGTACGCGGTGAGGCCGCAGTTCCTGTTGATGGACGAGCCGTTTGGGGCGCTCGATGCGCAGACGCGCTCGGCGATGCAGGACCTTTTGCTGCAGGTGCTGGCGCGCGAAGGCAAGACGGTGATGCTGATCACGCACTCCGTCGAAGAGGCGATCTACCTGTCGTCGCGAATCATCGTCGTGACGGCGCGCCCGGCGCGCATCCGCACCGTGATCGACGTTCCGTTCGGCTATCCCCGCGCGGAGAACGTCCACGAGGACCCGCGCTTCGGCGAGTTGCGCGCGCACATCCGCGATCTCGTGATGCAGGAATACGAAGCGCAGGCCCGCCAGGCCGTGCGACACATCGACTGAAGTTCCCCGACTGACCCCAACCCCACCGATTCATCCGAAGGAGACACCATGGCCATCCAGCGCAGACAACTGATCCAGGCGGCCGCGGCCGCATCCATCGCAAGCGCCGGGCTGCCGGTGTTCGCGCAGCAGCGCACCAAAGTGAAGGTGGGCTACCTGCACACGCCCGCCGTGGACGGCCACATCTGGCTCGGGCAGCAGAACGGCGCGTTCGCGAAGCAGGGTCTGGAGCTTGAGATGATCCAGTTCACCACCGGCCTCGAGCTGTTCCAGGCCATGATCGGCGGCAGCCTCGACATGCTTGCCACCGGGGCCGTGGTGTCGAATTTCCCGGCGCGCGGGCAGGGCAAGGTGTTCCTGATGAACAACATCGAGTACGCGACCGCGCAGCTTTGGGTGCGCGACGACATCAAGTCGGTCGCGGACCTGAAAGGCAAGCAGATCTCCACCACCACGGGCACGACGGCCCACGTGTTCCTCGACCGCGCCTTGCGCGCGGGCAACCTCGATCCGGGCAAGGACGTGCAACTGGTGAACCAGCGCATGACCGAGGCGGTGACCTCGTTCATCTCCGGCGCCGTGCCAGCGGTCGCGCTGTGGGTGCCGTTCGATAGCGTCATCAAGCAGAAGATGCCCAACGCGAAGAAGCTGGTGGATGCCTCCGCGTTCTTTCCCCAGGCCGCGATCATGGGCGGCTGGGCCGCGCGCAACGACTGGTACGACAAGAACCATCCCGTGATCGGCAAGGTGATCGCGGCGTGGGCCGAAGTCAACGCGCTGATCACCTCGAAGCCCGATGCCGCCGCCGAAATGCTGCAGAAGTCGCAGTACAAGGAAGTGCCGCTGGCCGACTTCAAGGAACAGTTCAAGGCGTCGAAGTATTTCACCAACGCCGAGTGGCGCACGCGCTACCAGGACGGCACCGTGACCAGGTGGCTGCAGCAGGTCACGGACTTCTTCGTCGCCAACGCCAACATCCAGAACGCGTTGAAGGCCGAGCAATACTTCGACGCCAAGCCCTTCCTCGAAACCGTGAAGGCATGACGGGGAGCGCCCGGCAGGCATCCGGCGGCTACGACTACATCGTCGTGGGCGCCGGCTCGGCCGGCTGCGTGCTGGCGAACCGGCTTTCGGCGGCCCCTTCCTGCCGCGTGCTGCTGCTGGAGGCGGGCGGCGAGGGCGGCAATTTCTGGCTGCGCCTGCCTATCGGCTATTTCCGCACGATCTACGACCCGCGGTTTTCCTGGCAATTCCCGCTCGAGCCGCAAGCCGCGACGGGTAATCGCGAGATCTCGTGGCCGCGTGGCAAAGTGCTCGGCGGCTCGAGCGCGATCAACGGCTTGCTCTACAT
>JAZKIF010000112.1:0-10638 GCA_040385005.1 Pseudomonadota bacterium
TTGCCGATGTCGTGCACGTCGCCCTTGACGGTGGCGATGATGATCTTGCCCTTGGCCTTCACGTCTTCGCCGGCCGCGGCCTGCTGCTTCTTTTCTTCCTCGATGTAGGGGATGAGGTGCGCGACGGCCTGCTTCATCACGCGCGCCGACTTCACCACCTGAGGCAGGAACATCTTGCCCTGGCCGAACAGGTCGCCCACGATGTTCATGCCGTCCATGAGCGGCCCTTCGATCACGTGCAGCGGCCGCCCGCCCTTCGCGAGCACGTTCTGGTAAGCCTCCTCGGTGTCCTCGACGATGAAGTCGGTGATGCCCGAGACGAGCGCATGCGACAGGCGCTGCTCGACGGAGTTCGCGCGCCATTCGTTCTTCTTCGTTTCGTCCTTCGCGCCGGACTTGGCCGATTCCGCGATCTCGACGAGGCGCTCGCCCGCATCCGGGCGGCGGTTCAACACCACGTCCTCGACGCGCTCGCGCAGTTGCGGCTCGAGCTCGTCGTACACGCCGACCATGCCGGCGTTGACGATGCCCATGTCCATGCCCGCCTGGATCGCGTGATAGAGGAACACGGTGTGGATGGCTTCGCGCACCGGGTCGTTGCCGCGGAAGGAGAAGCTCACGTTGGACACGCCGCCGGACACCTTCGCGCCGGGCAGGTTTTCCTTGATCCAGCGCGTCGCGTTGATGAAGTCGACCGCGTAGTTGTTGTGCTCCTCGATGCCGGTGGCGATCGCGAAGATGTTCGGGTCGAAGATGATGTCCTCGGCCGGGAAATCGACCTCATCGACGAGGATGCGGTAGGCGCGTTCGCAGATCTCGGTCTTGCGCTCGTACGTGTCGGCCTGGCCCTTCTCGTCGAAAGCCATCACCACCGCCGCCGCGCCGTAGCGCTTGACGAGGCGCGCCTGATGCTTGAAGGCATCGACGCCTTCCTTCATGGAGATCGAATTGACGATGCCCTTGCCCTGGATGCAGCGCAGGCCGGCCTCAATCACTTCCCACTTGGACGAGTCGACCATGATCGGGACGCGGGCGATGTCCGGCTCGCTCGCGATGAGCTTCAGGAAGCGCACCATCGAAGCCTTGCTGTCCAGCATGGCTTCGTCCATGTTGATGTCGATCACCTGCGCGCCGTTCTCGACCTGCTGGCGCGCGACGACCAGCGCTTCCTCGAACTGGCCGTTGAGGATCATGCGTGCGAACGCTTTGGAGCCGGTGACGTTGGTGCGTTCGCCTACGTTCACAAAGGACGCTATTGGGGACTGACCTTCAGTTCTGTCCCCAACTGACTGGAGGGGGCCGATGGAGACGGGCTCCAGGCCGGACAACTTCATGGGGGGGACGTGTGCGTCGCTCACTCTCTCACCTTTGTCTTTGCAGCCCGCGACATGGCGGGACGAAGGTGAGCGCGGTTAGGGAATCCCAAGCCTGACGCTAAGCATTTTGCTTAGTCGCTGCAGCGCTCCTTGGACCAGAATCGATTCTAAATGCACCTCGCCAATGTCCTTCACGCGCCCCATGGCTTTCTCGGCCGCCTCTTCGGCCGTGGATCCGCAACCGAAGAGCAGCCCATGCTGCGCGACCGGCCACCGCTCGTCGCCGGTTCGCCGGCGGCCGAGCGCGCGGCGGAAATGCTGTCGGCGCCGACGGCGCTCCTGCAACTGACCCGTCGCGAATCGCGCGCGGTCGTTTCGTACATGCAGCCGCACAAGATCACCGAAGGCACGAAGTTCATCCGCGAAGGCGACAACGCGGACACCGGCTTCATGGTTCTGGTGCTCGACGGCGAAGTCACGATCGAGAACTCGGTCGCCAACCGGCGTGCCCCCATCACGGTGTCGGTCGCGGGTCCCGGCAGCCTCATCGGCGAAATGGGGCTGCTCGACGGCGCGCCGCGTTCCGCCTCCTGCATCGCCGCGACCGACGTCCGCTGCGCCGTGCTCACGCGCGACTCACTGAACCGGCTCGTCGACGACCAGCCTCGCACCGCCGCCAAGCTGCTCATGGCCATCGCCCTGCGGATCGCGCAACGGATGCGCGACCACCAGGAAAAGCTCAAGCTCTACGCCCAGCTCACGCAGGCGATGAACGAAGAGATCAACGAGCTGATGCCGCACTGACGGGCAAAAAAATTCCCCAGGACCTTCCCGTCCTGGGGAATATGAGGGGCTGGGCTGAAGAAACTTGCGAGATGACCCAACCGAGGAGACTCTCGCTGTAAGCAGGAGTCGTGCCCGGAGTGGTCGAGTCCCTGCTCAGGCAGCTTCCTTGTAGAAGAACTCGCGCTTCAACGCTCGTGCCGGCAGCGGGTCGATGGCCGCGCGGATTGCACCAATATGGTCCGGCGTCGTGCCGCAGCATCCGCCGACGATGTTTACCAGGCCCTCGGCCGCGAAATCGTGCAGCAGCCGCGAGGTGACTTCCGGCGTTTCGTCGAAACCCGTCTCGCTCATCGGGTTCGGCAGGCCGGCGTTGGGGTAGCAGCTGATGAAGGTATCCGGCGCAGCACGGTTCAGCTCCTGGATGTACGGCCGCATGAGCGCCGCGCCCAAGGCGCAATTGAGGCCTACCGCCAATGGTTGCGCATGCCGGATGCTGTACCAGAACGCCGTCACCGTCTGGCCGCTCAGGATGCGGCCGGAGGCATCGGTCACCGTGCCGCTGATGATGAGCGGCAGCCGCTCGCCGGACTGCTCGAAGTATTCGTCGATCGCGAACAGCGCCGCCTTGGCGTTGAGCGTGTCGAAAATGGTCTCGACCAGCAGCAGGTCGGAGCCGCCTTCCACCAGCGCCCTGGTCTGTTCGAAATAGGCCGCGCGCAACTGCTCGAAGTCGACATTGCGCGCACCGGGATCGTTCACATCGGGGCTGATGCTGGCTGTCTTGGGCGTTGGGCCGAGGGCGCCCGCGACGAAACGCGGCTTGTCCGGCGTGGAGAACTTGTCGGCCGCCGCGCGGGCGATCTTCGCGGACGCGAGATTCATCTCCGCGGCGAACTCGCCAAGCTCGTAGTCGTCCTGCGCGATGGTCGTGGCGCCGAAGGTGTTGGTCTCGATGATGTCCGCGCCGGCCGCGAGGTAGCCCTCGTGGATATCGCGGATCACGTCGGGGCGTGTGAGGCTCAGCAGGTCGCCGTTGTTCTTCAAGTCGCGGGGATGGTCCTTGAAGCGCTCGCCCCGGTAGTCGGCTTCGGTGAGCTTGAAACGCTGGATCATCGTGCCCATGGCGCCGTCGAGGATCGCGATGCGTTTCTCGAGGATGCCGGGGAGCGCCTGGCCGCGGGTGTAGATGATCGGTTTCATGAGGCATCATTGTAGGCAGCCGGGCCATTTCCTCCACTTCCCCCGGACAATGGCGACCATCTTGCAGACCCTTTCTCCCGCCCCCGATTCCATCCTCCACGAAGTCTTCGGCTACGACCGTTTCCGCGGCGAGCAGGGCGCCATCGTGGACCACGTCGTGGCGGGCGGCGACGCGCTTGTCCTCATGCCGACCGGTGGCGGCAAATCGTTGTGCTACCAGATCCCCGCCATCGCGCGGCAACGGGCGGGGCACGGTGTCACGATCGTCGTCTCGCCGCTGATCGCGCTGATGCACGATCAGGTCGGCGCCTTGCACGAAGCGGGCGTCGAAGCGGAGTTCCTCAACTCCACGCTCTCCGGCGAAGCCGCGAACGCCGTCGAAAAACGCATGCTGCGCGGCGAGGTGACGCTGATCTACGCAGCGCCCGAACGCGTGACAACTCCGAGGTTCCTCGCGCAGCTCGATTCCATGCACGAGCGCGGCAAGCTGAGCCTCTTCGCGATCGACGAGGCGCATTGCGTGAGCCAGTGGGGACACGACTTCCGTCCGGAATACCGCGCGTTGACGGTGCTGCACGAGCGCTACGCGGGCGTGCCGCGCATCGCGCTCACGGCGACGGCGGATGCGATCACGCGCGAAGACATCCTCGAGCGGCTGCAACTGGAGCAGGCGCGGCAGTTCGTCAGCAGCTTCGACCGGCCGAACATCCGCTACACCATCGTCGAGAAGAAGGAAGCGACGACGCAATTGCTGCGCTTCCTCGAGCGCGACCACGCGGGCGATGCCGGCATCGTGTATTGCCAGTCGCGCAAACGCGTCGAGGACATCGCGCAGACACTCGCGAAGGAAGGCATCCGCGCGCTGCCGTACCACGCGGGCCTGGACTCCGAGGTGCGGCAATCCAACCAGGACACGTTCCTGCGCGAAGAGGGCGTCGTGATGGTGGCGACGATCGCCTTCGGCATGGGCATCGACAAGCCCGATGTGCGCTTCGTCGCGCACCTGGACATGCCGAAGAACATCGAGGGCTACTACCAGGAGACGGGCCGCGCGGGGCGCGACGGGCTGCCCGCCGCTGCGTGGATGACGTACGGATTGCAGGACGTGGTGAACCAGCGGCGCATGATCGACGAAAGCCCCGCCGGCGAGGAATTCAAGCAGGTGATGCGCGGCAAGCTCGATGCATTGCTGGCGCTGGCCGAAGCGACCGATTGCCGGCGCGTGCGATTGCTCGGCTACTTCGGCGAATCGTCACAGCCTTGCGGCAACTGCGACAACTGCCTCGCGCCACCCGACGTCTGGGACGGCACCGACGCCGCGCGCAAACTGCTCTCGACGATCTACCGCGTGCAGCAGCAAAGCGGCATCAGCTTCGGCGCGGGCCATGTGATGGACATCGTGCGCGGCAAGAAGACCGAGAAGGTCGCGCAGTTCGGCCATGAGCGGCTCAGCACCTTCGGCATCGGTGCGGAGTTCAGCGAGGCGCAGTTGCGCGGCGTACTGCGGCAATTGATCGCCACGGGCTCGCTCGCGGTCGATTCGCAGGCCTTCAATACATTGCAGTTGACCGAGGGCTCGCGCGCGGTGCTGAAGGGCGAAGCGCAGGTGCGCCTGCGCGAATCGATCTCGGCGCCCGCGCCGTCATCGCGCCAGCGCAGCCGCACGGCGAAGGCCGGGCCGCCTGCCGTGGCGGCTGGCTTGACGCACGAAGGCCAGTCGCGATTCGACGCCCTGAAGGCATGGCGCGCGGAAGTGGCTCGCTCGCACAACCTTCCGGCCTATGTGATCTTTCACGACGCGACGCTCGCGGCCATCGCGGCGCTGACGCCGCAGACATTGAACGAGCTGCGCGGCATCAGCGGCATCGGCGAGAAAAAGTTGGAAGCCTACGGCGAGGAAGTACTGCGCGTGGTCGGCGCGGCGTAGCCGCTACTGCAGGAAGCCGATGTTGCGCGCCTCGCGCACTTCGGGCTTGATGCGGTGCTCCGATTCGAGCTGCTCCAAGAATTCAGCGACGCTGAATTCGGTGGCGAGGATGTCCACCTGGCGCTTCACCGCCGCGAAGTCGCCGGGGCAGAGCTGATCGAGCTTGGCAAGCCGTGACTTCGAATCGTCGGTGAGCAATGCGGCATCGCCGCCCAGTGCCTCGGTCACGAACATCTTCTCGCGCTGCACCGGCGTGAGCGGGCGGAACCGGATCTTGAACGTGAACCGCCGCAAGGCCGCCTGGTCGATGCGGTCCATCAAGTTGGTGGTGCACACGAAGATGCCGTTGAAGCGCTCCATGCCCTGCAGCATCTCGTTCACTTCGGTCACTTCGTAGGTGCGCTGCGCGCCGCGCCGGTCCTGCAGGAAGCTGTCGGCCTCGTCGAGCAGCAGCACCGCCTTCTCGCTCTCCGCGTCGCGGAACATGCCGGCCATGTTCTGCTCGGTCTCGCCGACGAACTTGCTCATGAGGTCGCTCGCCTGCTTGACGATGAGCGGGCGGTCCAGGCTTTTCGCGATGTGTTCCGCGAGCGCGGTCTTGCCGGTGCCGGGTGCGCCGTAGAAACACAGCGTGCCGTGGCCGCGCGCCTTGAGTGCCTGCACGATGCGCGGCAATTCGAAACGAGACTCGACGTTGAGCATCTCCAGGTCGTATGTCGTGACCGTGGGCCGCGCGCTCGAGTCGGATGCGCGGTTGCCCAGCGCCTGGTCCGAATTGCGCAACTGCCGCTCGATCAAGCTTTCCACAGCATGGCCCTCGGTGCCGGCAAGACCTGCGAATCGCACCGCGGTGCGGATCTGCGCGGGCGTCAGGCCCTTGCGCTCCGTGAGCTTTCCGACGAAGGCTTCGGACACCGTGATGCCTTCCAGCGTCTTGCGCACCAGGCCCTCGCGTGCACCCGGCGGCGGGGACTTCAATTCGAGGTGGTACGCGAAGCGGCGGCGGAACGCGGGGTCGATCTGCTCGATGCGGTTGGTCACCCAGATCGTCGGCACCGCGTTCGATTCGAGGATCTGGTTCACCCATGCCTTGCCACTCACGCTGCCGGTGGGCGGTGCGACGACCTGCTCGGCACGCGCCATCAACTGCGCGGCTTCGCTGGAGATCGGCGGGAACACGTCCTCGACTTCATCGAACAGCAAAGCGGCCTGCGCGCTGCCCTTCAGGAACACCTGCGCGATCTGCAGCGAGCGGTAGCGGTCGCGGCCGGAAAGCGAATTGCCATCGCGGTCCGCGTACTCCACCTCGAACAAATCCAGCCCGGCGGCCTGCGCGACCACTTTCGCGAGCTCGGTCTTGCCCGTGCCGGGTGGTCCGTAGAGCAGCACGTTGACGCCGGGCTCCTTGCGGGCCACCGCGTTGCGCAGCAGCGAGCACAGCACTTGCGCGTCCTCTTCCACGAAGCTGAAGTCGTCCGGCCCCAGCGCGCTTTTCGCGGACGGCCGAGTGAACACCGCCATCAGCTCGTTCTGGTCGCGGTACTCGCGCATGAGCACGGGCGGCAGCTTTTCGCTGACCTTCATCAGGTCCGCGAGGTCGGTGATGTTGTGCTCGGAAATCAGGTTCTCAACGAGGCCGATACGCTCCAGCCGCGAGCCTGCGCGCAATGCTTCGCCGACTTCGGTCGCGTTCACGCCAGCCAGATCTGCGATGGCCGCGTACGCTTCCGGCGCGTTGTTCACCTTGAACTCCACCAGGATGCTGCGCAGGTCTCGCTGGTAACGCGCCAGCGTCCCGTACAACAGCAGGGCACGTTCGGCCTTGTTGAGCTGTAACAGTCCGGACAGCGCGTCGATGTTCTTTTCCACCAGCGTGGAATGTTTCTTGAGCGCGTGCGTCAGCCAGTCGCCGGTGACGGCCAGCACGGACAGTAAATCCTTGGGCTGGTCCTTCGCATATTCGTCCAGGTAGAAGAAGAGCGTGCCTTCTTCATAGGGGCCGCGCCAGACGCCGTGGCGATCGAGGAACTCGCGTGTCTCGAGTTGCTCGTGGCCGCGCCAGAAATCGTTGTCCTTGCACCGGCGCCCGAGGAATTCGCGCAGGCGGGCAAGGGCCGAAGCAGGCCAGACCAGGTGGCGCCCCGCCAACGACAGCAGGCCATTGAGGTCGCGGCGGACGTTGAACTTGCCGCCCTGCCTGGCCGCGAGCGTCAGCACGAAATGCGAGCACATCAGGTCCAGCACCGGCGCGTCCTTGAGACCCGGCGAGGGAAGCAGCTGCACATCCACCGAACGCTTGACCATGGGGTAACGCCTCCAGGAGCCGTTGTGCGTCTTACGATAACGCGAGTTGATGCTACATGGAAGACGCTGATTGTGGGGAAACCGCGACTTTGGCCGCCTTTCCATCCGACAATCGGCAAGCCCGCAAATAGCCCCATGATTGCAATCTCCGACATCCGCGCCGCCGTCGAACGCCTCCAGGGCCAGGTGCTGGACACGCCTTGCGTGGAATCGCGCACGATCTCGCAGATCGTGGGCGCCCAGGTCTTTTTGAAGTTCGAGAACCTCCAGTTCACCGCGTCCTTCAAGGAGCGCGGCGCCTGCAACAAGCTGGTCCAACTCGACGATGACGAAAGGCGCCGCGGCGTGATCGCCATGAGCGCCGGCAACCACGCGCAAGGCGTTGCGTATCACGCGCAGCGCCTGGGGATGCGGGCGGTGATCGTGATGCCGCGCTTCACGCCGGGCGTGAAGGTCGAGCGCACGCGCAGCTTCGGCGCGGAGATCGTCCTGCACGGCGACACGCTCGAAGAGTCGCGCAGCCATGCCCTCACCATGGCGCAGCAGCAGCATCTGAAGTTCGTGCATCCCTACGACGACGAAGCCATCATCGCTGGACAGGGCACGGCAGGCATCGAGATGCTGGATGCGGTGCCGGAGCTCGACACGCTGGTGGTCGCGGTGGGCGGCGGGGGCTTGATCGCGGGCATCGCCGTGGCGGCGAAGGCGCTCAAGCCCGGTATCGAGGTGATCGGCGTGCAGACGCTGCGCTTCCCGAACATGTTCAACGCGATCAAGCACGCGTCGTTCCCGCAAGGCGCCAGCACCATCGCCGAAGGCATCGCGGTCGGCACGCCCGGCCTTCTCACCCAGGCGATCATCGAGAAGCACGTCGACGACATGCTGCTGGTGGACGAGGGCGACATCGAGCAGGCGATCGTGATGCTGCTGGAGATCGAGAAGACGCTGGTCGAAGGCGCCGGCGCCGCCGGACTCGCCGCGCTCCTGAAGCATCCCGAGCGTTTCAAGGGACGCAAGGTCGGGCTGGTGCTGGGCGGCGGCAACATCGATCCGCTGCTGCTCGCGGCCATCATCGAGCGCGGCATGGTCCGCGCCGGCCGTCTCGCGCGCATCCGGGTGAGCGCGCGCGATGTCCCTGGATCGCTCGCCCGGATCACGACCATCGTGAGCGAGGCCGGCGCCAACATCGACGAGGTCCATCACCAGCGCGCGTTCACCATGCTCGCGGCGCAGAACGTGGAGATCGAGCTGGTCATCCAGACGCGCGGGCGCGATCACATCCAGGGCGTGCTCGACGCGCTGCATGCGGGCGGGTTTGCCGCGCAGGAGCAATGATGGACAAGGCAACGCTGCAATCGGCATTGGCGGAGTACTTCGCGCCGTGGGTCCAGGCGCTGGGCCTTACGGTGGAGGACTTCGGCGCGGATGGGGTGACGGCGCGCCTGCCGCAAAGTGAGCAGTTGTCGCGCGTCGGCGGGATGCTGTGCGGCCAGGCCATGATGGCCGCGGCGGACACGGCGATGGTGCTGGCGCTCATCCAGCATTTCGGCGAATTCAGGCCCTGCACGACGGTTCAGATGAACACCAGCTTTCTCAAGCCGCTGTCCGGCCACGACGCGCTGGTCCAGGCCCGCGTGATCAGGGCGGGCAAGTCGCTGGCGTTCGGCGAGATCGACATTCGCGGCGCGAACGATGGCAAGAGCGTCTGTCGAGCCAGCGTCACCTATGCCCTGCTGTGAGCGTGCGACCGGTCGCACGCTAAAATCCACGGCAATCCGATTTCGAGCATTCAAGGAAATTCCATGTCCAGCACCGAACCGCGCCACAGCCACGGCGAAAAGCACGAGCCGCAAGATGGCGTCGAAGCCATCATCCACGCCGTCCCGATCGTGCTGCCGGTGGTTGGCGGCGTGCTGATGTTCCTGCTCGCCTTCATCGCCATCTACATGGCCTGAGCTTCGCGCGGGCCCAAGGCCGCGCAGCGCTTTTTCACTCATCCGCGGGCTTCTCCCGCGTCCCCCTTCACGCGCCTTCCCGAACTGGGACAGGCGCGTTTGTCTTTGCGCTTGACGATGCTTCTGCAGCCTGGCTGGCGCGCATAACCCTATGCAAGTTTTGCATTGTTTTCCTCCCGTCCGACAGCCGGGGGGCTCCCCCGGTCCCTAGAATTGGCTGTCCCAGCCGAATCGCGGACGTGAACCCATCCCATCACGCCGACCGTGTTGCCCATCCCCGCAACCCCCCGCGCCGACTGAGCTGAACCCTGTTTCAAAAGGGATGCTCGTCCCCACCGCCCCGAGCTCCTTTTAGAAACCAGGTTTAACTTTTGGAGCTTTGGATGAACTCTCCCGTGATGCAGGGGCTGAATTTGAACAACCCGTCGTACGTCAAGAATGCGCGGCTGCTCGCCTGGGTGGCCGACATGGCCGCCCTGTGCAAGCCCGACGCCATTTACTGGTGCGATGGCAGCGAAGAGGAATACGACCGCCTGTGCGGCAAGCTGGTCGAGGCCGGCACCTTCCGCAAGCTCGACCCGGTCAAGCGCCCCAACTCCTACCTCGCCTGCTCCGACCCGACCGACGTTGCGCGCGTCGAGGACCGCACGTTCATCTGCTCCGCGAAGAAGGAAGACGCCGGCCCGACCAACAACTGGATGGCCCCCGCGGACATGCGCCAGACGCTGCAGCCGCTGTTCGACGGCTGCATGCGCGGCCGCACGATGTACGTCGTGCCGTTCTCGATGGGTCCGCTCGGCTCGCCGATCGCGCACATCGGCATCGAGCTCTCCGACAGCCCCTACGTCGCGGTGAACATGCGGATCATGACGCGCATGGGCAAGGCGGTGTACGACGTTCTCGGCGTGAATGGCGAGTTCGTGCCCTGCGTGCACTCCGTGGGCGCGCCGCTCGAGGCCGGCCAGAAGGATGTCTCGTGGCCGTGCAACAAGACCAAGTACATCGTCCACTATCCCGAGACGCGCGAGATCTGGTCGTACGGTTCGGGCTACGGCGGCAACGCGTTGCTGGGCAAGAAGTGCTTCGCGCTGCGTATCGCCTCGACCATGGGCCGTGACGAAGGCTGGCTCGCCGAGCACATGCTGATCCT
>JAZKIF010000113.1:0-8418 GCA_040385005.1 Pseudomonadota bacterium
TTGCGGTTGTCGCTCCACATCGTCATCTGCCGCTGCGAATGGTGCAGCGAATGCAGGCCCCACCACCAGCTGAAAGTGTGCTGCGCGCGGTGCATCCAGTAGTCGGCAAAATCGAACACCACCAGGTACATCGCGAATGCCAGCCACGGCATGTCGGAGAAACCCTGCCAGAGCTGGTCGAGCTGGAACGGGCTGTAGCCCGCCACGTGGAGCATGCCGAAGGCTTCGTCGAAGAGCGGCTCCACGAGGAAGAAAAGCGCGACGCGGAACACGCCCAGCCGGTGGATCACCGTGTAGAGGACGTCCGTGCGGATGGTTGCGCGATCGGTCACCGCCTCCACCGGACGCCAGCGCTGCAAGGGGCCGATCACCGCGATCAGCACGAGGATCTGGATCAATCCCACGAGCAACCAGCCCGCCGCGGCGTAACCGTCCTCCAGCAGATGGCCGAACCCGAGCGCGAACATCGCCGGCTGCATCAGCGTCTCGAACAGCCACTGCTGCGCGATGGCGAAAAGGTCGTCGAATCCGTTCATGTTCAGCGATGTGAGGCGATCCAGTCGCGGTAAGCCGGGTGGTCGCGCAGCGTGCGGAAGCAAAAGCCCCGCTCCTTCAGCCCCACGATGAGCGGTTCGAACACGGCCGGCGCCCAAGGTTCCTTGCGCGACCAGATCCCGAGGTGCGCGACGAGGATGTCGCCCGTGCGGATGTCCCGCAGCGCCTTTTTCAGCAGCGCATCGTTGCTCGCCATTTCGCTGGATAACTCGTCGCCGAGGAAGCCGGCCGGCGCCCACGCCACGTGCGCGTAGCCGCAGGACTTCGCGGCTTCGATCAGCTTGGGTGACGTCTTGCCGCCAGGCGCGCGGAACAGCGGCAACGGCTTCTTACCCGTGATCTGCTCCAGCCGCTTCGCCGATTTGCCGATCTCCGCGCAGTACTGCCCGGCGCTCCAGGTGAACTCGCGACCTTCGTTCGGCCCCGCCGAAGGACGCACGCGAAAGCGTTGCGGCGCGCCGGGGACGTCGCCGCGCCAGTAAGTGTGATCGAACGTGTGCGACGCGAACTCGTGGCCTTCGGCCGCGCGGGCTTTCCACCAGGGCGCCCAGTGTTCGCCGAGTGTGCCGTCGCCGGTTTTTGTCTTCTCGTTTGCCGCGAAGAACGTGACGAGTACATGTTGCCGGGCGAGCACTTCCGCCATCAGCGGCGCCACTTCCATGTGGCCGGTGTCCAGCGTCAGGTAGACGGGCTTGTCGCAGGCGGGCGCCTGCGGCTGGCTGCCCGCGGGCGTGGCCAGTGCGATGAGCAGCGCCGCGCCGGCGAGCCGCTTGCTGCTAGCGAGGCGCGTGATCCAGCGTCCAGACGCCATGCGGAGACTTCCCTACTTTCACCTGACGAACGACCTTCTTCGTCACGGTGTCGATCACGGTAAGCCGTTTCGCCCAGCGCGAGCTGACCAGCAGCGTCTTGCCGTCGGCCATCACGTCGATGCAGTCCGGCCCGCCGGGCGCGGCGTAGCTGTCCACCAGCTCCAGCGTCTGCAGGTCCAGTTTGCCGATGGTGTTGGCCACGCGATTGCTCACGTAGACATGGCGCTTGTCGCCCGCCGCGCGGAACGCGTGCGCGCCCAGCCCGGTCTTGATCTTCTTCGTGAGCACGGGTTGCGCACCGCTCACGTCGTAGACCTCGACGTTCTCGCCGCCGGTCATGCCGACCAGCAGGAACTTGTCGTCCGCCGTGCCGAAAACATCCGCCGGCATCGGGCCTGTCTTGATGCGCCACTTGACGGCCTGCGTCGCGAGGTCGATGGCGACCAGTTCGTCGCTGTCCTGCATGCTGGAGTAGACCGTCCGGCTCTTGCTGTCGATCCACAGGTGGCTGGGCGTCTTGCCCGTGGAAATGCGCTTGGCAAGGGTCGGGTTCGTCCCGTCCCAGCGGTAGATGTCCACGTGGTTCAGGCGGTTGCCCGCCGTCACGAACCACTTCATGTCCGGCGAGAAACGCAGGTGGTACGGATCGGGGATGCCCTTCACCGTACGCTGGATCTCGGCCGTGCGCGGATCGATGAACGTGAGCGAATCACCGAAGGCGTTGGCGACGATCACCGACTTCTCGTCGGGCGTCATGTAGAGGTGGTGCGGCTCCTTTCCGGTGGGCAGGCGCCTGGTCTCGACCCAGGTGACGGGGTCGACGACGCTGACGCTCGCATCGAGGGAATTGAGGACGAACACCGGCGCCGCAGCGGCCGAAGCATCCAGACAGAAGGCGGACCCGAAGACCGCCGAAACAAGCACAAGGCTACGCCGAAAAAAGTTCACAACAACCGCTTCAAGGGGAACAGGAGAGTGTATCCGGCGCGCTGGAGTCGATCTCGTAACATTCCCGCATGGAGTTGATGTCGATCAATGGCGCGCGTCTCGAAGTTCAACGCCTGCCGGCCGCGGCGGGACGACATCTCGGCCCGATTGTTTTTCTTCACGAAGGATTGGGTTCGATCGCGATGTGGCGCGAGTGGCCTGCCGCCGTTTGCGCGGCCACGGGACGCGGCGGCATCGTCTACTCGCGCCGCGGCTACGGCGGCTCGGACCCGGTGCCTGATGTGCGCGGCGCCGGCCGCCTGAAGCCAGACTACATGCACCGCGAAGCCTTCGAGGTCCTGCCCGCCTTGCTGCGCGAGTTCGGCGTCGAATCGCCCGTGCTGCTTGGTCACTCCGACGGCGCAACGATCGCCCTCCTCCACGCGAGCCGATTCCCGGTCGAGGCGTGCATCGTCATGGCGCCGCACGTGATCGTGGAAGACGTGTCGGTGAAGGCGATCGAAGAGGCGCGCATCGCTTTTGAATCGGGCGACCTGCGCGAGCGGCTGGCCCGCTACCACGCCGATGTCGACGGCGCGTTCCGGCAATGGAACGACATCTGGCTCTCGCCGGAATTTCGCGATTTCGACATCCGCGCGCAGACGAAGACCATCGCATCGCCGGTGCTCGCGATCCAGGGCGAGGACGATCCCTACGGCACGCTGCGGCAGGTCGAGGAGATCGGGCCGACGGTTAGCAGCGTGCAACGGGAAGTGCTGGCAAGTTGCGGGCATTCGCCCCATCGCGACCAGCCGGCGGCGACAACCGGGTCGATCGTGGAATTCCTGAAGGGCCGGGGCTAACGCAGCAGCGCGAGGTCCGCTTCCGTCAGCCATCTCCACTGGCCCGGCGCCAGATCCGCCGGCAGCGCCAACCCGCCGATCCGCGATCGATGCAGCCCCTCCACCCGATTACCCACCGCGGCGATCATCCGCTTGACCTGGTGGTATTTGCCCTCGGTCAGCGTCATGCGCAAGGCATGTTCGCCGCTCACTTCGCAAGCCGCAGCGCGCACCGGTTTCGGGTCATCGTCCAGCACCACGCCCTCAAGGAGCCGCAGCACCTGCTTCTCATCGACCGGATGTTTGGTGACGAGGTCATAAACCTTCGGCACATGGTGTTTCGGCGAGCTCATCCGGTGAATGAATTTGCCGTCGTCGGTGAGCAGCAGCAGGCCCGTCGTATCCTGGTCCAGCCGCCCAACGGCCTGCACGCCTTGCACCGCGCCCTTTTGCGGCCGCTGCCGCAGCGGCCCCGGCAACAGCGTGTAAATACTGGGATAGGTCGACGGTTTTTGCGAGCACTCGGTGCCCGCCGGCTTGTGCAGCATTACGTAGGCCCTTTCGGCATAGGGCCACTCGACCCCATCCACCCGGAAGCGAAGCCCCTCGGCGTCCACCTCCAGCGCCGCGTCCGTCACGACTTCACCGCCCAGTGCCACATGCCCTTGCTGGACCAGCCCGGCGCAAACCCGGCGGGTGCCGAACCCCTGGGTAAACAGAATTTCCTGCAGTTGCATGGGCACGAGTATCGCAAGCCGGGCGCTGGCCGCAACAGCTCTGCCATGACAGAATTGCTTTCCCTGGCTGCCGATGCGCGGCCGGGGAGCGAAGGGAATGCCGGTGAAACCATTCTGGATCCTGGGCAGTCTCCTGCTGGCCGGCTCCGCCGCGGCGCAGCAGTGGTTCGCCGTTGCCAACCTGGACGCCAGGGCCGACGCGCAGGTTGAAGTCGATCTGGAGACGGTCGGCACGCGCGCCACGGGCGACACCACGATCCGCGTGACCTTCGACGTGCTTCAGCCCCACCCCGCCGGCTTCGGCTTCCGCTCCTTCATCGCCACTTCGCACTTCGATTGCCAGAAGCGCATCGTGACCCTCACGAGTGCCGCTTACTTCACCTTGCCCGCGGGCGGCGGCCAGCGTGTCGGGACGGACAGTTCGGGCCAGGAGGCCGGCATGCCGCTGGACCTCGCGCAGCGCATTCCCGCCACGGCGCGGCAGGCGCTGCTGCGGGCGACTTGCGCGGTGGCGAATTAGGGACTGTGCGCTGGCGAATCCTTCAATTGACGTCGACACTACCGGCGCTATTGCTACAAACCATCAATTTAACTGGGGATCTGGGAATCGTAATGACAAAGAAAAGCGAGCAGATCGAAATCAATCAAAAGGGCAACGCACAGAGTCTCAACGGCAAGGTCGCACAGACGGTCGTCAAAAGGGTGATTCGCCGGCCCACCCTGGAGGAAATGCTGAGGGCATTTGATCCGAAACGGCATGGCGGCGAAGCAATGGCGACCGAGTCCTTGAAAGGTGAGTTTCAAGCGACGCTGCGCGGCAGTGTTTAGGTGTTGCCCAGGGCGAGTGCTCAAACTCCGCACGCCAGGCTCTTCCCACGAAGTCCCGCGGGCTCAGGCCGGTGGGGCGCGGAGCCCCGGCGGGGCGGCGGAGGACATGGAGGGCGCCGGGTGCCCCGCCGGCCTGAGTCCGCCCGGGCAAGACGTGCCTCTTCTCCCAAGGAAACTCCCAGTCCGAACCTATCAGCGCGACGAAGCAACAGTCGCCAGCTCCCGCTCCAGCGGCGACAGCCGCGAGCCGATGGCGTGCAACTCCGAGTACAACGCGACCCGCTGTCCGATGTCGGGCGTCGCCGCGATCCGCGCTCGCACTTCATTGCGCTCGATCTGCAACTGCGCGACGCGGTCGGTGAGCGCGACCACCTGCTCCATCGGCAATGTCCGTTTGGCCTGCGGTTGCATGGGATTGAAGTTCCACGCCTGGGGCGGGACGACGGCGCAGCCCGCAAGCGCGGCGAAAGCAACCAGGACGGCGGAGGAATGGATGAGTCTCATGACAGGTCCCGCAAATGGAGTGCCGCCATGTTAGCCGCGCGACGCTTCAAGCGCGCTGCAAATTCCTGCGCAAGGTCGACAACGCCCCGCCCGTCTTCACGCTCCCGGGCAGCGGGTGCCCCACGATGTCTTCGGCGAGCCGTGCCGACTCCAGCAGCGCCTCGATATCGACGCCGGTCTCCACGCCCATCTCCTCGCACAGGAACACGAAGTCCTCCGTGCAAAGGTTGCCCGCCGCGCCCTTGTGCGCGGCGAACGGGCAGCCGCCCAGCCCCGCGACGGCCGCGTCGTAATGCGTGACGCCCATCTCCAGCCCCGCCATCGCATTGGCGATGCCCATGCCGCGCGTGTCGTGCAGGTGCAGCGCGATCGTCTTGTCGGGCCAGCGCTCGCGCACCGCGCCGACCATGCGCTTGATCGTGAACGGCGTGGCCCAGGCCATCGTGTCCGCCAGGAAGATCGTGCCGATCTCCTGCCCGCGCTCCGCGCCGATGTCGAAAATCTGCTGAACCATGGCGAAGACTTTCTCTTGCGGAATGTCGCCCTCGAAGTTGCATCCGAACGCGGCCGCGATGGAAGCGCGATGCACCGGCAGACCCTGCTCGCGGTACACGTCGGCCATGCGGCGCACGCCTTCGAGGTTCTGCTCCAGCGTGCGCTTCTGGTTGCGCAGCAGAAAGGTCTCCGACGCCGTGAGCACGAGCCCGGCCTGGATCGATAGCTTCTTGTGCGCAAGCGCGCGCATCAGCCCCATCTCGTTGAGCCACATGCCGCGATAGCTCACGCCCGGCTCCACATGCAGGCCGTCGACGACCTGGTCCGCATCGGCCATGCCGGGGACGTTCTTGCCCGGCACGAAGCTCACGACCTGGATGTCCTTCAGGCCGGTTTTCGAGAGGCTGTCGACGAGCTCGATCTTGCGTTCGGTCGGGATCGGACCCTTCTCGAACTGGAAGCCTTCGCGCGGACCTTCTTCCTTGATGAAGACGGCATTCGGCAGATCGGACATGGAAACTCCTTTGACTCGAGACAACGCGTGAGGGCACCAATCTAACGCGTGCGCGCCGCGTGCCGTTCGCCTATCCCGAATTCAGAATTCACGGGCGGGCCTTGCCGCTCGCGGGGCAGCGCGGTCTGATGCCCCTCCAGGAGACTACACGCCATGACAACACTCCAGGATGCGCGGCTTCGGCGGCGTGAACTGCTCGCCCTCGCCGCGGCGTGCGCCGCCGGCCCGGCCGCCGCGCAAAGCGCATTCCCCAACCAACCGATCCGTCTGGTGATCCCCTTCCCCGGTGGCGGCATCCTCGACGTGATGGCACGCTCGATCGGCCAGCGCCTGAGTGCCGTTCTCGGCCAGCCCATCATCGTGGACAACAAGCCCGGCGCGGGCGGCCACATCGGCACCGAATACGTCGTGCACTCCAAGCCGGACGGCTACAACCTCGTGATCAGCGGCGCGAGCCTCGTGAGCACCGTGCTCTTGCAGCCGACGTTGCAGTTCAACCCGATGCGCGACCTCGCGCCCATCGCGATGCTGGCGACAACACCGGGCTCGATCGTCGCCTACCCCGGTGCGCCGTTCAAGACGATCACGGAAATGGTCGCTTACGCGAAGGCCAACCCGAACAAGCTCTCCTTCGCGACCGCGGGCAACGGCTCACTCGGGCACATGCTCGGCGCCTGGCTCAATTCGGTAGCGGGCATCGACCTGCTGCACATCCCGTACAAGGGCGGCGCGCCGGCCTCGGTCGACGTGATCTCCGGCCGCGTGCCGCTGTGGTTCGACGTCGCGGCCAATCGCGAGATGGTCCTCGCCGGCAAGCTGCGCGCGCTCGCCGTCACGAGCAAGCAGCGCACGCCGGTGATGCCGAACGTGCCCACGCTGATCGAATCGGGCTACAACATCGACGGCTTCACCTGGTGGGCGCTGATGGCGCCAGTGGCAACGCCGCAGGCCGTCATCGACCGCATCAGCTCGGAGCTCGCGAAGATCATCGCTTCGCCGGCGCAGCGCGAAGACCTCGCGCGCATCGGCGTCGACCCCGGCTATCGTCCGGCGGGTGAACTCACGGCTTTCATGAAATCCGAGCTCGAGAAGTGGGGCAAAGTCGTGAAGGAAGCCGGCATCAAGGCCAACGAATGACAAGCAAGGAGAGCTCACCAGCATGACCCTATTGACCCCCGAAATCATGGCGTACGTCGGCGTCAGCACGCAGGCCGAGTTCGCCTGCGACCCCGTCGAACAAGGCGCGGTGCGGCGCTACGCCCAGGCCATCATGGACGACGACGCGGACTACGGCCCCGATGCGCCTGGCGGAACGCCCTGGGGCGGACCGATCGCGCCGCCGTTGTTTCCCAACCATGCCGTGCGCCGTCCGCTCGGCTCGCCGGACATCGTGCAGGAACGCGCGCACGATCCGCATTTCGACGGCACGGGCGCGCCATCGGGCGGCCTGCCGCCGATCGAGCCTTTGAAAAGTTTCGCGGTGCTCAATGGCGGCGCGGAGTTCGAACTGATCCGCTATGCGCGCCACGGCGAGCGTGTGCAGGTGACGCAGCGCTACGCCGAGATCACCGAGAAGACGTCGTCCAAGGGATCGATGATCCTGGTCACGGTGGAGGCCGAATTCCGCACCGAAGGCAACGAACTGCTGCTGCGCGCGCGCCGCACCATCATCCGGAGGCCCGCATGAAGTCCCCCCGCACGCTGCGCTTCGAGGATGTCGAAGTCGGCTTCGAGCTGCCGCCTCTCGTCAAGGGTCCGCTGACCACCGCGCACCTGATGCGCTGGTCCGCCGCCATGGAGAACTGGCACAAGATCCACTACGACCGCACCTTCGCGCAGGAGCACGACCACCTGCCCGACCTGCTGATCAACGGCTCATTCAAGCAGCAGTTCGTCCTGCAGTTCCTCAAGGACTGGGCGGGGCCGGAAGGCTGGCCGTGGAAGAGCTCGTTCCAGTTCCGGGCGATGAACAAGGTGGGCGAGACGCTGACTGTTTGGGGGCGTGTGACTGGCACGCGTCGCATGAAGAGTTATGGTCTTGTCGACATCGATACCGGTGTCGTGAATGAGCATGGGGTCGAGTCGACACCGGGGAAGGCTGTGGTTGCCCTGCCTTATCGGGATGGGCCTGCGTTGCCTTATCCGTTTGTGCCTGAGACCTCGTAGTTTCCGGGTTGGTTGGAGTCACGTCTCGGCTGGGCGGG
>JAZKIF010000113.1:8428-14678 GCA_040385005.1 Pseudomonadota bacterium
TTTACTTACGGTCGCAGGATGCCCCACCGTCCTGAGCCCGCAGGACTGCGTGGGTGAACGCCGCGTGCGTTTGTTAGACCTGCGCGATGCCCAGCTTCTCGCGATAATCCGCATCCACCTCGCACACCGCGCGCAGCGCCAGCAACTGCGGAATGCCCATCGCCTCGGGCGCGACTCGGCTCGCGGGTGTGTCGCACACGATGCGCGATGCGATCAGCTCCGCGATGCGCTCCTCGGTGTAGCCCGGCAATTCGCGCAGGAGGGCGCGGTTGTCCTCGGCATAGACCGGCGCGCGCTTATGGATGTGCGGGCGGCGCAGCAACCAGCGATACGGCCGGCTCATCATGGGACGCAGGCCGATGGGGTCGGGATGCAGTACGCGCTCGTAGAACTTGCGCTGCGCGAGATGCTCGTTCAGCAGCAAGTCGCGGCTGTTCAACACCGGGCCGGCGGCGATGCCGAGCGCTTGGAGCGTCTGCATCGCGGCGAAGGCATCCTGGCCGCGCAGCCATTCGCCCACCGCGGCGTCGATGGCTTCGCGGTTCGCGATGCGCGCTTGCGTGGTCGCGAAATCCGCCGCGAGATCGGTGCGTCGCATCGCGCCGCACAGCGCGCGCCACTGCGCGTCGGTTTCCACCGTGAGCGCCACCCATCGGTCCTCGCCTTGCACCGGGTATGCGTTGCTCGGAACGAACGACTCGTGCTCGTTGCCGATGCGCTGCGGCTGCGTTCCGTCGACCTGGTACTGCAGCACCGCCTCCGGCACGAGCGCGGCGCCGATCTGGTACATGCTGAGGTCGATCCACTGCCCTTTGCCCGTGGCGCGCAGGGAATGCAGCGCCGCGAACAGCGCGGTGAGGCCGGTCCAGCACGCGATGAAATCGGGATAGGACTGTCCGACCTTCCACGGCTTGTCGCCGCGATAACCCGTGAACGCGGAAATGCCCATCGTCGCTTCGAGCGTCGTGCCCTGGCTCGGAAACGGCGAGTACGGTCCGGTCGCGCCGTAGCCCGTGTTCGACAACATGATGAGGCCGGGCCTGATCTTCTTCAGCTCGTCGTAGTGCAAACCCCAGCCGCGCAGCACGCGCGGCGTGAAGTTCTCCAGCACGATGTCGGCGGTGGCGGCGAGATCACGGAACACGGCGCGGCCGCCTTCCGTGGACATGTCCAGCGAGATGCTGCGCTTGTTGCGATTGATGAGGTTGAAGATGCCCGAGCGGTTGATCGCATCTTCGCCGGAATCGCCATCCAGGTAAGTCGTGAACACGCCGCGCCTCGTCTGGTCCAGGCGCACCGGCGACTCGATCTTGATCACTTCCGCGCCGAGATCGCCGAGCAGCGCCGCCATGTAAGGTACCGCGACCACCGTCGACAGATCGAGCACGCGCAGGCCTTCGAGCGGCAGGCGCGGCTTGGCTTTCGCGGCGTTCGGCGCGGCGCGCGGCGGCAGGTCGCCGAGTTCGTCCAGCACTTCGCGCTGGTGTTCGCCGAGCATCGGCGAGCGGCGGCGAACGCTGGTCGGCGTTTCCGACAAGCGCGCCATCTGCGCCGGGAAGCGATGCATGCCGGTCGCGGGATGGTCGATCTCCTGGAAGAACCCGCGCTCCGCGAGCTGCTCGCACGCGAGCAATTCCGGCGCGCCCTGCACCATGCCCATCAGCATGCGGCGGCGCGAACCTTCGAGGAACAACTCCTTGGCCGACTTGTCCTTCGCGCAGCCTTCGACCAGCGCGCGGAACTCCTGCACGTTCGCCGTGCGTTGCGAGCTGCTGGTGAACTTCGGGTTGCGGAATTCCTCGTTGCCGAACACGTCCGCATAGCCTTCGAGCGGCGTGGGTCCGCCGGACTGGATGGAGATGAAACCGTCGCGCGTGGGCACCGGGCCACCCGCGTACGGGTCCTGCACCGGGAGGCGCCTGCCCTGCACCGCGCCCATGTATGTGTAGTAGGTCTCGCACATCAGCAGCTCGGACGCGAGGCACTCGTTGATCGAGAGATCCACGTGCTCGCCCACGCCGTCGGCCATGGCGCTGTGCAACGCGGCGAGCGATACGTACGCGGCATTGAGGCCCGCGCACAATCCGGCCTGGTTGAGTCCGTGCTTCAGCGGCGGGCGGTCCGCGCTGCCGCTGATCTGCATGATGCCGGCCATCGCCTGGTGAACGAGGTCGCCGCCCTTGAACTGCGCGTACGGTCCGGTCTGGCCGAAGTCGGTCACCGACGTGACGACCAGCCGCGGGTTCCATTGCATCAGCGTCCGGGCGCCGATGCCCCATGCGGCGAGCGTGCCCGGCGTGAAGCTCTCGATGACGATGTCGCTGCGCTCGACGAGGCGACGCAACTCGGCGTGCGATGCCTTGTCCGCGAGATCGAGCACGAGGCCGCGCTTGTTCCAGTTGAGGTACTGGAAAAACAAGCTCGCTTCGCCTTCGGGCGCGCCGGGCACCAGGGGCGCCATCCTGCGCGCCGGGTCTCCGGCGAGCGGTTCGACCTTGATCACCTCTGCGCCGAAGTCACCGAGCAGCCGCGCCGCGAAAGGTCCCGCGATGGAAGTGGAGAGGTCCAGGACGCGCACGCCCGCCAAGGCCCCAAGGGTGGCAACGGTCATGCTGCCGATTGCTCCAGGAATCTCTGCGCATCGAGCGCCGCCATGCAACCCGTGCCCGCGCTCGTGATGGCCTGGCGGTACACGTGGTCCTGCACGTCACCGGCGGCGAACACGCCCGGCACGCTCGTCATGGTCGCGAAGCCCTGCAGGCCCGACTTCGTGAGGATGTAGCCGTCCTTCATCTCCAACTGGCCCTTGAAGATGTCCGTGTTGGGCTGGTGGCCGATCGCGATGAAGCAGCCTTGCAGCATCACGTCCTCGGTCTCGCCGGACTTCGTGTCCTTCAGCCGCACCCCCGTGACGCCGGTGTTGTCTCCGAGCACTTCGTCCAGCGTCTTGAACACTTTCAACTCGATCTTTCCGGCGGCGACTTTCTCCATCAGCTTGTCGACGAGGATCGGCTCGGCCTTGAACTTATCGCGGCGATGCACGAGGTACACCTTGCTCGCGATGTTGGAAAGATACAGCGCTTCTTCAACGGCGGTATTGCCGCCGCCGATCACGCACGTGACCTGCCCGCGATAGAAGAACCCGTCGCACGTCGCGCAACCGGAGACGCCCTTGCCCATGAAGGCCTGCTCCGAAGGGATGCCCAGGTACTTCGCCGATGCGCCCGTTGCGACGATCAACGAGTCACAGGTGTACTCGCCGCTGTCGCCTTTCAGCGTGAAGGGTCGCTTGCTGAAATCGACGGTGTTGATGTGATCGAACACGATCTGCGTCTTGAAGCGCTCCGCATGCTCGAGGAATCGCTGCATCAAGTGCGGCCCCTGAACGCCGTGGACATCGGCAGGCCAGTTGTCGACCTCGGTGGTGGTCATCAACTGGCCACCTTGCGCGATGCCGGTGACGAGCACGGGGTTGAGGTTGGCGCGGGCGGCGTAGACGGCGGCGGTGTAGCCGGCGGGGCCGGAACCGAGAATCAGGACTTTGGCGTGCATGGGGATTCAATGGTGGAGTCGCACGGATTTTCGGGCTCACTGCCCACAAGCGCCAACGAAGAAATGCGAAGTCAGTTTTCGGGGCGCACGCGTTGGCTTGCGGGCCGTCGGCGGGCAAAGTCACCGCCATGGATATTGCCGTTCTGATCAGCGGCGTCGCCGACCCCAAGTGGCCCCTTCCCAAGGACCTTTCCGTCGCCTCGCTGCAAGCCCACGCCACCCAGTACGCGGCGCTCAGCCCGTTCGATGAGGCCGCGCTGGAAATCGCCCTCGCCCTGCGCGACGCGGACCCCACCGTCCGCATCACCGCCCTCGTCGCCGCCGAAGAAGGCCTGACGCGACGCGTCGCGGGCTGGCGCCCCGACGCGATCCATCGCGTCGACCTGGATGCCGTTCCGCGCTACGACACGGGGGCGGTGGCGCGCGCGCTGGCGCAGGCCCTGCATGAGCTGGCGCCGACTGCGACGATGGTTCTCATCGGCCGCGAATTCGGCGATCTCGACGATGGCACGGCGCCTGCGGCGCTCTCGCTTGCGCATGACGCACCCTTCATTCCCCTCGTACTCGGCGTGAAGCTCGTGCAGGAAAAGTTGATCGCCTTGCGCCAGGCTGCGAACGGGCTGGAGCGATTGCAACTGCCGTCGCGCGCGGTGCTCTCGGCCTCCAACGATCCCGGCAACCGGCTGCGCCATCCTTTGATGAAGAACGTGATGATGGCGAAGAAGGCCGTGCTCCCCGTGTGGCGCGCGCCGCAATCGCACGCTTTCGCCTCTGCGCAATTGCAATTGCAATCGGTCAATGCGGCCGAGACCCCGGTGCGCAGTTCCGCGTGCGAATGGCTGGAGGGTTCCGCGCAGCAGAAGGCCGATGCGCTGGCGCGGGTCCTGATGGAGGCTGGAGCATGAGCGGCGTTCACATCACCGTTGTTTTTCATCCGTGGCAGACCGACCGCGAGGAGCGCGATCGCCTCGTTGCCGAAGCATCGACGCTCTCGCAGCAGGCACCCGTGGATGTGCTGACCTTCACCGGCGACGCACATCCCGCCGCGATAGCAGCCCGCCTGGCAGAACGGCTGCGCGAAGCGACCGGCCGCCAGCTCATCCTGCTGCCCATGGGCACCGACAGCGAGACCATCGCCGCACTCCTCGCCGCGAGTTGCGACGGCGTGAGCTTCGGCCGATGCAGCTCGATCGCCATCGAAGGCGACACGATCCGCGCCAGGCGCAACGCCTATGGAGGCCGCGTCGAACTGTCGTTGCAAAGCAGCGTGAGCATCACGTGCGCCACGCTGCGGCCGGGCGACGCGAGCACTCCCGCGCCTTCCGTGAACGCGGCCGAAATCGCATTGCAGGAACCCACGCCCTACCCCGTGGAAGCCTTGCCCGCCGGCGACGGCAAACCCCGCGTCGAAGGCGCGGCGATGGTCGTCTCCGGCGGACGCGGCATCGGTGGCCCCGACGGATTCGAGTGGCTCGCAAAAATTGCGGACGCACTCGGCGCGGGCCTGGGCGGCAGCCTGCCCGCAGTCGATGCGGGCTGGGTCCCGGTCGCGCACCAGGTCGGCATCTCGGGGAAGTTCGTCACGCCGAAGATCTACTTCGCGGTCGGCATCTCCGGCACGCCGCAGCACCTTGCGGGCATCTCGCCGAACACGCGCGTGGTCGCGCTCAACAGCGACCGCGACGCGCCGATCTTCGCCCGCAGCGACGTCGGCGTGGAAGGCGACTGGCGCGAAATCCTGCCCTTGCTCGCGCAGGCGCTGGAACGCGGCGCGTCCCGCTGAGCTACGGCCACCGTCGCAGCAGCCCTACAATGACCCTTCCCCGTTCGCTCCAGGAGTTGAAAATCGACCGGCTTTGGGCCATGGAAGTCTTCGTGCGAGTTGCCGAGTGCGGCAGCTTTTCGCGCGCCGCCGAATCGCTGGATCTTGCCAATGCGACGGTGACGACGTGCGTGCGCAATCTCGAGCGGCACCTGGACGTCACCCTCATCAACCGCGACACGCGCCGCTTGCGGCTCACCGAGGAAGGCCAGACTTTCCTGCTGCGCGCCCGCGAGCTGCTCGAAGCCGTCGCGCGCACCGAGGACGAGATCCGCAGCCAGGTCGGCGAGTTGCGCGGGCGGCTGCACATCGAAGTCCCGATCTCGCTTGGCCACGCGCTGCTCTGTCCCGCGCTGCCTGAATTCGCCAAGCGCTATCCGGACATTTCCGCCGCGGTCACGCTCACCACCCAGCCGCACCACGTCATCGAGCGCGCCATCGACGTCGCGATCCGCATGGACGAAGTGGAAGACGCCGACCTGGTCGCGCGCCCGATCTACGAGAGCCGCTACATCGTTTGCTGCGCGCCGGAGATCGCCGCGAAATTGCCCGCGCATCCCGGGGAGCTGGACCGGCGCCTGTGCATCGGCATCCTGCCGGAAGAGCGCCGTTTCGTGAATCCCTGGTCCCTGAAGAAGGACGAGGAAGAACTGGAGATCCGTCCCGACGGCCCGCTGCACTTCAACAGTAGCGATGCACTGTTGATGGCCGCGCAGCGCGGCGCCGGCGTCACGTGCGTCCTCGACGTCTTCGTCAACGAGCATCTCGTCGATGGGCGGCTGGTGCAGGTGTACCCGGAATGGACGACCGCCGTGAAGACGTTCTACGTCGTGATGGCGAAGTCCCGCGTGGGCTCCGCGAAGGTGAAGGCCTTCA
>JAZKIF010000114.1:0-5829 GCA_040385005.1 Pseudomonadota bacterium
GAACTCCTCGCCATCGACCGGCTTCGTGACATCGGGGCGGCCCATGTGGTCGACCACCACAGGGGTGGGCAGCGCGGTGAAGAAATCCCACAGCCCGGCCAAGTCCGCGGCCTCGAAGTACACCACCACGTGCCAGCCGAGCGGCGCGATGCGCGAAGCGATCTCCATCAGCTCGTCGCGCGGCGTGAAGTCCACCAGCCGCTTCACGAAGTTGAAGCGCACACCGCGCACGCCGGCCGCGTGCAGCGCATGCAATTCCTCGTCCTTGATGGCGCGCTTCACCGTCGCGACGCCGCGCGCCCTGCCCTGCGACGACTGCAACGCGTCGACCAGCGCACTGTTGTCCGCGCCGTGGCAGGTCGCCTGCACGATCACGTTGCGCGCGAACCCAAGGTGATCGCGCAACGCGAACAGCTGCTCCTTGCCCGCATCGCACGGCGTGTACTTGCGCTCGGCCGCGAAGGGGAATTGCGCACCGGGCCCGAACACGTGGCAATGCGCGTCGACGCTGCCGGGCGGCACCGCGAAGCGCGGCCGGCTCGGGCCGTCGTACCAGTCGAGCCAGCCGGCGGTCTTGGTGAACCTGCCCGAGGTGGGCTTGCCCGCCGCCATCAATCGGGCTTGATGTTGGCCGCGCGGATCAGCTTCTCGTAGCGCTGGCGCTCGGTGCGCAGCAGCGTGACCAGGCTCTCGCGGCTGCCGGGCAGCACCTCGCCGCCCACCGACGTCATGCGCTCCTTCACCTCGGGCGCCTGCAGCGCCTTCTGCACTTCGGCATGCAACTTGTCCACGATGGCCGGCGGCGTCTTCGCGGGCGCCATCAGCGCATACCAGACCGACGCCTCGAAGCCCTTGAAGCCGGACTCGGCAATCGTCGGCGCTTCCGGAAAGATGGCCGAGCGCTGCGAGCTCAGCACCGCGAGCACCTTGAGCTTGCCGCTGGCGACCTGCGGCTTCACCTCCAGTGCGTTCATCGCGAGCAGCGGCACCTGGCCACCGATCACGTCGGTGATGGCCTGCGCGCCGCCCCGGTACGGCACGTGCATCAGGTCGATGCCGGCCGCATGCGCGAACAACTCGGCCGCGAGATGCGGCGTCGAGCCGTTGCCGGGCGATGCGAAAGCGACGGTGTTCGGCTTGGCCTTGGCCGCGTCGATCAGCTGCTTGATGGTGTTGTACGGCGCGTTCGCGTTGGCGGCGATGACGACCGGCACGCGGCCGATCAGCGAGACCGCGACCAGGTCCTTCTCGGCATCGAACGGCGCCGGCGTGTACAGCGCCATGTTCGCCGCGAGCGCGTTGGCCGCGAGCAGCAAGGTGTAGCCGTCGGCCGGCGCGTCGATCACGGACTTGACGGCGATGTTGGTGCCCGCGCCGGGCTTGTTCTCGATGACGACGGGCTGGCCCATGCTCGTGGAGATGCTCTGGCCCAGCGTGCGCGCGACCGTGTCCACGGCGCCGCCGGCGGAGTAGCCCACCACCAGTTTCACGGGCTTGGCGGGATATTGCTGCGCGAGCGCGGGCTGGCCAGCAATGAGCGCGGTGGCGGCGAGCGCTGCCGCGATTCGGAAGATGAAGTTCATGTCGGTTCCCCTGGAAGAAAATTTCAGTCGATGTAGCGCAGGCCGGCCTTTTCCAGCGGCTCGCGCATCTTGTACATGTCGAGGCCGAGCACGCCCGAAGCCAGCTTCGCGCGCTTCTCGCCTTCGTTCGCTTCGCGCGCCTGCGCGGCGGCGAGCGTCTTTTGCGCCATGGCGGCGGGCACGATCACGACACCGTCGTCATCGGCCACGACCACATCCCCCGGATGCGCGAGCGCGCCGGCGCACACGATCGGAATGTTCACCGAGCCGAGCGTCGCCTTCACGGTGCCCTTGGAGCTGATCGCCCGGCTCCACACCGGGAAGTCCATTTCCTTGAGTGTCTTCACGTCGCGGCAACCCGCGTCGATCACCAGCGCGCGCGCTCCGCGTGCCTTGAAGCTGGTGGCGAGCAGGTCGCCGAAGAAGCCGTCGGTGTTGTCCGCGGTGCAGGCCGCGACCACGATGTCGCCGGGCTGGACCTGCTCGGCGGCCACGTGCAGCATCCAGTTGTCGCCAGGCTGGAGCAGCACCGTGACTGCCGTGCCCGAGACTTGCGCGCCGGGATAGATCGGGCGCATGTACGGCTTCATGAGGCCGACGCGGCCCATGGCCTCGTGCACGGTGGCCGATCCGAGCGCGCCGAGCGCGTCCGCGGCGGCGCGGTCCGCGCGCGCGATGTTTCGATGAACCACTCCGAGTTCGAACATGGACTTTTTCCTTCAGCGGCCCGCGGCCTCGAGGCGCGCATCGAGGCGCGGGAAGACGCGGCGCACGTTGCCTTCGTAGATCTGCTGCTTCTCGGCCGGCGAGAGGATCTTCGAGGCTTCGATGTAGCGCTTCGTGTCGTCGTAGTAGTTGCCCGTCTCGGGATCGATGCCGCGCACGGCGCCGATCATCTCGGAGGCGAACAGCACGTTCTTCACCGGGATCACCGTGTTGAGCAAATCGATGCCGGGCTGGTGGTACACGCAGGTGTCGAAGAAGATGTTGTTCAGCAGGTGGTCCTTCAGCAAGGGCTTTTTCATCTCCTGCGCGAGGCCGCGAAAGCGTCCCCAGTGGTAAGGCACCGCGCCGCCGCCATGCGGGATGAGGAAGCGCAACGTCGGGAAATCCTTGAAGAGGTCGCCCTGCACGAGTTGCATGAAGGCCGTCGTGTCCGCGTTCAGGTAGTGCGCGCCGGTGGTGTGGAAGGCCGGGTTGCAGCTGGTGCTCACGTGGATCATCGCCGGCAGGTCGTGCTCCACCATCTTTTCGTAGATGGGGTACCACTGGCGATCGGTGAGCGGCGGCGAGGTCCAGTGACCGCCGGAGGGATCGGGGTTCAGGTTGATGCCGACGTTGCCGTATTCCTTCACGCACTTCTCGAGTTCGGGGATACAGGTCTTCGGGTCGACGCCCGGAGACTGCGGCAGCATCGCGACCGGCACGAAGTGATCGGGGAAGAGCCGGCTCACGCGGAAGCACAGCTCGTTGCAGATCGCGGCCCAGGTCGAGGAGACGTTGAAGTCGCCGATGTGGTGCGCCATGAAGCTCGCGCGCGGCGAGAAGAGCGTGAGGTCGCTGCCGCGCTCCTTCATGAGGCGCAACTGGTTGCCCTCGATGGATTCGCGCAGTTCGTCGTCGCTGATCTTCAGGTCGGAGACCTTCGGCATCGAGGCCGGGTCCTGGATGCCGGCGATCTGTTTGTTGCGCCACGCTTCCAGCGCTTTCGGCGCGGTGGTGTAGTGGCCGTGGCAATCGATGATCATGAAATGTCCTTGATACCCTGAGGCGGTGAACTCACGCTGTCGTCATGCCGTGGCGTGCGATGTGTAGGGCGGATTGCGACGACGCCATGAAGCGCAGCAGCGCGCGCGCCGCTTCGGGCTGCGTGGCCGCGCGGCAAATGCCCGCGGAGAAAGTGGTGACGATCTGGATGTCCGGCGGCAAGGGGCCCGCGACGTCGATGCCGGGCGCGCCCATCAGCTCGCTGAGCTGCTGGAAGCCGAGCGCCGCCTCCCCGCTCGCGACGAGCGACGCCACCGGAATGCCGGGCGAAGCCTGCACGAGGCGCGCGCGGAGTTCATCGGCGATGCCCCAGCCATCGAACAGCTCCAGGAGCGCGATGCCGCTCGGGCCGGTCGAGTAGCCGATGCTCGGCGCGGCGAGCAAGGCGGCGCGCACGGATCGACCGGAGGAGAGATCGGGTTTCGCGGCGCCCTCGCGCACGGCCACGGCGATGCCGGAGTTCGCGATGTCCGTCCTGCTGCCGGCGACCACGTGACCATCGGCCAGCAACTGCTCGAGCGCATCGGATGCGAGCACCACGACATCGAACGCCTCGCCCGCCCGCACGCGTCTGGCCGCGTCGACGCCGCCCACGGATTCGATGCGCACGGCGACGCCGTGCTGCTGCTCGTACAAGGGGGCCAACGCCGCGAGCAGCGGGCGCGTGGCCATGGAGGAAATACCCTTGATCGCGTCAGTCATGAGAGCGGTCGATTCTCCTGTCGAACGGTGCGAACCGACACCCGTCCCGGACGCTATCAGTTATATCAAACCAGCATAACTGCATCTGTCGATATGCCATACTAAAGACCATGGACCTGAAGCAACTGGAATACTTCGTGCGCGTCGCGGAAGTCGGCAGCTTCACGCGCGCCGCACATGCGCTGGACATCGCGCAGCCCGCGCTCAGCCGCCAGGTCCGCCTGCTCGAGGTGGAGTTGCGCCAGACCCTGCTCACGCGCAACGGCCGCGGCGCCACGCCGACGGAAGCCGGCAAGCTCCTGCTTGAGCATGGGCGCGGCATCCTGCACCAGGTCTCGCGCGCCCAGGAAGAGCTCGGGCGCGTGCGCGGCTCGCTCGCGGGCCGCGTCGCGATCGGCATGCCGCCGAGCGTCTCGAAGGTGATGGCCGTGCCGCTCATCCGCGAGTTCCGCCGGAACATGCCCGAGGCCACGCTCTCGATCATGGAAGGCCTGTCCGTGGCGATGCACGAGGCGCTGATGACGGGCCGCCTCGACATCGCGCTTCTCTACAACGCCACGCCCGCGCCGGGCATCGAGCTCGCGCCGCTGGTGGACGAGCCGCTCTTCCTGGTTCAGCAGCAAAAGGGCAAGGCGCGCGCGAAACCCGTGCCGGTGACGCTGCGCGAAGTCGCGGCGATGCCGCTGGTGATCCCGAGCCGGCCCAATGCGATCCGCATGCAGGTCGAGACCGAGATGGCCGCGCTCGGCCAGCGGCCGAACGTCGTGCTGGAGATCGACGGCATCGCGGCCATCCTCGACCTGGTGGAGGACGGCGCGGGCTGCGCCATCCTCACGCGCAACGCCGTGTCCACCTCCGCGCGCCCGCCGTCCTTCTCATGCCGCCCGATCGTCAAGCCCGCGCTGCGCAGCAAGCTGATGAGCGCGATGAGTTCCCAGCGGCCCGCGACGCTCACGCAAACGGCGATCCTGCAGCTGATCCAGGAGATGGCGCCGCGACTGCTGGTGCGCGCTTAGCACTGGTCCGAAGCGAAAGGCGAGCGATCTGATCGTCTTCAACGAGAAGGGCGAGATCCTCGAGGGCGAGGGATCGTTGGAGCTGAGCGCGCTCACACAGACTGACGGGCGCACCGGTCGTCCTGCACACCAACCAGAGCTGGGCGCTGGCGCTCAACATGCTCAAGGACAACCGGCTCCTGCCGGGAACGCAGGTCGCGGCATTCTTCACGAACCAGATCGCCTACGACAACGGCTACGCCGGCCTCGCCCATGCGCACAGCGAAGGCGAACGCCTGTCGAGGGCGCCTAGCGCGATCCCGTAGCCGTCGGCGCTGCCTCGCCCGCGGTTTCCTTGTAGCCCAGCTCGGTCTGCTTGCACCAGCACGCGCTGTCCACGCGCGCCACGCACCGGTCTGCGCCTTGCGCGACTTTTCCATGATCGATCACCACGGGCCAGTCGTGGCTGGGGAAGAGACGGAAGCGTGGCGCGATGCCGAGCAGGCGCTTCATCGCGGCCTTCTCGCCGCGCCGCGTGACTACGTAGTTGGCGCTCAGGCCCGGATCGTTGACAGTCACGGGATCGTTCATCAGCTGGTGCCGCACGCTGTAGACCAGGTCGCCGCAGAACACGGCCGCATCCTCGTCGGTCTCAGCCACGATCACCATCGAGCCCTCGGTGTGCCCCCCGGCCGGAAGGCAGCGCAATCCAGGCAGGATTTCCTCGCCGCCGGTGGCTTCCAGGTCCAGCAGCCAGATGGCACCGCGCGTATGCAGGCGGT
>JAZKIF010000115.1:0-5957 GCA_040385005.1 Pseudomonadota bacterium
GGAAAATGAAGAACAGCAACACCGCCAGCAGCACCGGTCCCGCGACCGGATGCAACACCACGCGGTCGATCCGCTCGCTCGGCAGGTGCGGCGTGATCTCGTCCAGTCCAAGCCGCCGCAGCAGCGCGCGAACAGCCTCGTGGTCGGGCACGTCCTGCGCCGGCAAAGGCGCGGCTGCAGTCTTCCAGATGTCTGGACTTTCCAGCAATTTGGTCAACTCGGCCGCGCCGTCGCCTTGCACGGCGACCGTGCTCACGACCGGCAGGCCGAGTTCGCGCGAGAGCGCTTCGGCGTCGATCCGCAGGCCCCGGCTTTCGGCCAGGTCCGCCATGTTGAGAGCGACGACACAAGGCAGGCCCATGCGCCGCACGCCCATCACGAGGTGCAGTCCGCGCCGCAGGTTGGTTGCGTCCAGCACACAGACCACGAGGTCGGGACGCTTCTCGCCGATCGCATTGCCGCGCAGCACGTCGCAAGTCACGCGCTCGTCCGGCGAGCGCGGCATCAAGCTGTAGGTGCCGGGCAGGTCGAGCACGCGCACGGTCTTGCCGGAAGACAGGTTGAGGCGCCCTTCCTTGCGCTCCACCGTCACACCCGCGTAATTGGCGACCTTCTGCTGGCTTCCCGTGAGGCGGTTGAAGAGCGCGGTTTTTCCTGCATTCGGATTGCCGACGAGCGCGGCGAGCCGGCCCGAGGGATGCACATGGATGACTGCTTCGTTCATGCGCCCTGCTCCGCGGGCGTCACTTCAATGCATGCAGCCTCGGCGCAACGCAACGCGAAGGTCGACTGGCCGATGCGCACCACCAGCGGATCGCCACCCGGAAATCCGCGCGCGGTCACCATCACTTGCTCGCCGGCGTAGAAGCCGATCTCCTCGAGCTGGCGGCCCCATTCGGGCGCCCCGGCGGGCGATTGCACGCCGTGCACGGTGCACAGGTGCCCCAGAGGCATCTGGTCCAGCCGCGCAGCTTCCGTCATGAGGGCTCCTGATGAAAAATCTGACCTATTCTATGCAATTCTAAATGAGACGGATTCTTGTTTGCGTTAAACTTCCCTGGGAAATTCACCCGGCCAGCCAGAACAAGCGCCAATCCGCGCCAGCCAGCCTCCATTCAAACCAGTCCGAAGACGACAACCTGGAAGCCCCCATGGCAAAAAAGCCCTCTAACGCCGACAAACGCGCCAACAACCAGCCGGCGCCCGCCGGTCGAACCGCGATCGAACGTCCCGCGACCCTGCCGCTGGGCGCCCTCATGCTGGCGGCATCCGTCAGCAGCTGGGCTCAAACCGCACCCCGCGCCGAGACGACCCTCGCCCCGGTGACCGTGCGGGAAAAGGCGGAAGCGCCCCAGGGCAAGGACGCGGTGCAGACCAGGCGGACCTCCGTCGGCAAAGGCGATCAGGACATCCGCGACATCCCGCAATCGGTCAACATCATCACGGAGAAGTTGATCGACGACGTCAAGCTGGACACGCTGAAAGAAGCTCTCCACTACACGGCCGGCATCACGTTCGCCGCCACCGAAAACGGCACCGACCAGGACGTCCGGCTGCGCGGCTTCCCGATCGCGACCACGGGAGACCTGCTGATCGACGGCATGCGGGACCCTTCCCAATACGACCGCGATACGTTCAATCTCGACCGCATCGAAGTGATGCGCGGCTCCGCCTCGATGCTGTTCGGCCGCGGCTCCACCGGAGGCATGATCAACCAGGTGACGAAGAAGCCGCTCCTCATCGACCAAACCGACGTGATGGGCACTATCGGCACCGGCGGCTACTGGCGCGGCACGGCGGACTTCAACATCCGCACCGGCGAGACGTCGGCGGTTCGAATCAACGCAATGGCCAACAAAGCCGACAACGGCGGTGCGAGCATCGACAAGCACGGCATCGCGCCGAGCTACGGTTGGGGCATCGGCACGCCGGATGAATTCAACGTCGGTTTTTTCTACCTCAAGAACAACAACGTGCCGATGGCGGCCGTGCGATACGTCAACGGCAACCTGGCCCCGGTCAACCCGGGCGCCTTCTACGGCACGACGGCCGATTTCGCCGATGGCGAAGCGACTTACGTCATGGGCAGCTGGAAGCATCTGTTCGCGGATGGCGGCCAACTGCGAACGCAGTTGCGCAGCGGCGTGTTCGACCGCGCGCAATGGGGCACGGCGGCCGGCGCTTGCGGCGTCACGCCCACGGTTGCGGGTGCTTGTCCCGCGGGCACACCCGCGGTCACGTCACTGACGGAGGGCACTTTCCTCACGCGCAGCGGACTCACGCCTCGCAAGGATCGCTACAAGGCGACCTATGTGCAGAGCGACTACAGCAAGTCCTTCGAGGGCCTGGGCTTTCGCCACGACCTGCTGGCCGGCATCGACGCAGCGCACGAGGAGGCCACACGCTTCCAGAACAACGGAGCGACACTCGGCACCCGTCCGCCGACCCTTGTGGGCACACCGGACGACGGCGCGAACCTCATTGGAACCGGCACCTCGCCGCAGTGGAGAAACTCCAGCAACTACAGCGCGAAGGCATTCGGCGCGTACGTGCAGGACATGGTGCAGTTGACGCCGGTGTGGAAGCTGCTCGGCGGCCTGCGCTACGACAGCTTCAAGGGCGACTTCGAGCAATTGACGTACGCCGCCGGCGCTAATGGCGCGCTCACGGGCATCACGCGCACGCAACTGTCCAACTCGCCGTGGAGCTATCGCACCGGTGTCCTGTACCAGCCGACGGATTCGCAGTCCTACCACCTCTCCTACGGCACGTCGTTCAACACGTCGGCGGACACCTACCAGTTCGTCACGCCGCAAACCGCGAACACCCCGCCGGAGAAGAGCCGCAATATCGAGCTCGGCGCGAAACTGGATTGGCTCGATGGCAAGCTGTCGACGCGCGGCGCGATCTTTCGCACCGAGAAATACAACGAGCGCACCACCGATGCGGATTTCGCGGGCACGACGTTCCTTCTGTCCGGCAAGCGGCACACCTCGGGGCTCGAGCTCGACGTCGTGGGGCGCCTGAATCCGCTGTGGGAAATCTATGCCTCCTACACGTGGCTGCCGGTGGCGAAGATCGACGCGCTCGGCAGCGCGCAGGCGGCATCCGTCGGATCGCGCGTCGGGTTGACGCCCAAGCATTCGGGCGCGGTGTGGGTCAGCTACCAGGCGATGCCCAAGCTGCGCGTCGCGGCGGGTGTGCATGGGGCGACGGAAAACCGGCCGCTGCAAGGCAACACGGGCGCCGCGTCCACCACGGCGCGCGTGCCGGGATTCGCGGTTGTGGATGCGATGGTCGAATACAAGTTCACGCCCGATGTGTATGCGCAGATCAACGTGAACAACCTCACCAACAAGGCCTACGGCGACCAGCTGTATCCTGGCTTCACCGTGCTCGGCGCCAAGCGCCAGGTGCTCGCCACCGTGGGAATCCGCTACTGAAGGTCCACCACCCGCATGCTGCTTCACATCAAAGGCGTCCTCACCGCGGACGAAGTGCGACAGGCCCGCGAGATCCTTGCCGCTGCCCCTTGGGGCGATGGCAGGATCACCGCGGGCAGCCAGTCGGCGCTCGCGAAGAACAACGAGCAGTTGCCCGAGGCCTGCAAGGAAACGCGCGAAGTGCAGCAGTTGCTCCTGCGCGGGCTGGAGCGGCATGAGACCTTCTTCTCGGCCGCCCTGCCCAAGCAGATTTCCCCTCCCCTCTTCAACCGCTATGGCGGTGCCTCGAACAGTTTCGGCAACCACGTCGACAGCGCCGTGCGCTTTCTTCGCGACGGCTCCGGCCGCGTCCGCACGGACATCTCCTGTACGCTGTTCCTCGCCTCACCCGAGGACTACGACGGCGGCGAACTGGTGGTCGAGGACACGTTCGGCAACCACCGCGTGAAGCTCCCCGCCGGCGACATGGTGCTCTACCCCGGCACCAGCGTTCACCGGGTCGAACCGGTGACGCGGGGCGTGCGCCTTGCGAGCTATTTCTGGATCCAGAGCATGGTGCGAGCGGACGAACAGCGCAGGCTGCTGCACGACATGGACAACCATCTCCGGACGCTGCGCGGCGGCGCGGGCGAAGCCGACCCCGCCGTCATCGGCCTGACCAGTACGTACCACAACCTCCTGCGCATGTGGATCGACATCTGAACGCAATAACCTCACGAAGGACAACACTCATGCAACTCAAATCCCTGATCGCGCTCGCATCACTGCTGCCCGCGCTCGCCTTCGCGCACGGCGAATTCAAGTGCGACGTGCCGAAGGCCGAATGGAAGCCCCAGATGGAACTGCAACGCAAGCTCGAGGCCGACGGCTGGAAAAAGGTGCGCCAGGTCAAGACCGAGAACGGCTGCTACGAGGTCTACGGCTTCGACGAGAAGAACAAGCGCGCCGAGAAGTTCTACAACCCCAAGACCTTCGAGCTGGTGGGCGAAGTCAAGCAGCCTTGAGCTGAACGCATGTCTGCCGACGGTGATGCCTCGCCCGGCGTGAAGGTTTGGGACCGGCCGGTGCGCCTTCTGCATTGGGCGCTGGCCCTGTGCTGCGTCGCCGCCTGGATCACCTCCGAAGTCCTGCTGCGCTGGCACGAGCCGATCGGCTACGCGGCGCTCGCGATCGTCGCTGCGCGCATCGCCTGGGGCTTCGCGGGCGGGCCGTATGCGCGCTTCGCGCAATTCGTGCGCACGCCCCGAGACACTTGGGCGTACGCCGTCGCCGTGCAGCGCGGCTCGGCCGTCCGATACGTGGGGCACAACCCGTTGGGCGGCTGGATGGCTCTCGCGCTGTGGAGCTGCGTCGCGGCGCTTGGCGTGACCGGCTGGCTCTACACCACCGACATGTTCTGGGGCACAGGTTGGCTGGACCTCACCCACCAGGTGCTTGCTTGGCTGCTGGTGGCGTTGGTCGCCCTGCATTTGGCCGGCGTTGTCCATACGGGCAGAAAACATGGCGACCACCTGGTGGCCGCCATGCTGGACGGCCGGAAGCGCCCCGCCGGCCCCGGCGACATCGCTTAAAGGCCCTTGGTGGGATAGGAATTGCAAATGCGAGCGATTCGTATTTATAATCAGCTCCAGATTCACCCCACCGCCTGCCAGGACCTTTAGCCATGATCGTCTGCGTCTGCCGCCGAGTATCCGACCGCGAAATCGCTCGCCACGCCCGCGCGGGCATGGGATTCGACGAGATCCAGTTCGAGCTCGGCGTTGCCACGCAGTGCGGCCAATGCGAAGGCTGCGCGCGTGACGTCGTGGCGCAATGCAGCGCGAACTCCCCCGTTGCCGCCCTCAGTCGTGACGGCGTCATCCCGATCCGGCTGGACGCCCACGCCTCGGCTTCCGCAGCCTGATTCGATCGTGTCCGGCACGGCCGTTTCCGCACAAGCGTCCACACCGGTCATCAGCCGCAACGCGGTCATCGCCGGTGGCGTGGTGCTGTTCCATGTCGCGGCGCTCTGGGCCTTGCAGACCGGCCTGCTGCGGCGCGCGATCGAAGTCGTGGTGCCCGCGGAAATCATCAGCGAGCTGATCGAAGCGCCGAAGCCGAAGATCGAACCGCCCGCGCCCCCTCCCCCACAGCCGGTCAAGCAGCAGGTGCGCAAGGTGGCTCCCGCCCCGGCGCCCATGCCCGTCGCAATTCCCGATCCCGCTCCGGCCCCCAACGCGCCGACCGGCGTGATCGCCGCGCCGCCGCCTCCAGTCTCCGCGCCCGTGGCAGTTGCCGCCCAACCCCCCGCGCCCCCGGCACCGCCGGCCGTGCAGTTGCCCTCGACCGATGCGGACTACCTGCAGAACCCCAAGCCCGTCTATCCGCCCATCAGCAAGCGCATGGGTGAACAGGGCAAGGTGGTCGTGCGCGTACTGATCGGCGCCGACGGAAACGCCCAGAAGGCCGAGATTCGCCAGAGCAGCGGCTTCGACCGGCTCGACCAGGCGGCTCTCGCCACCGTCCAGAAATGGC
>JAZKIF010000116.1:0-17767 GCA_040385005.1 Pseudomonadota bacterium
GATGGCTGGGGGTGGGTCGGGCGCAGGTGCATTCGCGGTCGTACGAGACATGGCTTGCCGGCAGCAATCTTGACGATACGAACATTGCAAGCACCGGTCTGCGCCCGCGCGGTCTCCGGAGAACGACCCACCCCCAGCCAGCGGCCGACCGCCACCTCAATTGCGCTTGCATAGGCAGAACGAGGGCCTGGTCAGTCCGCGGCAGTCCGCTCGTGTTAACAGGCCCTAGATCTTCAACCGCGACGCGTACCCCGTCATCTCCAGGTACCCGCGCCCCACGCGCTTGCCGTTGCTGTCGAAGAGATCCGCGACGCCTTCCCAGTAGATCGCACCGGTGGACGCGCGGCTGTCCAGCTCCTGGTCGTCGACCAGCGCCTTCACTGTGTAGAAATCCGCCGGCGTGCGCACGATCCATTCCACCGGATAGCGCGTTTGCGAACGCGGACTGGTCCATCGCCGCTGCGGACTGAACACCGCTTCGCCGGGGCTGAACACATAGACGCTGCCCTTGGCGGGCCGGAACGACCCGCCGTCCCACACCGTCGATCCATCCTCGCGCCGCAGACGGAACGCGGTGAGCGCGCTGCCGTCGTCCAGGTTCATGCCGATCCAGTCCCAGCCGACGGCCTCGGGATGCAGCAACTCGTTGCTCCATTCGTGATCGAGCCACGCCTTGCCGGCGACTTGTGTGCGGGCGCCTTGCAATGTCACGCCGCCTTGCACGGCCAGTTGCGGGACGCTGTAGTAGTAGCTCGCCTGCTCGGGTTGCGGGCCCTTGCGTGACAGGCCGTTCTGGCCTTGCGGCAGGACGGCCTGCGTCGGCACGCAGTTGAGGTCGAGCGAGAAATCGCCGGCGACGATGCGACAGCGATAGCCGGCGTCCGACCGATCCATCGACCAGTCGCGCAATCGCACCGAGAGATCGTTCGTGGCGGCCTTCGCGACGTCGAAGCCCTCGCGCGCGATGCGCTGGTCGTGCCACAGCTTGCGGCCTTGCACGTCGGTGATCGCAGCGTGCGCGAAGACGAGCTGCTTCGCCGCGAAACGCGAATTCATCGCCTGCGTCGCGTCGATGCGCGAGCGGAAGAACGTCACCTGGAAGCCGAACTCGCGCTCGCCGGAGCGAAGCGCGCCGGTGATGTACCACCACTCGGTGCGGAAATACGGATGCGCGCCGTGATCGCGCGGGAATGCCAGCGCTGCGGGTGGGAGCGCCAGCGCAGCGTCGACGGGAAACAGGGCGAGCCCGGGCGTGGCCAGCAGGAGCGAGCGGCGGAGCGTGGAGCGGGGTGGAACCATGCGGCGAACTACCAATCCTCTTTCACGGCCAGCACCGCATCGCGCGTCGCCGCCGCGCGGCCAGACAGCCACGCAGTGATCGTCCCCGCCACCACGACAGCGGCGCACAGTGCGACGAGGCGCAGCCAGGGCACGAGCAGATCCATGGTCCAGTGGAAGCTCTGCGGGTTCACCACGTGTACGAGCACCACAGCGACGGCGAGGCCGAGCGCGAGTCCGGCGATCGAGCCGATGGTGGTCCACACCGCGCCTTCCGCCGCGACCAGGCCGAGAATCTGCCCGCGCGTCAAGCCCAGGTGCGCGAGCAGGCCGAACTCCTTGCGCCGCGCGAGCACCTGCGCGCTGAAGCTTGCGGCGATGCCGAACAGGCCGATCACGATCGCCACCGCCTGCAGCCAGTACGTGACGGCGAAGCTGCGGTCGAAGATGCGAAGCGACGTCGCGCGTAACTCCTGCGCGGAAGAGAACTCGAGCGCATCGGCCACCGCGCCTTCGCGTTGCGCGAGATCACGGATCGCGCTCTGGATTTGCGTGGCTTGGGCGCCGGGCGCGAGCCACAGCTGGAGATCGCTCGCTCGCGCATCGCCGGTGAGGCGCTCGTAGTCCGCGCGCTCCATTGCGATGGCACCGGACTGCCGCACGTAGTCGCGCCAGACACCGGCGACGAAGAACGTGGCGCGGCCGTCGAAGGCCGCCGCCAACGGCGCGAAGCTTTGGCCGCGTCGCGCGCCGTACAGGTCGACCATCGCTTCGCTGACGTAGACCGGGATTTGTCCCGTCGGCGCCGTGAACCTGTCGCCGACCAGCGGCAGGGCGTCGGCCGTCGGCCCGATGGTGCGCGCGAGCAGCGAGACGGATGGGCGAGACGGATCGAGCAGGAGGGGGCGAATGCGCTGCGAAGCGATGCGCCGGACGCCTTCGATGCGCGATACCGCCTGCACGAATCCGGGTGTCAGCGACGCCGCATCGGCGGACGCCGAACCGGTGGAAGTACGAACGTACAAATCGGCGGGCAGCACCACGTCCAGCCAGTGCGCGACCGAATCGCGAAAGCTCGCCACCATGACCGTCAACGCGACGGCGAGACTGAGCGATGCGACGACACCGCTCACGGCGACAGCGGCGCTCTCGCGCACACGGCGTGCCCGCTCGATGGCCAGCATGGGAAGCACCCGATGCGCGAGGGCGGGCGCGATCCGGTCGTACAGCAGCGAGACCGCCCACGGCAACGCTGTGATGCCGCCGACGAGAAGCAATCCGACCGACAAATAGGCGCCGAGAGGAATGCCCGCGACCGGGGGCAACAACGCGAGCAATGCGCCGGCCGCGATCATCGCAAGGCTGAGCAAATGATGGTCCGCGCCATTCGTGCCGGCGCCCAGTCCTTTCAACGTTTGCGCAAGCGGAAGGCCGCGTGCGGCACGCGCCGGCAACCATCCGCCCGCCGCCGCCGCGACGACGCCCAATAGTCCGTAGACGATGGCCGCGGTCGTGCTCCAGTGCAGGCTGGGCGCGACCCCGGGAAAGTAGCCACCGCCGAGGTCCCCGCCCAGCCGCGCGAGGCCGAAGTCCGCCAACGCCGTGCCCAGCGCGATGCCGGCGATGCTGCCGATCACGCCAAGCACCACCGATTCGAGCAGCACCAGGCCAAGTCGCTCGCGCGCCGTCAGCCCGAGCACGCCCAGCAACGCGAACTGCTGAGCGCGCCGCGCAACGCTGAGCGACAGCACCGAGTAGACGAGGAACGCGCCCGTGAACAGCGCCACGAGCGCGAGCACCGTCAGGTTGACTCGGTAAGCGCGCGAGAGGTTGTCCACGCGCTGGGCAGCATCGCGCGGCTGGGTTGCCTTCACGCTGCCGGGCAGGGCGAGCGAACGCAGGAACGCCGCGTGATCCGCACCGGGCCGCAGCCGCACGTCGATGCGCGAGAGCGCGCCTTGCCGCCCGAAGAGGTCCTGCGCGCCGCCGATGTCCATCACCGCCAACGGACCGCCACCGGCGCCCACCGTGCCCGCGACCGTCGCCTCGACGAGTCCAAGACCGTTCTGCAACTTCAGCTTCGCCGGGCCTTCCCCGAAGGCCTGCCGCGCGGCCGGGTTCAGGAACAACTGCCCGGGCGTGAACAGCGCCATCCTGTCCGCGCCCTGTCGCGGCACGGGCATGAGGGAAGGGGCGATCGTAGGGACGATCAGCGCATCGACGCCGACGATGCGCAAGGGCTTGCGCTCTCCGTTGGGCGCGGTTGCGAACGTCGCGATCTCCAGCACCGGGCTGGCCGCCACGACATCCGCATGAGCCGCGACGCGCGCATACAGCGCTTCATCGAGGTTGCCCTGCACCGGCCGCAATTCCAGATCGGGTTCTCCACCCGCCGACCGCACGGCGCTTGAAAATTCACTCAACGCCGAGGCGTTGATCAGGTGGACAGAGAACGCCAGCGCCACGCCCAGCATCACGGCCAGGACGGCCGCCGCGTTGCGCCACGGATGGTGGCGCAACTCCTGCCAGGAGAAGGTGCGAAGCAGCGCGAGCATCGCGCGATTGTGCGCGACGCCGGAGATCCAACTTTACGCCGTCGCGCCCATCTCGGCGAGCAACTCTTCCTTGCGCGTCTCGATCTCGTCGCGCATGGCGACCAGGTCGAGCTTGCGCGCGGCGCGGGCCTTCGGGAAGATCTCGTTGCGCTCTTCCTTCACGTGGTGGTCGATGTATTCGCCCAGCACTTTCACCTTGGCGTCGAACATGTCATCGGGGTCACCGGCGGCTTCGATCTGGGCGATGAGTTCCTTGGCGCTTGCATGCTCGACATCCGCTTCGTCGAGCAGGTCGGTTTCCTTGATCACGTTGCGCAGCGCCGGGTAGAAGATCTCTTCTTCCACCTGCGCATGCGCCTTCAGTTCCGTGCAGATCTGCTGGGCCAGCTCCTTCTTCTTTTGCGTGGCGCTGCGCGCGCGCGAATTGGTCAGCTCTTCATATTCCTTGAACATCTTCTTGACGTTCTTGTGGTCGGTGTCGAGCAGGTCGCAGGCGTCTTTCTCGGAACGGGTTGCCATCTTGTTTTCTCCTTGGGGGTTGTGGGATCGGGAGAGCCGATCTTCGCGAATGCCGAGCCTCCCGCCTGTAGGAAAACGCCGGTCTCTCTGCGGGATTCGCGCCTGCGCGGGACGACGGTTGCGCTACAGTATTCGGATGCCCCAACTCCCCACCTATGACGACGTCGCCGCCGCTGCGCAGCGCCTGCACGGCCACGCGCACCGCACGCCGGTATTGCGATCCACCACGGCGGACCAACTGCTGGGCTGCGCGCTGTTCTTCAAATGCGAGAACTTCCAGCGCATGGGCGCGTTCAAGTTCCGCGGCGCGTTCAACGCGCTCTCGAAATTCGACGCCACGCAGCGCAAGGCGGGTGTGCTCGCGTTCTCGTCCGGCAACCATGCGCAGGCGATCGCGTTGTCGGCTCGGCTGCTCGGCATCCCGGCCACCATCCTCATGCCGCTGGATGCGCCGCGCGCGAAGATGGAGGCAACGCGCGGCTACGGCGCGGAGGTGATCACGTTCGATCGCTACAAGGAAGATCGCGAGGCCCTCAGCGCGAAGATCGCGAGCGAGCGCGGCATGACGCTGATCCCGCCGTACGACCATCCGGATGTCATCGCGGGGCAGGGCACGGCCGCGCGCGAGTTGTTCGAGGAAGTGGGCGAGTTGGACGTGCTCCTCGTGCCGCTCGGCGGCGGCGGGTTGCTCAGCGGGACGGCGCTCGCGACCCGCGAGATGTCGCCGCGCTGCAAGCTGTATGGCGTGGAGCCGGAGGCGGGCGACGATGGGCGGCAGTCGTTTCGCAAGGGCGAGATCGTGACGATCCCCACGCCGCAGACGCTGGCCGATGGCGCGCAGACGCAGCACCTCGGCGAGTACACCTTCGCGGTGATCCGCAAGAACGTCGACGACGTGCTGGTGGCATCGGACGCGCAGCTGGTGGAGGCAATGCGATTCTTCGCGGAGCGCATGAAGATGATCGTGGAGCCGACCGGCTGCCTTGGCTTCGCGGCGGCGCGTCATGTGGGGCTGGGGCTGAAGGGCAAGCGGGTGGGCGTGATCATCAGTGGGGGGAACGTCGATGTCGCGCGGTTCGGGGAATTGATCCGCTGACTGTCATGCGCCGCGGGTTCGTACAATCCCGCCATGCAGCCGAGAGCCATCGAAATCAACGGACGTCCCGCCGGAAGCGGGCGCTTTCCCGCCATCTGCGCGCCCCTGGTCGGGCGCACCATGCAGCGCCTCCTGGACGAAGTGAGCGTCGTCGCCGCGAAGAAGCCGGACATCCTCGAGTGGCGGGTCGATTTCTTCGAGGGCATTGCCGATACCCCGCTGGTCGCGGACCTGTGCGGACGCATCAAGGCCGCGAGTGGCGGCATTCCGCTGCTGTTCACGCGCCGTTCGTCCAACGAAGGCGGCGAGCGCATCGCGCTGTCGGAAGCTGAAGTCATCGCCATGTACCGTGCCGTGTGCCGCACGGGGCAGGTGGACATCGTCGACTACGAGTGCAGCAACCATGCGACCGACGTCGCCGAGGTGCGCGAGATGACGCAGGCGCGCGGCATCAAGCTGCTGCTTTCCTTTCATGACTTCAACGGTACGCCGACGACCGAGGGGATGATCAAGCGGTTCGCGCACGCGGCAAACCTGGGCGCCGACATCGCGAAGGTGGCTGTCATGCCCAAGGGCATGGACGACGTGCTGCGCCTGCTCGATGCCACGCTGCAATCGGGGAAGCAACTGGAGATTCCGGTGGTGAGCATGTCGATGGGCCGGCTTGGCGCCGTGACGCGCATGTGCGGCTGGGCGTTCGGCTCCGCGATGACGTTCGCGATCGGGGAGAGCAGTTCGGCGCCGGGGCAGATGGCGATCGAGGACGTGGATGCTGGGTTGGCTCTTTTGCAGAAGGCGTTGCGGCGGGAAGATCTCTGACAGGCCTGCTTTATTTTTGGACGCAGAAGGCGCAGAGGTTTCGCAGAGGACGCAGAAGGATTCAGGAAGGGGTCATGTGAATTGTGCGGTCAGCGCGTGATGCCGCGGCTTCGGAATGCGTGACCAGGATGAGCGCCGCATTGTGTTCGCGGGTTTGGGCGATGAGGACGTCCATGACTTTCGCGGCGGTCGTCGGGTCCAGGTTGCCGGTGGGTTCATCGGCCAGGAGCAGCGCGGGGCGATGCACCAGCGCGCGGGCGATGGAGACGCGTTGCAACTGGCCCCCTGAGAGTTGCTGCGGCAGGCGATGGCCCATTCCTTTCAGGCCGACTGCATCGAGCATCGCTTCTACGCGTCCAGCGGAGGTTTGCTTCAGCAGCATCAGCGGCAGGCCGACGTTCTGCGCGACGTCCAGGTGCGGCAGCACGTGGAAGGCCTGGAAGACGAAGCCCACGTGCTTTCGCCGCAGCAGCGCGCGCGCATCGCCAGTCATGGCGCCGAGGTCCTGTCCGTCGAGGATGACCTGGCCCTCGTCCCACGTGTCGAGGCCGGCCATGCAATTGAGCAACGTCGACTTGCCGACGCCGGATTCCCCGACGATGGCGACGAATTCTCCCGCCTGCACGTCCAGCGAGATGTCGGAGAACACGGTGGCATCGCCATAGCGCTTGGCGAGCTTGCGGATGGAGAGGACCGCGTCGCTCACGCCAAGGCTCCGATGGCTTTGCGCAGGCGATCGAAGGCATCCGGCGCGTCGCAAGCGATGACGGTTCGTTGCGGCATGCCGCGCAGCCAGGTGAGCTGGCGCTTGGCGAGTTGCCGCGTGGCGGCGATGCCGCGGTCGCGCAACTCGGATGGGAGTGAAATTCCATCCAGCATCTCCCACGCCTGGCGATAGCCGACGCAGCGCATGCTGGGAAGGTCTGGCGTGAGATCGCCCCTTGCGCGCAGGGCTTTCACCTCGTCGATGAAGCCGGACGCCAGCATCGCATCGAAGCGTTGCGCGATGCGCTCGTGCAGCCACGCGCGGTTGGCGGGCTCCAAAGAGAACAGCGGCGTGCGGCTGAACTGTGATGCATTCGCGCTCTCCGCCCGCTTGTGGAAACTCGACAGCGGCTGACCCGACACGCGGTACACCTCCAGCGCGCGCTGGATGCGTTGCGTGTCGCCGGGCGCGAGGCGCGCTGCAGTGACGGGATCGACGCCGGACAGCTCCTGGTGCAGCGATGCCCACCCATCGCGCGCGGCTTGCGATTCCAGCTCGGCGCGCACGTCGGCGTCGGCGGGCGGCATCGCATCCAGTCCCTCGAACAGCGCCTTGAAATACAGCATGGTCCCCCCGACGAGAAGCGCGGGCTTGCCGCGTGCATTGATCTCGCCGACGAGCCGCGCGGCATCGGCGGCGAATTCCGCGGCGCTGTAAGCGAACAACGGATCGCGGATATCGATCAGGTGCTGCGGCACCGACGCGAGTTCGGCGGGCGTGGGCTTGGCGGTGCCGATGTCCATGCCGCGATAGACCAGCGCCGAATCGACGCTGACAATCTCCGCGCCGCTTTCCTGCGCGAGGGCGAGCGCGGCCGAACTCTTGCCGGAAGCCGTCGGGCCGGCGAGCGCGATGACGCGGGCTTCAGACACTGCGCGGATCTCCATAGCGTTGCACGAGGGTCCAGGTGGCGATGGCGATGCACACGCTCCAGAACCACACGCCATTCGTGAGCGCGAACACGGTGCCGTCGAGGTGCGCGCCGACCCAGCCGCCGACTGCGAACGCCGCGAGCATCATCAGGAAGCCGTTCAGCGCCGATGCCGCGCCCGCCGCCTGCGGGAAGGGCGCGACAGCGCCGCTCTGCCCGCAAGGCTGGTGGACGCCGTGCGCGAACATGAAGAGACAGAACGGCAGCGCGATCGCCCAGCTGTTGTGCAGGCCGACAAGCGCAAGCACGCCCATCGTCGAGCCGGCGAGCAGCGTCACGCCACCCGCGATCGCGACCGAGCGCCGCACACCGAAGCGCGGCAGCAGGCGCCGGCACCAGAACGTGCCCGCGATGTACACCGCGGCCATCGAGAACATCACGAGTCCGTACTGCGTGCGCGTGAGGCCGAGCACCTTGATGAACACGAACGAAGACGAAGCAAGGTAGGTGAAGAGGCCCGCATAGGAAGCCGTGGAGAGCGCGGAATACGTGAGAAATGTCGGATGGCGCAGGATCGTGAGCCAGGTAGTGAGGAGCGTCGCGGGCTGGAGCGCCAGCGGATTCTTTCGCGGCACGGATTCGGTGAAGCGAAGCGCGACGAGCAGGAACGCCGCCGTGCCGAACACCGCGGGCGCGGCGAGCGCGAAGCGCCAGCCGATCCAGTCCGAGAGAAGTCCACCGATCGGCGCGCAGGAGCAGGCGATGAAGCCCAGGCCGGTGAGGCCCTTGGACATCATCCGCGCGCCGGTCGCGGGCTCGTACAGGTCGCGCACGATGGCGCGCGCGCCCATGACGGCGGCGCCCATCGCCGCGCCCTGAACGATGCGCCAGGTGATCAGCATGGCCATCGACGGCGAGAGCGCGCAGCCGATGGAAGCGATCGTGTACGCGCCGAGGCCGCACAGCAGGATCGGCCGGCGCCCGAAGCGATCCGACAGCGGTCCCCAGACGAGTTGCGAAACGCCGAAAGCGAGCAGCAGCGTTGTGAGCGTGAGCTGCGCCTGCGTGACGGGCGCGCTGAAACTTTCGGTGATCGCGGGAAGGGCCGGCAGGTACAGGTCGGTCGTGACGGGCTGGATGCCCAGGAGCAGGGCGAGGACGACGACGACCAGGGAAGAGGGCATCGGGGGAGCGTAGCAGAGGGTGCGCCGGGCTGGCCTCGCGGGGTAGGACCGGAATAAAGCACGTGACACTGGTTGCTTGCCAGCTATGCGCCTAAGGCGTATAGTTGGGAATGCTCACGGTCGTCGAGACTCTCCTGTTCCAGAAACAGTGGCCACTGTACTGGACAGAGGAAGAGAGGGGTGAGTTCGCGGTACACATTGCCGAGAACCCGGACGCCGGAGATGTGGTACCTGGCTCTGGCGGCATTCGAAAAGTGCGCTGGCGTCGGGCGGGTTTGGGCAAGTCCGGTGGCGTTCGCGTTATTTACTTCACGCGAATCGCCGAGGAAGAGATTGTCTTGTTGATGCTGTACGCGAAGTCGGCGACGGACAACCTCACCGGAGAGAAGTTGAAGGAGATTCGCCGTGTCCTTGAAAGTTAAACCGCTCACCGCCGCTCAATTGCGTGCGCACGAATCCAAGCGAGACCTTGCTGCGGAATTGCTGGAGTCGGTGAAACAGATGAAGGCCGGAAAGACGACGGTCGTTCATACGCCGGCTGTCGAGGCGCGTGAGCGCACCGGGCTGTCCCAGTCCCAGTTCGCCGACCTCTTGGGCGTGTCGGTTCGCACGCTTCAAGGGTGGGAGCAGGGGCGCAAGGAGCCCAGCGGTGCGGCCCGCACTTTGCTCGCGATCGCGCGAGTCAATCCAAAGGCGCTTCTTGCCGTTGCCGGCAAGCACTGAACGTGACTCCAACGGGTTAGCATTTCCGGCCATGGAACCCAACATCACCCTTATCACCTTGGGCGTCGACGACCTCGAACGCGCCGTGGCGTTCTACCGCGACGGCCTCGGCTTCGAGACCAAGGGCATCGTCGGCGCCGAGATCGAGAACGGCGCGGTCGCGTTCTTCAATCTGAAGTCCGGTTTGAAGCTCGCGCTGTGGCCACGCAAGAGCCTTGCTGCCGATTCCGGATTGCCGCTGCAGCCGCGCAGCGCGACGGAGTTTTCCCTTGCCCACAACGTCGCGTCGCAAGAGGAAGTTGATGCAGTCATGCGCCAGGCTCAGCAGGCGGGCGCCGTCATCGTGAAGCCCGCGAAGGCAACGTTCTATGGGGGCTACGCGGGCTACTTTCAGGACCCGGACGGGCATCTGTGGGAAGTCGCGTTCAATCCCGGCTTTGCATCGCTGGGCTGAGCGATTTGCGTCGCGTCCTGTTCGTCTGCGGCAAGAACAAGTGGCGCAGCCCGACCGCCGAAGAGATTTTCGCGGGTCATCCGGGCATCGAGTGTGCGTCCGCCGGCTTGAGCAATGACGCCCCGACGCCGATCACCACGGAGCTGGTGGAGTGGGCCGACCTGATCTTCGTGATGGAGAGCGAGCACAAGGCAAAGTTGTCGGCACGCTTCAAGCCGCAGCTGCTGGGAAAGCGGGTGGTGTGCCTGAATATTCCGGACAACTACAAGTTCATGGAGCCGGCGCTGGTCAAACTTCTGCAGACCAAAGTGACGCCGTACCTGCCGTGACACCGACCAGCCGATTAACAATTCGCACTTGCCCATGACATCTCTTCGCACGCTTCGCATCGCCATCCTCGTCGCTATCGCGACGTTCTTCGCCCCGGCAATGAGCGCTTCCGTCCAGGAGCAGGAGGCCATGGCCGCCACGCAAGCCACCTGCGATGCGATTCGCCTGCGGGAAATTCCGGCATTGGAGCGCCTGCTCGCGCCAGACTTCAACCTCGTGGGGACGAACGCGGACATCCAGAGCCGCGAGCAAACGATCCAGGAGGTGCGCGATGGCGATCCGCAGTACGAGCGTTTCGACAATCACACCATGACGGCGCGCATGTACGGCGATACGGCGGTCGTCCAGGGCATCACGTCGCTGAAGGGCCGTTCCGGCGGCAAGCCGTTCGCGGTGGATGTCCGGTTCACGGACACGCTGGTGCGCGTGCAGGGCAAGTGGACGATCGTGGTGAGCCATGTGACGCGGATTCCATGAGCGCGCCTCTATGGGTTGCCGGGGTCTATCTCGCAGCCAGCGCGATTGCGTTCGTGATGTACGCGATCGACAAGTCGGCTGCGCGTCGCCGGGCGTGGCGCGTGTCGGAGCGCACGCTTCATTTCTGGGCTCTCGCGGGTGGCTGGCCCGGTGCATTGCTTGCGCAACGAATGCTGCGTCACAAGTCGAGCAAGGCCAGGTTTCGCGGTGTGTTCTGGGGGACTGTCGTCTTGAATGTGGTTGGCATTGCGGTGCTGTGGGTCGTCATCTAGAACCGGAAACAGGGCTCGGTCATCGGACCCTTCCTGACTGGGTTTGCAATACCAGCAAACACAGCGGCAAGTCCGTTGCTACCAAAGCCGAGCTCGAGAAATTCAAGGCCGCTGCCCGCGCGACGGCAGTGAAGGATCGCCGGGTGAATATCCGGTTGTCGTCCATCGATCTCAACGACATCCAGGTCAAGGCCCTGAAAGAGGGCATGCCCTATCAAACGTTGATCGCGAGTGGATCGGCCGGATGTCCAAGGCCAAACCCGGGCCGCTTCGCGCGGCGACATCCAACCCAGCGAGGAGAGCCTCCATGAGCCGAGATATCGTCCGCACCGACCGTGCGCCCATCATGCCGTTCCACAGCCAGGCCGTGCGCGCGGCCGGGCTGGTTTTCGTTTCGGCGCAGGCCCCTATCGGGGACTACCGAAGGCTGAAAAGCTCGTCGAGCGCCTGCCGGTAGCTCGCCTGCCCGAGGGACATCGTGCTGAAGTGCGAGCCACCCTCGACCAGCACGAATTTCTTCCTGCCCTGCGCCGCGTCGAACAGCTTGCGGCCGAGGGCGTTGTCGATCAGCGTGTCGCTGTCGCCATGCACGACGAGCAGCGGCGAGCCGACTTTCGCCACCTTCTTCACCGACTCGAAGCGTTGCGTGATCAGCGGGCCGACCGGCAGCCAGCCCCACTTCATGCTGCTGGCCACGTCGGGGATGGAGGTGAAAGTGCCTTCGACGATGGTGCCCTGCTCGTCATCGACCTTGGAGGCGAGGTCGATCGCCACCGCGCCGCCGAGCGAGTGGCCGAAGATGAAGCGTTTGCGCTCCGGGTACTTCGCGGCGAGCCAGTCCCAGGCCGCGCGGGCATCCTCGTAGGCCATGTCTTCCGAGGGCAGGCCGGGCGTGCTCTTGCCGAAGCCGCGGTAGTCGATGGCGAGCACGGAGAACCCCAGCGCCTGCATGCGGCGGATGCGCGGCGCCGAGCCTTCGACATTCCAGCGCGCGCCGTGCAGGTAGAGCATGACGGGCGTCTGCGCGGTTTCGTGGTCCGCCGCCATCCAGAGGCCGTGGAGTTTGGCGGGCTGCGTGGTGACCGCGGATTCGAACTCGATCCAGACGGGGTCCATGTCGCGCGCCAGTTCGGCGCTGGACCCCCAGCTGCGGTCGCTGGGCTGGAAAATCCAGGCGCGTTGCTTCTCGTCCAGTGACGCGCAGCCCATCATGGTGAGGACGATGGCGGCCGTGGCGGCGAGAGTGGCGAGGACGGTACTGCGTTTCATGACCCAGTGACTGAGCCATTGCGCGGCGGAAAGTTCAGCGTTTGTCGCTATCTGCCCCGCATGAACAGCGAATCGAGCTCGCGCACCGTCAGCTGCCGCCACGTCGGCCGGCCATGGTTGCACTGGTCGGAGCGCTCGGTCTCCTCCATCTGCCGCAGCAGCGCGTTCATCTCGTCGAGGGTCAGCCGGCGGTTCGCCCGCACCGCGCCGTGGCAGGCCATGGTGCCCAGAAGCTCGTTCTGCGCGCGCTGGATCACGGTGCTCGCATCGTGCTGCGCGAGTTCGGCGAGGACGCTGCGCGCGAGCTCCACCGCGTCGCCGTCGGCCAGCGACGTGGGCACGGCGCGCACGGCGAGTGTCTTGGGGGAGAAGGGCGTGATCTCGAGCCCGAGCGCCTGCAATGCCTCGACGCTGCCTTCCGCCGTCGCGACTTCCTGCGGCGTCGCGGCGAATGTCGCGGGGATGAGAAGCGGCTGGCTCGCGATGCGGTCCGTGTCCATCTGGCGCTTGAGGCGCTCATAGACGATGCGCTCGTGCGCCGCGTGCATGTCCACGATGACGAGGCCTTGCGTGTTCTCCGCGAGGACGTAGATGCCTTGCAGTTGGGCGATGGCGCGGCCGAGCGGCCAGTCGCCGGCAGGCAGGGGCACGGCCGAAGAAGGCGCCCCTTGCGCGGTCGGCGTCGTCGCAGGCGTCGAAGGCTGCCACAGCGCCGACAGATCCGACACGCGATTCCCCACCTGCGCACTGAAATCCATCGAGGGTTGCGCCCACCCCATGCCGCTCGGTCGCGACGCCTGCTCGACCAGCGGCGCCATCCCCGGCGACTCCAGCGCCGCCTGCGCGCGCGGCGCCGCGAGCGCGTTCTCCACCGCATGCCGCACGGCCTGGTGCACCTCGCGGCTGTCCCTGAAGCGCACCTCGATCTTCGTGGGGTGTACGTTCACATCCACACGTGCGGGATCGATCTCCACGTACAGCGCATACACCGGCTGGCGATGACCATGCAGCACATCCTCGTATGCACTGCGCGCCGCATGCGTGAGCACCTTGTCGCGCACATAGCGGCCATTGACATACGAGAACTGCTGGTCCGCGCGCGACCTCGCCGCATCGGGAATGCCCGCGCGGCCGGTGATGCGCAAGGGACCCGCGTTGTATTCCACCGCGACGCTCTGCTCGACCATCTCGCTGCCCAGTACGTCGGCCAAGCGCTGTTCGCGCGTCGCGGCGCGCCATTGCTCGACCAGCTTGCCCTCGTGCCAGATCGCGAAGCCCACATCGGGCCGCGCGAGCGCATGGCGGCGCACGGCTTCGATGCAGTGCGCGAGTTCGGTCGCGTCGGTCTTCAGGAATTTGCGGCGGGCGGGCGTCGCGAAGAACAGCTCCTTCACTTCCACCGTCGTGCCGGTCGCGCGCGCGGCCGGCCGCAGTTCGCCGGTGCGGCCTTCGAGCATGAAGGCATTCGGCTGGCCCGCGGTGCGCGACAGCAGGTTCAGCTCCGCCACCGACGAGATCGCGGCCAGCGCCTCGCCGCGAAATCCCATCGTGCCCACGGATTCCAGGTCGGCGAGCGAGGTGATCTTGCTCGTGGCGTGACGCTTCAGCGCGGCGCCGAGCTCGTCGTGGGGGATGCCGCCGCCGTCGTCTTCCACCGAGATCAGCCGCACGCCGCCCGCCAGCAGCCGCACGGTGACTTGCGTGGCGCCAGCGTCGAGCGCGTTGTCCACGAGCTCGCGCACGACGGACGCCGGGCGCTCCACGACTTCACCGGCCGCGATCTGGCTGATCAGCTCGTCGGGGAGTTCCCGGATGGGACGGCGCGGGGCGGGGGAGAGCACGGCATTCATGAGGTGGGGCAATTCTAGGGCCCCAAGGTCGAGGGGATAATTCCCGCCATGGACCTCATCGCCTTCTTCATCGACCTCATCCTTCACATCGACACCCACCTGCAAAACCTCGTCACGACCTATGGCGCGGGTGTCTACGCCATCCTTTTCCTCATCATCTTCGTGGAGACCGGCGTGGTGGTCATGCCGTTCCTGCCCGGCGATTCGCTGCTGTTCGTCGTCGGCGCGATGTGCGGGCTCGGGCTGATGAGCTACCCGCTGTCGGTCGGCATCCTCTTCGCCGCGGCGGTGCTGGGCAACCAGAGCAACTACACGATCGGCCGCTACTTCGGTCCGAAGGTTTTCAAGTGGGAGGACTCGAAGTTCTTCAACAAGAAGGCTTTCGACCAGGCGCATGCGTTCTACGAGAAGCACGGCGGCTTCACCATCGTGGCCGCGCGCTTCATGCCGTTCCTGCGCACCTTCGCGCCGTTCGTGGCGGGCGTCGCGCAGATGACGCGCAGCAAGTTCACGTTCTACGACGTGACGGGCGGCGCGCTATGGGTCGGCGGGATCATCACGGCGGGTTACCTGTTCGGCGGCATCCCGTGGGTCAAGGAGCACCTGGACAAGATCATCTGGGCGATGATCCTCATCCCCGGGGTGCTGATCCTGTTCGGCGCGTGGAAGTCGCGGCGCAAAGGGACGGTCGCGGCAAATTCATAAGTAAGCGTATTATTTCGGCAGGAGACGCTGCCCATGAACGCACCGCAGACACTTTCGCGCTGGAGCCGCCCCGGTTCCAGCCGCGTGCCTTTCTGGGCCTACACGGATGCGCAGCTCTACCAGCGCGAGCTGGAGAAGATCTTCTACGGCGCGCACTGGTGCTATGTGGGCCTGGAAGTCGAAATCCCGAACCTCGGCGACTTCAAGCTTGCATCCGTCGGCCAGCGGCAGGTGATCATGGTCCGCGACCGCAAGAGCCTGCGGCCGCAGAAATTGGAATCTGACCCCGATTCCGGGATTCGCGTCGTGGAGAACCGCTGCGCGCATCGCGGCGTGAGGTACTGCCAGAAGCCGCACGGCAACGCGCGCAGCTTCGTGTGCCCGTACCACCAGGGGACGTACAAGCTCAATGGCGAGCTGGCGGGGCTGCCGTTCAAGGACGGCGTGAAGGATGGGGATTGCGTGAACGGCGGCATGCCCGCCGACTTCGACATCAAGCAACATGGGCTCACACAGTTGCGCGTCGCGGTGCTGCATGGCCTGGTGTTCGCGACGTTCAGCGCGGATGCCGAGCCGCTGGCCGACTATCTCGGCCCGCAAGTGATGCCGTGGCTCGATCGCATCTTCAAGGGGCGGCAGCTCACGCTGCTGGGCTACAACCGCCAGCGCATTCCGGGCAACTGGAAGCTGATGATGGAGAACATCAAGGACCCGTACCACCCGGGCCTGCTGCACACCTGGTTCGTCACGTTCGGCTTGTGGCGCGCCGACCAGAAAAGCCGCATGGTGATGGACGAGCACGGCCGCCACGCGGTGATGATCTCGCGCCGCAACGAAGGCGGACAGAACGTTGCCGTGACCGAAGGTGTCACGTCGTTCAAGGCGAACATGACGCTGAACGATTCGCGCCTGCTGGATGTCGTGCCCGAAGCGTGGTGGAAGATCGACGATCCATCGAACCCCGGCACGGACATCACGCCGACGGTGACGATGATCACGCTGTTCCCCAGCCTGATCATCCAGCAGCAGGTCAACTCGCTGTCCACCCGCCACATCGTGCCGCGCGGCGAAGGCGAGTTCGATTTCATCTGGACGCATTTCGGATTTGCCGATGACACGCCCGAGATGACGCAACGTCGGTTGCGGCAGGCCAATTTGTTCGGCCCGGCGGGCTTCGTGAGCGCGGACGACGGCGAAGTGATCGAGCTGAGCCAGGGCGGCTTTCGTCAATGGGGCGACGAGGGATCGACCTTGTGCGAACTGGGCGGGACGGGGACCGGCGGGACGGAACACATGGTGACGGAGACGCTGATCCGCAGCATGTACGCCTACTGGAAGAAAGTGATGTCGGTATGACCAGCGACACGCTGCTGCTGCAGCTGGAGATCGACCGGCTCAACGCGGACTATGCCGCCGCGCTCGATGAAAAACGCTTCGACGACTGGCCGCTGTTCTTCGTCGCGGATGGCAAGTACGTCGTTCAGGCGCGCGAGAACTTCGATCGCGGCTTGCCTCTCGCGCTGATTGCGCTGGAGAGCCAGGGAATGATGAAGGACCGCGTGTACGGAATCACGCAGACCATCTATCACGCGCCCTACTACACGCGGCACGTGGTGAGCCCGGCACGGGTGCTGGCGCAGGAGGGGAGCCTATTGAGGGCCCAGGCGAACTACGCCGTGTTCCGCACGCGGCCGGGCGATTCGAGCGAGGTGTACAACGTCGGGCGCTACGTCGATGAGATCGCGCGCACCGAAGCCGGCCTGCGTTTCGCAAGCCGGCTGTGCGTGTACGACAGCGAGATGGTGCTCAACTCGCTGATCTACCCGATCTGACGGTTAACGCTTGGCGGCCTGGTTGCCGACGTACGCGCCGGCTGCACCGCCGACGACGGCGCCGGTGGTGCCACCGACGGCGCTACCCAACACGCCACCCACGACAGCGCCGCCCACCGTGCCGGTGGTTTCACGGTCCATCGTGGCGCAGCCACCCAGAGCCAGCAGGGAAGCGGCAACAGCCGCGGCAAGAATCGATTTCATGTTGTACACCTCAAGTATTGAACTGCAGGCGCATCGTGCGTCCTGCACTCTGCTTGTTGGCCTGTGGGTTCAATGTAGGCAACCCCGAAATGCCGAGGTGTAGGAGAACGCAGGCGCGCTCCGTCGTCTCGCAGCGCGAGCGTACGGCGGCATTTGTCCGGCGCGCGGGTCAGGCTCAGCGGGCCGATCGACGGCGGTAACACCAGTTCTCTTTGGGCTCGGGATGCGAAAACTTCTCAGGTTCACTCCACCTGAGAGGCGGTCGGCCGGCGACTGGGGTGGGTCGTTCTCCGGAGACCGCGCGGTCTAGCAGCGGGACCGGCGTGATGCGGTGCCGCGAACACCTCTGTTGAGGCGCCATGGCTCGACGGCCGCGAATGCACCTGCGCCCGACCCACCCCAGCCACCGGCCTCATCGGTTCGATCGTGCGCGCCGCGATTACTGCGTGGCTCCTCGAAGCTGTGAACCCGTGAAGGCAGGGCTGTTCTCGGTGGATTGTCCGTGCGCTGCGCCGAGGTCGATGGCTGGGGGTGGGTCGGGCGCAGGTGCATTCGCGGTCGTA
>JAZKIF010000117.1:0-22675 GCA_040385005.1 Pseudomonadota bacterium
CCTCACGCTGGCGACGCCGGGCCTGGCCAACTCGCTGGGCAACAACAAGGCCATCGTCGTCGACGGCGTCGTGCCCACTGTTTCCGGTGTGAACTCCAGCACCGCCAACGGCCCGTACAAGGCCGGCGACACCATCTCGATCCAGGTGAACTTCAGCGAGGCCGTCACCGTCACGGGCACGCCGCAACTCACGCTCGAGACGGGCGCCACCGACAGGACCGTGAACCTCTCTAGCGGCAGCGGCACCAGCGCGCTCACGTTCAGCTACGTGGTGCAGGCCGGGGATACCAGCGCCGGCCTCGACTACCTCGGCATCGCGGCGCTGTCCGCCAACGGCGGCACGATCAGGGACGCGGCGGGCAACGACGCGAGCCTGACGCTCTCGACGCCAGGCTCGGCCAATTCGCTCGGCAGCAACAAGGCCATCGTCATCGACACCGCCGCGCCGGTCGTATCGGGCGTCACGTCCAGCACCGCCAACGGCACGTACAAGGTCGGCGACACCATCGCCGTCCAGGTGAACTTCAGCGAGGCCGTCACCGTCACGGGCACGCCGCAACTCACGTTCGAGACCGGAGCCACCGACAGGACACTGAACCTCGCAAGCGGCGGCGGAACGAGCACGCTCACGTTCAACTACGTCGTGCAGGCCGGCGACAGCAGCGCGGACCTCGACTACCTCGGCACCTCCGCGCTGTCCGCGAACGGCGGCGCCATCAAGGATGCCGCGGGCAACGACGCGACCCTCGCGCTGGCGACGCCGGGCCTGGCCAACTCGCTCGGCAACAACAAGGCGATCGTCATCGACGGCGTCGCGCCCGTCGTTTCCGGGGTGAGCTCCAGCACCGCCAACGGCGCATACAAGGCCGGCGACACCATCACCGTGCAAGTCAACTTCAGCGAAGCCGTCACCGTCACCGGCACGCCGCAGCTCACGCTGGAGACGGGCGCCACCGACAGGACGCTGGACCTCGCAAGCGGCAGTGGCACGAGCACGCTCACATTCAACTACGTCGTTCAGGCGGGCGACACGAGCGCGGACCTGGACTATCTCTCCACGTCTGCGCTTGCCGCCTCCGGCGCGACCCTGCGCGATGCCGCCGGCAACGACGCCGTCCTCGCGTTGCCCGCACCTGGTGCGGCCGGTTCGCTCGCCGGCGCATCCAGCCTGGTGATCGACACGACGGCGCCCACGGTGTCGGGCGTCTCGCCCGTTTCGGCCGACGGCCTCTACAAGGCCGGTGACGTGATCGATATCGACGTCACCTTCGACGAGGCGGTCACCGTCACGGGATCGCCCCGCCTCCTCCTGGAGGCCGGCGCCACCGACCGCTCTGCCGTCCTGTCAAGCGGCAGCGGCACGAACACCCTGACCTTCAGCTACACCGTGCAGGCGGGCGACAAGGCCTCCGACCTGGACTACATCGCGTCGTCGGCGCTGGACCTGAACGGCGGCACGATCTCCGACGCGGCCGGCAACGACGCCGTGCCGACGCTTGCCGCGCCGGGGGCGTCCGGCTCCCTCGGCGCAGCCGGCGCCATCGCGGTCGACGGCATCGCCCCCGTGGTCACGAGCGTGTCCTCCAACGCGGCCAATGGCCTCTACAAGGCCGGAGACAGCATCACCGTCGAAGTGACGTTCAGCGAAACGGTGAACGTGACGGGCACGCCGCAACTGACGCTCGAGACGGGCACCGCCGACCGCGTCATCGGCTACGCGAGCGGCGGCGGCACGGGCACCCTCTCCTTCACGTACGTCGTCCAGCCCGGCGACAGCAGCGCCGACCTCGACTACAAGGCGATCGGCGCGCTCGCGCTGAACGGCGGCGCGATCGTCGATGCGGCCGGCAACGCCGCGCAACTGGCGCTGCCCGCCCCGGCCGCGAGCGGATCGCTCGGCGCCAATCGGGACATCGCCGTCGACGGCATCGCGCCGGTGCTACAGGGCGCCAGCATCTCGGGCGCGACGCTGGTCCTCACCTATGCGGAGAACCTCCTGCTCGATGCCTCGCATCCGCCCGCCGCCGGCCTGTTCACGGTGCTGAGCGACGGCCCGGACCTGGACGTGCAAGGTGTCGCGGTCGATGCCGCGGCGCATACCGTGACACTCACGCTGGACCGGCACGTGTCCCGTTCGCTCGCGATCACCGTGAGCTACAACGACCCCACGCCCGGCGACGACGCCAATGCGATCCAGGACAACGCCGGCAACGACGCGGCCGGCCTGTCGTCGGTGGCGGTCGTCAACCTCACGCCGCGTCCTGCGGCCCCCGCGCCCAACCATGCGGGCACCGGTGGCGCGATCGTCAGCAGCATCACACCGCCCGGACCCGGCGCCGTGCTGACCGCCTCGACGAACAGCATCACCGACCCCGACGGATTGGGTGCGGGCGTGTTCCACGTCCAGTGGCTGCGGGACGGCCAAGCGCTCACCGGCCAGACGGGCGGGAGCTACACGATTGGATTGGCGGACGTCGGCTCGCTCCTGTCCGCACAGGTGAGCTACGTCGACGCACGCGGCCACGCGGAAACCCTGGCGCTCGGTCCGACGGCACGCATCGCCGATGGCGACGCCATCCTGGATTGGTTCGAGATGCGCGTGCCGGCGCCGACGCCCGGTGGCGCGCAAGGCGACGGCAATGGCGACGGCGTGCCCGACATGTACCAGGCCGGCGTCATCTCCGGCGTGCTGCCTGGCGTGGAGGGCAACGTGGCGCTCTCGCTGGTAGCGGGTTCGGAAGGCGGCAAGCCGGGCGCCTCGCACCTGGCAACGGACATCTTCACGTTCGGCGCGCTGTTCGCGCAACCGGACAGCGCGCCCACGGGCGCGTTCATGGACTGTGTCGTCGCGTTCGCCGCGCTGGTGGGCACGGCGGGGACCAACGAGGCGTTCAGCTTCTTCGTCGATCGTCCACAGGCCGTCCTGTGGCTGATGGACGCCGCGGGACACTGGGAAGCCACGGCGCAAACCACCGTGCGGGATGGCGCGCACAGCCGGATCGATTTCGCGGTCGAGGACGGCGGGCGTTTCGATCTCGATGGGCTCGCCAACGGATCGATCCTCGCGGCGGTTTCGCTGACGGCGCCGCCACCCCTGCTGGTGGACATGGGCATCGTCGCGCTCGCACCGGACCTGCCGTCCGGCTCATTTTTGCTTTGAACCGACGACCGCGGCCGCGGCCGTGGCGAAGGCCGCGGCGCAGCCAACGCCGCCCCAGCCAAGAGTCGCGACGATGACGCCCGCCACCGCGGCACCCACGGCGCCGGCGGCGTAGTAGAGGGTCAGGTAGGCGGCACTCAGCGAGCCCGAGCGGCCCGGATCGATCGCGACGACCCTTGACTGGTTGGCGACTTGCGCGGCGAAGCAGCCGGCGTCGAACACGGCCAACGCGGCGGCGGTCCACGCCAGGTGCCCGATGGGCAAGGCGAGCGCGCCCGCCGACACCGATGCCGTCGACAGGCCGGCGAGCATGACCACACGGGTTCCGAAGCGGTCTGCCAGGCGGCCGGCAACGCGGGTCACGGCCAGCCCCAGCAGCCCGGCGAGGCTGAAGAGGCCGATGCTCGCGGGGCTCAAGTGGTATGGCGCTCCCGCCAGACGGATCGACAAACCAACCCAGATCAGGTTGAAGGCGAAAAACCAGAGCATGCCCGCATGCGTGCTCTTGCGCAGGACCGTGGATTCGCGCCACAGCCGCGGGATCGCGCGCAGCGTCGCGAAGTAGTCGGCGCCGGTTTGCTTGAGGTGCCCGGGCAGGAGCGGCCAGAGACAAAGCGCCGAGAGGAGCGTGAGCGACGCGAGCCCGCGAAGCGCGCCTCGCCATCCCCACCACTGTGTCAACAGCCCACCGGCGAAGCGGCTCAGCAGGATGCCGGCGGAGATCCCGGCCGCCACGGCGCCCATGGCGCGGGCTCGCTCGCCGCAAGCGGCGTACCTGCCCACCACGGCACTGCACTGCGCGGCGACGCTCGATGCGGCGCCCACGGCGAAGAAGCAGCCGATCAGGACGCCGGGGCCCGGCGCCGCGGAAGCCAGGACCAACACGGTTGCCAGGACCACCAGTTGCCCTGGAAGAAGCGCGCGCGGCGCCATCCTGTCGCCCAGCGGCATCAGGAGCGCGAGACCCGCGATGTAGCCAGCCATCGTGGCGGATGCCACCGTGGCGATGAGGGAAACCGGCACCCCGAAATCGGCGGCGATATCGGAGAGCGCCGGCTGCAGGGCGAACGCGTTGGCGATCGCCGTCCCCGCGGCGACCGCGAGCACGGCAACCGCGGCACGCGACAGCGCCACGGCCCGGTCGGCCCGCCTCACTCCCCCGCTCTGATCGCGATCGCTTCGAGTTCGACGAGGATGTCGTCTTCCACGAACGGCAGCGCATGCACGAGCGAGAAGGCCGGGCGGATTTCTCCGTAGACCTCGCCGTGCGCGCGCGCCGCGTCTTCCCAGTGCTCGAAATCCGCCACCACCAGGCGGCTCTGGACGACGTCGGACAGCTTGAAGCCGTTGTCGGTCAACACCTTGCTGATGATGGCCAAGGCATCCCGGGTCTGCGTGTAGGCGTCCGGCCCCTTGCCCGCCGTTCCGGAGATGTAGATGGTGTTGTCCACGATGACGGCGCGCGAGTAGCCGACCTTGGGCTCCCAGGGAGAGCCGGTGCTGATGAGTTGACGCATGTGCTGGATTCCATGAGCGTTGACAATGCTACTACTCGGGTAGTAGCTGCCGGATAATACACTACTCCGGTAGTTAGTCAATTCGCCAACGGCCTTTCCGGCCCGATTGAAAGCCTCCCATGACAGCAGACTCCGAATTGATCGCCTCCCTGACGCGCCTCGGGTTCACGCAGTACGAGGCGCAGGCCTATGCCGCGCTGATCGGCCAGGCGCCCATCACGGGCGCCGAGGTGGGGCGACGGGCGGGCATGCCGCCTTCCAAGATCTACGAAACCCTGGCGCGCCTCGAAGCCCGGGGCGTGGTGCTCGTCAATCGCTCCGAGCCCGTTCTCTACACCGCCGTTCCGCACGACGCCCTGCTGGAGGACCTGCGCTCGCGCTTCACCGCGGATCTCGAAGCGGCGATGCTCGCGCTCGACCGGTTGCCCAGGCAGCAGGAGCCGGGCCTGGTCTGGTCGCTCAGCGGCAAGGCCGCGATCGTGAGCGCCTTCAAGCGCGCCATCGAGTCGGCTGCGGGCAGCATCTTCGCCGGCATCTGGGACGAGGAGATCGACGAGCTCGGTCCCGCGCTGGAAGCGGCGTCGGCGCGCGGCATCGACACCCATGTGGCGATCTACGGCAGCCGGACCTTGAACGGGCCGCAGACTTACGACATGGCCGAATGCGGCGCCAGCGCGAGACTGCGCCTTTCGGGACGCCGCCTCGCCGTCGTCGTGGCCGACGACAGGGAGACCGTTGTCGCCGAGTTCGGCGACCGCACCGCGGACCAGGCGACCTTGACCACCAATCCCGTGCTCGCCCTGCTCGCGGTGGAGTACGTCAAGGCCGACGTCAGCGGAAGACTGATGATCGACGCGATGAACCCTGCCGGGTACAAGAAGCTTCTGGCGACGCCCGGGATGCGCGCCATGCTGCGCCCGGTCCGGAAATAGCGCGGCCGCGAACTACTTCAGGCAGGCGATCACGAAAGCCCGCCGGTCCTTGCCCGGCAACTGCTTCGACTGCTCGCGGCATGTCTTCCTGCGAGCCTGTTCGCCGGGCGTCAACACCTCGGTCAAACGCTGCGCGAAAACATCCATGTCTCCGGAGGCGCCCACCGCCGACCATGCGAGGACAGCGCCGCCTTCCGCGAGAGCGGCGGCGCGGGTCGTCGCATCCTTCGCAGCAGTTTGCACGGCGTTGCCCACCGGCGCCCCGCCAGCGCTGTATTCCTGCGCCGTGACGCCATTGGCATCCTGCCAGAACACGGCGTACTGACCTCCCGCGAGTTCGATCGCGGCGAACGGCATCGAGGCGACCGCCTCACGGGGTGAGGCGGGTTGTCCCTGCGCATCGAGCATCTGGCGGTACGCACCGCCGCCATCCTGCGCGTATGCCACGTACCCGCCGCCGGCGAGCGGCAAGAGCACGAGCGCGGTTCCTGGCTGCACGGAGACCACGTTGGCCGCCGTGTTGCCGGCGTCGTAGTGAACGGCCGCGATTTGCGGTGTGAACTGCGCATCGACGGGGAACAGCGTGACGGTGTAGCCGGCTTCGGCGTCCGCTGTCACCGCATACCAGTTCGCGGTGGTTCCCGCCTGCGTCGAAGGGCTGGCCACCTGCCCCTGTGCGTCGAACCGCGCCACGTAGACCCGGTTCGACGGCGCCAGCGCAGGCGACACGGACATGTCGGCCCATCCCGCCACGAACCCGCCGTCGCTGAGCGGCGCCAATTGCACATTGGAGAAGTACGGCGTGCGGCTGCCTTCTCTCTGCGTTCGCGTCGCGAGAGCGATCTCCGGACCGGCCGGCAGGCCCCCGGCGTCGAAACGCTGCGCGTACACACCCGATGCGGTGGTGGCATCCGGCTGGATGTCGCCACGCCTGATGTACGCAACCACGACATCGCCACCCGCCAATACAGCCGCGGCGGCCGAATTCGACACCACCGTACTGCCCGGGACGACCACCGGCTGCATGACAGTTTCAGAGCCGGCCTTCGCCCCGGCCGCGTCGTACCGTTGCACGTGGATCGCGTTGTCCGTGGACAGCCACGAAACGGCCCAGCCGCCGTCATCGAGCGCGCTGGCCGCGCGCAGCGACTGATCCCCGGAGGTCGCGGTGTTGACCAGCGACGCCGGCTCGGCGGCGAGCGTCGGCTCGCTGTTCGCGGGCGCTTTCCTGCCGGACTCGGCGGCGGGAATGTCGACGGGCTGGGCAGGCCCACCGCCGCCGCAGGCTGCCAGCAACACAGCTACGGCAGCCGCGCAAAGTGTCTTGTGCATTCTTCGATCTCCTTGAGTGAAAAGTTGGGTGACCACCCGCAAGGATCGTGAGCGGGATGCCGCGCCCCCGTAGGCGCGCTTCGACGATGACCGGATTTCCGCGCCCCACCTCCGCGACGCGCCGTCATGCGTTACCCATTGCGAGCGGATGTTGCGAATCGCAGCGGCGTGCCGGATGACCTAAAGCGCCTCAAATGCGGCACTAATGGCCCTCGCCGCGTTACATGTAGATATATCTAATCACCGTCTGCGTTTGACGCAGGGGAGGATGCAGGACACCACTGCCTTCGAATAACAACACCACCGCTGTATGCAATGTGCCTAGCGGTTTCGGCCGCGATATGAAGCAATTCCAACGAAGGAACACCATGAAGAAATTGACCGTTTTGCTGGCGCTGCTTGGCGCTTTTGTGACCAGTGCATCGGCGCAATCCAGCGTCACGATGTACGGCGTCGTCGATCTCGGGATCGAGCGCACGAAGCTCAGTCCGGGGCCCAGCGTCACGGCGCTGACCAGCGGCATCCAGTCCGGCAGCCGCCTGGGCTTCAAGGGCAGCGAGGATCTGGGCGGGGGCCTGTCGGCCGCGTTCCAGCTCGAGATGGGCCTGGACGCGAGCACCGGCGCGGCGACCCAGGGCGGCATCGCCTTCGGCCGCCAGGCCTGGGTCGGCCTCAATGGCGGATTCGGCTCGGTGAAACTGGGCCGCCAGTACATCCCGCTTTTCCTCGCGCTCGACACGATCGACCCCTTCGGCACCGGCATCACCGGCGACGGCTCGGGCATCATCGCGGTGTTCCGCCACTATGGCGTGCGCATGAACAACACGGTGAACTACAGCACGCCGGGCATGGGCGGCTTCTCCGCGGAGTTCGCGTATGGCCTGGGCGAAGTGCCCGGCAGCACTTCGACGGGCAGCCAGTACGGCGGGTCGGTCACGTATGCGGGCGGCCCGCTCACGGTCGTGGGAGCATTCCACCGCCAGGACCAGGTCGCGGGCGTCGTCTCGACCGGCAGCAGCCGCACCGCAATGCTCGGTGCGGTGTACGACCTGCAGGCCGTCACGCTGAACGCGGCCTACGCCACCAACCGCGACGAAAACGCGGGCGGCGCGAGCACCGGCGACAGCCGCGACCTGATGGTGGGCATGACAGCGCCCATTGGCGCTACGACCCTGATGGCCTCCTACGTGCGGCACTCGGACAAGTTCCTGGGCAACGCCGACGCGAAGTACGTCCAGGTCGGCTCGCTGGGCACGACGGGTTCGGGCACGGCAGGGGTCGGCATCAGCTGGCTCAACGTCGGCATCCGCCACAAGTTCTGATCGCCCTGGCCGGCGGGCGTCTTGTCCGCTCATCTCAACTCTTTTTTTCATATCGGAGATCACTCATGCAAATCAATCTGAAACCGACCGTATTGGCAGCTCTTGCCGCGGTCGCAACCATCGCCTCTGCGCAAGACGTGCAGGTCGTCAAGATCGGCCACGTCGCCCCAATCTCCGGCGCGCAGGCTTCGTACGGCAAGGACAACGAGAATGGCGCGCGCATGGCCATCGAGGACCTCAACACCCAGAACATCGTCATCGGCGGCAAGAAGATCCGCTGGGAGCTGGTGGCCGAGGACGACGCCGCCGACCCGAAGCAGGGCACGGCCGCCGCACAGAAACTGTGCGACGCGAAGGTTGCCGGCGTGGTCGGCCACCTGAACTCCGGCACGACGATTCCCGCATCCAAGGTCTACAACGATTGCGGCATCCCGCACGTCACCCCGTCGGCCACCAACCCCAACCTGACCAAGCCCGGCTACAAGACCACGTTCCGCCTGCTGGCCAATGACAACGCGCTCGGCGCCGGTCTCGCGTTCTACGCGGCCGACGGCCTGAAGCTCAAGACCGTCGCCGTGATCGACGACCGCACGGCCTACGGCCAGGGCGTTGCCGAAGTGTTCAAGAACACCGCCAAGTCCAAGGGCATCGCGGTGGTCGACGAGCAGTTCACCACCGACAAGTCCGTGGACTTCATGTCCATCCTGACGGCCATCAAGTCCAAGAACCCCGACGCGATCTTCTACGGCGGCATGGACCCGCAAGCCGGCCCGATGCTGCGCCAGATGGAGCAGCTCGGCCTCACGAAGCAGAAGTACTTCGGCGGCGACGGCATCTGCACGATGGACCTGATCAAGCAGGCCGCCGGCGCCAAGACGCTGGAGAACGTGATCTGCGCCGAAGGCGGTGCTTCGCTGGACAAGATGCCCAGCGGCAAGGCCTGGAAGGCCAGGTACGACGCGAAGTATCCCGGCCAGTTCCAGGTGTACGGCCCGTACGTCTATGACGCCGTGATGGTGCTCGTCGATGCGATGAAGCGCGCGAAGAGCGTGGACCCGAAGGTCTATACCGCCGAGATCGGCAAGACCAACTACAAGGGCGTCACGACCACGGTGCAGTTCGAGTCCAATGGCGAACTGAAGAACCCGGCCATGACGCTGTACACGTACAAGGACGGCAAGAAGATCGCCCTGAACTGAGCGTTTCGTTCTTCATGAAAAGGCCGCCTTCGGGCGGCCTTTTCATGTACCCGTTCAGAAGGCCTGCGGATCGAGTTGCTGCACCGTCCCCACGATGCCGGCCACCGCGTCGGTGTTGAGTGACAGGTTGGCGGCGTAGGCGAGCAAGTCGCCTTGCGTCGCGAATGCCTTGCCCGCTCCGATCTGGTCGACGTAGCCCTGGACCACGTCGGCCGAGGGCGCGTGGTGCGTCAGTTGCTGGTACAGGTACGCGACCAGTGCCTGTGACGACACGCCGGGCGCACATGCATCGATCATCTTCTGCGCAAGCTCGCCCATCCCGCCCGACTGGTCGGCCTGCGCTGTCCAGTGACTGAGGTCCGCCATGCCGGGCAGCACGCCGAAGCCCGCGTGAAAGAGCGCTGCCGCTTCCCACACGTGGCCACCGGGATTCGTGTCGAGCGCGAACAATGAATCGCTGAATTGCACGCGCTCGATGTTCACGAGCGTTGCGGTGCCGAGCGCCGTGGTGACTGCCATGCCCCCTGCGCCGTGCGAGTGCGACAGCACGGAGCCCACCGAGGCTTGAATGACCGCGACGTCCACGCCCGCCCCACCGTCGAGCGTGTCGTTGCCGCGAATGCCGTCCATCCGGTCGTTGCCCGACGTGCCGACCATGTGATCGTCGCCGTTCGTGCCGGAGATCGCGCCTGCAGACGCTGCGCCTGCAACGCTGAACTTTTCCACGTACGCATCCTGGCCATCGCCGGCGACGCCGTAGTAAATGACGAACCCGCCGTCAGGCGTCGCGACGATCCGCCCGAACGCGGGCAACGTGGCCGGGTCCCCTGACGACTGGCCGGAAACGTCGTGGTATTGCGCCGTGTACCCGTCGGATACGATGAATCCTCCATCGCTCAAGGCGTGCACGCTGCCGCGCACCGCGACCCATCCGCCCAGCGGATGACCGGATGCATCGAATGTCTGGACATAGTTGCCGCTGGGAATCGGATCATCGGCCCCGGGTGAAGTGTCTTGCGTATGCCCGAACTCGACCACGAAATCGGACCCTGCGAGGGCGGTCACACGAGCCTGGTTGGTGGCATTGCCCGCGAACCCAACGTCCCCGTTCTCGATCACCGCGGTCGCGACAGGTTGACCATCGCTGGTCGTCACGTTCAGCCGAATCGCCAGATCACGCGAGCCCTCGTCGAAGATGGTGGTCGTGACAACGTTGCCGTTCGCCAGCAACGCGACGCTGGGGGATCCGGCGCCCCAGTCGGGGCTCGTTGCGCCCTCCGCGCTCAGGCTGGCTCCCGTTGGCTGGCCGTTCGCATCCACCTTGTACAAGGTTGCGCTGTACGTGGGGTGCCTGGGGCTATGCATGTAATCTTCCGCCGGATTCAGATGATCGGTGCTAATGGAGGGCCCGACAAGATAGCCTCCGTCCGGTGTGCCGAACATGAAGTCGAGACTCACGCCCTGTAGTTGTCTGTCGTAGGTGTCGGAGGCGACCGTCACCGGCCCGCCGTCCAGGTGGTTCGTGGCGTCGACACGCTGCGTGGTGATGGTGTAGCTGGCTTGATCGCTTGTGGGGTATTGGCGCGACAACAGTCCGATCACGTATCCGCCGTCAGAGAGGGCAGCACCACGGAGGCCGAAGAGCGAGGTGCCCGCAGTGATCTGCACTGGTGCCTGCGCTTGCCCCGAGGCATCCACGGTCTGCCCCCACAACTTCTCGCTGCCGTCGTTCCAGGACCCTTCGCTCCAGATGAACGCATATCCGCCGCCGGCAAGCGGCAACAACTCGCCGTATGGATTCCAGAAGGGCACCTCATAACCCGGCAATGTGAGGGGCGGGCCAATCTTCGCGCCAGACGCATCGAACAATTGTGCGATCTCGGTGCCCCGGTCCTGCAGCGCAACCACCCAGCCACCCCCGCGCAGCGCGGTGATGGTTTCCGGCTGCTGTTCGCCTGCTGTGCCGGCCGTGACGAGTTCCGGCGTGCCGGCATTGAAATTGGTCATGTCTGATTCCGTTTCTGTGAAAGAACGGAGTGTTCAGAACATCCTCTGTCGCAACCGTCGGCACCGACCTGCGTTCGATGTGGGCATCCGCCGACACGGCGCTGCGGCGAGATGATCAATGTCTTGCGGCGAGCACCGTCGATGACATTTCACTCGCACCCGGGCGTTTCAGCCGGGAAAAGCGGCCTCATGAAAGACCGCTCGAAACTCAGAAAGCATCGGGTCTCCAGGTAGTAGCGCATGGCGGCCTGGCAATCCGCATCGTGCGCCGAGCGCGCGCGATAGTCCTCGTAAGCGGCCAGCGAAGGAAACGAGAACAGCGCCACCGCTATGTTGTTCGGCCCTTCATGCGGCAGGAAGTAACCATGGTGCGTGCCGCCGAATCGATCCAGCAGCGGCAGCCACATCTTGCAATACGTCTCGAACTCCTCGAGCTTGAAGGGGTCGAGCACATAGCGCAGATAGCAGGTGATCATTCGTTTTTTTGCTTCGTTGTATCCGGAAGATCCGGAAACGAATAATACGATCTCTCAGAGAAAGCGGGCCGCCGTGGTGAATCCGCAGATTTGATCAACAGATCATTCAGACCAATCCTCAACGCGCCGGTGCACAGTCATCCAGGAAGAGAATCAGCACACGGCAACACAGCGGCGGTGTCGCGCCAATCAATGTCTCTTTGAAGCAGAATTCTCGATGAAATTTGGCGTCAGAAATCGCAGTTTTCAGGTCGACAGAATCGGCCGCATGAACGACCCCTCGAAACTTAAAAAGCATCGGGTTTCGGCGTAATAGCGCATCGCCGCCTGGCAATCCGGGTCGTGGGCGGAGCGAGCGCGATAGTCCTTGTATGCGCTCAGCGACGAAAACGAAAATAGCGCCACCGCGATATTGCTCGATCCCTCGTGCGGGAGGAAGTAGCCATGGTGCGTGCCGCCGAAGCGATCGAGTAGCGGCAACCACATCTTGCAATAAGTCTCGAACTCCTCGAGCTTGAAAGGATCGAGAACATACCGCACGTAGCAGGTGATCATCTTGTTATCCTCGTTGTTTATCCGGAAGTTCGAGATATGCAGAATAGTGTATTTCAGCGAAAATCCGGTCGACGCTTGCCAAGGAATGCATCGATCCCCTCGGCCCCGTCCGCCGACGCGGCGCATGCCGCGATCGTGCGGCCCTCGACTTCCATCTGCCCTTCGAGGTCACGGCCGAGCGATTCGACCAGCAGCGACTTGATCGCCGCGTGAGACTGGCGCGGGCCCTGCGCGAGCTTGTTCGCGAGCGTCATCGCCTCCTCGCGCAACTGCCCGTCCGGCACGACCCGTGTCACCAATCCCCACGCGAGCGCCTCCTGCGCGGTGAGCACCCGGTTCGTGAAGGCCAACTCCTGCGTGCGGCGCAAGCCGATCAGCCGCGGCAGGAAATAGGTGGAGCTTCCATCGGGACTCAGCCCCACCTTCGAATACGCCATGGTGTAGGTCGCTGATTCGGCGGACAGCACCAGATCTCCGCATGCGGCGATGGCCAGGCCACCGCCCGCGGCGGTGCCGTTGACCGCTACCACCACCGGCGCGCGCATGCGCGCGAAAGTGGACACCGCGCGATGCGCTTCGTCGGCCAGCCGCTTGACGTACCAGCCGCGCTGCGGACCCTGCCCCGCCATTTCCTCCAGGTCGCCGCCGCCGCAGAAGAACCTGCCGCGCGCGGTCAGGACGACGGCTCGCACCTCCGCGTCCGCATCGCAGACCTGCGCCGCGCGCACCAGTTCGCTGGCGAGCGCCAGGTTCAGGCTGTTCGCCGCGTCGGGCCGGTTCAGCTCGATGACGACCACGGGCCCCAGCCTTTCCAGAACGACCACGTCATGAGAAATCATGTCAAGGCTCCAGGTTGCGGTGGTAGGCGATGTAGTGACGGTCGGTGCGCGACCATCCACGCGCCTCGTACAGCTTTTGCGCGGGCAGGTTGTCCACCGCCGTGTTCAGGCTCAGGCGCACGGCGCCCGTGCGCCGCGCGAAACGCTCGGCTTCGTCAAGCAGGAGGGCGGCGATGCCCGCCCTGCGCGCCGAAGCGTCGACATAGAGATCGTTGAGGATGTAGACACTCGCGAGAGAGATCGACGAGTAGATGTGAAACAACTGCGCGAACCCCACCGCGCCGCCGCCGGCGGTGCGCGCGAGCAGCACCACCGACTCGCCCAGCCGCAGGCGCTGCGCGAGGAACCGGCGCGCCGCCTTCGGGTCGGAGGCGACGCCCTGGAATTGCCGGTACGCGTCGTACAGCGGCACGGCGAGGTCGAGCTCCGCGAGCGTCGCTTGTTCCACCACCACCCGCTTCATCACGTGTGCCTCCTCGCGCGCGCTGGTCAGGGCAACAGGATGGTGGCGCCGGTCGTGCCGCGGCTTTCCAGCGCGCGGTGCGCCTGAGCCGCCTCGGCCAGCGGGAACGACTGGTTCACCGTGATCTTCACGCTGCCGTCGCCGATGACGTCGAACAGTTCGTTGGCCGCGCGCTCGAGATCCGGTCGCTTGGCGACGTAGGTCGCCAGCGCCGGGCGCGTGAGGAAGAGCGATCCCTTGGCCGCCAGTTGCCCGACACTGATCGGCTCCACTGCGCCGGATGCATTGCCGAAACTCACCATCAGCCCCATCGGCTTCAGGCTGTTGAGCGAGCCTTCCCACGTCGTCTTGCCGACCGAGTCGAACACCACCGGTACGCCTTCGCCGCCCGTCAGTTCGCGCACGCGCTTGGCGAAATCCTCGCGCGTGTAGACGATGGTGTGCGCGCAGCCGTTGGCCTTCGCGAGTTCGGCTTTCTCATCCGACCCGACGGTCCCGATCACATTGACCCCGATGGACTTCAGCCACTGGCAGGCGATCAGGCCGACGCCGCCGGCGGCCGCGTGCCACAGCACCGTCTCGCCCGCCTTCACCGGATAGGTCCTGCGGATCAGGAACTGCACCGTCATGCCTTGCAGAAGGCCTGCCGCCGCATCGCGGTCGGAGATGCCGTCGGGGATCTTCAGCAGCACGGCGGTGGAGACCAGCCTGCGCTCCGAATACGCGCCCGGCCCGCCGCCGGCATACGCCACGCGATCGCCCGGCTTGAAATCCTTCACGTCGGGGCCGACCTCCTCGATCACCCCCGCACCTTCGACACCGAGCACGGCGGGCAGCGGAACGGGATACAGGCCGGTGCGATGGTAGGTGTCGATGTAGTTGACGCCGATAGCCGTGTGGCGCACGGCGACCTGGCCGTTGCCGGGCGCGCCCACGTCGACGGATTCCCAACGCAGGACTTCCGTCCCGCCGGTTTCATGAATTCGGATTGCCTTGGTCATTAAACGTTTTCTTCCTGTTTCGATCTACTGGAACTTCTCAAACTTCACCGGCCGCCTCGATGTCCTTCAGGTGCTGCCTGAAGCCATACGCGGAATTGGATTTGCGCTTCGCCAGGTACTCGCCGAAGCGGGTCTGGTCGCGGTAGCCGCGGCCCTCGCGCATCGCCTTGAGCTGGCGTGCCTCGGTCTCGCGGTAGGCCGTCGCCGCATCGACGATCTCTTCCAGGCGCGCGCTCGGCAGGAACAGCACGCCATTCGCATCCGCGAGGACAACGTCGTCGGTGGTGATCACGTGCGTGCCGAATGCCGCGCGTTCGAAGACGTCCGGTGGACGTGCGTGGAGCCGCTGGGGCCCGGTCGGCAGCGAGCCCATGCTGAACACGGGGAACCCGATTTCGCGCAGCTCCTTGCTGTCGCGGTGCAGGCCCCAGATGACGAAGCCCGCGATGCCGGCGGCCTTCGCCTCCAGCAGCACGATGTCGCCGATGCACGCTTCGTCCTGCCGGCCGCCGTTGTCGATGACGATCACGTCGCCGGGCTTCGCGTGCTCGAGCACTTCGAAGAACACATCGATGCTGCCGACGTGCCGCACCGGCAGCGCGCGCCCGCGGCATTCCATCCCCTCGGCCAGCGGCTTCACCGCCGAGGGCGCGAACCTGATCGGCACGCCGGTGCGCAGGCACCCGTCGGCCACATGAGGTCCTGTCAGCGACTGCAGCCGCTGCATGGTCTGGTCGTTCATCTCTTCCTTTCGCAATGTTGAATCGAGTCGATGAAGTTAACTCGATTGCGCAGCGCGATGGATGAGATGTGATTGCCGCGAGCTGTCCCGCCCGGAATGTCTGGAGCCGCGAGCCCCGCGAATCAAGGACCGATGGATGCGGACTGCGTCGCCTCGACGCCCGCCGCGGCCGTGAGCCAGTCGATGGCGCAGGCGACATCGCTGCGCGCGCACGGATCGGACTGGACGAGCCAGTAACCGTAGTTGGTGTGCAGCTCGCTGTCGCGCGTCAAGTGCTTGAGCCTGCCGTCCGCGAGCATCGCATCGAGCAACTCGAGACGGCCCAGCGCGATGCCCTGCCCGGCGAGCGCCGCGTGGATCAGCTGGTCGTAGTGGTTGAAGCGGATGATCCCTTTCGCCTGCGAGGGGTTCCAGCCACGCGCGGCCAGCCAGTCGCCCCACTGGAGCCAGTGGCGGCGGTCCTCGAATTCGAGCAGCACGTGCTGGCGCAGCGCCTGCAGCGACGTGAGCGGCGAGCCCGCGAGTTCCGGCGCCGCCACCGGCGCGATGGTTTCGCCGAACAGCCGGATCGCCCCGCGCGGGGCCTGCGCCTCCGCGCAATAGCGCACAGCCAGGTCGATGTTCTCGGACGGCAAGTCGAGCACGCTGTTGCTCGAGGTCACGCGCAGGTCGATGCCGGGGTACGCCTTCTGGAAGTCACCCAGGCGCGGCAGCAGCCACAACCCCGACACGCCCATGCTTGCCGTGATGGTGACCGGCCGCTTGGCGCAATCGCCGAAGGTGCCCAGCACATCCTGGAACTGCTGCACGCACGCATCGGCGACGCGGAAGAAGCGGTCGCCCTCGGCGGTGAACGCGACGCGGCGGTGGCCGCGCTGGAAGAGGCGCACGCCCAGCGCGTCCTCCAGCGTCCTCAGCTGCTTGCTGATGGCCGACTGGGTCAGGCACAGATCGTCGGCCGCCTGGCTCACGCTCATGCGGCGCCCGACCGCGACGAAGCCCTTGATGAGATCCAGGGATGGCATCCTGACGAGTGACACGGGCATGGCGGAGCTCCTGCGAAATGACCAGACGCAAGGTTAACGCCAATGCGATGCCCCCACATGTCGCCTAGCTCCCGCAAGTTGTCCGGTTTCGCGCCTGACGGGAGCGGCGCGTCCGCCTAACATGCCGCCATGCAGTACAAGCGATCCAGGCATCTCCAGCCCGAGCTGCTCGACACCCTCGTCGCGCTTCACGAGCACGGCAACTTCAAGGTCGCCGCGCGATCGCTGAACGTCACGCAGTCCGCCGTGTCGCAGCGCCTGGGCCGGCTCGAGGCCACGTTGGGCGTGCCGCTCATGATGCGGCGCGAGCACGTCGCGCTCACCCCGGCCGGCATGCGGGTCCTGAGGTACGCGATGACAGTTCGCGAACTGGCGCTTTGCGTGAGGCGGGAACTCGACGAGGAGGCAGGCGATCCGATCATGACCTTGCCGGATGACGCCCCCTGCATTGGCCAGGATCATGAGTGTGGCGACCCTATGCACGGCCGGCAGGAGCGCCGGGTGAGGGAGCGGGCGGGACTTTCAATACCAGGGTGAACAGATGAAACCAGAGACCCGGGGCGCGGCACCCCAGCTCCCTCCCGAGGTTGCGCGATACCTCAAAGGCGCGCCGCCCGAGAGCCGGCAGTTCGACTTCCTGATCGGCGACTGGGACGTCGCCGCGACGCGATACGGGGAAGACGGCTCGCCGCTGCTTCAATACCAGGCCGGGTGGAAGGCGATCCACCTCAATGAGCGGCGGATGATCATGGACGACTTCAAGGCGTATGGGCCGGGCGGCCAGCCCGTCTCCTCGTACGTCACCTTGCGAACTTACTCCGAAGCGACAGGCCGCTGGGAAATGGCCGGCCTGCCCGCCCTGCAGCCCGCGGCGAGCGCCGAGTGGCATGGCATATTCCAGGGTGCCGAGATGTTGCTGGAGGCGAGCGGCAAGGACCCCGCGGGCAACCCGGTCAGGACCAGGATCCGGTTCTTCGACATCGCCGGCGACAGCTTCAGCTGGGAAAGCCATGTCAGCCGCGACGACGGAAAAACCTGGCGCAGGACAGCGCACCTGCTCGCGACCCGCGCGCCGCGTTAACCCGCTCCGGCTACTTGCGGGCGAAGAAGACCTCCCGCACAAATGCCTGCACGTCCCTGCGCGACTGGCGCAGCGCGAGCTCGTTGCGCCCGGCATGGACACCTCGCTTGACGCACGAGGCGAAGAACTCCGTGAGTTTGCCGGGGTCGAGCGCCTCGCCCGTGCGCTCCGCGGTGATCGTCCAGGTTTCGATGTCCCAACGCACCACGCCGCAAGGCGCGCCGGAAGTGGCGTTGGGAAGATAGAAGACCGGGTACGTGCCATCCCAGGAGTGGCTCGCCCCCGCGTATTTGATGGTGCGGATGCCGGCCCCGGCGCCCGCGTAGCGCGCGGCGAGCTGCTCGCAGGGCTGCGCGGTGCTGTAGTCGTCCTCCGCTCCGACCAGATTGAGCATCGGCGCGCCCGTGATCCGGGGCGACCAATAGACCTGATTGCATCCCGCATACACGGGGATGTGCAGCGCGAACCTGAGATCGCTCTTCACGACGGCCCGGCGAAGCGGCTCGACCGCCGTCTGGAACGCCACGCTGCCGCCGCGCGAAAAACCCATGACGCCGATCCTGGATGCATCGATGCGCGGGTGGCGGGCCAACAGCTGGAGGGCCTGGAATGCATCCATGAGATCCGCCGCATAGGGAACGAGCGCCTGATTCTCCGCCGTCCGTTTCACGCCGCGCGGCTCGAACACGTGGACGACGAAGCTTGCCACGCCGCTGTCGCTGAAGTCGTCGACCCATTGCGCCATGCCACGCTCTACTCCCGCGCTGCCGTGCATGAGCACGATGGCGGGAACCCGTTCCTCCGCGCCCCGCGGCAGGCGCAGCTCGCCCCAGACCCGCTGCTCGTCCCAGTTCTGGCGACGCTCCCGCGCGAGGTCGAACATGGTCCTGGGCGTGAAGCTGGCGAAGTCGATGCGGCCTTGCGTCTCGGCCTCGAGGTCCTGGGCCCCTCCTGCTGCCGCGAAAGTCGCGACGAAGAGCAGCAGCAGCAGCCGGCCGGGCGTTCGGCCCAGGGCAAGCATGCGCATGGACAAGCCTGCCGCGCAAGACATCATTTGCTGCCGATCTGCATGTAGCCTGCGGCGCTGGTCCCGCGCGCGCCGAGCAACACGGCCAGTTGCGTGTTCTGTATCGCGAAGCCGCCATAGGACGCCTGGAAATGCCGCATGCCCGAGGGACCGACGGCGCCCATCGAGCCAAGCGATCCCGAAAGGCTGATCGCATGGCCGTCCGCCGCCACGCCGGTGCTGGAATAGCTCGACGCCGTGAAGGTGGCCGCGCCCCATTCGCCCCAGCTCGTCGCTCCTCGTGCACTGCCGGCGGCGAACGCGCCCGACTCGGCCAGCCCGATGCGGAAAAAGCGTGTGCCCGCCGCGAAATCGAGCCCGCCCATCAGGAAGACGTTTTCGTTGCCGGCCTTGGCCACGCGAAAGCTGAACGTACCCGCCGCGCCCGCGGGGGTGGCGGTGGCGGTGAACTGGTTGCCGCTCAACGTCAGGTTGTAGTTGAGGACCGTGGCGGCGGGGCAGTTGTCGATGGCGTAGATCGTGCTGTTGGTGCACAGCTGCATGGTCGCGTCGTCCCTGATGCGCGTCGTGTAGATCCGGGAGTCTTCGCTGGTGCCGGTGCCATTGATCCCCAGGTTCGAATAGGTCCCCGCGATCTCCGCGACGGAAAGCGCGAAATTGCGCGACGCGACGAATGGCTTGGTGCCGCCATGCACGGGGAAGGCGCCCACGATCAGGTCGTCGACGTAGCGGAACTTGCTGTTGGCGGACGTGGCGGCGCCCTGCAGCCAATAGGTGCCGGGCACCACGTCATCCGTGATGGCGCCTGAATCGCTCAGCGCCACGATGCTCGCTTGCGGACCGCCGACGGTGAACTGCCGCGCGTCGAAATCCAGGGTGAGGGTGAATCGCTCGCCGGTCGTTGCATAGGCGGTGTAGATGCCGTTGCGAGCATCGCCGCCTTGCGGGTCGCAGCTCGCGGGGTAGACGTTGCAGGCGAAGGAAGACAAGCTGCCGACAGGCGAAATGCCGCCACCGGTCACCGCGCCTTTCACGTAGACCACATCCCCCGACACGCCGAGGTAGTAGCCCGTTTCCGGGTAGTAGCGGAACAGGTAATCGCCGTAGGCGAGATTTCCCCGCCGGCCGGGAAAGTATTGGGGATAGGCCGTCTGCGCCCAATCCATGAGCGCGGTCGCGGACGGGCCGCGCGCCGCGGCGAGCGGCTTGATCCGCGCCATGGGAGCGGCGGCGGGTGGCGGCGATGAAGCGGCCGACGGCTCGCCGCCTCCACAGGCGCAAAGCAGCAGGGCCAGGAAGAAACCCGCTGCGCGCAGCGCGGCATGTACAAGGGTAGTTGCGTTCAACTTTTCGCTCCGTTCCGGTGAAGTGGATCTCATTTGGCGGATTCGGCCGCCTCCCGGATGCGGACGATAAACGCCGCATCATTGGGTGGTGGGAGCATGTGAATCCGGTCGCGGGCCGCGATATCGATGATGACGGATGCCAACGCACCTGCCACGCCCGCATGGACCGCGGACACGCCGGGCGGAGCCTGCATCACACCGTTCACCACCAGGTCCGTGATCCTGGGGTCGGCGCGGGCGCGCGCTTCCGGCAAGGTCCTTCCGGAGATCTGCGGCTGCTCGTAGATATAAATCCGGGGCGACACGTTCCTGTCCGCGGGAATCCAGATGCCGCCCAGGCGCATGTGAACCACATCCCTGACTTGCCACCACAAGGACGGAGCTTCGGCGAGATAGAAGCGCCCGAGACGATTCTCCTTTTCGAGCTTGTACTTTCCCGCGAGAACGTGAACGTCGACCGCCACGCTCTGCCAGCGATAGGAAAGCGTTTCGGGAATCGAGAACTCCGCGGCGCCGCCCGCGACTTTCCGCAAGTCCTGCTTCTCGGGTACCGAGCTGCAGCCGACCAGTACAACGCACAAAATCCATGACGCGACGGTCCGCGAATCGCGAAACATCACCGTGCTGATTCCTCGCAAGTCATGCCGCTCCCTAGGACTGGCAGTCCTGCGCGCTCCTGCGCTCGACCTTCTTGTCGGCGGCGTACTTCGCGGCGACGTTGCGCACCAGCGGTTTGATGATCTGCTCGTCCGCCTGCAGCCAGTCGCTGGAGAACTTCCAGTTCTTGCCGTCCCAGGTGTGGATGCGCGCCCAGGCGGCGCCCATGTGGTCCTGGCACGACGTGATGATGGGACGCATCACGCCGGCGAATCCGAGCTCATCGAGCTTCGCGGGGGTGAGGGAAAGATTTTCCAGCCCCCAGCGGACCTGCTCGCCGGTGACAGGCTTGCCGCGCGCGAAACGCTCCTGCGCCCGGCGGATGCCTTCGACACCCAGCATGGCGCTCATCACGCCGCGCATGTAGAGGACTTCACCGACCTCTTCAGCCGGACCGGTGCCTTGACCACGCTTGTGCACGTTCGCGAGGATCGCCGTGGCGACGCCGGACTTCGGCTCCGCGCCGTGCTGCATGGCGACCGCGTTGTAGCCGATCGCGCCGTCGGCGACATTCCTCACGTCCTGTTCCGCGCCCGACCACCAGGCGCCGTACATCTTCTCGCGCGCGAAGCCGGTCGCCTGCGCCTCCTTGATCGCCGATGAATTCATCACGCCCCAGCCCCACAGCAGCACGTAGTCGGGGCGGCCCTGGCGCACCTGCAGCCACGCGGCCTTCTGCTCGACGCCCGGTGGCACGACGGGAATCAGCACCAGCTCGAACCCGTGCATGCGGCTGCGCTCCTGCAGCAGGGGGATCGGCTCCTTGCCGTACGGGCTGTCGTGGTAGACCAGCGCCAGCTTCTTTCCCTTCAGCCGGTCGAGCCCGCCCTCGCGCTTCGCGATGTGCTGCACGATCGCGTCGGCCGCGACCCAGTAGTTGCCCGCGAGCGGAAAGTTCCACTTGAACACCGAACCGTCGGCGGCTTCGCTCGGCCCGTAGCCCACCGTCACGAGCGGTACCTTGTCCATCGGCGCCTTCTCGGTGATGGCATACGTGGCGCCGGTGGAAAGTGGCTGGACGAACGACGCGCCCCCGTGCTTTCCCTTCAGGCGCTCGTAGCATTCGATGCTGCGCGATGCGTCGTAGCCGGTCTCGCATTCCTCCCACACCAGCTTCACGCCGTTGATGCCGCCGCGCGCGTTGACGAGCTTGAAGTAATCGACGTAGCCGTTGGCCCAAGGCGCGCCGTTGGGCCCGTACGGCCCGGTGCGGTACGACAGCACGGGGATGAATTGTTCGCGAGCCTGCGCCGAGGCGTTCCCGGCCACTGCGAGCGCCGCGACAACTGAAATCGCGGCGCACGATGCGAGAGAAACTCTCATGCGAACTCCTGGGGTGAAGCGTTGCATTCGACCGGATGCGCCCGGAGAATGTGAGCGCAGAAACCGACACTTCACAGGCTCATTTGGACATGCACGATTTCACGGTCATCGCGCTGGAAGGCGCCTACGGCACCAGCGTGGCCGCCACCCTCGATCTTCTCGGCGCCGCCGGCGAGATCGCCCCGCGCAACCGCGCGCCCGCGCCGCGCTGGCGGCTGTGCTCGATGAAAGGCGGTTCCGTCCGGCTCCAGTCGGGCATGCAAGTGGACACCTCGAGGCTCGTGCCGAAGCCGCGCGCCGACACCTCCACCTGGGTCATCCCCGGGCTGGCCCTCAACACCGAAAGCGCCGTGATGGAGGGCCTGGAGCGCGAAGACTGCCGCCAGCTGGCCTGCGCCATCGCGGCCCACATCGAAGGCGGCGGGCGCGTGGCGGCGTGCTGCTCGGCGGTTTTTCTCCTGCACCTCGCCGGCGTCCTCGAAGGCCGTCAGGCAACGACTTCGTGGTGGCTGGCGCCGCTGCTGCAGCGGCTCGCGCCGGGGGCCAAGGTCAACGCGAAGCGCATGGTCTGCGTCGACGGGCCGGTGGTGACCGGGGGCGCGGCCTTCGCGCAGGTACATCTCCCCGAACGCCAGCATCTGGCGCGGCGT
>JAZKIF010000117.1:22685-35662 GCA_040385005.1 Pseudomonadota bacterium
CGCGGCCTTCGCGCAGACCGACCTGATGCTGCACCTTCTTCGCCAGCAATGCGGCACGCGCGTGACCGACGGCCTGTCGCGCTACCTGCTGGTGGACGGGCGCGAATCGCAGGTGCGCACCGAAGTGCCGCGCGTGCTGAATAGCGGCGACGCCCTCGTCTCGCGGCTGGTCGAGCGGATCGAGCAGTCGCTGCCCGAGCCGCCCGCGGTGGCCGCGCTCGCCCGGGAGTTCTGCGTTTCCGAGCGGACGCTGTCTCGCCACGTGTACCGCATCACCGGGACCAGCACCATGGCGCTGCTGCAGAGCGTCAAACTGCGAAAGGCCCGGTCGCTGCTGGAGCAAAGCCGCTTGTCGGTCGAGCAGATCGCCGCGGCCGTGGGCTACAGCGACCCCACGGCGTTACGCCGCCTCATGCGCAAGGTCACCGGGTCCAACCCCAGCCAGTTCCGGCTTTCGGTGGCCGACGCGTAGGCGGGCCGGGAAGCGGTTGGCACATTCGGCCCGAAAGAAGTCGACTGCGGCTCCTGAATTCCGCCGGGCCGGCGCGTTCAATGCGTGCTCCACCACAGCATGCACTTTCGTCATGAACGCACCTGCCCTGACACGCGACGACCCGCTGGACGACTTCGATCGCCGCACCATCACGGCCAACGACATCCCGAAAACCGTGTACGTCGCCGGCGAAGGGCCGGCCGTCGTGGTGCTGGCGGAAATGCCCGGCATCAGCCCCCACGTCGCACGGTTCGCGCGCTGGGTCCGCGAGGCCGGCTTCACCGTCTACATGCCCTCGCTCTTCGGGCGCGACGGCGCGCTCGCGAGCGCCGAGGAAGGCGTCGCCATCTTCAAGAAGGCTTGCGTGAGCGCCGAATTCCGCGCACTCGAAGGCAACAAGACAACCCCGATCACGCTGTGGCTGCGTGGCCTGGCGCGGCTGGCGCACGAACAGTGCGGCGGACCCGGCGTCGGCGCGGTGGGCATGTGCTTCACCGGAAATTTCTCGCTGAGCATGGTGATCGATTCGCCGACCCTCGCGCCGGTGGTGTGCCAGCCCTCGCTGCCGCTCGAAGACCCCGCCGGCATCGGCATCGCACCCGAAGAGTTGAAGGAAATCCGCGAGACGCTCGAGAAGAAGGACATCACCGTCGCGGGCTATCGCTTCGAGGGCGACAAGTGGTGCACGGCGCAGCGGTTCGCCGCGTACTCGCAGGCGCTGGGTTCGCGCTTTCGCGTGCGCGTGCTGCCCGATTCCGCGGCGAACCCGGAGCCGCCGCCGTTCTTCAAGCACGTGGTCGCGAGCCCCCACAGCGTCGTCACGGCGCACCTGATCGATGAGGCCGGGCAGCCGACGATCGCCGCGCGCGACGAGATCATCGGCTTCCTCAAGCACAGCCTGCAAGCGGATGCCGCGCCCACCGACGGCGCCGCGGGACCGGCGCGATGATGCGGCCGGCCGAAGTCATCGACACCTATTGCCTGGCCTGGAGCGAGCCGCATCAAAAACTCCGGCGCGCCTTGCTCGAGATGGTGTGGACGGAGACCAGCACCTATACCGACCCGGGCGTGCGCCTGGCCGGCATCGACGCGCTGGACAAACGGATCGCGCAACTGCTTGCCAAACGGCCCGGTTCGCGCGTGGTCCGCACCAGCGAACTCGACATGCACCACGACCTGTGCCGTTTCAGCTGGTGCGTCGTGCAGGCTGACGGCACTTCCTTGCCGGAAGGGCTGGACGTCGCCGCGTTTTCCGATCCTCCTTCACGTCTGGCCTGGGTGATCGGCTTCTTCGGCCTGGGCGTCACGCCTCTTGCGCTGCCGGCGCTCAAGGCGGCTGCTTGACCGGCCTGCTGGTCAACGTCGCCTTGATGCACTGGGCGGTGATGATTTCGCCGGGACCCAATGTGCTGCTGGTCTCCCAGCTTGCCGCGAGCGGGCACCGTGCCCGCGCGCTGGCGGCGGGCGCGGGCATCGCCACCGTGGCGCTGGTCTGGGCCGCGCTCGCCATCGGCGGCGTGTCCACGCTGTTCGCGACGTTTCCCACGGTGCGGGCACTGCTGCAGCTGGCGGGCGGGATCTATCTTTGCTACCTGTCGGTGCGGTTGTGGAACTCGAAGCCCCCGGGCGCGGAACCGGAGCGGCCCTCCAGCCTGGCCCAGTCCTTCCTGCTCGGCTTCACCACCAACATCCTCAACCCGAAGTCCGCCTTGTTCTTCGCAAGCATCTTCGGCGCCGTCATCCAGCCGGACACCGGCCTGGGCGTGAAGGCCGCGATGCTGGCGCTCGTCTTCGTCAATGCGCTGATCTGGCACGAGTCGCTGGCACTCGTCCTGTCGGTCCCGCGCGTGCGTGGGCACTACGCGCGGCTGCACCGCGGCCTCAGCCGGCTCGCAAGCATCATGGTGGGCGGCTACGGAGTGCGCGTGATTGCGCAGATCGCGATGGAGGCGTGGTCCGCCTACGCGCGCTGAAGGAGGCTTCGCGACGTCAGGACGCGGGCGCGTCAGGGCGGGTCGCGACCAGCACCACGGCTTCGATGGCGCAGATCACCTCTTCGCGCTGGTTCAGGACTTCGTTGAAAAGCACCACCAGCCCGCGGCCCGGCTTGCTCGCGATCAGCCCGCCGAACGCGGACTCGAGCGCCGCGGCTTCATCGACATGGAAAGGCCACGGATCGTTGAGTCTCGAATAGGCAAGCATCTCCTCCTCGTCGCAGGAACACGCGCGTCCCAGGTGAACGTCACCTTGCGCAAGATCCTCGAAGTAGATGCGGGTCATCGAACTCCAGCTGCGCATTCGGGAAAAAGAAACCCGTCCCGACATGTTGTACCGGGACGGGTTCAAACTCGCAATCACAAGTCACCGGGCTCGATCGGCTTGGAACCGCCGCCGGTGGCACGAGTAGACAACAACGGCGAGGCTTGCGACAGCGCGCAATCCGACTTCGCGGCAGGCAAATCGGCCAGCTTCCACGGCAAACGCGCGCCCGGCCGAAAGGTCCGCAAACCTGTCCGGCGTGACGCTCGCCGACCGCCCCGCGATGTGCGAAAGTAGGCTGCTTCCATTCAACAGCTCAGATGGCCAAGACCCACTCGACGAGCGTTCGCGCCGCTGCCTGGGCGCTCGCCGCCCTCGCCTGCGCTTGCGCGCACGCGCAGCCCGCCCCTCGCGCGAATTTCTTCGACGACCCGTTCGGCCAGGTGACCACTGGAATGCCGGGCTGCCCTCCCCCTGAAGGCCCGCTGGTCACCGCCGAGGAAGCCCGCCGCGAGACGCACTGGCGCGCCGAACGCGGCACCAGCTGCTTTCGCTCGGGCCGCTGCCGCCTGCCCAACGGCTATCGCTACGACAAGGAGATCTTTCCCCGCGCGATCCAGTTCCTGCACCAGGACGGGCGGTTCGAGAACACGAGCGTGTGGATCACCGTGCAACGCCGCTGGGTCATCGTCGAGGGGTGCGTGAACGACGCCGGGCAGGGCGCGCAGCTCGAGGCGGCGCTGCGCCAGATCGACGATGTCGAGTCGGTGATCGGGCAATGGATGGTGGGCACGCGAGGCAAGCCGCCCTATGCCGTCGAAGCGCAGCCGCCTGCCCACCCATGACGCGTCAAGGGCCGCCCGGCGGAAGGTCCGGAGAGCGGGTCCTGTCGTTCGCCGGCCATCGCGCGGCGGGCTGCGGCAGCTCGATGCGCTTGCCGGACATGCGGTCCACCACGATCCTGCGGACGTCGATGTGCGCGAGCCGCGGGTAGAAGCCCTGCGGGCGCCCGGTGATGCCGCCGCCATATTTGCGCATGAGCTCGTCGCAGAACAACGACTTCTCCGCCGGATCCTGCACCTCATGCACCGTGCCGAATGCCATGACGCTGCGATAGCTGATGGAGCTGTCGCACTCGAAGCGGCCGTATCCATAGACGGAGCCGGGCTCATCGATCACCATGCAGACACGGCTGTCGTGCGACAGGTTGGCGGCCAGGTGACCCAAGGCGCTGGAGGTGTGGAAATAGAGGTGCGGGTCGCGCCACACGAACAGCATGGGCAGCACATAGGGCCATCCATCCGCACCGGTGGTCGCGAGCCGCGCGCAATGGCCCTGCTCCAGCAGGAGTTTCACGTCCTCCTCGGGCATCACCAGGTCGGCGCGCCTCATCACGTTGGGGGAACTCATCGTTTTGGCCCTTCTTCATTTCGATGCATGCACCACCATAGCAACCCGCGTCACGCTCGCTCCATGAAATTTCAGCTGGCCGGGCGACGTCCGCAGGAATGGACGGCCGCATGAAGATCCGGCCCGCCAGCCCCGCCGACGTCGGGCAGATCACCGCTTGCATCTGCGAGGCGTTCCTTCCCTACATCGAACGCATGGGCAAGCAGCCCGCACCCATGCTGGCGGACTACGCCGCGCAGCTGGAGACGCGGGCCATCTTCGTGGCCGCACGGGGCGATGCCGTATGGGGCGTGGTCGTGTTCGACGTGCAGGCAGCGGAGTTCTGGATCGAAGCGGTCGCCGTGAGGAGCGCGCATCGCGGCACGGGGGTGGGCAGGCAGTTGCTTCAATTCGCCGAAGCACACGCCGCGCGCCTTGGCCATGCGACGGTCGATCTCGTCACGCACCAGTTGATGACGGAAAACCGCGCGCTGTACGAGCGCATCGGCTACGTGTCGCAAGGGGCGAGGACCGAAGCCGGCTACGCGCGCGTGCACTATCGCAAGACGCTGGGAGCGGATGCACCGGGCGCCGCGCGGACCTAGAATTCGGGCATGAACAATGACGTCTATGCCGCGCGCTTCGCGGCGCTCGGCCACGTCGTGCGGCTGGCGATCTTCCAGCTGCTCGTCAAATCGGGGCATGGCGGAATGACGGTGGGGCAGATCTCCGAGGCGCTGGAGATTCCCGCGTCGACGCTGAGTTTCCACCTGCGCGAACTGGTCGCCTCGGAGCTCGTCACGCAATCGCGCGATGGCCGCAGCGTCAACTGCGAAGCCAACTTCGCGGCGCTCGACCAGTTGCTGAAATTCGTCAAGACCGATTGCTGCAAGGGCGTGCGGCTCGCGGCCTTCGCGCGCTGAAAAAACCAAACGGAATCGAAACCCGCAAGTGGACGACACTCTGCAAGCCTGGTCGCATATAACTACAATCCTAGTTATGTAAATCCTTGAAGGAGCACGGCCATGAAGACATTCCACGCGGCCCTGGCGGTGTCGGCGGCGATCGTCTGGGGGCTGATCTACATCGCCGCGCGATCCATGCTGGCAAGCGGCTCCGCGCCGCAGCCCGTCGCGCTCCGGTTCATGGTCGTGCTGATCGCGCTGGGCGGGGCGCTCGGCCTGCTCGTGGTCGGTTTGCTCGTGGCGCATGCGCGCTCACGCATCGCAAGATCACGCGGGATCGGCTCCACGCGCGCGCCGGACGCCGCGGCCGCGCGCTAACCGGGCGCTCAGCCGCCGGCGCCCGCGCGCACGCGCGCCGGCATCGCGGCTTCCGCCGCGCGGCCACGCCGAGTAGGAGCGGCGCGATTCAGGCCGATCGGCACGATCGCCTCGGGCGAGATGGAAACGGTGACGTTCTCGCCCTCCGCCGGCGCCACGCCGCGCAGCTGCACGGCGCGCATCTCGATGCCGCCCACGTCGATCACCGCTTCCTGGGTGCGGCCCAGGAAACTCGCGCTCATGACGCGGCCCTCGAAGCGGTTCTCGCTCATCACGCCGGGCTCGCCTCCGAGCAGTTGCACCGCCTCGGGATGCACGGCGAGCGACACGTGATCGCCGACTTCCACGTTCACCCACGCCCGCACCGACAGGACCAGCGCGCCGACGCGCACGCGGCAGCGCACGCGGTCGCCCGGCTCGATGGCTTCCACCACGCCGTCGAGCACATTGGCCGAGCCGACGAAATGCGCGACGAAGTCGGTCGCCGGCGCGCGATAGATCTCGGCGGGCACGCCGATCTGCTCGATCCTGCCGTCGCGCATGACCACAACGCGATCGGAGAGCGACATGGCTTCGACCTGGTCGTGCGTCACCAGGATGAAGGTCGATTCGATCGCCTTGTGCAACTGGTGCAGCTCGTGGCGCAACTCCTCGCGCAGCGCGACGTCGAGGTTGCTCAGCGGCTCGTCGAGCAGCACGAGCGAGGGGCGGTATGCCAGCGCACGCGCAAGCGCGACGCGCTGCAGTTGCCCGCCCGAGAGCTGGTGCGGGCTGCGATCCGCGAGCTTGCCCAGGCGGCACAGGTCGAGCATCTCGTCGGCGCGGCGCCTGACGTCCGCCGAGGGCAGCTTGCGCAGCTTCAAGGGCAGTTCCACGTTCTGCCGCACGGTCATGTGCGGCCACACCGCATAACTCTGGAACACCATGCCGATATTGCGGTGCTCGGGCGAGACGTGCGCGCTGGCCGAAGACAGGCTGCGCCCCTCCAGCGAGATCTCGCCCGACGAGGGCTGCACGAACCCGGCGATCATGCGCAGCGTCGTCGTCTTGCCGCAGCCCGAAGGCCCCAGCAGCGTGATGAACTCGTTGCGGCCGACCGTGAGGTCGAAGTCCTCGACCACCGGCGCATCGCCGTAGCGCTTCCCGACATGGGCCAGGGACAGAAACTCGGCACCGGTACTCATGGCATCAAACCTTCAGGCTGGTTAGGGAAATGCGGAACACGCGGCTCGCGACCGCGAGGCTCGCGAGCGTGAGCAGCAGCAGCAGCATGGAGGCGGCAGCCGTTCTCTCGTAGCTGCCGCCTTCCAGGAACGAATAGATCAACACCGGCAGCGTCGTCGTCTCCGCGCTGTAGAGCAGCGCCGTGAGCGAGAACTCCTTGATCGTGAAGAGGAAGACGATGAGGAATGTCGTCACCACGCCGCTTTTCATCAGGGGCAGCATCACGTAGCGCCAGGTCTGCACGCTGCTCATGCCCGCGACATGCGCGGCTTCCGACAGGGCCGCGTCGATCTGCCCGCGCGCGGCGTCGCAGGTGCGCAGCGCATAGGGAATCATCACGAAGATGTAGCCGAACGCGAGGATCCAGAGGCTGCCGCCCAGCTTGAACGGCGCGCCGTACCAGGCGAGGATCACGAGGATCGCCGCCACCACGTGCGGCAGGCCCAGGGGCACGGCGGCGAGCGAGCGGATCACCCGTTTGGCGGGGCTCTGCTCACCCGCCACGAGGATGGCGAGCACGGCGCCGAAGATCGCCATCAGCGCGCCCACGCCCACCGCCAGCAGCAGGCTGTTGCCGATGGCGGCGAGCGTGCCGCGGTCTTCGGCGAGGAACATGAAGTTGCGCACGGACAGGTTCGACAGGCGAAAACCCTTCCACCACCTGTCCATGAATCCGGCGAGGAGCAGCGTGAGCACGGGCAGCACCAGCGAGAAGAACACCGGCACCCCGGCCGCCGCCACCGCGGGCCATTTCCACTTGCCGAGCCGGACCGTTTCGGACCGTGCGCCCTTGCCGCCCAGCACCGCGAATTTCGCGGAGCCCGCACCGCCGACCAGCCAGCTCTGCGCGGCGACCATGACCAGTGTCACGGCCACCAGCGGCAGGCTGAGCGCCACGGCCGCCGAGAGGTTCGGATTCATGACGATGGTGCCGAACAGTTCGGTGGTCATGAAGCGGACCTGCACCGGCGCGCCGAGCAGCAAGGGCGCCGCCAGCACCGTGAGCGATTCCGCGGCGACGAACGTCACGCCGGCCATGATCGAGGGCAGGATCGCGCCCAGCGTGATGCGAAAGAAGACGCCCACCGGCGACAGGCCGGCCACGCGCCCCGCTTCTTCCAGTTCCGGATTCATCTTGCTGAGACCGCCCAGCGTCGTGAAGAACACCAGCGGATACGTGTGGAGCACGCACAGCACCACCACGCCGGAGAACGAATAGATGTTGTACAAGGCCGAGCCGCCCAGCGCGATGGCGAGCTGGTTCAGCAGGCCCGCGTTCTTGCCCAGCAGGAACACATACGCCACGCTCGTCAGCAGCACCGGCACCACGAACGAGATGGAGACCATCGCCGCGAGCAGCCCTTTGGCGGGCAGATCCGTGCGCGCGCACAGCCAGGCGAGCGGAACGCCGATCAGCGTGGCCGGCACGATGGTGAACGCCGCGAGGAGGATGGAGTTCACCATCGGCTCGCGATTGGACTCGCTCACCACCGCCGCCAGGTCTTGCAGGTGGACGACGCCCAGCGCCGAGAGCAGCGGGTAGCCGACGAACCCCAGCACGGCGAGCGCCGCGATGAGGAGGGCCGGATTCAAACGGAATGCGCTTGCCGCCGCGAAAGCGCCTGGCCGCGGCGCGGAGAGAGCTGTCACCGTTTACCTCTTGCTCGCCTGCACGACCTGGTTGTAACGATCGAGGAGTTGCTGCCGCGTCATCGGCAGGTCCACGGACGGATACTTCACCTTCAGTTTCGCCGCGGAAGGAAAGCCGAACGGCCCTTCCACGTCGCCCCGGCTGGAGAACCAGCCGTACTTGCGGAAAAGCTCACCGGCTTCCTTCGACGTCAGGTAGTCCGTGAGGAGTTCGGCGCCCTTGGGGTTCGGCGCTTCCGCGATGATGCTCGCCGTCAGCGGCGACGTCATGAGGACATCCCCCACCGGCGCGACGGGGGCCTTGGCCTTCATCGTTTCCGAGAGGAACGAGGTGATGCTGGTGGACACGGTGCGCTCGCCGTTCGCCAGCGCCTGGTCGATGCCAGGCCCGATGGCGATCACCAGCGGGTCATTGCGCAGCAGCTTCTCGACCCAGGGCCAGCCCTGCTCCTTGACCATCGCCTTGAGGAAGAGCAGCCCGCCCGCGCTGCGGGCCGGATCGGAGATCACCACCTTGCCTTTCCATTTGGGTTCGGCGAGCTCGGCCCAATCCTTCGGCGCCGCGCCCTCTTTCACTTCGCGCGTGTTCACGGCCTTCGTCAGCCCCCAGAAACAGATGCCGACCCAGTTGCCGTTCCTGTCCTTGTACTCGTCCTGCACGGCCGCGAGGTTCTTCGCGTTGTATTTGCGGATCGACTGCTGGCCCACGAGTTCGTCGACCAGGTCGGTGTCGCCGAGCGTGACGACGTCGACGTTGTACGACTTCGTCTTTCGCTCCGTGGTGAGCCGGCTGTAGATCGTCCCGGTGCCGCCGTAGTACACGGTCACGTCCAGGCCGGTCTGCTTCCTGAAACCGTCGAGCAACTCCTTGCGCAGCTCGTCCGGGGCGACCGAGGTGTACCAGGTCACCTTGCCGGCGGCCTTGGCCGCAGCCACGCGCGGGTCGGCGGACTGGGCGTATGAGCCGGTGGCCAGCAGCGCGGCGGCCAGCGCCGACGCGGCCAGGACGAGGCGCCTGCCGGGGAATCGATGCATATCAGTCTCCTTCGTATCCCATAAGGGATTCTTATAAAAATACATAAGGTACGACAAGTATCGGCATTCACCGCGCGTCCTGTCAACGTCTTCGCGGGCAAATACCTACCGCCATGCCCTTCCGTCAGCCCAATGCGCCCACCACCGCTTCCAGATAGTCCGATGTCCGTGCGCCGGTGCGCACCGCCGCCGCGTCGGTCGCGTCCAGGATCCTTTGCGCGACCGTCATCTCGCCCAGGTGCCGCGCGCACATGCCCAGGCACCGGATCATGGCCAGCGGATTCGCCAGCCCCTTGCCCGCGATGTCCGGCGCGGTGCCATGGATCGGCTCGAACAGCGCGAGGTTCGTCCACGGATTCACGTTGGACGAAGCCGCCAGGCCGATGCCGCCCGAAAGCGCCGCGCCCAGGTCCGTGAGCAGGTCGCCGAAGAGGTTGTCCGTGACGATCACGTCGAACTCCTGCGGATGCGTGATGAGCCGCATCGCCGCCGCGTCCGCATGCATGTACCGCGCGACGACCCCGGGGTTCTCGCGGGCCTGCGCATCGGCCTCGGAGCGCCAAAGGCGCCCCTCGTCCTGCAGCACGTTGGCCTTGTGCACGAGGCACATGTCGCCGCGCCGCTCCTTCGCGAGCCGGAAGCCGTGCGCGAGCGCGGCGCGGGCGCCCGTTCGCGTGGAGATGGACGTGGTCACCGCCACTTCGTGCTCGCTGCCGCGGTGGATGCTTCCGCTCGCGCCGGAGTACGCGCCTTCCGTGTTCTCGCGCACGACCACGGCGTCGATGCGATTGCCCGACGCGAGCACCGACGGCAATCCCGCCGGTAGCCGCAAGGGCCTCACGTTGAGCGCGAGGTTCAGCTCGAACCTGAGCCGCAGCAGCGTCGCGCGTTCCACGACGCCCTCGGGCGCGCGCGGATCGCCGATCGCGCCGAACAGGATGGCGCCGTAGCGGCCGCTCTTCAGTTCCGCCATGAGCGGCTCGGGAATGCCGGTCTGGCTCTTGAGCCAGGTCTCGGAATTGATGTCCCGGCGCACGTCGAGCGTCCAGTCGAGCCCCACGGCGTCGAGGACTTCAAGCATGGCGCCGGTCACTTCGACGCCGATCCCGTCTCCGGGAATGACCAGCACGCGATGGGGCGTGTTCAACATCGTGGGCGTCCTTCCTTCAATGCGGGCGGCGCGACGACGCGCCGCTCCATGCCGCGCCGTTCACCGGGTAGCGCGGCATGTTGCCGCCGAGCGCCGTGGTGATCTGCTCCACCGCCGAGCGGGCGAGCCGCGCGGAGGTCTCGATCGAGAGGCCTCCGGTGTGCGGCGACAGCACGACATCGGGCCGGGCCAGCAGCGGATGCCCTGGGCGCAACGGCTCGGGATAGACGACGTCCAGGCCCGCGCCGCGGACATGGCCTGCCTCCAGCGACTCCTGCAGCGCGTCGATGTCCAGGATCTGCCCGCGCGCGGTGTTGACGACGATCGCGCCCTTGGGCAGCTTTGCGAGTTGCGCCTTGCCGATCATGACGCGGGTCTCGTCGGTGAGCTCCGCGCAAATGCACAGGATCTGCGCCTGCTCGAGCATGCGGTCCAGCGAGGGCGCCATCTCCACGCCCGTGACGAGCGGGATGCGCGGATCGACGTGCGGGTCGTACGCCACCACGCGCGCGCGAAATCCCAACGTGAGTTTTCGCGCGACGTCGGAGCCGATGAAGCCGATGCCGACCATGCCGACGGTCTTGCCTTCGAGTTCGAAGAACTCCAGGCCGGTGCGCTGTTCCCACGCGCTGCCGTCGCGCGTCGCGCGGTCGCTCCAGACGAGCTGCTTCAGGCAGGCCAGCACCATGAGGATGGTGTGCTCGGCCACCGGGATGCGGCCGAAGCCGGGGTGGTTCACCACCAGGATGCCCAGCTCGCTCGCGGCCTTCAGGTCCACGTTGTCCGTGCCGAAGCCTGAGGTCGACACGACCACCAGTTCGGGCGCCGACTCGAGCACCGCGCGCGTCACCTTCTCGGGCGTGCGCACCCAAAGCGCCTTCGCGTCCTCGAGTTCGCGCATCACGTCTTCGGGTGCGGAGGAATCGACTACCACGACGCGCGCGCCCGCCTTCTCCAGCTCGGCCGCGCCCGCGGGGTCGTACATCGGGCGCCAGAGAACGACCTTGGGCGCGCTCACTTCGTGAGACCCTTGTCGGTGAGCTGGTCCTTCCAGCTGGTGTCGTACTTCATGAGCTTGTGCGCCTCGATCGGATCGACGCCTTGCTGGATCTGCTGCACGACTTTCTTTTCCAGCGCCACGACGCGGTACGCGAACGCGAACACCTCGGCCGCACGCTCGGGCGGAAAGAAGATCACGCCGTTCGCGTCGGCGGCGCACAGCCAGCCGGGCTTCACCGTCTTGCCGAACATGGTGATCGGCTCGTTGACCGACTCCAGGCCGATGCGCCCGCGCACCGATGTCACGCAAGTACCGCGCGCGTAGGTCGGCAGCTCGAGCTCCTGCATCGCCTGGATGTCGCGCGTGACGCCGTCGATCACGACGCCGCCGATGCGGTAGTGCACCGCCGTGTTGCCGGCGATCGAGCCCCAGGCATTGAGCTCCATGTTGCCCTCCACGTCGAACACCAGGATGGAGCCGGGCTTCGCGGACACGATGCCGTCCAGCGTGCCGATGACCGTGGAGCCCTTGGCGCCGGGGCGCAGGCGATAGGTGACGACCGGGCCGCAGATGGCCGGGCAATCGCGATAGACGCCATGAACGGCGCCGCTGGTCACCGCTTCGATGCCCAGGGCATCGCAGGCGTCTGAGAGGTCGGGCGTGACGATGCCCTGCATGGCTCGGCTGTAATCCACTTCGTTTCTCCTGTGTGATGGATAATTTTACGGATACATAACAGTATACGAATACACGACCGATTGTCAAAGTTTTTTTAAAGTCGCGCCCGCTCGTACAACCAGGGCAATCGCGCGCGCTGCGCGGATTCGAAACCTTCGATGGCGGGCGCATGCTCCAGCGTCAGCGCGATGTCGTCCAGTCCCTGCAGGAGGCAGCGCTTGCGGAATTCGTTCACTTCGAAGCCGAACACCTCGCCGCTCTCGAGGCGCACTTCCTGCGCCTCGAGGTCCACCGTCACTTCGCGGCCGGCTTGCGCCTCGCCCATCACCTGCTCGACCTGCGCGGGCGAGAGCGTGACCGGCAGGATGCCGTTCTTGAAACAGTTGTTGTAGAAGATGTCGGCGAAGGACACCGCGATCACGCTGCGAATGCCGAAGTCGTGCAATGCCCACGGTGCGTGCTCGCGCGACGAGCCGCAGCCGAAGTTCTCGAGCGCGACGATGAGCTTCGCCCGGCGCCACGGCTCGCGGTTGAGGATGAAGTCGGGGTTCTCCGAACCGTCCTCGCGGATACGGTATTCACGGAACAGGCCCCAGCTCAGGCCCTTCTTCGTCACCCACTTGAGCATGTACTTCGGCGTGATCATGTCCGTGTTGATGTTGGGGATCGGCATGGGGGCTGCGTACCCTTTCACCGTAGCAAATTTCTCCATTTCCGGTCACCTCCAATTGCGAACATCGACGAAGTGGCCCGCGATGGCGGCGGCCGCCGCCATCGCCGGGCTGACGAGGTGGGTGCGACCCTTGAAGCCCTGGC
>JAZKIF010000118.1:0-11822 GCA_040385005.1 Pseudomonadota bacterium
GCACGCCGCCGCCCTCGCCCAGCACGAAGCCGTCGCGGTCCTTGTCCCAGGGACGCGAAGCCGTCTTGGGATCGTCGTTGCGGGTGGACAGGGCACGCGCGGCCGCGAAGCCGCCGATGCCCAGCGGAGACACGGTGGACTCCGCACCGCCGCAGACCATCACGTCCGCGTCGCCGGCGTCAATCAGGCGCGCCGACATGCCGATTGCGTGCAGGCCTGTCGTGCACGCCGTGACGATCGCGATATTGGGACCCTTGAAGCGAAACTTGATCGACACGTGCCCGGAGATCATGTTGATGATCGAAGCCGGCACGAAGAAGGGAGACACACGCCTGGGCCCGCGATTGACGAGTTCGGTGTGCATCTCCTCGATGAGCGGCAGCCCGCCGATGCCCGAGCCGATGTTGCAGCCGATGCGCGTCGCGAGCTCGTCGTCCAGCGCATCGCCCGTCGGCAGCCCGGAGTCCGCGACCGCCTGGCAGGCGGCGGCCAGGCCGAGATGGATGAAGCGATCCATGTGGCGGGCTTCCTTCTCGGGGATGTAGTCCCCGATGTTGAAGCCCTTCACTTCTCCGGCGAACCGGCAGGCGAGGTTGCTCGCATCGAACTTGGTGACGAGGTCGATGCCAGGCGTGCCGGCAACAAGGTTCGCCCAGGATTGCGCCACCGTGTTGCCCACGGGGCTGATGCAGCCCAGGCCGGTGACGACGACTCGGCGACGGGTCATCAGAAAACCTCCGCCCCGCGGGCTGCGGTATTCGACTTGGGAGCGGCCCTGCGTCTCATTCTTGTATCAGGCCTTCTGGTGTCCGTTGGCGTAGTCGATGGCGTTCTGCACCGTCGTGATCTTCTCGGCGTCCTCGTCCGGGATCTCGATGCCGAACTCGTCCTCCAGGGCCATCACCAGTTCCACGGTGTCCAGCGAGTCGGCGCCGAGGTCGGCCACGAAGGCTTTTTCGCTGGTGACCTGGGACTCTTCCACGCCGAGTTGTTCGGCGATGATTTTTTTGACTCGTGCTTCGATATCGCTCATGGTTCCCTCAAAGGGTTGTAAATGAATCCGCGATTTTAGCCGCCGACGGGTTCTGTTCCCTGTAGGCGGCCGCCGGGCGGATCAACCGGCAGTGACTGGTGTTGCGTGGCGGGCGGCGTCAGGCCATGTACATGCCGCCATTGACGTGCATTTCCTGCCCCGTCACGTAAGAAGCTTTGGGCGATGCCAGGAAGGCGACAGCATGCGCGATATCCGCGGGCTTTCCGAGGTGCCCGAGCGGAATCTGCGAAAGCAACGCCTTTTGCTGCTCTTCGGGCAGGGAGGCCGTCATGTCGGTCTCGATGAATCCGGGGGCGACGCAGTTCACCGTGATCCCGCGGCTGCCGAGTTCGCGGGCCAGCGCGCGCGTCATGCCGGCCACGCCGGCCTTGGCCGCCGCGTAGTTGGCCTGGCCAGGATTGCCCGAAGCGCCGACGACCGACGTGATGCTGATGATGCGCCCATAGCGCTGCTTCATCATCGTGCGCATCACGGCGCGGCTCATGCGAAACACGGCCTTGAGATTGGTGTCCAGCACCGCATCCCAGTCTTCGTCCTTCAGGCGCATGGCGAGCATGTCGCGGGTAATGCCCGCGTTGTTGACCAGCACGTGCAGTCCGCCGCTCTCCTTGACGATCGCGTCGATGAGCACTTCGGCGGCCTTGCCATCGTTGACGTCCAGCGTCGCGCCGCGGCAACCCGCATGCGCCGACAACGCGCTGCCGATGCGCGCGGCCCCGTCGTCCGTGGTCGCGGTGCCGATGACTTTCAGGCCGGCCTGCGCCAGTTCAAGCGCGATCGCGGCGCCGATGCCGCGCGAGGCGCCCGTGACGAGCGCGACCTGTCCGGCGAATTGGGCGGCGCTCATGCGAGGGCTCCCTTGGCTTCGGCAAGCGTCGCCGGGTCATACATCGCGATGCCGGTGATTTCGGGATCGATGCGCTTGCACAGCCCGGCCAGCACCTTGCCGGGACCAGACTCGACGATCGTCGTGATGCCGCGGGCCTTGATTGCCTGCATGCATTCCACCCACCGCACCGGGCCGAACGCCTGCTGGTACAGCGCGGCCCGGATGCGGTCGGCGTCGGTCTCGACCTTGACCTCGATGGTGTTGATGACGGGGATGCGCGGCGCGGCGAACGAAGTCGCGGCCAGCCGTTCCTTCAGTTTCTCGGCGGCGGGCTTCATCAGGCTGGAATGGAACGGCGCGGAGACTGGCAGCAGCAAAGCGCGCTTCGCGCCGTTCGCCTTGAGCACTTCGCAGGCTTTGTCGACCGCCGCCTTGCTCCCCGCGATGACCGTCTGCGCGGGATCGTTGAAATTCACGGCTTCCACCACTTCGCTGGTGTTCGTGCCGAAGCTGCGCACGGCTTCCGCGCAGCCCTCGATGACCTTCTGCGCGTCCATGCCGAGGATCGCGGCCATGGCACCCGTGCCGACCGGGACGGCTTCCTGCATCGCCTGCGCGCGAAAGCGCACGAGCGGCGCGGCCTGCGCGAGCGTCAGCGCGCCCGAGGCCACGAGCGCCGAATATTCGCCCAGCGAATGGCCCGCGACCACGGCGGGCGCTGCGCCGCCTTCGGCCAGCCAGGCGCGATAAGCCGCGACGCCGGCAACGAGCATCACGGGTTGCGTGTTCGTCGTCAGACCCAGCGCCTCCTTCGGACCCTCGTGGATCAGCCTGGCAACGTCCTCGCCCAAGGCGTCGGCAGCTTCCCGCAGGGTTTCGACCACGGCGGGGTGGTCGCCCCAGGCGTCCAGCATGCCGACGGCCTGGGAGCCCTGGCCCGGAAAGACGAAAGCGAACGGTTTCATGTCTCTGTGATTTTGCAAATGGGGGAAGGCGCGAGGCGCCTAGAAGTCGAGGAGCACCGCGCCCCAGGTGAAGCCACCGCCGACGCCTTCGAGCATCAGGGTATCGCCCTTCTTGATCTTGCCGCTGCGCACCGAGGCGTCCAGCGCCAGCGGAATGGAGGCGGCCGACGTGTTGCCATGTTGGTCCACGGTCACCACGAGCTTGTCCGCCGGCAGCTTCAGCCGCTTGGCGGTGCTCTGCATGATGCGGATGTTGGCCTGGTGCGGGATGAGCCAGTCGATGTCGGCTTCGGTGCGGCCGGCCTTGGCGAGCGTGGCACGCGCGGCATCTTCCAGGACGCCCACGGCCAGCTTGAACACGGCCTGCCCGTCCATCTTGAGATACGGGTCGCCCAGCACCTTGCCGCCGGAGACCGTGCCGGGCACGCACAGGATGCCGACGTGCTTGCCATCCGCATGCAGATCGCTCGCGAGGATGCCCGGCGTGTCGGATGCTTCCAGGACCACCGCGCCGGCACCGTCGCCGAAGAGGACGCAAGTGGTGCGGTCGGAGAAATCGAGAATGCGCGAGAACACTTCCGCACCGATGACCAGCGCCTTGCTGGCAGCGCCTGTCTTGATCAACGAGTCCGCCACCGTGAGCGCGTAGACGAAGCCGCTGCACACCGCCTGCACATCGAAAGCCGCGCAGCCGGCGATACCCAGCTTGTTCTGCAGGATGCACGCGGCCGAGGGGAACACCATGTCCGGCGTCGAGGTGGCGACGATGATCAGGTCGATTTCTTTGGCGGCGACACCGGCGGCTTCCAGCGCGTGACGGGCGGCATGAGCGCCGAGGTCGCTGCTGGTGACGTCAGGTTCGGCGAAATGGCGCGCCTGGATGCCCGTGCGCTCGATGATCCACTGGTCGGACGTTTCCACGCCCTTTTCCGCCAACTCGGCGGCAAGCGCGGCGTTGGTGACGCGGCGGGGTGGCAGGTAGCTGCCGGTGCCGGTGATGCGTGAATATCTTGTCATTCGTGTCAGGAGGTCGCGGCTTCCACCGGCTGGGCGTCTGCCTCGGCTCCGGTCAGGAGGGGTCTGGCATGGGCGATGCGGGCCTGGACGCGTTCGAGAAGGTTGTTTCGCGCCGCATCATACGCCCGGTTAAGCGCCTGCCCGAACGCGAACTCGTCGGCCGAACCATGGCTCTTGAAGACGAGGCCGCGCAATCCGAGAAGCGCCGCCCCGTTGTAGCGGCGATAGTCAACGCGCTTTTTAAATGCAGATAGCACCGGATAGACGGCCAAAGCGGCCAATTTGGTAACCGCGTTGCGGGAGAACTCGTCCTTGAGGAAGCCGTACACCATCGCGGCCAGACCCTCGCTCGTCTTCAGCGCGACATTGCCGACGAAGCCGTCGCACACGACGATATCCGTCGTCCCTTTGAAGATGTCGTTGCCCTCGACGTTGCCGTAGAAGTTGAGGTCACCGGAGGCGGCAGCCGACCGCAGCAGGTCCCCCGCCCGTTTGATGATCTCGCTACCCTTGATGACTTCCTCGCCAATGTTGAGCAGGCCGACGGTCGGCGCCTCCACGTGATTGAGGGCGGACACCAGGGCGGATCCCATCACCGCGAATTGCAGCAGATGCTGCTCCGTGCAGTCGACGTTCGCGCCCAGGTCCAAAACGGTGGTGGAGCCGCCTTTGGCGTTCGGCAACGGAGAAGCGATGGCCGGCCGGTCGATGCCGTCCACCGTCTTGAGGAGATAGCGCGCCAGCGCCATCAGGGCGCCGGTGTTGCCGGCCGAAACGGCCGCCTGCGCGTTGCCGTCCTTCACCTGCTGGATCGCCACGCGCATGGACGAATCCTTCTTGCGGCGCAGGGCGACTTCCACGGCGTCGTCCATGGTGACGACTTCGGTCGCCGGCACGATGCGCGCGCGCTCGTGCTTGAAGGCGCCAAGGCTCGCCTGCGCCCCCACGAGCAGCAAGTGGGCCTCGGGCTGGGAATCCAGGAACTGCCGGCACGCGGCGAGCGTGACGCGGGGGCCGTGGTCTCCCCCCATGCAATCGACTGCCAGAGTTGTCATGGACTCAAATGTAGAGGGATTCGGCGGTCAGGCGCGGATGGTGCGAATCCGCACCAAAAACAAAGGCCCGCGCTGCGAGCGTCCGCAGCCGGGCCTGGTTGAAGCCAGCCGTTTCAGGCTTCGCGCATCAAGCGTCGTTCTTGGTTTTGAGCACCTTGCGGCCACGATAGAAGCCCGTCGGGCTGATGTGGTGGCGCAGGTGCGTTTCGCCGGTGGTGGGTTCCACGGCGATACCCGGCACGACGAGGGCGTTGTGCGAGCGGTGCATGCCGCGCTTGGACGGCGATTTCTTGTTCTGCTGGACGGCCATGAGGGACTCCTCGGTACGTTGAACCTCGCGCGCATCGCGCCCGAGGTCGAAAAGGGTGGGTGGGGACCAGCGTGAGCACTGGCGGAAAAGCCCACGATTATAGCCCAACTCGTTGAATCGCCTGGGTTTTCTAGGACTTGCCGTTCTTGAGCTTGCCCAGGACGGCGAATGGATTCTCGCGCCCGCCCCCGTCGTCGAAATCCTCGTCCACGACTTCCATCACCACGTGCGTGGGACATACCTCGTGGCGGGGAGCCAGCGGGACTTCCATCAGGAGCTCGTCCTCCACCAGTTCGAGCAAATCGAAATCCCGGCTGAGTGCGAGCACATCTTCCTCCGCCTCCTCGTCCTGGGTTGCCGCGTCGGCTTCGTCCGAGACGAACCGGAATGGCCGGTCGACGGAAACCTGCACTTCGACCGGGCCCAGGCAGCGCTGGCAAGTCAACGCCAGGAGCGCATCGGCTTTCAGGTGCAGCCAGACTTCCGGATGCACATGCCGGACATTGCGCAGTTCGCCTTCGATGGCCCATTCGACCGGGGACGCGCCCGGTCGGTGCTGCGTTTCCGCGAACAGGCGGACAAGCTTTTCGAGGGGTTCTTCCCCGCGCAATTGCGCCTGCGCTTCCGCAAAAGCCTTCACATCCAGGCGGCGAGCCGCAAACTCCTTGGTCATCGGCCCAGTGTAAGAGAATCGCGCCATGTCCGAGGCTCTTCGTCCACCCGCTCCCCGCCCGCTCGTGCTGGGCTCGACCTCTCTCTACCGGCGCGAACTGCTCGAACGCCTGCGGATTCCTTTCGAGGTCGCAGGGCCCGGCGTGGACGAAACACCGCTTGCCGGCGAGCGACCCGTCGAGCTGGCCCGTCGCCTTGCCCTTGCGAAGGCCCACGCCGTCGCGAGGCTGCATCCAACCGCCGTAGTGATCGGGTCCGACCAGGTGGCTGACCTGGACGGGGAACCGCTTGGCAAGCCGGGAAACCACGCCAACGCGGTGGCCCAGCTTCGCAAGATGCGCGGCCGCACGGTCATCTTTCACACCGCGGTCGCCGTCGTGTGCGCGGAGACAGGCTTCGCGGCGCAGGAACTGGCCCCGGTCGAAGTGAAATTTCGTGACCTGACCGATGCGGAAATCGAGGACTACCTGCTGATAGAACAGCCGTACGACTGCGCGGGCAGTGCCCGCAGCGAGGGCCTTGGCATCGCTCTACTCGACTCGATCATGAGCGATGACCCCACGGCCCTGATCGGCCTGCCATTGATCCGCACTTGCCGCATGCTCCGCGCGGCCGGCATTGGGGTGATCCGATGACCCAATCCGCCAAGGGAACGCTTTACCTCGTGCCGGCGCCGCTCGATTTCGGCTGCGCGGTGCAGGCGCCGCTCGGTGACGTCTTGCCTGAAGCGACCTTGCAACGCGCGGCGGGCTTGACGCACTGGATCTGCGAGAACGCCAAGTCCGCGCGGGCGTACCTGAATCGCGTCGCCGAGATCCATCCACTCGCCGCGCCGCTGCGCGAGCAGCACATCGCGGAGCTGCCGCGAGAAGTCCACAAGAAAGGCGACCACGCCGTCACGTTCGATGCGCGTCCGATGCTGGCGGCCGCGCTTTCGGGCCATCACATCGGCTTGCTCAGCGAAGCGGGGATGCCCGCCATTGCGGACCCCGGCTCTTCGGTGGTACGCGCGGCCCACGACCTGGGCTTGCGGGTATCGCCATTGGTTGGCCCGATCTCCCTGCTGCTCCTGCTCGCGGCCAGCGGCATGAATGGGCAGAACTTCGCCTTCGTCGGCTACTTGCCGCAAGACGCGGCGCAACGCGCCCAGCGCATCCGCGAACTCGAAAGCCTGTCGCAAAAGACCGGACAGACGCAGATATTCATCGAGACGCCTTATCGCAATGTCGCCGTGTGGGACTCGCTGCTGCAGCATTTGCAACCGGCGACACGGGTCGCGGCCGGGATGGGACTCACACTGCCGCAGGCGCTGGTTCGAAGCCTGCCCGTCGCGCAGTGGCGGCACGAGGCCGCGCCCATCTCCAACGACACGCCGGCGGTCTACGCCATCGGTCGCTGAAGTTCGCGGCGACGGTCAGCGGATCGTGGGGATCGACTTCAGCGCGCGCACGGCGCCCTCGCCCATCGCGGCGCCGAACTTCTTCGCAAGACGCTCGGCGACGTTGTCGCGGCGGGTGTAGTCGACCAGGTCTTCGGCCTTCACGACTTCGCGAGCCACGAAGTCGAGGTTGCCGATCTGGTCCGCCAGGCCCATCTCAACCGCCTGCTGGCCCGTCCAGAAGAGGCCTGTGAAGAGTTCGGGCGAATCCTTCAGGCGCTTGCCGCGACCCGCCTTCACGGCGTCGATGAACTGCTTGTGGATCTGGTCGAGCATCGCCTGCGCGAACGCGCGGTGCTTTTCGGTCTGAGGGCTGAAGGGATCGAGGAAGCCCTTGTTCTCGCCGGCGGTCATCAGCCGGCGCTCCACGCCGAGCTTGTCCATGAGGCCCGTGAAGCCGAAACCGTCCATCAGCACGCCGATGCTGCCCACGATGCTGGCCTTGTCCACGTAGATTTTGTCCGTCGCGGCGGCGATGTAGTACGCCGCCGAAGCGCAGGACTCTTCCACCACCGCGTAGATCGGCTTCTTGTACTTCGCGCGCAGCCGCTTGATCTCGTCGTTGATGATGCCGGCCTGCACGGGGCTGCCACCGGGTGAATTGATGAGCAGAACCAGGCCCTGCGCCCCGGAATCCTCGAACGCCGCGCGCATCGCCGCGGTCACCGCTTCGGCGCTCGCGTCGCTGCCCGAAGCGATCTCGCCCTTGATCTCGATCACCGCCGTGTGCGGAGTGGTTTTGTCGGTGGTCGCCGAACCGCGATGCATCAGTGTCCAGATGAGGAACACGAAAAACAGGAGCCACGCGAAGCTCTTGAACGTGCGCCAGCGCCGGGCGGTGCGCTGCTCCTGCAAGGTGGCGAACACGAGTTTTTCCATCGTCCGGCGCTCCCAGAGACCGGGCGCGGTGGTGCGGTCGGACTCGTTGCTGGCAGGCGCGGGCGGAACCGGATAGTCCGGCGGCTGGGTTTCATCCATTTTTTAGAACAGGGCGGGTTGGAGGTTGTAGGCAGTATGCCAGTGCACCACCCCATCGCGCTCGGTCAAGGTGATCTTCACGAGGCCGCCGCGGCAGGGGCCGCCGGCGCAGTCGCCGGTGTCGGGCTGGTACGCCGCGCCGTGCGTGCTGCACAGCAACCAGCGGCCCGTGTCGTCGAAGAAGCGATTGGGCTGCCAATCCATCTCCATGGAGATGTGAGTGCAGCGGTTGAGGTACGCATGCGCCCTCCCTTCGTAGCGGATGGCGAACGCCCGGCAAGTCTGGCCGCCGAACACCACGTCGAACGGGACTGCATCCGCGCCCTCGACGAGGTCACCGGAATTGCACAGCGCAATCTGCGTCTCGTCCACGACGTCAGGCGTTGCTCAGCAACCAGGCGCGCAAGTCGCCGACCGAGTGCGCGATGAAGAGCGGGTTCAGCACACCAAACTCTCCCGGCTCGTGCGCGCCATAGCTCACGCCCACCGAGGCGCATCCGGCGTTCACGGCCATCTGCAGATCGTGCGTGGTGTCGCCGATCATCAACGTGCGCTCCGGATCCGTGCCGAATTCGCGCATCAACTCTTCCAGCATGAGGGGATGCGGCTTCCCGGCCGTCTCATCCGCGGTGCGCGAGCCGTCGAACAGGCCTTTCAGCTGGACGGTCCGCAGCGCATCGTCGAGCCCGCGACGCGACTTTCCCGTCGCGACAGCCAGCCAGTGCTGACGGGCTTTCAACTCGTCCAGCAAGCCGAGCACGCCGTCGAACAAGGCAAGATCGTTCTGGCGCGCCATGTAATGGACGCGGTAGCGTGCGCCGAGCTCGGCATATTTCGACTCCGGCACGTCGGGCGCCGCATGCGCCAGCGCCTGCATGAACCCCATGCCGATCACGTACGCGGCGGCCTTGTCGGCGGGCATCTGTCCGCCGACGTCGACCACGGCTTGCTGGATGCAGCGCACGATGATCTGGGTGGAATCGAAAAGGGTCCCGTCCCAATCGAAGGCGATCAGGTCAAACCGGCGTGGATGTGGCAAGGACATGGTCTGCGAACTTCTGCAATTCCGCGGGCAGGGGCGCGATCAGCTCGACGCGCTCCGACGTGGCAGGGTGATCGAACTGTAACCGCCACGCATGCAGGAACATGCGCTTCAGGCCCTGTTTCTGCAAGGGGCGGTTCATGTCGAAGTCACCGTACTTGTCGTCGCCCGCGATGGGGTGGCCCTGAGAAGCAAGGTGCACGCGGATCTGGTGGGTGCGGCCGGTCTTGATCGTGACTTCGAGGAGCGTGAAGGCGCCCAGCTTGCGTGCCACCTTCACGAGCGTGATCGAACGCATGCCATCGGGATCGTCCTTCGCCACCACCTTCACGCGCCGCTCACCATCGGCCTGCAGGTATTTATGCAAGGGAGTGTCGATCACCTTCTTGTTGGCCGGCCACGCGCCGTTCACAAGTGCCAGATAAGTCTTGCCCGTCTCACGCTCGCGAAACTGATCCTGCAGCCGGGTCAGCGCGGAACGCTTCTTGGCGACAAGAAGAATCCCCGACGTTTCCCGGTCCAACCGGTGCACCAGCTCGAGGAATTTCGCGGTGGGGCGGGCCTGACGCAGTTGTTCGATCACGCCGAAGCTCACGCCGCTGCCGCCATGCACGGCCACGCCGGAGGGTTTGTCGATCGCGATCAAATGCTCATCTTCGAGGAGGATAGGGAATTCGCGCGCCGGTGCCGGTTTGTCGGCCTTCTCGGCAATTTTTTCAGACACGCGAACCGGCGGAAGGCGCACGACGTCTCCCGTCTGCACTCGCGTGTCCGCACCGGCCCGGCCCTTGTTCACCCGCACTTCGCCGCTGCGGATGATGCGGTACACATGGGTCTTGGGCACGCCCTTCAACACGCGGATGAGGAAGTTGTCGAGACGCTGGCCGGCGGAATCTTCTTCCACCGTCACGAATTTCACCTGCGCGCTTGCAGGGGGCGGATCGCCCCCTATAATGTGTTTCACTAGCGTAACGCTGTAAGTGGTTGATTTGCCTTGGAGTTTAGTCCACGCATCGGCCTGGTTACGCTGGAAGGTCGATGCCACCGAGCCCCTCGCGCGCAGATTGCCAGCCAACCGCTGTCAATGGCCCGCACAGGTCGAGGTCAAGCCGGCTCTTTGAAACACCGATACGGAATCACAGTCCGCGAGCCCATTGGGTATCGCGGGCGGACGAAGCGAGAACCCCTGTGTTGATGGCGATACTCCTGGCCTGCTGGCGGTGGCTCATGCCCCCGGCCGAAGCCCGTGTGTCACCGCCTGCACGCCTCATGGGACCCTTGGCTGCTGCGAAACACGCAGCGCCCGGGCGCCGCCTCTACGGCGGTCCCCCTCTCGCCCTCCTCCACGAGCCCTTGCCACGTTTACCGAGTCCATCTCGGTAAGCGCGCGCATCCGCGGCAATTCCATTCGTTTCGAAGCGTCTGCCAGGCATCGTTGACCCGTCATGGGTTTGTGAGTCTTTGCGGGACAGGCCAGCTTTGCTGCTGCGTCCCCAACTGGCCAGAAGAAGGAAGGTGACGCTATGAAGCGGATGCTGATCAATGCCACGCAGGCTGAAGAACGCCGGCTGGCAATCGTCGATGGACAAAAACTCCTCGACTACGAAATCGAAATCGAAGGGCGCGAACAGCGCAAGGGCAATATCTACAAAGCCGTGGTGACGCGCGTCGAGCCCTCGCTCGAAGCCTGTTTTGTCGACTACGGCGAGGATCGCCACGGCTTCCTGCCGTTCAAGGAAATCTCCCGCACCTACTTCGCGCAAGGCGTGCCCGTCAACCAGGCCCGCATCAACGACGTGATCAGGGAAGGCCAGGAATTGCTGGTCCAGGTCGAGAAGGAAGAGCGCGGCAACAAGGGCGCGGCCCTCACGACGTTCGTGTCGCTCGCGGGCCGCTACGTCGTCCTCATGCCCAACAACCCGCGCGGCGGCGGCGTCTCGCGACGCATCGAGGGCGAAGACCGGGCCGAGCTCAAGGAGAACATGGACCAGTTGGAATATCCCAACGGCATGTCCATCATCGCGCGCACCGCGGGCATCGGCCGCAGCGCACCCGAACTCCAGTGGGACCTGAACTACCTCCTCAAGCTGTGGGGCGCCATCGACGGCGCCGCCAAGGGCGGCAAGGGCGCCTTCCTGATCTACCAGGAATCGTCCCTCGTGATCCGCGCGATCCGTGACTACTTCAATCACGACATCGGCGACATCCTGATCGACACCGACGACATCTACGACCAGGCGCAGCAGTTCATGGCGCACGTGATGCCGGAGCATGCCGCCCGCGTGAAGCGCTACCGCGACGACGCGCCCCTCTTCTCGCGCTTCCAGATCGAGCACCAGATCGAATCGGCCTATGCGCGCGAAGTGAAGCTGCCGTCCGGCGGCGTGGTCGTAATCGATCACACCGAAGCGCTGGTCTCCATCGACGTCAACTCGGCGCGCGCCATCAAGGGCGGCGACATC
>JAZKIF010000118.1:11880-23004 GCA_040385005.1 Pseudomonadota bacterium
AGAGTCGAAGAACCGCCGCGAAGTGGAAAACCGCCTGCGCGACGCGCTGCGGCAAGACCGCGCGCGCGTGCAGTTCGGCACCATCAGCAAGTTCGGCCTGATGGAGATGAGCCGCCAGCGTCTGCGCCCGGCCCTGTCCGAAGGCGCATCGATCCCTTGCCCGCGCTGCGGCGGCCACGGCCATATCCGCGACACGGAAAGCTCCGCGCTGCAGATCCTGCGGATCATCCAGGAAGAATCGATGAAGGACGGCACCGCCGCCGTCCACGTGCAAGTGCCGGTCGATGTCGCTTCGTTCCTGCTGAACGAGAAGCGCCCGGAAATCGCCAAGATCGAACTGAAGCAGCGCCTCGCTGTCATCATGATCCCGAACAAGACGCTGGAAACGCCGAACTACCGGCTCGAGCGCCTGAAGCACGATGACCCTCGTCTGGACAACCTGCAGGCCAGCTACCACATGGCCGAGGAAATCGAAGATCCCACGGCCGTGACGCGCCGCTCGCACGAGCGCACCAACAAGCAGGAGCCCGTGATCAAGGGCGTGCTGCCCGACGCACCGGCGCCGATCGCGGTGCCGAAGCCCGAGCCCGTCAAGGCTGCAGAGCCTGCTCCGCGCAAGCCGGCGGCCACTCCCGCACCTGCGCCTGCCCCCGTGGCGGCCGAGCAGGGGTTCATGGGCTGGATCAAGAGCCTCTTCGGCGCCGCACCGGCGCCCGCCCCTGCGGTCGCTGCGCCTGCCTCCGAAGCGAAGCGTGAAGACAAGCGCGAAGGCGCGCGTACCGAAGGTGGACGCGGCGAAGGTAACCGTCGCGGCGGACGCGGACGCGACGGCGAGCGCCGCGGCGATGGCCGCCGTGGCGAAGGCCGCGGACGCGACGGCGAACAGCGTCGTGACGGCGAGCCGCGCCGCGAACGCGCCGAAGCAGGCGCCGATGGCCAGCCGCGCAACGCGGAAGGCGGACGCCAGGGCGGCGAGCAGCGCCGGGGCGAGCGCCAGGAACGTGGCGAGCGCGGTGAACGGCAAGAGCGTGGTGATCGCCCGACCGGTGAACGGCAAGGCGAACGCGGCGAAGGCCGTGGCGGCGAGCGCGACAACCGTGAAGGCCGTGGTGAAGGTCGAGGCGAGCCGCGCGCAGACCGTGCGCCCCGCGAGCGCCGCGATGGCGAACAGCGCACGGCAGTAGAGGGCGTGCCCCCTGGCGTGCAGGCAGGAAGCGACGGCTCAGGCGAGCCGAGGCAGGAGCGCCAACCACGCGGTGACCGGGGAGAGTCACGCGGTGAAAGTCGTGGCGAGCCTCGCGGTGAGCGCGGCGAAGGCCGTGGCCGCCGGGGCGATCGCCGTGGCGACAGAGGTCCGCGCGACCAGGCGCCCGCCGAAGATGGCGCGGAAGCAGCCGCGCTGGCCGGTGCCGCGACTTCGGTTGGGTTCGTTTCGGACACGGGCGGCCAGCAGGCACCCGCCGCTGATCCGGTGCTCGAATCGCACACGCACCAGGATGCGCAGCAACCCGCCGGCGCACCGGAAGGCGAAGAGCGCGCAAGCCGCCGCTCGCGCGACCGTTACGGCCGTGACCGCCGCGAGCGCGGTGGCGATCGTGCGCCGCAAGAGGAAGGCGCCGCCGCCAACGACACGGAGAGCCAGGACACGCGTCCACGCTACCCCACCGGCTTCGTGAACGACGACGGTGTCGAAGCGCCGGTGGACGCACGGGCGCCCGCCGCGCCGCAAGCGCAGCCGCCATCGCATGAAGCGGCGCCTGCAGCGCCGGTGTACGCAGCGGCGGCGCCTGTCGCGCCCGCCGTTGCCGCCCCCGTCGCAGTCGCAGTCGCAACACCCTCGAGCCGCGAGTTGCCCAAGGTTCAGTCCTTCAACCTTCCGGTGCAGGACCTGGTCCAGGTCGCCGAAGGCTCGGGCCTGCAATGGGTGAATTCGGATGCCGAAAAAATCGCAGCCGTGCAGGCAGCGATCGCCGCGGAGCCGAAGACCGCTCGCGTGCCACGTGAGCGTCCTGCGGCGGTCGTGGTCGATGAAGGCCCGCTGGTGCTGGTGGAAACGCGCCGTGACCTGCGCGACATGAAGCTGCCTTTCGAGCAGACCAACCTGCCGCTCTAACGTGCATCGCCCGGTTGGCCGGGCTGTCAAAGGAAATCGCCCGGCTCGCCGGGCGATTTGCTTTCAGGCACCGCTGTGGCCCGGGCTCAGTCGCTCGCCGCCCGCTTCCACGCCTGCGCGGCGGTCTGCTGGTCGCCACGCTCTTCTGCCAGCAGCGCCAGGGCGCGCCAGGCATTGCGATGCAGCTTGGGGTCGTGCAGGCCCATCGCGGCTTGTCCCATCAATTGCTGCGCCTTGCCCCAGAGCTGCCGCTTCATGCAGGCCATCCCCGCAAGGTACTGCAGCGTCGCATCGCGTGGATTGCTGCGCTGCGCGGCTTCGATGCGTGCAAGCCACGCACCGTCCAGACTGTCGAGCCCGGCCTCCAGCGCGCGCACCAGCTTCACCTTCAGCGTGTCGCCCAGCTCCGCCTGGCGCTCCCACACAGGCAGCAGCCAGTCGCGAGCAAGGTGCGCGTCGCCGCCGAGCGAAATGAGGCGCTGCGCGGCATGAATCGCGAGATCGGGCATCGCGCGCTCGGCGGATTCGAGCGATGCCCAGGCACGCTGCAATTGCGCGACGTCGTGTGCGCCATTGAGCAGATCGATGGCAAGGCCGCGCACGATGCTTTCGGCGGCTCCCGGCGAGAACGCGCGGTGCTTGGCCAGCAGACGCGCAGTCTCCAGCGCCTCACCCGTGCTGCGCGAAAGTCTGGCCGCCTTGAGGCGCATGCGCAGCGCCAGCGTGCGGCGCGCGGCGCCTTGCGGCAAGCCCTTGAGCCAGTTGATCGCCGCGGCCGGATCGTGGTCGTCCAGGGACCAGCGCGCTGCGCGCATCAGCGCACCTTCGTGTGTCTCCTGCGCATCGCGAGCGGACGCCTGCTCCAGCGCTTGCCGCAGGTGATCGTCGCGAGCCGGCCTGTCCTGCAGCGATTGCGCGCTCTCGGCGGCGAGCACGTGAGCGAGTGTGCGCACCTGCGCGGCGTTCGCGGGCGGCTGGCCACCCGAGGTGAGCGACTTCTCCTGCGCGAGCGCTGCTTCCGCCGATTTGCGCGCGCGGATGAAGCGGCCGGCGATCAGGTGCGAAATCGCATCCAGCATGGCGCCGTGCATGGAGCGCTCCTTTTGCTGCGCACGCCAGCGCAAGGCCTGCCGCGGCAGGTCGAACAGCGCCGCCATCGCGCCCAGCGCGGCGTGCAAGAACACGAATGCCGCCAACAGCAGCAGCAGCACGAGGTTGAGCGAAAGGTCGATGCGGTACGGCGGCCAGAACAAGGTGACCGTGCCCTGGTTGTTGCCGGCGAACAAGGCAATCGCGACGGCGACGCCGAACAGGGCGAGGAACCAGAGGGCGGCGCGCATACCCGGTTATCGACCCGCGGCAGCGGTGGAAAGTACCGCCAGCGTCTCGTCGATCCGCGGCAGTTCCACCGTGCGCAATTGCGCCTGCACCTGCTGCGCGAGAGCCACCGCCACTTGCGTCTTGCGCTGGGATGGGTCGAAATACTTGTGCAGGGCCAGTCCGGCGGCGTTCACGTCGGATCGCGCGGAGTCGGTCTGGCGTGCCAATAGCGCCAGGCGCGCGTTGAGCAGCTTCAACTTGAGGTTCTCGCGCAGGAAGAACGCCTGCTCCGGCGCCAGGAGCACGGCCTCGGGCTGGTCGATACGGCTCACGCGCACGAGATTGCGCGCCTCATCGCGCACGTCGCCGAGGATCTTTTCCCACCACTGAAGCGCGGGTGGCGCCGCTGCTTTCCGCGTTGCCGAGGCGCCCCCTGCGGGTGCAACCGCGTTGGCCAGCGGCAGCTCGTCGACCTGCCGCGCCAGCTCGTCGAGCTTGACCAGCAACCCCGGGACGTCCGTCATGCTGGCCGCGCGAATGCGATCGATGTCACGCGCGATGGCCGCACGCACCCGCGAAAGCCGGGGCTGCGCGGCGCGGTCCAGCCGCTTGTCCGCGTTGCGCAACTCCGCCAGGAGCGGCTCCACGCTGGCGGTGAGTTGCGCCTGCTGCTGCGCGAGGCGCAGCGAAGACTCGATGTCCACCACCAGGTTCTCGTCGCGCGAGCGCGAGAGGCTCTGCATCAGCTCTTCGATCTGCGTGCGCTGCAACGCCACCTCACCGAGGCGTGTCTCGGTGAGCGCCTGGCGAGCCGCGGTATCACGGGCAATATCCTGCGCCTGCCGGGCCAGCGCGCGCGCCTCGATGGCGTTGGCGCCGCTGTCCGAACTCTGCCGCGCGAGCTGCTCCTGAATTCCGCCGAGCTTCTGCCACAGCAATCCGCTGGCAGCCAATGCCAGCACGGCCAGGGCCAGGAAGAAGTACATGACACCGCGCACGACCACCACGTTCGCAGACAGTGGCGATTCCGCCTTGCGGGCCGAATCGGCGAGTTCCAGCGCGGGCACGGCGCCGGTCGTCGCGGATTCGTCAGAGGTCTCGGGATTCATCGAAAAGATTCTAGGGCCGCGATCACGGCATCGAGGCCCGGTCGTGACTCGCAAACAACACCGAAGCCCGCGCTACGCGCGCTCTCGGCGATGCGGGGATGCGTGGCCACCGCACGGGTTGCCGACCAATCGGCTTTCGGGTCCAGCGCCAGGAGGTTGTGAATCGCCTGCGAGCTGCTGAACAGCCAGACGCCGTCGCTTGTGGTCGTCGGCGCCGCAAGATGTAGTTCCCGATCGCGCGCTGGGGCGCGCCGAACGTAGGCTGCCACCGTGCGCACCACTGCACCTGCCGACGACAGCTGCCCCGCAAGCCAATCGCGCCCGGCTGCTTCCCCGCCGGCATCCGCGCCGCGCACGATGACGACCACGTCGCCGTTGCGCACTTGCGTTGAAACTCGCTCCCACAGCGCTTCGGAATCGAATTGCGGCGACTCCGCAGAAGGTGAATCGATGAGCGTGGGCGCGATGCCTGCAGTCTTCAGCGCGTCGTGCGTGCCTGCACCTGTCGCCCAGGCACGCGTCACGGCCGGCCACTGCGCGCCTTTCGGCCGTTGGGCGAAGAAATGACGCACCGCGTTACCGCTGACGAACATCACGGCGCAAGTCGCCTCCAGTTCGTCCCATGCACGCCGAAGCGGCGCTGGATCGTCCACCGGACCGATCTCGATCAATGGAAATGCGATTGCGTCGAATCCGCGGGCCCGCAATGCATCGACCCAATCCGCGGCCTCGTTCGCGGGCCGGGTGACGATCACGCGCATGGCCGTCGCCGGGTCAATGCGCGCCGCCGTCGCGCAAGCGCCAGGCCACGGCCGCGCCGAGCGCAGCGGCTTGACCGGCGTCGGCGGCGATCGCGGCCGACTGCGCGCGCACCAGCGCCGCAGCGCCTTCGGGCTCGCCCCAAGCGGCGCGCAGTTGCAGGTATTCCCCGGAGAACGTGGCGAAGGCCGCGAGCGGCATCGAGCAGCTTCCGCCCATTGCGCGGCTCACGGCGCGCTCGGCCGCGACGGCCAGCAGTGTGGATTGGTGCGTGAGCGGCTCCAGGATCCCGAGGAGATCCTTGCGGCTGGAAAGGACTTCGATGCCGAGCGCCCCCTGCCCGGCCGCCGGCAGCATCTCTTCCGGCTCGAACACCTGGCGGATACGTTCGGCAAGACCCAGGCGCTTCAGTCCCGCGGCCGCCAGGACGATCGCGTCGAACTGCCCCTCATCAAGCTTGCGCAAGCGAGTGTCGAGATTGCCGCGCAAAGGCTCGATGCGAAGGTCGGGCCGCAGGGCGCGCAGGAGCACGACGCGGCGCAGGCTCGAAGTGCCCACCACTGCGCCTTGGGGCAGCGCGGCGAGCGAATCAAATTTGTTCGAGACGAAAGCATCGCGAGGGTCTTCACGTTCCAGCACGCACGCGAGCGCGAAGCCTTCGGGCAGATCCATGGGCACGTCCTTGAGCGAGTGCACCGCGAGATCCGCGCGACCTTCTTCAAGTGCGAGCTCGAGCTCTTTCACGAAGAGCCCCTTGCCGCCGACCTTGCTGAGGCTGCGGTCCAGGATCTGGTCGCCGCGCGTCGTCATACCGAGCAGCGATACCTCGTGGCCGCGCTCTTCGAGCAGCGACTTCATGTGTTCCGCCTGCCACAGCGCAAGGCGGCTTTCGCGCGTGGCGATGACTAGCTTGCTCAATCTCGTAACCTGCTTGTAATGCCTGGTGGGAAGTCGATGCTAGCATGCACGTTGCCGAAAAATTAAGCAATAACCATGTCTCCCAGCGTGCCGGTTTCCCCCTCCACTCCTTCCCGCCGCGCCCGCGAGAACGAACGGCCGCTGGTCGAGGACATCCGGTTGCTCGGCCGCATCCTTGGCGACGTGATCCGCGAACAGGAAGGCGTCGACGCGTACGAACTGGTGGAGCGCGTGCGGAAGTTATCGGTCGCTTTCCGCCGCGACGCAGACCATGAGGCCGACCGCGCGCTGAAGACACTGCTGAAGTCGCTCTCGGGCGAGAAGACCGTGAGCGTGATTCGCGCCTTTACCTACTTCAGCCATCTTGCGAACCTCGCCGAGGATCGCCACCACATCCGCCGCCGCGCCGTACACGAGCGCGCAGGGGACACGCAGGAAGGCAGCATCGAAGTCGCGCTGGCCCGCCTGCGCTGGGCAGGCATCGCGCCCAAGACGGTCTCGCAGATGCTCGCGCAAAGCCACGTGTCGCCAGTACTGACTGCCCATCCGACCGAAGTGCAGCGCAAGAGCATCCTGGACGCCGAACGCGACATCGCGCGGCTGCTGACCGAGCGCGATGAAATCAAGTCCCGGGCTTTGCCGAAGGACGCGCTCGCGCCGCGCGAACTCGCCGCGAACGAATCGCAGATCCGCGCACGCGTAATGCAACTGTGGCAGACGCGCCTGTTGCGCTTCACCAAGCTGCAGGTCGCCGACGAGATCGAGAATGCGCTGAGCTATTACGAAGCGACTTTCCTGCGCGAAATCCCCAAGTTGTACGCCGGGCTCGAGCGCGAGCTGGGCAATCACCCGGTTGCGAGCTTCCTGCGCATGGGCCAATGGATAGGCGGGGACCGCGACGGCAACCCGAACGTGAGCGCGGAAACACTGGAATACGCGTTGCGCCGGCAGAGCGAAGTCGCGCTGCGCTTTTTCCTGACCGAAGTGCACTACCTGGGCGGCGAACTTTCGCTGTCCGCGATGCTGGTGGACGTGACGCCGGAGATGCGCAAGCTGGCCGAGAGTTCGCCGGACCCCAGCGAGCATCGGCAGGACGAGCCCTATCGCCGCGCCCTGACGGGCATGTACTCGCGCCTGGCGGCCACCCTCAAGGAATTCACGGGCGGCGACGCGGCGCGGCATGCGGTCGCGCCGCAGAACCCCTACCTGCGCGCCGAGGAATTCCTTGCCGACCTGCGCACGATCGAGAAATCCCTGCTCGCGCATCGCGCGTCCGCCATCGTCCAGCAACGGTTGCATCCGCTGATCCGCGCCGTGGAGGTCTTCGGCTTCCATCTCGCAACGGTGGACCTGCGGCAAAGTTCGGACCAGCACGAGGCCGTGGTGGCGGAGTTGCTGTCGGTCGCGCGCATCGAGCGCGACTACGCCGCTCTGGATGAATCGAAGCGGCAGGAACTGCTGCTCCGCCTGCTGTGCGACGCGCGGACACTGCGCGTGCGGGGCGCGGCGTATTCCGATCTCGCACGCCACGAACTCGCGATCTTCGAATCGGCGCGCCGCATGCGCGAACGCTATGGGTCGCTGGCAATCCGGCACTACATCATCAGCCACACCGAAACCGTGAGCGACCTGCTGGAGGTGCTGCTGCTCCAGAAAGAGGCGGGCCTTCTCAACGGCACGCTCGACGACAAGGCCATCTCCGAACTCATCGTCGTCCCGCTCTTCGAGACCATCGAGGACTTGCGCCAGGCCGCGCCGATCATGCGCGAGTTCTATGCGCTGCCGGGCATCGCGAAGCTCGTGCAGCGCTCCGGCGCCGAGCAGGACATCATGCTGGGCTACAGCGACAGCAACAAGGACGGCGGCATCTTCACGAGCAACTGGGAGCTGTACCGCGCCGAGATCGCGCTGGTGTCGCTCTTCGACGAACTCGCGAACAGCCACAACATCCAGCTGCGGATGTTCCATGGCCGCGGCGGCACCGTCGGGCGCGGCGGCGGCCCGAGTTACCAGGCGATCCTCGCGCAGCCGCCGGGCACGGTGCGCGGCCAGATCCGGCTGACCGAACAGGGCGAGGTGATCGGCTCGAAATACGCCAACCCGGAGATCGGCCGGCGCAATCTCGAGACGCTGGTCGCGGCGACGCTCGAAGCGACGCTGCTTCAACCTACCAAGCCCGCGCCGCGCAACTTCCTGCAAGCGGCCGAGACCTTGTCGCAGGCCAGCATGAAGGCCTACCGCGCTCTGGTCTATGAGACGCCGGGATTCACCGAGTATTTCTTCGGCTCGACGCCGATCCGGGAAATCGCCGAACTCAACATCGGTTCGCGCCCCGCCTCGCGAAAGTCGACCCAGCGTATCGAGGACTTGCGAGCGATCCCGTGGAGCTTCAGCTGGGGCCAGTGCCGCCTGACTTTGCCGGGCTGGTACGGATTCGGCACGGCGGTGCACCAGTTCCTTGACGAGAAACCGGGGCAGACCCGCAAGGAAGCACTCGCCTTGCTGCAGAAGATGTACCGGCAATGGCCGTTCTTCCGGGTACTGCTGTCCAACATGGACATGGTGCTGGCGAAGAGCGATCTCGCGCTGGCTTCACGCTACGCCGAGTTGGTGGGGGACGCGCGCCTGCGCAAGCGCATCTTTGGGATCATTGAGGCGGAGTGGCATCGCACGGTGGATGCCCTTCAGGCCATCACCGGCGACAAGCAGCGGCTGGCCGGAAATCCGTCGCTGCAGCGGTCGATCAAGCATCGCTTCCCGTACATCGATCCGCTGCACCACCTGCAAGTGGAGTTGGTGCGGCGGCATCGAGAAGGCAAGCTGGATGACCGCGCACGGCGGGGGATTCACATTTCGATCAACGGAATCGCGGCGGCATTGCGCAACACCGGCTAGCCTCACGCATATTCAGCTGCGGACCTGGCCTTTTCCTCTTCCTGCAAACGCAGCACCCGGCGAAGCACCTTGCCGGTGGTCGTCATCGGCAAGGTGTCGATGAACTCGATTTCCTTCGGGTATTCGTACGGCGCCAGTTTTCCCTTGACGTGCGCCTGCAGCTCATCGATCAGGTTCGCATCGAATGCAGCCGCATCGCACCCGTTGCTCGCACGGGAAGCAGCAAAGTCAGGCGACAGGACGACGAACGCCTTGACGAGCGCACCGCGTTCGCGATTCGGCTTGGGCACGACCGCGGCGTTGACGACCGCGGGATGCTTCACGAGGCAATTTTCGATCTCGCTCGGGCCGATGCGGTACCCCGCTGCCTTGAAAACATCGTCCGCGCGACCCTGGTACCAGAGGTAGCCGTCCACGTCGCACGTGGCGAGATCCCCGGTTCTGCACCAGTCTCCCGTGTATTTCCGGCGGGTGGCGTCTTCATCGCGCCAGTACCCGAGGAAGAAAATCGGATCGGGATGCCCATGAATATCGAACCGATTGACAGCCACATCTCCGGCGACTCCGACGGGACACACATTGCCCTCCTCGTCAATGACCGCCACACGATGCCCGGGATAGCCACGGCCCATGCTTCCGGGACGCGCCGGCCAGCCCAGGCCGCCGCCGGTGCGCCCGTTCATGCTGCAATTGCCGACGACGTAATTCATCTCCGTCTGGCCGAACATCTCATTGACGACGACGCCCAGTTGGTCCCTGCAATACTCGAACACTGCGTCGCCGACCGCCTCTCCGGCGCTCATCATGGCTTGCAACTTCAGCCGGAAGTGCCTGCCTGGGTCGGGGTAGGCCTTCATCATGGCCTTGAGCGCGGTGGGAAACAGGAACGTATGCGTCACGCCATGTTCCTGCATCAAGCCGAAAGCAAGTTCGGGGCTGAAGCGCCCATTCCAGGCGACGATCTCGCGCCCGAAGTACAGGGTCGGCAGCAATGCGTCCATCAAGCCGCCCGTCCACGCCCAGTCGGCCGGAGACCAGAACACCGCATCGCTCGTTTCGTTTCCGGATCCATCGAAGCCGAACCAGTTCTGGCTGCAAACGAAACCAGGCAGGTTGCCGATCAGGGCGCGATGCGCAAGGTACGCGCCCTTGGGTGGGCCGGTGGTGCCGCTGGTGTAGATCAGGATCGCGCCTTCATCGGCCTTGGTCTGTACCGTCGTGAACGACGTTGCGTGCCTGGAAATGCCATCGGCGAAAGAGACATCGGCCCGGGCGGCGGCGGCGCCCACCCCGATCACGGTTCTCAGCGCAGGGCATTGAGCCCGCACAGCGCAGATGCTGCCGATCGACGATTCATCGACGATCGCGACGACAGCCTCGCTGTTCTGCAATCGATATTCCAACGCCTCGGGGCCGAATAGCATCGACAAGGGCATCGCCACCGCGCCCAGCTGGAACACCGCCATGTAGGCCGCCGCGGTTTCGAAGCGCTGCGGCATGACGATCGCTACCCGATCGCCACGCCTCACGCCCAACTCAACCAGGAGATTGGACACACGGTTGGCTTGGTCCTGGAGCGCACCGTAAGTCAAAGTGCGGGACCCGGCGCCAACACCATGTGCACGGATTGCGACGCGCCCCGCCGTTTCGCGATTTCGCGCCCACCGCCCACAACATGCATGGGCGATGTTGAAGGCCTCGGGCACTTCCCACCGAAAATCTCCATGCAACCATGCGTAGTGATCACCTGCTCCGCCTTCGGAGTTCTCGCTTTTGTCCAGTCTTCCGCTTGCGGGCATATTTACCATTTCTTCGTCGTCGCTCATTCCAACTGTAGCCCCATTTATTTGAGAATTCCGCCGCTGGCGTCGACAACGGTGATTTCGGTGCGGCGCAGACCGCCGTGATCGGCCGGGGAATAGCTCAGGTAGACCCCGCCGAGATCTACCGAACTGAAATTCTCCAGGGCATCAACGAACTTCTCCCGATTGAGCGAACGGCCCGCGCGGC
>JAZKIF010000118.1:23014-31143 GCA_040385005.1 Pseudomonadota bacterium
CCTCCACGATGACTTTCGCCGTAACGAACCCTTCCAGGCTGATATAGCTCATCGGCTCTTTGGGGGCGTGCTTGCTCATGATCGACTGGAACTCTCTCAGCAGGGGAAGTGCATCGCCGCGCGGTGCAGGCATGACTTGGGTCACAGCGATTCCCCGTGCATCGGCCCCCAGCTGCGAAATTGCAGCCCCGGCGGTAAAGAACGAGAGCGCATACACCTGCGGGGGAGCCGAAGTGCGCCGTGTCTCCTTCACGAATTCGACCAGCGACTTTCCGAAGCTTCCGCAGATCACCACTTGAGGCTTCGCCGCAAGGATCGCCTTGGAAGCCGCAGCCACATCGGACGACCCGCGCTCCACCTTGCCAATTGCGACCGGCGTGAGGTTTCGGCGCGCCAGGGCCTCACGGGCACTGCGCAGCACGTCCTGACCGAAGGGGTCGTCGTCGTAGAAGACCGCGACCTTGCGAATGCCGAGCGTGTGAACATGCTCCACCATCGACTCGACCTCCCGCGCGTATCCGGCTCGTACATGGAACACGTAGCGGTTGAAGGGGTCGCGCAGTGATGTCGCTCCGGTGAGGGGTGCGATCAGCGGAATGCGCGCCTCGCTGAGAAGCGGCATGATTTTTTCCGTGTTGGCGGTGCCCACCGGGGTCATGACGACAAACGCATCGTCGGCCTTGATCAGGTTTTCAGCGGCAAGGACCGTGCGGTCTACGACATAGCCGTCATCGACGGTCTTGAGGTTGATCTTGCGGCCGAAGACGCCCCCCGAGCTGTTGACGTGCTTGAAGTAAGCCAGCGCCCCGGCGTTCATCTCATTCGTCAGGGCTTTGCGCGAGCCCGAGATGTCCGCGATTTGCAGCAAATTGATCGAATCCCCCGAGACTCCCTCCCTCGCATGGGCCCGAAAGCCTACTGCGAGGCACATTGAGGCAAGCGCAAAGGTAAAGAGGCGCCTGCCGAGGGGACGGTTGATCGTATTGGGTTTCATGAGGTACTCCTGTTACGGCACGGCGGCCAGACTGCGCCGTGTCCCCAATCTAGGCCGGCGACGCTCCCTGCATTGGCACAATTTTTTGGTACAGTTGCATGACACTTTTAAAAGTGTCCTACTCAACTGTTCCATGCCGAGTTATCCGCTACCGCCCCTTCCCGAACGCCCGAAACAGGGGCTCGCCCAGTCCCTCGCGGAATCCATCGCCTCACAAATAGCGAATGGCGCATACAAAGCGGGAGACAGGTTGCCCTCCCTGCGCGAGCTTGCTCAGCGCTTCGGCTACGCGAAGAACACTGTCGTGGCGGCTTTCGAGATCCTTGTCGCCCGAGGCCTGCTCGACCCGCGCCGGGGAGCCGGCTACTTCGTCCGCGATATCAAAGCGGCGCCCCATCGCCAGGATGCGGGCGGGCTCACTCGAGCCATGGACACCGTCTGGTTGATGCGCCAGCAATTCGCGGCCTCGGATGGTCATATCGTCGCCGGCGCGGGCCTGCCGCCCGCCGAATGGATGTCGGGCGCGAGACTGGACAAGCTCCATCACAAGATCGCCCGCGCCGGTCTCGGAACGATGTCGGGGTATGGAGATCCCTTCGGCTATGAACCCCTGAGGCGCCACCTCGTGCGCAACTGCGGCGATCTGGGCATCGACGCGGAACCATCGGAGATCGTCACTTTCCATGGCGCCAACGACGCGGCGGACGTCCTGATCCGCTACTTCATTCCTTCGGGGGAATGCGTCTTCGTGGATGAACCGGGCTACTACCCCCTCTTCGGAAAACTGAAATTGGCGGGCGCGGACATCGTCGGTATTCCACGCCGCGGCGACGGACCCGATGTCCAGGCCCTTGAGCGCAGCCTGCGTATCAAGAAGCCCCGGCTCTTTTTTACCCAGTCGGTAGGCCAGAACCCCACGGGGTCCGATATTTCGCCGGCCAATGCGTTCCGCGTCCTTCAATTGGCGAACGAGCACAACTTCCTCGTCGTCGAGATGGACCCCGTCGGCGATTTCGCACCGGCTTCCGCGCCGCGCATGTGTTCGCTCGATCAGCTGGACAGGACGATTTATATCGGCACGTTTTCCAAGACATTTTCCGCCCCGTTGCGGGTGGGATTCGTGGCGTGTCGCGCGGACCTGGCGCAAGGCCTCGCGGATCTCAAGGCCATCACCCACGTCAATTCCTCTGAATATTGCGAGCGCACCATGGACGCGGTCCTCACGGAGGGCCACTATCACCGCCACCTCAAGGGACTGCGCGCCAAGCTGGCGGCGGCGCGAAAGACCGCCCTCGCGCTGTTCGACGAGCTCGGCGCCGAAGTGTTCAGCCGGTCGCCCCACTCGCTTTATGTCTGGGCCACGCTGCCCGGCTTCGCCGATTCGATCGAACTGGCCGAAATCCTCCTGCGCGAGAAGATCGTGCTCGCGCCGGGGCGAATCTTCAATCTGGACTCCGACCCCACTTCCCCATGGGTGCGATACAACGTGGCGGCCGGCGCCAACCCGCGGTTCGGCAAAGTGCTGAAGGCCGTGCTTCAGCGGCGACATGTGCAACGTCCCGCCCGTCGCAAGCTTGACTGACGGGCAGACCGCGCATCTCTATGATTCCCGCGGATGTACCAGCCACACCGCGCATCGCGAAGCGACTTCGTCCCCTTACGCAACCTGCGCTATCACACGCTCGTGTGGGGCGAGCCCGCGCCCGGCCGGACGCCCCTGGTCATGGTCCATGGCTGGATGGACGTGGCGGCTTCCTGGCAGTTCATGGTGGATGCCTTCGCCCATGACCACTACGTCATCGCGCCTGACTGGCGAGGCTACGGGCTCACGGAGTCGCCGCCGGCGGACAACTACTGGTTCCCCGATTACCTCGCCGACCTCGACTTCCTCATCGACCACTACTCACCCGGCGCACCGGTGAACCTCGTGGGCCACAGCATGGGCGGCAACATCGCCATGCTCTACGCGGGCGCAAGGCCGGAACGCGTACGCCGCCTGGTCAACCTCGAAGGGTTCGGCATGGCGGCCACGCGGCCCGCACAGGCGCCCCGGCGCTACGCGAAGTGGATGGACGAGCTCAAGGCCCTGCATCGGGGCGAAATGGCGCTCAAGAGCTACGACTCCGCGCAGGGCGTTGCACAGCGGCTCATGAAAACCAACCGCCGCCTCGGCCAGGACAAGGCGGACTGGCTTGCTCTTCACTGGGCGCGGCCGGACGAGCAAGGGCGCTGGAACATCCTGGGCGACGCCGCGCACAAGATCGTCAACGCCAACCTGTACCGCGTGGACGAGGTGCTGGAGCTGTACAAGTCGATCACGGCGCCTGTGTTGGCGATCGAGTCGTCCCACGACAGCCTGACCGACTGGTGGAAAGGCGCGTTCACCCTCGCTGAATACCACGAACGACTGAAATCCATTCCCGATGTCCGCCGCGCCGTCATCGCGGACGCTGGCCACATGGTCCACCACGACCAGCCGGCAAAACTCGCCGAAATCGTCGAGCCTTTCCTCGAGGATTAACCTCTTCGTCTACGCAGCTCTTCCGCGAACGAGAAAAATTACCGCTGTGCCATGTGAACGCAGGCTCCGCTGGTAACAGTTCTTGAGGTAGGACAGGTCCTACCCCACACTTGAGTCACCAAGTGTGTTCGAGGTGTCGGATGCGTAGGATCTGTTGGGGACTGTTGCTCGCGGCCATGACCTGGCCCTTCGCGGCCTTGTCGGCGCCGGCGGAGGAATTCGACCAAGGCATGCGCACGCTCTGGGAAGTGATGTGGCATCAAAGCGGCACGCCGACCCGCATCGTCCGATGGGAAACCGACATCCGCGTGCGCATCCAGGGGTTCAACGCCCCCGCGCACCGCGACTACACCCTGGAAGCCCTGCGCGCCGTCACGGCCGAAGCCGGCGTCAAGCTCATCGACGTGAGCGCCTTGCCGGAGGCCGAGCAGCAGGCGAACCTCACGGTCGAGATCACCCCCGATAACGCACTGGAAGACAACCAGCCGTGCGTGACCTTCCTCGATTTCCGCACCGAGACACGCATCGATACGGCCAACGTCCAGATGCGCTCGCGCGACGCGAGGCGTTGCGCGTATCACGAAGCGATGCATGTCATGGGCGTGCGGGGCCACCCCGGCGGCGCCACGGTGCTCAGCTATTTCCCCACCAAGGTGGACGAATTGATGCCTCTGGACAAAGTGATGCTCCGGGCCTGGTATTCCAAGCGCATGACCGGTGGCATGACGCCGTTCGAGGCGCTCCCGGTTCTCGCGGATGAGCTGATCGCGACGCAACCGGACAAGACGCAAGCCCAGCAGCAGCGCGACGCCTACTTCGCGACCATCCTGCAGCGCATGCAGTCGTACGCGAGCGGCCAGGGCGACATTCCCTCGATCGTCAAGCGCTCTGGCAAATCGACGGCCGAGGGCATTCGCTTCGGGCGCGGCGAGATGAGCTACTTCCTCGGCATCGCCTACATGGAGGGGGTGACGGCGCCGCGCGACTCGACCCAGGCGGTGCGTTGGCTCGAGCGTGCGGCAACGATGGGAAATCGCGGCGCGCAGGCCAAGCTCGGCGCGTTCCGTCAATAGCAACCCCGACTGCGCGATAGCGCGCACTGCCGGAATTTCGGGGGCGCGGACACCCATTGATGAGCAGCGTTTCGGGCAAACTCGGCGGTTCCCCAGCCGAACGCCCGTCAATGCCGCAAGCAGTACCCTCCGACGCCACGTCGACCGAATCGCGCGATTTCCAGCGCATCCTCACGCGCAATGTCGCCCTGCCCCTGGCCGCGGGCCTGGTCGGCGCCGTGCTCTTCGTCTTCCTCATCTACTACCTGCTGGGCACGATCGGCAAGGTCGAGCACACCGACCAGGTGCTGCGCCGGGCGGCGATCCTGCAGAAGCTCACGGTGGACAAGGAAACCAGCATGCGCGGTTTCCTCATCGCGGGCGAGGAGCCCTTCCTCGGTCCGTACCAGATTGCGGTTCCGCTGCTCAAGACCGACTCGGAAAATCTGCGGGCGCTCGTGTCGGACAACCCGATACAGGTTGAGGTCCTGAAGCGCATCGACGCACTCCAGGCCGAGTGGGACAAGTACGCCAACGACATGATCGCGCTGCGACGCGCCAACGGCGACTACGTCGGCGCCGTCAAGGCCGGCCGGGGCATGCGGCTCACGGACGAAATCCGCGATCAGTACGAAACCTTCGTCGCGACCGAACGGCGGCTGCGCCTGGAGCGCAACGAAACCGCGAGCCGGAACACGGCCACCATCGTCCTCATCTACCTTGCGCTCACGCTCACGTTCAGCGGACTGCTTGCATTCAACGGCCGGCGCGAACTGATGCGCCTTTCGGAAACTTTCAGCAGCGCGCTCGGCCAGAGCGCCGACCACGCGAAGGTTCTGCAGTCGCAGGCCTGGCTGCGCGACGGCCAGCGCATGCTGGTGGAGAGCCTCGCCGGCAAGCAGGACCTGCGCTCGCTCGGGCACAACGCGCTCGAATTCCTTTCGCAATACCTGGGCAGCGCCGTCGGCGCGCTGTATGTGAAATCCGACGACGGGCAGCTCGAACGCGTCGGCGCCTGGGGCTATGCGGTCGATTCATCCGTGGGCCGCAACTTCGCCACACGCGACAGCATCGTGGCCGAGGTCGCGGACAGCGCGCGGCAGATGCGCCTGGACAACGTCCCCGGTGACTACATCCGCGTGACGTCCGGCCTCGGCCACGGCGCGCCGGCCAGCTTGCTGGTCTCCCCCATCACCAACGACGGCGTCGTGAACGGCGTGATCGAACTCGGGTTCCTGCGGCCGATCCAGGAGCGCGACGCCGAACTCCTGCAGCTCGCTCGCTCGAACGTGGGCGCGTCGATGGAAGCCGCGCGCTACCGCCAGCGCCTGCAGGATTCGCTGGAGGAAACGCAGCAGCTCAACGAGGAACTGCAGGTGCAGCAGGAGGAATTGCGCACCGCGAACGAGGAGCTCGAAGAGCAGTCGCGCGCGCTGAAGGAATCGCAGGCGCACCTGGAAAGCCAGCAGGCCGAGCTGGAGCAGATCAACCTCAAGCTCGCCGAGCAGCGCGATGCGCTCGACGAGAAGAACGAAGCGCTCAACACCGCGCAGCACGAGGTCGAGGCGCGCGCCGCGGACTTGGAACGCGCGAGCCAGTACAAGTCGGAGTTCCTCGCGAACATGTCGCACGAGCTGCGCACACCGCTCAACAGCTCGCTCATCCTCGCGCGCCTGCTCGCGGATAACCCCAAGGGAAATCTGGATGAGGAACAGGTCAAGTTCTCCGAATCGATCTACTCCGCGGGCAACGACCTGCTGAACCTGATCAACGACATCCTCGACATCGCGAAGGTGGAGGCCGGCAAGCTGGAGGTGCGCGCCGAGATCACCAGCATCGGCGGGCTCGCGGAATCGCTCAAGCGCACCTTCGAGCCCCTGGCCGGGCAGAAGCACCTGACGTTCGAGCTCTCGCTCGCGCCGGGATTGCCGCAGACGCTGTTCACCGACCGCCAGCGCGTGGAGCAGATCCTGAAAAATCTGCTGTCGAATGCCGTGAAATTCACCGACACCGGCAAGGTGACCATGAACGTGCAGCGCCACGGCGAGCGCGACGTCGCATTCAAGGTGACGGATTCGGGCATCGGCATCGCCCCCGACCAGCACGAACTGATTTTCGAAGCCTTCCGCCAGGCCGACGGAACCACGAGCCGGCGCTACGGTGGCACGGGCCTCGGCCTGTCGATCTCCCGCGACCTCGCGGGACTGCTCGGCGGCTCGATCACCATCGAAAGCCGGCCCGGCCAGGGCAGCACGTTCACGTTGATCATTCCCGTGCAGTACGAAGAAGGCCAGAGCGCGCCGAAACCGGCGGCCACCTCATCGCTTTCCCCGGCGCCATCCATCGCGGCACCGCCCGTTCGTTCGCCCGCACCTTCGGCGGCGCCCACGAACGGCCGACCGCGGCCGGTCCCTATCGCCGACGACCGCGACCTCTCCCCCGCACCTTCGCAGCGGCGCGTTCTGGTGGTGGAGGACGAGCCGCAGTTCGCGCAGATCCTGCGTGACCTCGCGCACGAACTCGGCTACCAGTGCATCGTCGCGCAACAGGCCGAAGAGGCGTGCGAACTCGCCGAACGGCTCATCCCCGACGCGATGCTGCTGGACATGCGCCTACCCGACAGCTCCGGCCTCACCGTGCTGCAGCGCGTGAAAGACAACCCGAAAACGCGCCATATCCCCGTTCACGTGATCTCCGTGGAAGACCTCTCCGCCACGGCCCTGCAGATGGGCGCGATCGGCTATGCGCGCAAGCCCGCCACGCGCGAGGAATTGCGCGAGGTGTTCGGCCGCCTCGAAGCCAAGCTTTCGCAGAAGGTGAAGCGCGTGCTGGTGGTGGAGGACGACAAGCTGCAGCGCGAGAGCATCGCGAAGCTGATCGGCGACGACGACATCGAGATCGTCACCGCCGAAACCGGCGAAGAGGCGCTCGCGCACCTGCACACCGACATCTTCGACTGCATGATCATCGACCTCAAGCTGCCCGACATGGGCGGCAACGAAGTTCTGAAGCGCATGGCGAGCGAGGAGATCCGCTCCTTCCCGCCGGTGATCGTCTACACCGGCCGCAACCTCACGCGCGACGAAGAGGCCGAGCTTTCGCGCTATTCCCGCTCCATCATCATCAAGGGCGCGCGCTCCCCCGAGCGCCTGCTCGACGAGGTGACGCTCTTCCTGCACAAGGTCGAGACCGAGCTTTCGACAGACCGCCAGAAGATGCTGCGCGTCGCGCGCAACCGGGACAAGGTCTTCGAGGGCCGCCGCATCCTTCTGGTGGACGACGACGTGCGCAACATCTTCGCGCTCACCAGCGCGCTGGAGAGCAAGGGCGCCGTGGTGGAGATCGCGCGCAACGGCCTGCGCACGATCGCGCAGCGCACCCATGCCCGGACGCCCACGTAGACGGGCTCGCCGGTCGGCAGTCGCGTCCACGACTCGGGGTCGGCGAATCGGTCGACGCCGCTGGTCGCACCGAGTTTCGCCAGGTGCAGGTCATCGGCGTCGAGCAAGTGCACGACGATGCTGTCGGCGGCGGCGATCGCCGGGGTCGAGGACGACAGCGC
>JAZKIF010000118.1:31153-34872 GCA_040385005.1 Pseudomonadota bacterium
GTGAGCGCGATCGACCTCGTGCTGATGGACATCATGATGCCCGGCATGGACGGCTACACCGCCACGCGCGAAATCCGCAAGAACGCGAAGTGGCGCAGCCTGCCGATCATCGCCGTGACCGCGAAGGCGATGAAGGACGACCAGGAGCGCTGCCTCGCCGCCGGCGCGAACGACTACCTCGCCAAGCCGATCGAGCTGGAGCGGCTCTTTTCGCTCATCCGCGTGTGGATGCCCAAGCTGGAGCGCATCTAAGGTGCCGGGATCCAATACCGCGTCGGTCACGCAGGCGGTCGACATCGAGCTGCGTCTGCTGGTCGAGGCGATCTTCCTGCGCTACAGCCAGGACTTTCGCGACTACTCGCAGGCATCACTCAAACGCCGGGTGCTGCAGGCGCAGCTGCAGATGAACTTCGCGACGATCTCGGCGATGCAGGAGCGCATCCTGCGCGAGCCGGCCACGTTTGCGCAGCTGATGCAGTTCCTGACGGTGCCGGTGAGCGACATGTTCCGCGATCCGCCCTACTTCCTCGCGCTGCGCCGCCACGTGATCCCGGTGCTGCGAACCTACCCCTCGGTCAAGATCTGGGTGGCGGGTTGCAGCACGGGCGAAGAGGTCTACTCGCTCGCGATCCTGCTGCGCGAGGAGGCCCTGCTGGACCGCACGATTCTCTACGCCACCGACATCAATCCGGATTCGCTGGAGCGCGCGCGCCAGGGCATCCTGCCGCTGGACCGCGTGAGCAACTACACGTCCAACTACCAGAAGGCCGGCGGCCTGCGCAGCTTCTCGGACTACTACACGGCGGCGTACGGCGGCGCGCTCTTCGACAAGTCGCTGCGCGACAACATCACCTTCGCCGACCACAGCCTCTCCACCGACAGCGTGTTTTCGGAAACGCAGTTCATCTCATGCCGCAATGTCCTGATCTACTTCAACAAGAAGTTGCAGGACCGCGCGCTTGGGCTCTTCCACGAGTCGCTCAGCCACCGCGGCTTCCTGGGCCTGGGCTCGAAGGAGAGCCTGGACTTCTCGGTCTGGCGCACCCGCTTCGATGCCGTGTCCAAGCCCGACCGCCTCTTCCGCAAGGCATGAACATGCCCGCCTCCCGGACCGTCATCCCGCAAGGCTTTCGCCGGGCAGTGCGGCTCGTCGCGATCGGCGCGTCGGCGGGCGGCGTCGAAGCGCTGCTGCAGCTCTTTTCGGCCCTGCCCGCCGGTTATGCGCTGCCGCTGGTCGCCGTCCTGCACCTGCCGGAGGACCGCGAGAGCCTGCTCACCGATCTGCTGGCGAGCCGCTGCGCCATCCCCGTGCGCGAGGCCGTCGACAAGCAGCCGATCGAGCCCGGCGTGCTCTACATCGCGCCGCCCGGGTACCACCTGCTGCTGGAGCACAGTCTTGCATTCGCGCTCAGCTGCGACGCGCCGGTGCGGTTCAGCCGCCCGTCGATCGACGTGCTGTTCGAGTCGCTCGCCGACGCGTTGGGCGCAGAATTCGCTGCGGTGCTGCTCACCGGCGCCAACGACGACGGCGCCGCCGGCCTCGCGCGAGCCGGCGCCGCCGGTGCTCTCACGGTGGTGCAGGACCCGCGCGATGCGCAGGTCAGCGACATGCCACGGGCCGCGATCGCCGCGCGCGCCCCCGAATTCATATTGCCTTTGAAGGACATTCGAGAATTGATGAAACACCTGGAGCCCCAGCAATGACCCCCGTCAAGTTGCTGATCGTCGACGACCTGCGCGAGAACCTCGTCGCGCTGGAAGCCCTGATCCGCCAGGAAGACCGCGTCATCCTCCAGGCGCGCTCGGGCGACGAGGCGCTGGCGCTGCTGCTGGAACACGAATTCGCGCTCGCGATCCTGGACGTGCAGATGCCCGGCATGAGCGGGCTCGAGCTCGCGGCGCTGATGCGCGGCACGGACAAGACGCGGCGCATCCCGATCATCTTCGTCAGCGCGGGTGCGAAGGAACTCAACTACGCGTTCAAGGGCTATGAGAACGGCGCCGTCGACTTCCTCTACAAGCCGCTCGATCCGCATGCCGTTCGCAGCAAGGTGAGCGTGTTCGTGGAAATCCACCGCCAGCGCCAGCAACTGCAGGAAGCGCAAGCGGAGCTGCAGCGCGCCATCGAGATGCGGGACGACTTCGTGTCCATGGTCTCGCACGAGCTGCGCACGCCGCTGAACACCTTGTACCTGCAGACGCAGTTGCGCAGGCGCGTCGCCAACGGCGCGCAGCTCACGCCCGCGCAACTCACCGCGATGGTCGAGCGCGACGAAGCGCAGATCCGCAACATGGTGCGGCTCATCGACGACATGCTGGACGTCTCGCGGCTGCGCAAGGGCACGCTCGCGATCCAGCCCGCCGCGGCCGATCTCGCGGTGCTGGTGCGGCGCGTCGTGGAAAGCTACGCGGACCAGGCCGCCAGCGTGGGCTGTCCGATGGAAGTCACCGCGCCCGAGTCGCTGCCTGGCGTGTGGGACGAATTCCGAATCGAGCAAGTGGTGGCGAATCTGCTGACCAACGCCATCCGCTACGGCGGCGGCAAGCCGGTGCGGATCGTCGTCGAGGCTTCGGGCCAAGAGGCCACGGTGTCCGTGCGCGATCGCGGCATCGGCATCGCGCCGCAGGACCAGGCGCGCATCTTCGAGCAGTTCGAACGCGCAGTCGGCAAGCAGGTCGCGCCGGGATTGGGACTGGGGCTGTACATCACGCGCCAGATCGTCGAGGCGCACGGCGGACGCATCGAGGTGCAGAGCTCGCCCGGCGAAGGCTCGGCCTTCACGGTGCGCCTGCCGCGCAGGGCTCCCCCGACGCCCCCGGCGTGACACAATCTCGGGTTCACTGGAAGCAACACATCATGGACGCAGAACACATCAACCAGATCGGCTCGAAACTCGCCGACCTCTCCCTTCGTACCGACTCCCTCCGGGGGTATCTTTGACTTCGCTGCCAAATCGGAGCGTTTAAGGACGGTCAACGCGTCGCTCGAAGACCCGCAGGTCTGGAACGACCCGAAGAAGGCCCAGGAACTGGGCCGCGAAAAGAAGCAGCTCGATGGCGTCGTGGTGACATTGTCCACGCTCACCAGCGAGCTCTCGGACAACCTCGAGCTCTTCGAGATGAGCAAGGAAGACGGCGACGAGGCCGGCCTGCTCACCATCGAGACCGAAGGCGAGAAGCTTGCGAAGCTGGTGGAGGAGCTCGAATTCCGCCGCATGTTCAACAACCCGGCCGATCCGCTCAATGCCTTCCTGGATATCCAGGCTGGCGCGGGCGGCACGGAAGCGTGCGACTGGGCCAGCATGCTGCTGCGCCAGTACCTCAAGTACGCGGAACGCAAGGGCTTCAAGACGACGGTCGAAGATGAAACGGCGGGCGACACCGCCGGCATCAAGAGCGCGACGATCAAGATCGAAGGCGACTACGCGTTCGGGCTGCTGCGCACGGAAACCGGCGTGCACCGGCTCGTGCGCAAGTCGCCGTTCGATTCGTCGGGCGGCCGGCACACCAGCTTCGCGAGCGTGTTCGTCTACCCGGAGATCGACGATTCGATCGAGATCGACATCAACCCGGCCGACGTGCGCGTGGACACCTACCGCGCGAGCGGCGCCGGTGGCCAGCACATCAACAAGACCGACTCGGCGGTGCGCCTGACCCACATCCCGACCAACATCGTGGTGCAGTGCCAGGACAGCCGCAGCCAGCACAGCAACCGCGAC
>JAZKIF010000119.1:0-8447 GCA_040385005.1 Pseudomonadota bacterium
GGGCCGCGCAGTCGCCCGGCGCAGGGGATTCGGCGCAGGAGCGAAGCGACGCAGCGGAACGCCGTAGCCGCGCCGCAGCCCGCCCGCGCGCAGCTTTGCCGCCCGGGTCAGTCGAATGCGCGATGGAGCGGCCTCCCTGCCACGTAAATAGTGCGAACACGCCCTAGCTGCCGCTGCCCCGCCCGCTGTCCGCGCGATCTTTCGCGCGGCTGCGCTCCCATTCCTTCAGGCGCGGCAGGACGCTCGCCGCGCCATCGCCGCTATGACCGCGGCGCGGCTGCTGTGCTTGCGCGTCCTTCGGCGCAGCGGGTTTGCCGGGTGCGATGGGCGTCTGCTGGCCTCCATTGGATTTCATGCTGCTCTCCATTCTTCGGACCTCAGAAGCGCGGAAGGTCGCGCAAGCTGCGGCCGGGCGCGTCCTCGGCGAGCGCCAGGATCTCCGTGCCTTCGGCGAGAACGTCGACCTTCACTTCGGGTCCGGCCTCGAGACCGCCGGTGTCGTCGGGGAACAGGCTGATCACCCTGTCGCCTTCCACCAGCCGGTCGACCACTTCCGTGAGCCGCGCGGGCTTCGGGCTCATGTCCCACGCGGCGCGCGTCGCATCGATGAGGCCCATCATCGCCTCGGTGACTTGCGCCCCGACGTAGCGGACCGCGGTGATGCCGTAAATCACGTTTGCTGTCATGCTGGTTATTCTCTTCACGCACGCAATCGTTGCGATAGGCCGAGCGGCAGACCCGTCGTGGGAAGGTACCTACGGTGTACTTTCGCCGCACGCGCCGGCGGCGCTAAACTGGCCGCCCTTCCTTCTGCTGTATGAGCGATCTCCCTCTCGGAAAAATCCATTCGCGCCGCCTGCGCGAAATCTGGCGCTCCGCCGGCTGGCCCTGCCAGGACACGGTGGAAATCGAGCTGCTCGCCGCCGGCCTGCTGGACCGCGTGCATGCGCCCTCGGGCCACGAATCGCTGCGCGTCACCGATGCCGGCGTGCAACTGCTCGCCGTCACGCTCGCTAGCAACCGCGCCGCGATGTCCGCGCACGAGGCGCTGGTCGAGCGTGTGGCGGTGGAGATGGGGCGCGCCGGCCGCGTCGCGTGGCGCGGACTGTCGCTGCGGGCGCAGGTGCCTGGTGAGGCGGACGAGTCGCCACTGCGCTGGTGCATTGCAAGGCCGGACGTCTTCTCCATCCGCAACACTTCGGTCGCGACATATGTCGACCCGATCGTGCATGAAGTGAAAGTTCGCCGCGCCGACTTGCTCGGCGACCTGAAGCATGCGAACAAGCGCGCGGCCTATCTCGATCTCGGCGAGTGCTGGTATGTGCTGGGCTGCGATGCGCGCGGACGCTGCATCGCGTCGCCGGAGGAAGTGCCGGCCGAATGCGGCGTGCTGGTGTTCGAGAAGGAGCGCCTCAGCGTCGCGCGAGCGGCGCCGCGCAAATCGCGCAACGGCTTGCCTTTCGGCGTCTGGATGGCACTTGCGAAAGCAACTCCCGCGCCCGGCCTCGACGAGGATGCGCAATCCTTGCTCGGCCCGGCCTGCGAATAACGCAGGCAATCACTGACTCGAAGAGCGCCGCGGGGCCGGTGCGGTGCTCATTCGCGCTCGACGTCGCGCGCTTGCCCGTCATCGGAAGGCGAGCGCGCCGTGCCGTGATCGTCGTCGCTGGGGATATCGTCTTCCTGGCCGATCTCGGGCTCCTCGCGTTCGAGACCGCGAGGCGGGGGCGTGATGCCGGGGGCGATCGCGTGATTCATCGGGGTGGTCCTTTGCAATATTCACAGCACAGGCGGTTTGCCGCGCGGGTCTTCGGGCTCGGTGGGCGGCAATGCCGGCCCGAATTCGGGCTCGATCGGCAAGTGTGTGGGGTTGGGTGCGGCGGGCTCCTGGCCGTCCGCATCGGGTTCGGACTCGACGGGGTGAGTGGCCATGGTCAGAAGTCGCTTTTCTCGGAGAGCGCGGGCTCGAACGCGCGATCACCGGCCTTCGCGGCCGGCTGCTCCTCGCCATGGGTCGGACGCGAGAAGCCATCGTCAAGAGACGGCTCCGCGGGCTGGCCGGTGTGCAGGCTCGGGTCGATCTCGTAGGCAATCATGGCGGTGCTCCCTTTGAAGCATCGTGAGGCAGCCTCCAACCGAACGGACTCGGCCAGTACGCCAAGTGCTTGTCGGCGCATGCCGACTTGCCGGAATGGACGAGCAGCCGGCGCAGGAACCTGGATCGACACTCGAACCACTCATGCTCGCTCTTAGAAAGGAGAAGCAAGTGGATGTTGGCAAGACGACCCTCCGGGTACAGCAAACCGTCGCCGGTGCCGCGGATTCCACGCACAGGCAACTGGTCCCACTGAACTCAACGATTCAGGCACCCACCGGCCAGTTCATCCCCTATCTCGACACTGGTGAAACGCAGCTCGCGCCGCATCGGGAGCGGCAACGATCGATGCTCGACAGGCCGGCGCCGCAGGAGATGACACGCGGTCTTGAAGGAAATTGGATTTCCGCCCGCAAACGTGAGCTTGAAAGCCCAGAGAACCCGAATCCCCAGAGGTTTAAAACGGCCTTTGACGACACTCCACCATCGTCGCCGTTTGAATGGTGGGCGCCGGACGGCGATGCAGCGGAACACGTCGATATCGCGCAAACCGACGACACGGAGGAACATCACACCGCAACGACAACGACAACGACAACAACAACAACGGCCCTGCAGGACCCCGATGATTTCCTCGATTCGATCCTCCATGCTGACGACGAAATCGTCGTCGAGCCCGATCCAGTCTTTCGCACGGAACCGGATCAGGCCAGCACGATCGAGCATCCCGCGCCGATCCAGAATCCCGGAACTCCTGCCAAGCCCGGCAATGCGTTCGTCGAGGCGATACGCAAGGGAATGTCTTCCGCGCAGCAGGCATTTGCCGGCGCGGAAAGCTGGACGCAGGCCAGACGGGTCGCGGCCTCCGCGCTGGATTGGATCGTGCATTGCTCCGACCAGGCAAGCAAGACCCGAGATGCAATTCACGTCATCGCCGACCTGGTCCATGTCCTGTCCGCGCATCCCTCCCCCGTTTTCCTGGCCCATATCAAGGCTGCGGCGTTAGGCCTCACGGAACGTCCTTTGCTCCGCACATGGCTGGTTGCAGGGGCGGTGCACCTGGCCCAGGATCAATGGCAAGCGGCGCGGCACTGGGCTTTCAAGAGCGCGCCGCTGGGCGGGGACGGAGGCGTCCCGTCAAAGAAGGAGATTGCAGTCTTGCTGATCCTGCTGGACGCGGAGCGGGGATACAGCACGCCCAAAGTCACCGACCAAGCGTGGGGCCTGGTGGAAACGCAGCTCACTGACGCCTACAGGCGATTGTCGAGTACCCAACGCGTTGAAATGTGCGAGGCACTCCTGAGCGCTATCGCATCCCCGCGCGACATCTCCCCGGATTTCTTTGGAATCTTCGCGCTCCACAAGTGGGAATCGGCCAGTCCGTGGCAACAGGCGGTCAGCGACGAGTACGCGCTGAGGTTAGACCAGCCGCCGGACATCTCGCCGCCCTGCGACACGGGACCCGGCGACGATGAACGCAAGGAGGCGGCGGCACTCGCATCGCATCTTGCACGGTCGCGATTCAATCTCTCCGACATTGACGGGCATGCTCGCGCGCTGGGCTGGCGATCACTGAAATTCATCCGCATCCTCGCGATTCATCTCAAAGCGAAGGTACTCGCACAGACGCAGATCGTTGTCGATGACTCCAACTTCCGCGCGCCCGCCGTGCTGAAAGCAATTGCCACGACGCTGGGTTGCAAGCTGGACCAGGCGCTGCGGAATTTCATCCGCGCAACGCTGGCGCCGGTGTTCGGTGACCTGAAGGAAAAGCAGTGAGCACGATCGACATCCTCCTGCGCGATTTTTTCGCAGGCCGGGAGCCGCCGTGGCGCCCAAAGCCGGGAGAAACGGTGACGCTCGCGGCCGGCGACGATGTCATCGTCAACATCTGCGAGGACGAAACCGCCGAGGTCGTGCATTTCTATTCATCGCCGGGATACCTTCCGCCGGATGCCGAGCTCGACTCAACTCACGAGACGCTCGAGGAACCCGGAGTGCACGTCTGCCTCGATCGAATCTATCGGCATCGCGAATGCGGCATGGTCCTGCAACTGCGCACCTTTCCGCGAGGCAGCCTCGACAAAGTGAGCTTCAGGGAAGAGATGGATCGATTCGTCGCCGACTGCCGGGCGCTTGGCAGCCGCCTGTCGCCCGACCGGATCGAGCCGGACACCCGAGTTCAGTCGTGATCTTCCGTCAGCCGCTGCGCCTCGCGCCGAAGCACGGTGCTCGGCTCGTGCGTGAAGGGCAGGCGCGGCAACCCGATGAGCGCTTGCAGATGCTGGTGCGCCCGGTCCATGTCCGCGCCGATCATCGCGAGCGCGACTTCATGCCCCGGCTCGTTCTTCGCGATCTCGAGGTAGGCCGCGCGCAGCCGCTGGTAGTCGGCCTCGGCGCGGGAGACTTCCTGCTGCAGGGCTTGCACCCGGCTGTGTTCCGTGCGGCTATAGCGCATCATGTAATTCGGCCAGCTCGAGGACGTTGTGCTCCGTCTCCGGCTTGCCGCCTTGTTCGATTCCTCGCTCGTGCAGTCCGCACGCGGAGAGCAGCGCCAGCTCCTCGTACCCCTGATTCAGGGCCGAGAGATACGTGCTGCTGGGATGGGCAGCTTTCTTGAGGACGAAGACATGGCCCCCGGCGCTTTCGATCAGGATCCACGCATAACTGCGGGTCCCGGTCTGTTCGACCGTCAGTGCGATGTGGCGTAGTCGTCCGCTCATGCCACCCATGCTAGGGCTGCGCATCGCAAATCCCGTGTAGGACAACGGGCACAGCCCTCGCAGGCATGGCTCGTGCGGTGGCGTCGGCACCCGGCGCGACACGTCGTCTTTGCCTCATCAGGCGCCCCAAGTGCGCGGCAACGCACACTCGTTCGCGCCGGCGGCTGAAAAAATCCTCCCTATGCAACCCCACGCGGCATCCAACGCCATCAACCCACGCACGCAAGGCCGATTCGAGGCGCTCGACGGCTGGCGCGGCGTCTGTGCGTGTCTGGTCGTGCTGTTCCACTTCCACGGACACAGCCCGATCTACCACTCGGCGTTCATCCGCAACAGTTATCTCTTCGTCGATTTCTTCTTCGTGCTCAGCGGCTTCGTGATCGCATGGAACTACGCGACGCGGCTGGGAAGCTGGCCGCAGGTGCGCCATTTCCTGGTGCTGCGCGTGGGCCGCGTGTGGCCGCTGCACGTGTTCATGCTTGCCCTCTTCGTTGCGTACGAAACCGCGAAGCTCTTCATTCGCAACCAGGCTTCGGCGCCTTTCACCGGCGAGATGCAGCCCTGGGCCGTGGTGAGCAATTTCTTCCTGGTGCAGAGCCTGAACCTGCACGACAGCCTGACGTGGAACGGCCCGGCATGGTCCATCAGCACCGAGGTGTGGACTTATGTCATCTTCGCCGTGCTGTCCGTGGCCTTTGGCCTGCGCTACTGGATGCTCGCGCTGGCCGCCATCGTTCCGCCGCTCATGCTGCTGCTGGTCTCGCGCACCGGCATGGACGTGACGTACGACTTCGGCATCCTGCGCTGCGTCCTCGGCTTCGCGCTCGGCACGCTGTGTTTCCACGTGCAAAAGCGCCGCGCCGCACGCGCTGAAACTGGCGGCGGGCTCGCCACGCTGGCCGAGTGCGCGACAGTGGCCGCGGTCATCGGCTTCGTCGCGCTCGCGGGCACATCGAACTGGTCCGTCCTCGCACCTTTCGTGTTCGCCGCCGCGGTGCTTGTTTTCGCCTCCGAAGACGGCGCGGTGAGCCGGCTCTTCCGTACGCGCTTCTTCGCGTGGCTGGGCCAGCTCTCCTACTCGATCTACCTCACGCACTTCTTCATCGTGATGCTGGTGCCGGTGCTGATCAAGCGCCTGACGCACATCGACTTCTGGACGCCGATGCGCGTCGCGACCGGCGACTTCATCATGGCCTACGGCCGCAACGACCTGGAAGGCACGCTGTTCTACGTTCTGGTGGTCCTGCTCACGCTGGGATTCAGCGTGCTCACGTACCGCTGGGTCGAGACGCCCGGGCGCGACTGGAGCCGCCGGTTCGCGGGCAAGAAGCCCGCTAACACAACGGCGAATGGCCTGAACGGGCCATGGGACGGCAGCCCCCGCAAGGGTGTCCCTGCCGCAGAATTAGCCACAACCTCAACTGCAAGGAGAGCCTGATGCGCAAGCTTTTACCCGCGATCTTGCTCTGCGCGCTGGCCACCGTGGCCATCGCGCAAACGACCGCACCCTCACCGTCACACGCCCCGCGTCCCGCGAGCAGGCACGCCACCGCACCGAGCGCGAGTGCGCGGCCCACGCCCGACATCATCAAGGCGGCCGGCGCGGCCACGCACGACCAGGTCGAGCAGGCCCCCGCGCGCCAACAGGCCGCAACGGACGGTGAAGACCATTCGCACAGCGGCAAGGCCATGCTGCTGGCCGCGCTCGCCGTCATGGCCGGCATCGCCTTGCGCCGCTTCTCGCGCCAGAAATGACACCCCATCGCCTGGCAGGCCTGGCCGAGCGCGCCCTGAAGTGGAGCGCGCTCACCACCATCGCGCGCTTCGTGCTGCAGCTTGGCGCGCAAGTGGCGCTGGCGCGCTTGCTGGGCCCGGGCAATTACGGCGTGTACGGCATCGGCATGACGATCCTCACCTTCGCCGCCTTCCTCTCGGGCGCGAGCTTCAGCTGGAACCTCATGCTGCTGCCGAAGGTGGACGACGACGACATCCGCTTCTCCTTCACCTGGCAGCTGATCGCCGGCGTGCTCTGCGCGATCGCGATGTATGCGAGCGCGCCCGCCATCGCGACCTTCTTCGGCGACGCGCGCGTGGAAAGCGTGGTGCAGTGGCTGTCGCTCGCGAGCCTGCTCACCGCCGCCAGCGCGCCGGCCACCTGCCTGCTGCAGCGCGACCTCAACTTCCGCATGCTGGGTTTGATCCAGCTCGCGGCCTACGCGCTCGGCTATCTCGCCGTGGGCGTGCCGATGGCGCTCGCGGGCTACGGCGCGCATGCGCTCGCAGCCGCCTGCGTCGTGCAGGCCGCGGTGACGCTGGTGGGCGCCTACGCCGCGCGTCCCCACCCGCTGCGCCCCTTGCTGCGCCATGCGAGCGGCGCGGAGCATCTCACGACCGGCCGCGCGGTGTTCGTCACCAACATCGTGAACTGGCTGCTGAGCAACCTCGACCGCGTGGTGATCGGCCGCGTGCTCAACGCGCATTTCGTCGGTCTCTACACCGTCGCGTACAACCTCGCGTCGATCCCCAACGCGCTGCTGCTCGGCGCGCTGCAACCCGCGTTCCTCGCCGCTGGCGCCAAGCTGCAGAACGAGCCCAAGCGGCTCGCGCAAGGCTGGCTGCTGGGCCTCGCGTGCGTGCTCGTGCTGATCACGCCCGTCGCCGTCATCGCGGCGATGTTGTCCGCCGACGTGGTCGCGCTGCTGTACGGCCCGGCGTGGATGGAATCCGCCTGGGTGCTCGGGCTGCTCTTCCTGTGCCTGCCGGCCTGGACGTGCTGGGGCCTGTCGACGCCGGTGCTGTGGAACACTGGCCGCAAGCACTACGAGTTCCTGCTGCAGCTGCCGCTGCTGCTCATCGCCGCGCCGGCATGGTGGTACTTCGGCCATGAAGGCATTCGCGCGATCGCGACGGTCTCGGCCGTGGTGATCTATGCACGCGCGGCCGTCATCATCACGGCCGCGCTGCACGCGCTCGACCTCAAGTGGTCGGTCCTCGCCCCCGATGCGGCGCGCGGCATCGGCCTGGCGGCGCTCGGCGCGCTCGCCGTGGCGGGCGGCCATCAGGCCGTCGCGCAAGTCGCGCTGCCGGGCGCGCCGCTCTTCGCGGGCGGCTTCTGCGCGGCCGCAGCCCTTCTCATCGTGGTCGGCGTGCGTCCTTCGCTGCTCGGTCGCGACACGCAAAGCGCGCTCGCGCGGCTGATGCCGCGCTTCGCGCCCCGGTGGGCCGCCGTGCCCCCGCCCGTGGACCTCGACGGACAAGCCCCATGAAACTCCAAAGTACCGACGGCTACCTGCACTGGGTGCTGCCCGCGATGCTGATGCTGGCCGCGGCCGGCGTGCTCATCTCCGGCCGCGACCTCGCGCAGACTTTCATCGAACTCGCCGAAGGCGGCGGGATCCGCGGACCGATCATCGTGTGGGGACAGCGCCTCGTGTCGATCCTGCTGCTCGCCGCTGCGGGCGAGCGCATCGCCAACCACTTCATCCAGCACCGGCACCTGCCGATTCGGATTCACGCCCTCGGCGAAGGGCGGCTGGTAGTGCTCGCCGGTGAACAGGTCGACCACCTGGAAATCGATCTTAAGGCCGCTTTCGGCGGCGAACAGCATCAGCGGACGGCTCGTCGTGGAC
>JAZKIF010000119.1:8457-29033 GCA_040385005.1 Pseudomonadota bacterium
CTCGCCTTCGTCACCTACTGGGTGACCTCGGTGGCGATGCCCGCGATCTTCGGCTCGCACCCGCAGCTCGCGCACGAATACCTCTACGCGCTCATCCTCGGCTTCGCGATCCTGCTCGCCACGCCCGTCGAGTGGGGCCGCATCGTCGACCGCGCGCGCGACTCGCTGGTGATCTTCATCGTCATCGGCGTGGCCCTCATCGGCGTGATGCCCACCCTGGTGCTGGACCTGAAGTACTCGCAGGGCCTCTTCGCCGGGTTGCCGCGCTTCGGCGGGCTCGCGCCGCACCCGGTGGCGATGGGCATGTTTGCGCAGACGGCGCTGCTGCTGGTCTGGGCGCGTCCTTATGGCAGCCGCTGGATCAACGTGCTGGCGTGGATCACCGGCCTCGCCGCGCTGTTCCTCGCGCAGTCCAAGACCGCCTGGATCGCCTTCATCCTGTGCTCCGCCGCGATGTGGATCGTGCGAAATGGCGGCCGCGTCTGGGAACGCATCACCGACCCGCGCGACAGCCTGGCCGGCGTGGTGGCGTGCCTCGCGGTAATGACCGTGATCGGCGCCGTCCTCGGGTTGCTGCTTGCAAGCGATGTGGGCTCGCAGCTCTCCGACTTCGCCGATACGTCCGAAGGCGCGCAGCTCATGTCCATGACCGGGCGCGACCGCATCTGGGCGATCGCGATCGAAGAGTGGCACGCGAACCCGCTGTTCGGCTACGGTCCCGGCCTCTGGGATGCCGACTTCCGCCAGAGCATCGGCATGCCCAACGCCACCGACGCGCACAACCAGTTCATGGACACGCTCGCGCGCGGCGGCACCGTGGGCTTCGTCGGCCTCGTGATCTATTCGCTGGTCCTGCTCGTCCTCTCGTTTCGAAACGCCCGCGCCACCGGCGGCCTGAGCCTCGCGCTGTTCCTGGCGCTCGCGCTGCGTTCCATCAGCGAAGTGCCGCTGCTCCTCTTCGGCTACGGCACCGAGCTCTACGTCCATTTCCTGCTGCTGGCGACCATCGCCGCCGGCAGCGCGCAACACGCCGTGGCCAAGGTGCCGCGCGCACGGTTCGACTACGGAGCGGCCTCATGAAGTTTTCGGTGGTCATCCCCCTGTACAACAAGGCGCGGTTCATCGAGGGCGCGGTGCGCTCGGCCCTCGCGCAAACGCACGCGCCTTACGAAGTCATCGTGGTCGACGACGGCTCCACCGATGGCGGCGCGGACCTCGTCGAGGATCTCGGCTTCCAGTGCGTGCGCGTCGTGCGGCAAGTCAACGCCGGTGTATCCGCCGCGCGCAACCGCGGCATCTCGATGGCCCTCGGTGACTGGGTCGCGTTTCTCGATGCGGACGACTGGCACCACCCGTCCTTCCTCGCGAACATCGTGAAGGCGCACCACGCATGCCCCGAGGCGCAGATGATCGCCGCCGGCTTCAAGCAGGTGGACGGCGGCTGCGACGCCGAGCCCGAAGCGTGGGCCGTGCCCGAAACCTTCTGCGAGGTCGAGCTGGTGAACGACCTGCGCGTGCGCTGGATGAAGAACGCGCCGTTCTTCACCAGCAGCGTCGCGGTGCGCACGAAGCTGCTGCGCAGCATGAAGCCGTGCTTCATCGAAGGCGAGTCGTATGGTGAAGATCTGGACCTGTGGTTTCGACTTGCGGACCGCACGCCGGTGGCATTGATCAATGCGCCGCTGGCCGCCTACCGCGCGGCCGTCGTCGGCTCTCTCACGACCGTGGCCGGGCCGCGCAAGCTCGCACCGTTCCTCGCCCGCATGCGCCAGGGGGCGCGCGAAGGCACGATTCCCCAGCACCTGCGCCGCTCCGCGCTGTGGTTCGTCGCGCAGCAGGAAGTGACGCTGGCACGTGAGCTGCTCGCCGACGGCCGCCGCCGCGAAGCCATCGCGTGTTTGATGAAGGCGCGCGATGCCGCGCTGACGCGTCGCTGGTTGCTCACCGCCGCGATGGTTTCCCTGCCCTCGGAGATCGCCGGACGTTGGCAGCGCTGGCGCGTGCGCAGCGCGGATGTGTTCTCGCAGGAGGGCACCGCGCCATGAGTCGAGTTTCAGTCGTCATCAAGGCCCTCAACGAAGAGGCGAACATCTGCGCGGCGATCGAAAGCGCGCTGGCCGCCGTCGCCGAAGTCGGTGGTGAAGTCATCCTCGCGGACAGCTATTCCTCCGACCGCACCGTCGAATTCGCATCTCGCTATCCCATCCGCGTCGTGCAGCTTGCGCACGCCGAAGAGCGCTGCTGCGGCGCGGGTCCGCAACTGGGCTTCCAGCATTCTTTCGGCGAATACGTGTACATCCTGGACGGCGACATGCAGATGCTGCCCGGCTTCCTGCCGAAGGCGCTGGTCTTTCTCGCGCAGCATCCCGAAGTCGCCGGTGTCGGCGGCCGGCTGGTGGAGCTGAACAACGAGAGCCTCGAATACCGCGAGCGCGGCCTGCGCGCGCAATCGCATTTGTTCCCCGGCGAAGTGGACCGCATCGACGGCGGCGGCCTCTACCGCCGCCGCGCCATTGCCGAGAGCGGCTACTTCTCCGACCGCAACCTGCACAGCTACGAGGAGTTCGACCTTGCCGTGCGGCTGCGCTCTCGCGGCTGGAAACTGTGGCGCCTGCCCATTGACGTCGTGACGCACTATGGCCACGACGCACCGCCCTACCAATTGCTGATGCGCCGCTGGCGCTCGCGCTATGTGTGCGGCCTGGGCGAGTTGGTGCGCGCCTCCGCGGGACAGCCACAAATGAAACTCGTGGTGCGCGGCGCGCGCGAGCTGGGAATCTATGCGGGTGTCATCGGGTGGTGGGTTGCGCTGGCATTGCTCGCGCTTTCGGCCCTGCTGTTGCCGGCCGCGGCCGGACCCATCGCCATCGCTTTCCTGGGTCTGGCAGTGGCGCCGTTCGCGCTGATGCTGTGGCGCAAGCGCTCTGCCTCTCGCGCCGTGTACTCGGTGGTCTCGTGGTGCTTCCAGGCCGCGGGCCTCCTGCGCGGTCTCGTGCGGCCGCGCCGTCCCGCCCACCAGCCGATCGCCAGCCGCGTGCTGCACGAGCCGCCGCCCGCATCGCCTCCCATCACAACAACACCGCCGTCGAAGAAACATGCCTGACACCGCCTCGCTGGACAGCGCCGCCGCCGTGAACGCGAGCCGCCGCTACATCTACATCGCCTGCCCGTGGACGCCGGTGGGCGGCGGCATGTTCAAGGTTGCCGACTACCTCATTCAGTCGCAGGCAGCCGCCACGCCCGGCGACGCCGCCGAACTGCGCCCCCTCGACACACGCGGCGGCGGCAGCGCGTTCGCGTCGATGTTCTTCCTCGCCTCCGCATTGGTGAAGCTCGTGCGTGGCCGCATCTCCGGCGACCTCGCGGGCGTCCACGTGAACATGGCCGAGCGCCTCAGCCTGTGGCGCAAGAGCGCCGTCGTCGTGTTCTCGCACATGCTCGGCATCCCGGTGGTGCTGCACCTGCATGCGGCGCAACTGCATCACGAGTACCGCGCCCTGCCCTCGCTGCTGCGGCGCCTCACGCGCTGGGTGTTCTCGCTGCCGGACAGCGTCGTGGTGCTTGGCGGCGCGGCGCAGCGCTTCGTCGTCGAGGAGCTGCGAGTGCCCGAACGCCGCGTGGACATCGTGATCAACGGCGTGCCCGAACCCGTGGACCGCAGCGGGCCGCGCCGCGAGGACGGCGTGCAGCGCGTCCTGTTCCTGGGCAACCTCTCCGAACGCAAGGGCGTCTCCGACCTGCTCAACGCACTCGCGCAGCCCGGCTTCGCGGGGCTTCCCCTGGAAGTGACACTCGCCGGCGGCGGCGACGTAGCGGCGTACGAAGCCAAGGCGCGCGAACTCGGCGTGGACAAGTTGGTGCGCTTCGCGGGCTGGTGCGACCAGCGCCAGGTGGCGCACCTCATGTCGCGCACCGACGTGCTGGTGCTTCCCTCGTACGACGAGGGCCTGCCGCTCGTGATCCTCGAAGCGCTGGGCCACGGCGTGGCCGTCGTGTGTACGCCCGTGGGCGAGATCCCGACGGCGCTGGCCGACGGCGTCAACGCGCTCTTCGTGCAGCCCGGCGACGTGCCGGGCATCGCGGCCGGGCTGCAGCGCGTCTTGCGCGATGGCGAACTGCGCACGACCCTCGGGCGCAATGGCCGCGCGCTGTACGAACAGCGCTTTTCGCTGGCGCGCTTCTTCGCGAGCATCGCCGTGATCCACCAGAAGCACTTCGGCGTCTCGGGGCGGTTCGCCCCCAGCGCGCAGGCCACGCCGGAGGCATCGCCGTGATCGTCGATGCCAACACCGTGGGCCATGACGCCTGCCTGTTCGCCGATGTCTGCATCGTGGGCGGCGGCGCGGCGGGCATCTCGCTCGCGCTGTCGCTGTCGGGCCAGGGCCTGAAGATCCTGCTGATCGAATCGGGCGGACGCGCCGAACACAAGGCGACGCAGGAGCTGTACGCCGGCGAAGTCGCGGACGAGAAACTCCACAGCCCGCCGGACAAGTACCGCCAGCGGCGCATCGGCGGCTCCACCGCGATCTGGGGTGGCCGCTGCGTGCCGTTCGACGAAATCGATTTCGAGAAGCGCGACTACATCCCGCTCTCCGGCTGGCCGATGTCGTATTCCGAATTGCTGCCGTTCTACCCGGAGGCGAATCGCCTCGCCGAAGCGGGCCGCTTCATCTACGACGCCGAAGACGCGCTCGGCCCCGGCGCGCCGCCGCTCTTTCCGGGGTTCGACAGCCCGATGGTCAACACGAACTCGCTGGAGCGCTTCTCGTGCCCGACGAACTTCGGCGTGCGCTACGAGAAGCGCCTGCAACTCGCGCCGGACATCAAGGTGCTGCTCGGCGCGAACTGTACGCACATCCGGCTCGAATCGGGTGGCCGGTCGGTGGATGAACTCGAAGTCGCGACGCTCGCCGGGCAACGGTTCCGCATCGCCGCGCGTGCCGCCGTCCTCGCGACGGGCGGGCTGGAAACGGCGCGCCTGCTGCTCGCCTCGCGCGACGTCGCGCGTGCCGGCATCGGCAACGAGCACGACGTGGTCGGCCGCTACTACCAGTGCCACATCGCCGGCAACGTCGGCACGCTCACCGTGCGCGGCGATCCGAAGGACGTGCGGCACGGCTACGAGATTTCGCCCGAAGGCATCTACTGCCGCCGGCGCCTGTCGGTCACGCCGGAGCAGCAGCGCCGCCTGGGCCTGGCCAACATCTGCGCGCGGCTGCACTTTCCGCGCATCACCGATCCGTCGCATCGCAACGGCGTGCTTTCCGGCCTCTTCATGGCGAGGCATCTGATCAGCTATGAATACGCCAAGCGCCTGAACGACGGGAAGCCGACGGCGGCCACGTACGCAAAGCACTTGATGAACATCGTGTCCGACCCGCTGGACACAACGAACTTCCTCACGCACTGGCTCACGCACCGAACGCTCGCGCACCGCAAGTTTCCTTCCGTCATCCTGCGCAACAAGAGCAACCGCTTCAGCCTCGAGATGCACGGCGAGCAGGCGCCGCGGGCGGACAGCCGCGTGACGCTCACCGACTCGGTCGATGCGCTCGGCATGAAGCAGCTGCGTGTGGACTGGCGCTACAGCCCGCAGGACATCGAGTCGATGCGCGGCACGCTGGATGTCATCGCGCAGGAGTTCGAGCGCACCGGCGCCGGCCAGCTCACGTACAACCGCGACACGCTGGAGGAAGACCTGATGCGCTTCGGTGCGTACGGCGGACATCACATCGGCACCGCGCGCATGGGCAACGACGTGCGCACGAGCGTCGTGAACGCCGATTGCCAGGTGCATTCGGTTCGAAACCTCTTCGTGGCCGGCAGCGCCGCGTTCCCCACGTCGAGCCAGGCCAACCCCACGCTCACCCTGATCGCGCTTTCGCTGCGATTGGGCAAGCACCTCTCGCGCCGCCTTGCGCCCAAGGCGGTGCTTCCTCTCGAAGCGGTGGCAGCATGAAAGTCCTCGTCCTCGGCGGCAGCGGCTACATCGGCTCGCGTTTTTGCGCGATGCTCGCGGCAAGCGGCTGGGCCACGCCCGTGAACGGCTCCGCGCGCCGCCAGGTGCCCGGCATCGAGAACCGGCGTGTGGACACGCGCGACAAGGGCTCGATTTTCGAGGCGCTGGACGGAATCGACGCGGTGGTCAACTGCGTGGCCGGAAGCGCCGACGCGATCGCCAGCGGCGCCGAGGCGCTCACGCATGCGTGCACGGAAGCGGATGTCGAGCGCATCGTCCACATGAGCAGCATGTCGGTGTACGGCGCGCAGGAAGGCACCCTCTGCGAACAGGCCACGCTCGACCCCACGATGGGCTGGTATGCGAAAGCCAAGTGCGAATCGGAGCAGCGCTTCGCGGCGTTCGCGTCCGCGGGCGGCACCGTCACGACATTCCGTCCCGGTTGCGTCTGGGGACCGGGGAGCGAGCTGTGGGTCGGCCGCGTGAGCCGGTGGCTGCGCGCGCATCGCCTGGGCGACCTCGGCGCGGCGGGCGATGGCTGGTCCAACCTGGTTCATGTCGAAGATGTTTGCGCGGCGATCGAGGCCGCATTGCGCCTGCCGCAGCCGGCGGGCCAGGTGCGCACGTACAACCTCGCCGCGCCGGACAGCCCGCGCTGGAATGAATATTTCACCGACCTCGCGCTCGCCACCGGGGCCACGCCCGTGCGGCGGATTCACCCGAGGCAACTAAAGGTGGATGCGTACGTGCTGGGCCCGATCCTGAAGGCCGCGGAGATCGGCTTGTCCAAGCTAGGCAGCGACGCGGCCATGTTGCCCGATGCGCTGTCCCCCGGACTCGTGGCGCTATTCGACCGCCACCTGAAACTCGATTCCAGTCTTGCGGAGCGCGAGTTGGGATTGCGCTGGACGGGCTACGACACGACGCTGCGGCAAGCCGCGCTGTGGTGTTTGCAGCGGGACGGCATGCCATCAAGCGCGCCGTCGCTCGTACGGCCGGTTGCGCGGCGGGCGGGTGGGTCTCGGGTGATTTGAGCGGGCCCGTTGATCACCGCAGTTCGCCGCTGCGCTCGCGGGCCTGCACTTCGAAGTGGTTGTGCCAATAAGGGCTGCGACCGTTGACCATCTGCCAGAGGCTCGATGCCGCATAGGCCACGAAGAAAAGTGGACCCCATCGCTCGTATTGCTGCACGTGAACTCTCTCGTGCGGACCGATGACTTTCAGCTCTTCACCGGTGACAGCGAGGATGACATGGCCGAAGACGATGCCGCGAAACGGCAGCTTTCTTGCGAGCTTCGCATCGTCGGCAAGGTGCTCGCGCCAGGTGACCTCCATCGCGCCCGATGACCACCTGGCTTTGCCGCCCAATGCAATCAGCACAAGCGCGAGAAGCATGCCGACAGCGGAGCATGGGGCAGCCCACAGGATGCCGAAGGCCTTGGCCAATGACAGGCCGCTACGCCTCATCAGGCTTGACCGCCGATGCGGGAAGGCCGAACACGCGATCGAAGGCCCAGGTGAATGCGACTGCATATAAGAAGAAGAACGCCAGGAGACCCAGATTCGCCAGGAACGCTTCGAAGGCCGAAATATTCAACCACAGGGCCATGACCGGGACGAGGATGACGACGAGGCCACCCTCGAAGCCGATGCCATGCGCGAGGCGCCTGGCGAACGAGCGGCCGCGCACGGATTGACGCGCCTCCCATCGTTCGAACATCGCGTTGAAGATGTAGTTCCAGGAAAGCGCGATGCTCGAGAGAACGAAAGCGAGCGCCAGGGTTGAGGCGGGCGGCTTGTCGAACGCGAAGCTCAGCACCGGGCCGACGAACGCGATGGCGAAGACTTCATAGAGGAGGGCCTGGAGGACACGGCGGGTTCTGGGGGTCATGAGTTGATTCGGGTGCTTGCCGTCTTCATGACAATGGCCGGGACGATTGGAATTTTTCCTGTCCAATCCGGTCTCTGAGCAGCGTCTGAAAGGCATCCCAATCTTCCGCTGTCCGGAAGAACTGGCGGGGAAAATAGAAGGCGCAGTTCCGGGAGTAGTAGACGAGGGACATCTCGGGAACTTGCTTGGCGCGGCGAAGCTTGGCCCACGGGAATCGCGTCGAGGAATAGACGGCGTTCCACTCGATTCCGATGGCGTCCGCGTAGCCATTCACTTCGTCCTGGTACTTCTGGTTGTTTCGCCAGGCGAGGTGCAAGCCCAGGGCCTTCGCTCCCCATACGAGGAACCCCACGGCGATCAGCGCGATGAGATCGGCGCGAAGCTCCGATGGTGTGGCGTATCGGATTCGCGAGAGATTTCTCCCGCCGAGCCAAAGCGTGTAATACAGGACCGGGAGAAGGATGTACCACCGGAAGAACAGCGGCGTCAAGGCGCGCTGCATCCTCGAAAACTCCTGCTTCGTGATCTTTCCGCCAAAGGGGATTCGGGCGCCTCGATCCATCTCGACCGAAGCGTGGACAGGCGTAGTCAAGCAGTCGGCCTTGCAACAAGCATGACTACGCCGCCTCGAGCATGAACTCGACCTTCACGGCCTCGAACTGGAACACAACGCCTCCCTCTGCCGCACGGCTGAGAACGCCTGCGTCCAGCAAGGGAACTACATCTCCATGCACAGCCTTGACGTCACGCCTGACGCGTCTGGCCGCGCGGGAAGCGTCCGCAAGCGAGTCCGCAAGAGACCGCACCTCAAGAATGACTGTGTTCATGAACAACATAGGCGAGAGGATATTTGAACGGATGCTCGGAATGCGGCACTGGGTCGGGGAACAGAAGACGACGAGTTCCGTTGTCGGGCCAGTGCCGCACGTAGGAAGCAAGTTAGGACGGCGACCCATTCCTGTAAGCGCCGAGCAGAGCCGTAGCGACAACATTTACTAGCACCATCAGTATGACCACTGCAAAAGTGAAAGCCGCGCCCCTCTTGAAATTCAGAGGCTCATCTGACCTGGTTCGCGCTCTGGTGCCCAAGTACCAGCCTCCAACCGTCATTTGAATTGCCAGACCCACAAGTAGTCTTCCTGCAAGCATTAACGAACCCGTAGCCGGCACGAGCACCTTCAGCAGGATAAAAATTAGACCGACGGCCATCGTCAAGAACACAAAGCCGAACGTATGCTTCCAACCCAGTTTCATTCCACGATTGGCCCAAGCCATCGCTTTCACAATGCAGGCGAGAAATATCGGCGCCAACAGCATTGGAAGCAGCGCTAACAGTGACATCCAGAGCGGAGTTGATTCAGGCATTCGCGTTCGAACGTATAAATGACCGGACCACCAACCCTTGCGGCGAAGCCGCCTCCTGCTGTTGTGGATTCGTGTCGATTGACTTGTTAAAGGGCATTCCCACTCAGTTGCTCCCTTCGGTCAGAAGCGCCTCGTATTTGCGCCCCTCTCTGGTCACGAGAGTGCAGACACAATCATAGGTGGGAAGACTCTGCGGAAAGACGATGCGAGGTACGGAGAAGTTGTAGGTGAGCGTTGCGCTCTGCAAGACTTCGAGCGCAAAGCCTTCCTTGGCAAGGATGCCGACAAGAGAAGGCTTCAAGGAGCAGATGATCTCCGAAACTAGGCCTGCGTGGACCTCCCGTGGCGAGACTTCTTGTCTGAGCACGTCAATCACAACCACCGGTGCATTCTCGCGCCTGGCCGCGTTCGCGAGGTGATGAATGGCGTAGTCGTCTTCCCAGTAGTTCAGCGTACTTGCGAACTGATGCGCGAGGCTGTGAGCGACAGACTTGAGTGGCTTTAGCGACGGCACGCGACTTGCCCTTCAACGTAAAGATGACCGGACCACCAACATTTGCGGCGAAGCCGCCTCCTGCTGTTGTGGGTCCGTGTCGATTGGCATGTTAAGGCGCAAAGCGACGGAGTCAGCACTATAGGTCGACAACCTGAACCTCGCCTTCGTACTCAGCCGACAGCGACCGAGCAAATTCGACCGCCTTGCCCAATGATTCTCCGGGATGAGCCAAAGTCAAGATGAAATTGCGCTCGGGTGAGCCATGCTCGATGCAAACCCAGTCAATGAAATCTTCAACGACTTCGCAGTCCTTCCCGACGCGGCCGACAAAGATGACGCCGTCGGCAATGAACTCGCGCGCTAGTTCCTCCGCGCGGCCGCTCATGCCTTGCTTTGAGTGAAGCACGATCTTTCGGGCGTATGCCATTGCGCTTTAACTTGATATCGCCCGCAACACCAAAGCTGTTATCCCGCAACCGCGGAATAACATCGGACGCGATTCAGAGCTAACCCTTTGATCCAACAGCATTTTCCGCTCCTCCCTCATTTTTTCAGGCTTCATTATTGCGAACCTGTTATCCCGCAGAAACGCTTTTGGCGCCGTTGCGGGATAACACGCGGAATAACGTGGCTTTCCCGCACGGTGCCAATGGCAAGTCCGCGCCACCATTGGGCGGGCGCGCAGGCCCAAAGCATTTGCAATGTGATAGTTCGCGGACAAAAACCGCAGATTCTGTTGATGCGGATTCGCCTACCGCATCGCGTGGATGCCGGGTCGACCCCGGCATGACAAGGCTTACGCGCTACCGGTACCCGTCCGGATTCCCGCTCTGCCACCGCCACGAATCCGCGCACATCTGCGCCAGCGTCCTCGTCGCTCGCCACCCCAGCAGCGATTGCGCCAGCGCCGGATCCGCATAGCACTGGGCCACATCCCCCGCGCGCCGCGGAACAAGCTGGTAAGGCACCTTGCGCCCGCTCGCGGCTTCGAACGCCCGCACCAGTTCCAGCACGCTGTGCCCTTGTCCCGTGCCAAGATTCACCGTGAGGCTCTTGCCGCCTTCCAGCAAGGCCTTCAACGCGGCAACATGCCCTTCCGCGAGATCGGTCACATGGATGTAGTCACGCACCCCCGTCCCGTCCGGCGTCGGATAGTCATCGCCGAACACCTGCAACTGCGTGCGCTTGCCGAGCGCCACTTGCGACACGAAGGGCATCAGGTTGTTCGGCACGCCCGATGGGTCCTCGCCGATCAAGCCACTCTCATGCGCACCGACCGGATTGAAATACCGAAGAATCCCGACACGCCACGCAGGCTGCGCGAACGCGATCGCGTTCAGCATGTCTTCGATCACGAGCTTCGTGTGCCCATACGGATTCGTATGGCTGCGCGGAAAATCCTCGCGGATCGGCACCGTGGCCGGATCTCCATACACCGTCGCGCTGCTCGAGAAAACGATGTTGCGGCAACCCGCGTTCTCCATCGCTTCGAGCAAGCTGATCGCACCGCCGATGTTGTTGCGGAAATATTTAAGCGGCTTCGCGACACTCTCGCCCACCGCCTTGTCCCCCGCGAAATGAATCACGCCGCCAATGTCGTACTTGCCCAGCAGGCTCTCGACCAGGGCCGTATCGAGCACGTCGCCCTCCTCGCACGTCACCGGCTCGCCGATGATGGTGCGCAACCGCTCGAGCACGCCGCGCTGGCTGTTGGCGAAGTTGTCCAGGATGACGGGCGTGTAGCCGGCTTTCGCCAGCGCCACGCAAGTGTGGCTGCCGATATAGCCGGCGCCGCCCGTGAGAAGGATGTTCATGGGGCGATTCTAGGAGCTGGGTGGCACTCGTGGACGCCGGGTCGCGGCCCGGCATGACAAGCTTCAGGCTTTCGCGCTCTCGCCGGGGCGCGGTGCTCGCGCCGCAAGGCGCAATGCGCGTGACAGGAACAGCGGATTGCCCATCACATATCGCCTGAACAATCGCTTGGGCTCCAGCGCCAGCCGATACGCCCACTCCATCCCGGTCTTGCGCATCCACTCGGGTGCGCGCGTGGTCTTGTTCCCCAGGAAATCGAGGATCGCACCGCCGCACACGATCACGCACGGATACCCCAGCGCGGCGCGCAGCAGGACGGCCACTTCTTCCTGCTTGGGCATGCCCATGCCGAGCACGATCAGCGCGGGTTTGACTCGCGCGGCGATGGCAAGGTATTCCTGGCCGTCCATGAAGCCATGCGCGGTGACGCAGTGGCTCGCCGGTGCGACACGCGTTTCGATCACCTCCCGCGCTTGAGAAAGGTAAGGGTCCTGCGTGCCGAAGAGCGCGATGTTGCGCCCCGCGTAGCGCGCGAGGATCTTCGGGATCAGGTCCGTGCCGTTCAGGTTCAATCCCGGCGGCTGGTTCAACAGGCGCAAGAGGATCTTCATCCCGATCCCGTCGCGCAGCAGGATATCCGCCGACGAGAGCGCGTTGTGGAAGCCTTGCGAAACAGCCGCCGAATTCATCGCGTGTGCATTGATGAAACCAACGACCACCGGCTCCAGCGGATGCGCGAGCGAGTCGAGCAATTGCTCCTCGCCGCGCTCGGTCTGCACGCGCGTGAGGGCCTTCACCAGCTGGTGCCAGCGCGCGCGCCACTCCGGTGACAGGCCTTCTCCGCTCATGCCGCGGGTGAGCCGTTGAGCACCGCGCCGACCACCGTCACGCCGAACTGGCGCAGCTCGTCCGCGAGCGCGGCCACGCGGCCCATCGACGATGCGTCCTGGCAGGCCAGCACAAGCGCGGCGCCCGCGCGGGCGGCAATGGTGCTCGCGTCCGCCGACGATCCGGCGGCCGGCGTATCGACCAGGATCACTTCGTAGTTCGAACGGGTCGCGGCCAGTAGCTTCGCGAAGCCGGGGCGCGCGAGCAATTCCTGCGGATTGGGCGGCACCGCGCCGGCGGGCAGCACGAACAAATCGGGCAGCGCCTTCACTTCGCAAACGGCTTCCCAGCCCGCGCGGCCGGCGAGCACGGCCGACAGGCCGATGCGTCCGGGCAGGCCGAAGATCTGGTGCTGGCGCGGATGGCGCAGGTCGGCGTCGATCAGCAGCGTGCGCTTGCCCAGTTGCGAGAAGAGCACGGCCAGGTTCGCGATCATCCAGCTGCGGCCTTCGCCGGAGCCGGGGCTCACCACGGCCAGCGCGCCCTGGCGCGCATCGTTCTCGAACCAGCGCAACATCAATTGGCTGCGCAACGCGCGCAGGTTCTCCACGGCGGGGCTGTTGGGGTCGCGGGCCGCGACCAGTTCGGCCGACAGCTGCGAGTCTCCGGCCACCGCGGGCTGGCCGAATTGCACCGCGAGCACTTCATCGACGTCGTCGCGATCGAGCAGGCCCATCGCGATGCCCGCTTCGCCGAACGGCAAGCCGGCTTTCACCTGGAAGTCGAGGACGCGCTGGACGTCGGCCTGTTCGAGCCGGCCCCACTCGACGAGCATTTCGCCGATGGGTTTGCGGCCGTCGGCCATCGGGCCGGTGATGTCCAGGTCGAGCCGGGTGCTGGTGGGCAGAGGGAAGATCTGGCTGTTCATGCAGGGCTCCGTGCAAGGGAGAGTCGGCGCGGCCCGTTGGCCAGACGCAAGGGTGAGAGTGCCGCGCCCGTCGCCGGGATCGTGGCGAGGATCGGCAGGCGGGTGACGAATTCGAGGTCGCTGGCGCTGCGCACGCGGCGGTTGCCCAGCTCGAGCAGGAGCGCACCGGCAAACGCCAGCAACAGGCCGCCGGCGCCGGCGATCACCATCGTCTGGAAGCCAGACAGGCCCGCCTTCTCGGTCGGCTCGCTGGCCGACGAGATGCGCACGACGTTGGTCTGGTTCGCACCGGCTTGCAGGCGCGATTGCGCGGCGCTCGCGGCCACGGCCTCGTACGCCTTCTGCGCGGAATCCACTTCGCGCTGGAACACGCTCAACTGGCCACGCTGCTTCTGCAGTGCCAGCACCTTGTTCTTCTGCTCGCCGATGGCCTTCTCGAGGTCACGCTCGCGCGCCTTGAGGGATGCGGCGGAGTTGGATGCGACGCCACCGGCGTGCGAGCTCTCCGACGACATGCGCGAGCGCAGCGACGACAGCTCCGACATCAGCTTTTGCATCGTCGGGTGGTTCGCGCCCATGGACGTGCCGGCCTCGCTGACCTTGGCTTCGGCGCGCGCCACTTCGGCGCGCAAGTTGTTCACGACGGGGCTCGTCTCCGCGCCGCCCGTGCCTTGCAGGCCGCGCGTCTGAAGCGTCGCGAGCTGCTGCGTGAGCGAGGTGAGCTTGGCGGTTTCGAAATCGCTGGCGGCGTCGCTGGAAACGATGCCGGCTTCCTGCTGGTACGCGGCGAGCTTGTCCTGCGCGCCGGCGAGCTTGTCGCGCGAAGTCTTGACCTGGTCGTCGAACCAGTCGGCGTAGCGCTTGGCCGGGTTGGTCTTGATCTCCAGGCTCACGTCGAGGTAGGCCTGCGCGAACGCGTTGGCGACCATCGCGGCCTCCTGCGGGGTGCGGCCGGTCCAGGCGACGTTGATGATGTTGCTTTCGCGCGCCGGCTTCACGTCAAGATAGCTTTGCAGCTTGTGCGCGAGCCAGGCTTGCGGGGCGCGCTTGGATTGCGCTTCGTCCTGCCAGCGGCTGACCGGCTCGGAATTCTTCGGCAGCGCCGCGAGCACGCGCTCGGCGACGCGGTCGCTCTTCACGATGTCGATCTGCGTGGCCATGTAGCTGGGCGCCACCATGCCTTGCAGGGCGGTGCCGCCCACGGGGTCCATGCGCACGTCGACGAGGACTGGCGACTTGGCGGTCCACGCGGGCTGGCGCACGAGCACGAAGGCCAGGGCGATCGCGAGCGTGATCAGGAAGATCAGCGCGGCGGCCTTTCGGCGCGCGCGCAGGATGGAAAACAACTGGTGCAAGCTCATTGCGGCTTCCTCTTAGAAAAGGCTTTCGCGCACGAAGAGCACGTCGCCGGGTTGCACCACATCGTTCATGCGGGGCTGGATTTCCACCTGCTGGCCGTTGGGGCCGGTGCGGGTGAGCTTCAGGCGGTTCGTCGTGCCGCGCGGGGTCGGGCCGCCGCTCGCGGCGAGCGCCTGCATCACGGTCATGCCGCGCTCGACCTTGTACGCGCCGGGCTTCTGGGCCTCGCCGTACACGTAATAAGTGGGGGCCTTGTCGACGAACACCGTGTCGCCCGACGCGATCACGAGGTCATCCACGCTCTGGCCGCCGGCGGTATTGAGGCCGGACATGTCCAGCTCCTTGCGGAACGGCTTGCCATTGCGCATGCCGGTGACGACCACCGTGTCGCCGCCCGTGGGCGAGATGCCGCCCGCGGCCGCGATCACTTCGGAGACGCGCATGTTGAACGTCTCCAGCGGCACGCGGCCGGGCCGGTTCACCTGGCCCATGACGGAGACTTGGTTGCCCCGGACCTGCGCGACGTTGATGTTCACCTGCGGCTGCTTCAGGATGTCCTTCTGCTTCAACGCCGCGGCGATCTTCTTTTCGGCTTCAGGGATGGTGAGACCGCCAATGCTCAAGCTGCCCAGCAGCGGATAGCTGATGGTGCCGCTCTCGGATACGCGAGCTTCCATCGAGAGATCCGGGTTCTGGTAGACCTGGACCTTGATGGTGTCGCCCGCGCCGAGCTTGTAGTCGTTGTTGATCGCGGCGGGCGGCGTGTTTTGCGCGCTAGCCGCGGCTGCGGACGCAGCCAGTACGACGCAGAGAACGGAGTTGAGCAACTTGGACATGGTGGTTTCTCCCTGAAGAATATGGAGTTGAATCTCCTTCAGAAGGTCGCCTTCGCGGCGACTCCGAAGATGGTGGCTTTGTAGCTGGCGCCGGGCAGGTTCGAATCGAGCTTTTCGCTGCGCAGCGTGGTGGATACGGTGAGGAAGTTGCGCGGCACCCAGTCGAGGCCGATCTGCGCGTACTCCACCTTCTCGTTGCGGCCGAGGTCCGGGCTCGCGACCGGCACGTCGCGCCAGCGGCGCTCGGAGCGGTCGTAGCGGAAGTTCACGGCGAATTTCGGGTCGAACTGCCACACCGGGGTGAAGTAGATGCGGTCCGTCTTGACGTGGCCGCCCGTGAGCAGGCCCGTGGCGACGAGGTCGTGCGCGTAGCCGGCGATGAAGCGCGTCTTCGCGGTGACTTCCCAGCTGACGCTGGCGCCGCCGACCATGCCGCTGAAATCGAGCTGGGGCGCGGTGTCGTGCTCGCGCTTGATGTGCGCGATGCGTGCTTCCACGGCGGTCTTCGCGGTGACGGGCCACTTGAGCGCGAGTTCGACCTCGTTCTCGTCGAAGTCGCCGGAGGCCGCGCCCACCGTCGGGTCGGTGTACTCGCCCTGGCCCTTGCGCGCGCGCAGCGTGAGCAGCGTGCCCTTGGGCGTTTCGTAGCCGATTCCGACGCGTGCGCTGCGCACGCGGGGGCTTGCGTCCCAGCTGCGCGGCTCGGTGCTCTCGCTGCTGGTGTGCGTCACGCCGGCCAGCGCGCGAATGCGCGCGCCGACGTCGTAGGTGCCTTCGAGCACTTCGGCTTTTTCGGTGCGGCGCCCGACGCGGTTCGCGAAGGTGAGCGGATCGGTCGACACTTCACGCGCCTGGCGGCGGTCGGCGGACAGCACGCCGTGGAAATGGGGCGTGATGCTCCAGTCCCAAGCGGCGGAATAGTTGATCGTGGTGTAGTCGAGATTCGACTGGTCGCCGTACTTGTACGTCGTCGCCTCGATGTCGCCGCGCAGGCGCTGCAGGCCGATCGTCTTCTCGGCATGCGCGCCGACCGAAAGCGAGCCGATCGTGTCGGAGATTTCGCCGGTGCTCTGGCGCAGCACGTTGTCGTCACGCTCCACGCCGGCGGCGGCGCGGAACTGGAAGACGCGTTCCGCCGGGGCGGTCTGGGGCGCAGCCTGCTGCGCGATGGCCGGGAATGCGCACACGGCCAGGGCGACGAGCGACAGTTGGGGCAAGTTCTTCTTCAAAGGGATCCTCGTTTATGGTTTGAATGTCCCGTGCGCCGGGACACGCGCCACAAGCCCGTTGAGCGGACAAGGCTTGGGTTCGATGGTGCGGCAGAGCCTGCGCACCGGCAATGGCTCCATCGAACTATAGGGCGGCTTGTCATGGTTTGCTGCTCATCCGTCATGGGGTAAATCAGTACGCGGCGCTGTCCTGGAACACCAGCTTCACGGTCTTGAAGATGATGTACAGGTCCAGCCGGAGCGACCAGTTGCGCAGGTAATCCAGGTCCAGGCGCACGCGCCCTTCCATTTTCTCCAGCGAGTCGGTCTCGCCGCGAAAGCCGTTGACCTGCGCCCACCCGGTCACGCCCGGGCGAACCTTGTGACGCACCATGTAGCTCTTGATCAGCGCGCGGTACTGCTCGTTGTGCGCGACGGCATGCGGGCGCGGCCCGACGATGCTCATGCGGCCCTGCAGCACGTTGACGAATTGCGGCAGCTCGTCCAGGGAGGTTTTGCGCAGGAACGCGCCGACCCGGGTGATGCGGGCGTCGCCCTTGCGCGCCTGCACGATGGTGCCGCCGTCTTCGGTGACGGTCATCGAGCGGAATTTGTAGACGACGATCTCTTCGCCATCGAGCCCATAGCGGCGCTGGCGGAAGATGACCGGGCCGGGGGAGCTGAGCTTCACGGCGATCGCCACGCCCAGCAGGATCGGGGAGATCAGCACCAGGATGATCGACCCCAGCACGATGTCGCTGGCGCGCTTGAGCACGCCGGCGGGGCCCCGGAACGGCGTCTCGCATACCGAGATGACCGGCAGGCCGACGACGGAATCGGTGCGGCCCTGGATCAGGTCGGTGACGAACATGTCGGGCACGAAATAGACCGACGCCGTCGTGTCCTTCAAGGTGTCCAGCAATTCCTTGATGCGTGGCTGCGACGACATCGGCAGCGAAAGATAGATCAGCTGGATGCGGTGCGCCTTGACGTAGTTCGCGAGTTCGGAGACGCGGCCGAGCAGGCGGTGGCGGTCCGAGCCATGGAGGCGATCCGGCGTGCGGTCGTCGAAGAAACCCATCAGCTCGATGCCCGTGTCGCCGGCGCCCGCGAGGCGGTCGGCCAGCACGCCGCCCTGCTCGTTCAGGCCGACGACCACGGCGCGCAGCGCGGGGCCTTGCAGCTTCACCAGGTGCGGCGCCGCCTTGCGCAGGCCCCAATGCACCACGAGCTGGCTGACCGGCGCGAGCCACAGCCAGTTGATGATGACTTGCGAGGAGAAGTCCTCGATGTGGCCGGTGGCGTAGCCCATCGCCAGCAGCAGGCCGGCCGTCCAGCACCACGCGAGCAGGATGCTGAAGAAGACGCGGTCGGGCTTTTGCTTCAGGAGCGAGCGGCCCGGAAACGCGAGCGCGAAAGCGAGGATGGAGACCGTGAGCCACAGGGGCGACAGCTGGCCCTCGATCTGCCACACCAGGAACCAGAGCGACAGCACCGTGACCAGCGGCTCCAGCACCGCTTCCAGCGCGACCAGGAACTGGTTCTGGCCTAGCGCGGGGATCTGCGGCAGGGGCCGCGCCGCGCTTCCCGGAAAGAGACGGTCCGCTTCATGCATATGCATCCACCCGCGTGAGCTTGGCGACCGCTTGCGCCCGGTTCGTGACATCGAGCTTGCCGAAGATGCTCTTCATGTGGTTTTTCACCGTGAATTCGCTGATGGAGAGGATGCAGCCGATCTCCGGGTTGGTCTTGCCCATCGCGACCCACGTCATGATCTGCCGCTCGCGCTCGGAGAGCTGCAGCAGCTTCACGACCTGGCGGCTCACCGTGTCGTTGCTGCACGCCGCGTGGCGCTGCGGCGCCGGCGCCATCTGGCGCAGCGCGGTGTCGATGTAAGGGGTGAGCAGGCGCAGCGCCCCGGTTGCGTTGCCCGCGGGCGGCATCTGCGTGCCGAAGGCCGCGAAAATGCGCTCTCCAGTGCGCTTGCCGTCGCCGATGCCGTGCACGACCGCCGAGCGCATGCCCGAGACGACCGAGCCGCGTCGCTCTGCCAGGTCGCTGCAGTTCGCCATGTCCAGCACCAGGGGCGTGCGTAGCGCGGCCACCCAGCAATCCCGCAGGTAGCCCAGCAGCGGCGCCACCATGGCGGGGGTGCAGTTCTGCGTGCGCACGCCGGGCAGGCTGGACACGATGTCGAAGTTCAGGTTGCCCGAGCGGAAGTCGCCCCAGCCGATGAGCATGACGTCGTGGGCCAGCAGGTGCTGAACGTCGCCTTGCAGCCAGCGCCAGAGATCGGCGTGCGAAGCCAGGCTCGCGCCCTGCCCCGCGATGCGGAGGAAGTGCGCCGGGTCGCTGTCCGGTAAATGCTGGTGGGTGTTCATGGGAGCATCGTTTCGCGTTGTTGCTGGGCCAAATGTTGGCAGCATGGCTGGCGGAGTTATGTGCGGTGCCCCACACCGGAGTCCCTGCATGAGCCAGCCCACGCGATGTTTGTCCGGCGTCCGACGTCCGCGTCAGCGAGGGACTACACGGGCCCGTTTTGCCCTGTAGGACAAGGTGCCGATCTCGCGCTTGGCGGTGCGTTTGCGCAACACCGCACGACAAAATCGCGGCCCATGACCATGAGAATTCCCCTCTTCCTCCTCGCCTCTCTTTTCACTTCTTCCCTCCTTGCGGCGCAGGTCAAGCAAAACTGCTCCGCCGTCACCCCCGAGACCTGCGCCGTCGCGCACGCACTGGGCCGCGGCATCAACCTCGGCAACATGCTCGATGCGCCGCGCGAAGGCGATTGGGGCGTGAAGCTCGAGCCGCAGTTCATCGATCGCGCGGCGTCGAATTTCGCGACAGTGCGCCTGCCCGTGCGGTGGAGCAATCACGCCGCGCCGACGGCGGACGCGAAGATCGACGAGCAGTTCGCGCAGCGCGTGGACTGGGCGATCGACGCGCTGCTGGCCAAGGGCGTGTACGTCATCCTCGACCTGCACCACTACACGCAACTTGCGGGCGATCCGCAGCACAACGGCGAATTCGCCGTGGATGCTTCGGTGGTGGAGACGCGTTACCTCAACCTGTGGAAGCAGATCGCGCAGCGCTACAAGGGCAAGTCACCCAAGCTGATCTTCGAGTTGCTCAATGAAGCGCATGGCAGCCTGACCACCGAGAAGTGGAACGGCCTGTCCGCGAAGGCGCTCGCGATCGTGCGCGAGACCAACCCCACCCGCGTGGTGCTGATCGGCCCCGGCGAATGGGGGGGCATCGGCGAGCTGCCGAAACTGCGCTTGCCGGCGGACAGGAACATCATCGTGGCGATCCACAACTACGACCCGTTCCCCTTCACGCACCAGGGCGCGGACTTTCTCGCGAAGCCTTTTCCCACGGGCGTGAAATGCTGCGACGACGGGCAGAGGAAGGTGATCGCCGACGTGCTGGAAAAAGCGCGCGCATGGAATCGCACCAGCGGCTATCCCATGCACCTGGGCGAGTTCGGCACGTACGAGGCCGTCGACATGGAGTCTCGCGGCAACTACGCGCGCGTGGTGCGCGACGAAGCGGAGAAGCGCGGCATCGGGTGGACGTATTGGGAGCTGGCGTCACCGTCGTTCGGCATGTTCTCGCCCAAGACGGGGCAATGGCATGAGCCGATTCGCAAGGCTTTGCTGGACTAATCCGTGTTAACACTTGCGGACTGCGGTGGGCTGATCGGGCCTTCGCTCTGCCTTTGCACGCCATGTGGGGTGGCGGTCGGCCGCTGACTGGGGGTGGGTCGTTCTCCGGAGACCGCGCGGGCGGGGGATCGGGGCTTGCACTGTTCGTGTCGTCAACATAGCTGCTGGCAGGCTATGTCTCGTACGACCGCGAATGCACCTGCGCCCGACCCACCCCCAGCCATCGACC
>JAZKIF010000120.1:0-35416 GCA_040385005.1 Pseudomonadota bacterium
AAGGAAGGCCAGGAGGCGATCTACTACATCACCGCCGACACGCTGGCCGGCGCGAAGCACAGCCCGCAGCTCGAGATCTTCCGCAAGAAGGGCATCGAAGTTCTGTTGATGACCGACCGCGTCGACGAGTGGGCGCTCAACTACCTCGAAGAGTTCGACGGCACGCCCATGCAATCGGTGGCGAAGGGCGCCGTCGACCTGGGCAAGTTGCAGGACGAGTCCGAGAAGAAGGCCGCGGAAGAAGCCGCCGAAACCTTCAAGCCGATGCTGGAGAAGCTCAAGGAAGCGTTGAAGGACAAGGCGCAGGACGTTCGCGTCACGACGCGCCTCGTGGACTCGCCCGCGTGCCTCGTCGTCACCGACAGCGGCATGAGCATGCAGCTCGCGCGCATGCTGAAGCAGGCGGGCCAGAAGGCGCCGGAGGTCAAGCCCGTGCTGGAAGTGAACGCTGAACACCCGCTGGTGAAAAAGCTCGAAAGCTCGGACCATTTCGACGATCTCGCGCACATCCTGTTCGACCAGGCGCTGCTGGCCGAGGGCGGCCTGCCGGAAGACCCTGCGGCTTATGTGAAGCGCGTCAATGCACTTCTGAGTTGAAGCGCTGATCGCGCGGGGCCGTCACGGCCCCGCGTAATCCAGCGGAAGTCGCGTCGTGCACTTGATCTCTTCCATGGCGAAGCTCGAGCTCACGTCGCCCAGGTCCGCGCCGTGGATCAGGCGCTTGTAGACGCGGTCGTACGCCGCAATGTCGGGCACCACCACTTTCAGCAGGTAGTCGGTCTGCCCCGCCATCCGGTAGAACTCCGTCACCTCGGGGATCGACGACACCAGGCGGTGAAATGACTTGAGCCAGTCCACGGTGTGGTGTTGCGTGCGCACCGAGACGAACACCGTGACGCCGAGATTCAGCTTTTTCGCGTCGAGCAGCACCACGCGCTTCCTGATCACGCCCGCCGCTTCCATGCGCTGCACGCGCCGCCAGCAAGGCGTTGCGGTGAGGCCGACACGCGACGCGAGCTCGGCCACCGCGAGCGTGGCGTCGTCCTGCAACGCATCGAGAATCGCCTTGTCGAATTTGTCCATGGGAATGAGATTCCTATAAATCAGGCTTCCATGGTATGACATGCTCAATTGCACCCAAACGGTGGTCGATTTGGCAATCCGGTTTCGCTTCGTTTTCCTAGACTGGAGGCCATGAACGCACTGATCCAGAACGAAGCGCCCGCCCGGCGCGACACCTTCCTCGCGCGCACCGGCCGCGACCCCGAGGCCTTCGGCGGCCTCGTCAATACGCCGGTGTGCCGCGGCTCCACGATCGTCTCCTCGTCGCTCGAAGAGTGGGAGTCGCGCAAGCTCCCCGGCAACGCGATGGCCAGTTACGGCCGCTTCGGCACGGCCACGACGCGGGCCTTCGAATCGGCGATGGCCGAACTGGAAGGCGGCGACCACGCGATCGTTTTCCCCTCGGGCCTCGCGGCGTGTACGCACGCGATCCTCGCCATCGTGCGTCCCGGCGACCACGTGCTGATGACCGACAGCGTGTACGGCCCGACGCGGCAGTTCGCGCTGCGCGTGTTGACGCGACTGGGCATCGAAGTCGAATTCTTCGATCCGTCGGCAAGCGCCGACGCGGGCCTCCTCATGCGCCCGAACACGCGCATGGTGTACCTCGAGTCGCCGGGCTCGCTCACCTTCGAGATGCAGGACATCCCCGCCATCGCGCAAGCCGCGCACCGGCACGGCGCTTTCGTGATGCTCGACAACACCTGGGCCACGCCGCTGTATTTCAAGCCCTTCGAGCACGGCGTGGACATCTCGATCCAGGCCGCGACGAAGTACATCGTCGGGCACTCGGATGCGCTGCTGGGCATCGCGACCGCGAACACGCGCGCGTGGGACCTGCTGCGCCAGGGCGCGCACGACTTTGGACAGACCGCCGGCCCCGACGACATCTACCTCGCGCTGCGGGGCCTGCGCAGCCTCTCCGTGCGACTGCGCCGGCACCACCACAACGGCATCGCGCTCGCGCAGGCGCTGCAGGCGCACCCGGCGGTGCGGCGCGTGCTTCACCCCGGCCTGCCGGGCGATGCGGGCCATGCGCTGTGGAAGCGCGACTGCCACGGCGCGAGCGGCCTCTTCGGCATCGTGCTGCAGCCGATTGCGCATGAGCGCCTCTCCGAATTCTTCGCGGGGCTGCAGCTCTTCGGCATCGGGCTGTCGTGGGGTGGCTATGAAAGCCTCGTCCTGCCCGTGGACCCGCCGCTGCGCAGCGTGCGCCCCTTTCCCTGCGAGGGCCAACTCGTGCGCGTGCACGCCGGACTGGAAGACGTCGACGACCTGATCCGAGACTTCACCGGCGCGCTGGACCGCACGCAGCGCGCCTGAGCGCAAGCTTGCCGCGACAGTGCTACAAATCACTTTTCACCGAAGGCATTCCATGACACTCAAACATCACCTTCTGGCCGCCGCCGTCGCGCTGGTCGCCGCCCATGGGGCTTCCGCGCAGACATCCGGCCAGCCGCTGCGCATCGTCGTTCCCTTCGCCGCAGGTGGCGCACAGGACGTGATCGGCCGCTACCTCGGCAACAAGCTCACCGCGCGCCTGGGCGTTCCGGTGGTGATCGACAACAAGGCGGGCGCGGGCGGCGTGATCGCGGCCGACGCGGTGGCCAAGGCCGCGCCCGACGGCAATACGATCCTGCTCGCGACCGGTGGCGCGATCTCCATCGCGCCGCACCTCAATTCAAAGTTGCCCTATGACGCGCGCAAGGACTTCGCGCCGATCGCGATCGTCGCGGACACGCCGATGACGATGGGCGTGCGCGCGCAGAGCCCGTACACGAGCGTCGCCGACGTGATCCGCGACGCCAAGGCGCGCCCGGGCCAGGTGAGCTATGCCTCTACCGGCAACGGCACGGTGTCGCACCTGACCGGCGAGCTCTTCGCGCAGACCGCAGGCGTGAAGCTGCTGCACGTGCCGTACCGCGGCGCGGCGCCAGCGCTCACCGATTTGCTCGGTGGCCAGGTGGCGATGATCGTCACGAGCTCGGCCTCCATCGATCCGATGGTGGAGGACAAGAAGGCACGCGTGCTCGCGAGCTTCACCACGCAACGCCTGCCCAACTTGAAGGGCAGCCCGACCATGACCGAGGCAAGCGGCATGAAGGGCCTGGAAGTGCCGGTGTGGGTGGGCCTGCTCGCCCCGGCGAAAACCCCGCAAGCCATCATCGACAGGCTGGCCGCCGAAATCGTCGCGGTGTGCAAGCTGCCCGAGACACAGGAGCGTTTCAGCGGCCTGGGCGCCGTGGTCGAATGCGGCGGCGCGAAAGACCTCGCCAAGGTGATTGCCGACGACGACCAGCGCTGGGGCAAGGTGATCGCGCAAGGCGGGATCAAGGGCGAATGAGCGTGACGATGAAGATTGCCATCGCCGGAACCGGCGGTATCGGTTTCGCCAGCGCGGCGTGGCTCGCGCAGGCCGGACATGAAGTGCGCATGTGGTCACCGGGCGGGCGCGGTGCGGACGGCCTGCGCGGTGCGCCGCTCGAAGCCACCGGCGTGTTCGAATGCAACACGCAGGTGGCGGTAGCGGATAGTCCGACACAGGCCCTCGAAGGCGCGCGCGCGGTGCTGATCGCAGTGCCCGTCAATGGACATCGCGCGGTGATGGATGCGCTGCTGCCCGCACTGTCGGATGGGCAGACGGTGATCGTCAGTTCGATGAGTTCGCTCTCGTCGCTGTACCTGTTCGAGCGCGCCCGGGAACGCGGGCTCGACATCACGGTCGCCAGCATGGGCACGACGGTTCTCACGGCGCGACGCACTGGGCCGGCGCAGGTGCGCGTCATGACGAAGCGCACGGAGCTTGGCGTCTCCGCGCTGCCCGCGAATCGGAGTGACGCCGCGCTGGCTCTGTGCCGGGAGTTGTTCGGCGACGTCTTCGTGGCCGACCCCAATACCCTCGCCAGCGCGCTGACCAACATCAACCCCGTGGCACACGGCCCGCTCGCCCTGTTCAACTGGACGCGCATCGAGCGCGCCGAGAACTGGCCGCAGTACCACTACATGACGCCGCAGGTGGCGGCCGTCATCACGCGGTTGGACGCGGAGCGCATTGCGCTGGCCGCTGCATTCGGCCTCTCAGTGAGAACCATCGAGCAGCATTTCGCCAAGTCGTTCGGCACCACCTCGGCCACGCTGGCCGACATCGCGGCGGAACTGCACGCCAAGCGCGGCGGCCCGCCCGGGCCGACCGACACGGCGACGCGCTTCCTCGGCGAAGACGTGCCTTTCGGCCTGGTGTTCAGCGCCGTGCTCGGTACGGTCGCGGGCGTTGCGATGCCGGCGACGCAAGCCGTCGTCCAGGCCGCGAGCCTGATCCTCGGGCGCGACCTTGCGCAGGAGAATGACCTGCTGGGCCCGCTGGCGCTGCACAGCGAATCTCGTGAGGGCCTGCTCGCGCGCGTCAACGCCCGGTAGGAGCCCCTGCCTCAAAGCGGCTCGAAGCCTCCGGACTTGCGCAACGCGGCGGCTTCTTCTCCAGACAGCATCGCGATGAATTCGCGAGCCGCTTGCGGGTCCTGCGCTTTGGTGGCGACACCAGCGGTGTAGACCGTCGCGAGTTCGAACTCCGTGGGCAGCAGCCCCGCGAGTTCGACGCCCGGCGCGAAGAGGATCTCCGTCACCTGCGTGCAGCCGATCGCGCCCTTGCCCGCGTCCTGCGCCATCGCGCGCATCGCAGCCGCGCCGTTCGGGAAGGATTTGAAGCTGGAAGCCAGTTCCACGTCAACGCCCAGCGACTTCATCACCTCCATGAAGTGGATGCCCGCCGTCGCTTTCACCGGGTCCGGAAAGTAGATGGCGCTCGCGCCTTGCAGCGCCGCCTTCAGCGATGCGGCGGTCGAGGTATCGGGATGAGGCTCGCCATCTTTCACTGCAACGCCGGTCTTCACCAGCCCGAGGGGCGTGACGGTCTTGCCATCGACGTGGCCATCGGCCGCCAACTGTTCGATCAGCGCCTGCGTGAGGATGACCACGTCGCAGGGCTCGCCCGCGAGCAGCTTGTCGCGCATCGCGCCTACCGCCCCGAACGTGCCTTGAACGTCGGCGCCATGGCTGGCCGCAAAGCCCACTTTCGATCCGGCGACCAGGCCTTGAGCCGCGCCGCCGCTCAACAAATGAATCGTCTTGCCCATCATTCCGCCTTGATGTTCGCGGACTTGATGACGCGCGACCACTTCGCGATGTCGTCCTGCAGGTACTTGTCGAACACCGCCGGCGTCATCACCATCGGCGTCGCGCCTTGCTTGCCCCATGCCTGCTTCACGTCGGGCTGGCTCGCGATCTTCGACACGGCTTCGTTCAATTTGTCGACGACGGCCTTGGGCGTGCCCTTGGGCGCCATCAGTCCGAGCCAGATCGTCGCTTCGTAATTCGGCACGCCCGCTTCGTTCACCGTCGGCACGTCGGGGAGCACGGTGGAGCGCTGCAGTCCCGTCGTCGCGATCGCCTTCACCTTGCCGGACTTCACCACCTCGGCCATCGTCGTCACCGCGTCGAACATCAGCTCGACCTGCCCGCCCATCACGTCGGTGCGCGCGCCGCTGCTGCCGCGGTAAGGGATATGCACGAGGTACACGCCCGACATGCTTTTGAACAGCTCGCCGGCCATGTGGTACGGCGTGCCCGGGCCGGACGATGCGTAGTTGACCTTGCCCGGCTTGTCCTTCGCGAGCTTGATCAACTCCTTCAGGTTCGATGCCGGCACGGAAGGGTTGGCGACGAGCACGAGGTCGGAATAGTTGATCGGTGCGATGCCGACGAAATCCCGCATCAGCACGAACGGCTTGGTCGGCATCAGCGTCTCGTTCACCGTGTGCGTGTTCGACATGAGGAGCAGCGTGTAGCCGTCGGCCGGCGACTTCGCGACGACGTCGGTGCCGATGACGGAGCCACCGCCGGGCCGGTCATCCACGACGAAGGATTGCCCTAGCGATTCCGAAAGACGCTGCGCGATGAACCGCGCGTAGTTGTCCGCCGGGCCACCGGCCGCGAACGGCACGATGATCTTCACGGGGCGCGTCGGCCATGATTGCGCCAGCACCTGCATGGATGTGGCGGACACGGCGAGGCCGAAGGCCAGTGCGAGACAAATACGCTTCATCGTGACGTTCTCCAAAAACAATTGTCATCCCGGGCTCGACCCGGGATCCACGAATGCCTGGATTGCGGGTCAAGCCCGCAATGACATACGTTGGGCGATGACAAGGTTCTCACTCCACCTTGCCGATCTTCTTCACCACCTCGGCCATGCGCTTCGCATCGGCCTGCACGTACTTCTCGAAGTCGGGCGTGTCCTGGTAGAGCACCGGGCTGCCCGCGTTGAGGATCACGTCCTTCACCTTCGCATCGTTCGCGGCCGCTCGCGCGGCGGCGCGCAGGCGCTGCGCGATCGGCTCCGGCGTGCTCGCGGGGATGAAGAGGCCGGACCACTGCGCGTACTCCGCGTTGTAGCCCGAGTCCTTCAGCGAGGGAACGTCGGGCATGGATTCGAGCTTGCCGTTGCCCCAATGAGCGAGAACGCGCAGCTTGCCGCCTTTCACGTGCTGCAGCACGGTCGCGGGGCCGGTCGACAAGGCCTGGATCTGTCCGCCCAGCAACGCGACCACGGCCGGGCCGGCCCCGGTGTAAGGCACGTGCGTGAGCTTCACGCCGGCGTTCTGCGCGAGGATTTCCATCGGCACGTGCATGGTGCCGTAGTTGCCGGACGAGCCGTAGTTGATGGCGCCGGGATGCAGCTTCGCGTCCTCGACGAAATCCTTCGCGGTCTTCCACGGCGCGTCCGCGCGCACGGCCAGCACCGTCGGGTCGGCGGTGAAGCGGGCGATGGGCCGCAGCGAATTGAGCGCGTACATCTGCGCGCGGCCGAGCACGATATCGGCCTCGGGCAACACCGTGAATGACGAGAGCGACATAACGACGGTGTAGCCGTCGGGCGGGGCCTTTGCGACATAGGCCATGCCGATGCCGCCGCCGGCGCCGCCCTTGTTCTCGATGACCACCGGTTGGCCGAGATCGCGCGCCATCGCCTCGGCGACGGGCCGTGCGACCAGGTCGGCCAGGCCGCCGGGCGGGAAGGGCACGATCATGGTGATCGGCTTGCTGGGGTAGGGGGCTTGGGCGAAGGCGGCGCCGGCTGCGGAAAGCAGCAGGGCGCTGGCGGCCAGGGCGAAGCGGCGTTGCATGTGGAAATCTCCCGGAATGCTGGTGGGGGTTTGAGGATCTATGGTTAGCATGCTACATTGACCGCCCCTTCCGCGAGAGAGTTTTCCCCATGAGGATCGCCGCATACATCCACCAGGGCCGGCCTGCTGTCGGGCTGGTCTCCGCCGACCATAAATCCATCCAGCCTTTGCAGCTGAGCGATGCCCAGCGCGAACTGGGCGCCTTGCCGGTGATCGAGGCGCTGGCCCGCGGCGAGCCGCTGCCCGCAACCGGCGCGGCCATCGCGCTCGACCAGGTGAAGCTCATCGCGCCGATCCCGCGCCCGCGCCGCAACATCTTCTGCGTAGGAAAGAATTACCACGCGCACGCCAGCGAGTTCGCGAAGAGCGGCTTCGACAGCAGCGCCAAGGCCGGCGGCGACATTCCCACCGTGCCGATCTACTTCACCAAGGTGCCCGAATCGGTCGTCGGGCCCGGCGATGCGATCCAGATCGTTCCCGAAGTTTCCACCGCCATCGACTACGAGGCCGAGCTCGCCGTGATCATCGGCAAGGGCGGCAAGGGCATCACCAAGGCGGATGCGATGCAGCACGTCTGGGGCTACACGATCATCAATGACGTGACGGCGCGCGACTGGCAAAGCCGGCACCTGCAATGGGTGCTGGGCAAGTCGTTCGACACGTTCTGCCCGATGGGCCCCTGGCTGGTGAGCGCCGACGAGTGCGACGGCACGAAGACGAGCGTGCGCTGCTATGTCAATGGCGAAGAGCGGCAGAACGCGGTGACCACCGATTTGATCTTCGACATCCCGACGCTGATCGAAACGCTCTCGGCCGGCATCACGCTGTACCCCGGCGACGTCATCGCGACCGGCACGCCGGTGGGCGTGGGCATCGGCTTCAAGCCGCCCAAATACCTGAAGGCGGGCGACGTCGTGCGGGTGGAGATCGACGGCATCGGCGTGCTGGAAAACCCGGTCCGCTAGTTGCGTCCGGCCCGGACCTCGGGCACAGTCTTCCGCTTGCCTTGGGGTCGGGCCGGAAGGATGGGTCGATGTTGCCGTCATGGTGCGATGCGAGAGTAGTTGTGTCCGTTGTACTGGCCGCGTTGCTCGCGGCCTGCGGAGGCGGGGACGCGCCCGTCTCCGGACGCGAGCCGATGAGCGGCCCGGTGCCGCCTTCTTTCCCGATCTCCCTCCAGGGTTTGCAACCCACGCCGCGGGCGGACACGGGCCGGCAGGCGCAGGCCCCGGCCAACGGCGGCTACGTCATCGATGCCAACAACCGCGCGCAGGTGTTGCTCTTCTACCGCACCGTCTACGCGTCGTCCTCGCAGAAAGCTTCCGGCTGGACCGGCAACATCGCCACCTGCGACGCGGGCGACACGTCCGCTGAATTCCGCGCGGCCGAACTGCGGCGCATCAACTGGTTTCGCGCGATGGCGGGCGTTCCCGCGGCGGTGCAATTCGACGCCACGTTCAACCAGAAGGCGCAGCAGGCCGCGATGCTGATGGCCGCCAACATGCAACTCAGCCACACGCCGCCTGCGAGCTGGTCCTGCTACAACGCGACGGCCGCGGAAGGAGCGGGTAAATCCAACCTTGCGCTCGGACGCAACGGCGCGGAAGGCATCGGCGAGAGCTACATGCGCGATGCCGGGTCCAACAACGCGGCGGCCGGGCACCGGCGCTGGATCCTCTTCCCTCAAACGCAATTCATGGGTGCGGGCGACGTGGACGCGCCGATCAAGACGAACGCCTTGTGGGTGCAGGACGCGAACATCTTCTCGGCCCGGCCCGCCGTGCGCGACGACTTCGTGGCGTGGCCGCCGCGCGGCTACACGCCGTACACCACGGTGTATCCGCGCTGGTCGTTCTCGTACCCGCATGCGGACTTTTCGGGCGCGACGATTTCCATGACGGAGAACGGCGTGGCCATCTCGACGCGCGCGGAAACCGTCGTGAACGGCTACGCGGAGAACACGCTCGTGTGGTACCCCGGCACGTATGCCGACGGAATGGCCTGGGCGAGGCCGGCGGCCGACACGGTTTACCAGGTGACGCTCGGCAACGTGATCGTGGACGGCGTCTCGCGAACCTTCACCTACACATCCGTCGTGTTCGATCCCGACGCGGCCGCTGCCGATCCACTCGCGATCTCCGGCAGCGCGGCGCTCGCGGCGAACCAGTCGGGGGTGTACAGCTTCGCCCCGGTGACGGGCGCGACATCGTACGAATGGCGCAGCCTCGCGACCAGCGCGTACACGTTGAACGATGGCGCGGAATCAGGCGCCGGGAATTTCACGGCGTCCATCAGCGCGGGCTATCCGCTGATGACCGGCGATGCGTCCGCCACCGGTGCGTCGTCATTTCATTTCGCGCATCCGGCCTCCGCCGACCAGGTGATGACACTGAACCAGCCACTTGCGGCGGGCCCATCGACGGCGTTGCAGTTCGCGAGCCGTCTCGCGCTCTCCTCGCCCGCGCAGCGCGCGCTGGTGGAAGTGTCCACGGACGACGGCGTGAACTGGACAACGGTGTTCGAGCAGGCGGGGCAACAGACGGGCACGACGTCGGTGTTCGGGGAGTCGAACTTCAGCACGAAGAGCGTATCCCTCGCCGCGTTCGCCGACCGCACCATCCGCATCCGCTGGCGCTATGCACTGCAGTCCGGCGCGAGCTGGTATCCGCAATCGAGCCAGGGCGTGGGCTGGTACGTGGACGACATCCAGGTCACTGGCGCATCAGCGGTGTCCGCAGGCACTGCCACGCCCATCGTGGGGACGAGTTTCCAGGCGACCGCGGGCGCGAGCAGCTTCGCGTTGCAGGTGCGCCCCGGTATGTACGGCTACTTCGCCGATTGGGGTTTGCTGAAGACTGTCGCCATCACGTCCGCCGCGGCCGACGATTGCCTCTTCAACTGGGCCGAGGCGAATTTCCCCGCTCTGTTCTCGCCGCCTTCGGGTTCGCAGACGCTCGCGCCTTACTACTTCCGCCATTACGCGGCGACCAGCGTGTACCTCGGCGTCTCGTCGCAGGACAACCACGTGTACTACCTGATGGGCGGCGGGGCTCCGGTCGACGCCGGCGCGAAGAGCGGCTGGCAGTCCATAGCCGGCTGCACGCCCTGATGCGCGGCTACACCACGAGCGGCGGCTCGGCCATCGCCTCGATCTGCTCTTCCAGCATCTGCACCTGGCCTTGCCAGTAATCGCTGGTGCCGAACCACGGAAAGTTGATCGGGAAGATCGGGTCGTCCCAACGCCGCGCGAGCCACGCGCTGTAGTGGATGAGGCGCAGCGTGCGCAACGGCTCGATGAGCGCGAGCTCATCGCGATCGAACTCGCGCATCTGCTCGTAGCCGTCGACCAGCGCACCCAGCTGCTTTTGCCGCTGCGCGCGTTCGCCCGAGAGCAGCATCCACATGTCCTGCACCGCCGGACCCATGCGCGCATCGTCGAGGTCGACGAAATGCGGCCCCTGGTCCGGCGTCCACAGGATGTTGCCGGGATGGCAGTCGCCGTGCAGGCGCAGGTAACGCACGCCGCCCCGCGAGGCTTCGCCCAACGCGGTGTCCGCGATCATGCGCAGCGCGATGTCGCACTGCTTCTCCCAGGCGGACTGCACGTCCAGCGGGATCATGTGGTGTTGCAGCAGCCATTCACGCGGCTCCTCGCCGAACGTGCGCGCGTCCAGCGTCCCGCGCGCCGCGAACGGCCGCTTCGCGCCGGCGACGTGGATGCGCGCGAGGAAGCGGCCGATCCACTCCAGCACTTCGCCGTCGTCGAGTTCGGGCGCGCGGCCACCCCGGCGCGGGCTCACGCTGAATGCGAATCCGGCGTGATGGTGCAACGTCGCGCCGTTCAACACCAGCGGCGCCACAGCGGGGATTTCCGCCTCGGCGAGCTCCGCGGAAAACGCATGCTCCTCGAGAATCTGTTCCTCGGTCCAGCGCGCCGGGCGATAGAACTTGGCGACCACCGCGCCGTGGCCTTGCACCGGCTCTTCCAGGTGCGCCATGTAGACGCGGTTTTCGTAGGAGCTGAGCGCCATCAGGCGGCCGTCGCCGCGCAAGCCGACGGCGTCGAGCGCGTCCATCACGGCGTCCGGCGTGAGAACCTCATAGGGATGGGAAGACATGCCTCGATTGTGGGCCGTGCCGTGGGCGGCAACGGACCTCGAAACTGAAAACTTCAACTCTGGATTGAAAGCATGTGTCCGACGCGCGGGTCGCCGCGTCCTTCAAGCACTTGCGCGTAGGCTGCTTGCACAGCCTCCGGGCCGCTATGCCGCTCCACGCGCAGCCACGGCGCGTCGGGGCGCGAGACTTTCTCGCGGAATGTATGCCAGGCTTGCACGAGGCGCATGCCCAACTCCGCCGGCCCCCAGTCGCCCTGGCGCTTCTTGATTTGCGCCGGCGCGAAGAACAATGTCGCGCGGGGTCCGGGCAAATCCTTCGCGCCACCGAGCTGCTCCACATGCGTGCCGCCGATGGAGCAGCTGTACTTGAGGTTCGCGAATCGCGTGTGGATGCGCATGCGCAGATCGGCGTTGCCCGCGAAGTCGATGTAGACGCACGCCGCATCCGCCGGCACCTGCTCGAGCTCCTCGTACGCGAGCACGCGCGAGTAGCAACCCAGGCTTTCGCAGAAGGCGCGGTTGGCGGCGGAGGTGAGACCCACGACTTCGATGCCGCCGCGCTGCGCGAGCTGGAATGCGGTGCCGTACGCCGTCTTGCTCGATGCGCTGGAAAGCAGCAACGCCCTCGCCCCGAAGAAGTCGTTGTCGGCGAGGAAGTCGTCGATGAGCCAGGACGTGACGAACAGCGGGCGCAGCAGCGCTTGCACGTCTTCCGTGTCGGGCGTGTAGAACGGATCGGCGTTGGTGCGCAGGTAATGGTTGTAGACGGCGTGCAGCTCCGCGCGGTGCGGCGCGGCATCGGAGAAGCCGGAGGCCGACAGGCGCGCGGGCTGCAGGATGGCTTCATTCGACATCGGCCAGTAGCCGTACAGCCGCTCGCCCACCGCGACGCCAGGGTGCAGCGATTGCGCGACCGCTGCGAACCCCCACACCGGAACAATGCCCCAGCCCGCTTCGCCGGCCGGGAAGAACCGCCAGTAGTTCATCGCGTCGCCGAAAGCCGCGTACGTGATGTTGTTGGACGTGAGCGCGAAGTGGTCGATGCGCACGCGCACCTGCCCCTCCGCCAGCGGCGAACTCTCGCGCGTGAGGAGGCGCGATTCGGGCAGCTTGTCCTGGCGCACGAGGAGGGTGGTGGTGCTCATGAAGCCACCGTATACGAAACGGCCCGCCCGTTCAACACGGGCGGGCCGCCTTGGCGACATGGGTCGCGATCAGACCAGGTTGATCGCCACGTCGATGTTGCCGCGGGTCGCGTTGGAGTACGGGCACACCTTGTGCGCTGCGTCCAGCAGCTCTTGCGCGGCGGCGCGGTCCATGCCCGGCAGGCTGACGTTCATGCGCACCGCGATGCCGTAGGCGCCGGGCGTGGGGCCGAGGTCCACTTCGGCGTCGATCGCGAGGTCTTGCGGCAGCGTGACCTTGGTCTTGCCGGCGACGGCTTTCATCGCGCCGATGAAGCACGCGGAGTAGCCGGCCGCGAACAGCTGCTCGGGGTTCGTGCCGTTGCCCGGCTGGCCGGGGGGCGACAGCTTGATGTCCAGCCGGCCGTCGTCGGTGCGGGACTGGCCGTCACGCCCGCCCGTGGTGTGGGCCTTGGCGGTGTAGAGGACTTTTTCGAGTTGCGTGGTCATGGTGGTTTCCTTGGTGGGTTCTTCGGGTGAAGCGGGTGGGGCACGGGTGAGATGTCAGCCGGCCAGGTTTTCGCGCAGGCCGCGGATGTCTCGCGTGAGCTTGGTGAGCTCGGGGATCGAACACTGGCTGGCGGCAAGGATGCAGCTCGGAATCTTCTGCGCCTTCGCCTTGAGCTTGCGGCCTGCGGCGGTGAGCGTGATGTGGACACGGCGCTCGTCCTGCACGTCGCGGATGCGTGCGATGAGGCCGGACGCTTCGAGGCGCTTGAGCAGCGGCGTGAGCGTGCCGGAGTCGAGATAGAGGCGCTCTCCGAGCTCGGAGACCATCAGGCCGTCTCGCTCCCAGAGCACCAGCATGGCGAGGTATTGCGGGTAGGTAAGGCCCAACTCATCCAGCAGCGGCTTGTAGAGCTTGGTCATGGCTAGCGAGGTGGAGTAGAGCGCGAAGCACAGCTGGTTGTCGAGCAGCAGGGCCTGGTCGGGATCGAAATTTTGCGCCATGGGTGGATTGTAGCGTCAAATTAAATTGTGTGCAAGTTAATTGAATGTGAATATTTCAAAAGATTCTTTTGGACGCAGAATTCGCAGAGGTTACGCAGAGGACGCAGAAGGAAATTCGAATGAGTTCAAGAAGTTTTCTTGTCTTCCTTCTGCGTAGCTTCCGCGAATTCTGCGTCCAAGCGACCTCACGAGAAGTGCAGGCCCCCGATCCGAACCCAAGGAAGCCGGACGCCCGTCCCGTCCTGCGTCTCGCGGCTCACGGCGACGATGTCCTGGAGCATCCTGGCCATATTGCCGGTGATCATCGTCTCCGACAGCGCATGCCCGATCTCCCCGCCTTCGATCGCGAAGCTGTTCTTGATCACCCCGGAGAAGTTGCCGTTCGGCGCGGGCGCGCCCATCGACAGCCGGCCCACGAGCGCGCCGCGTTGCACGCCGCCCACCATTTCCGCGAGCGGCGTTGCGCCGGGCGCGATGTCCCAGCCGCCGCTCGCCACGGGCACGTGCGGCAGGCCGGTCTTGCGGCTGCCGTACAGCGAGGGCGTCAACGTCTTGAGCGTCCCGTCCTGCACGATCGTCACGTCGGGCGTGGCAAAACCATCGACGGAAACGGCAGCGATGCCGGACGCGTCGAATCGGCTGCGCAAGGTGAACAGCGTCGAGGCGATGCGCTGGCCAACGCGCTCGCGATAGACCGAGCTGCCCGAAATGAGCTGCATGTCCGAGAGCTGGCCAAGCAGCCAGCCCATGAGCGACTCCACCGCGTGCGGCATCAGCACGACGTCGCCCTCGAACCTGCCGTCGAACGGCTTCGTCTCGATCTGGCGCTGCGCGGCGCGCATCATGTCGGCGACGCCGAACTGCTCGTGCACTGGCGCCGATGCGAGGTGGTCCGTATTTCCGTAGGTGTAGGCGAGCGAACTCGATTTGTCGCCGTCGCGCGCCGCGCCGCCGACGAGGAAGGAATACCAGCCGAGACTGCCGGACAGGTCGCTTCCCCCCGTGGTGAGCGTCTGCCAGCCGTACAGATGATGCTGCGCCTCGGACTGGCGGATCATCATGCGCGGCGTTTCGCGCTCGCGGAAGGCCAGCACTTGGGCGATGCTGTCGGCAAGCTGCTCGCGGTCGCCTTCCTGGGGGCCGCGCACGATCGCCGCGGACTGGCCGGCGGACACGGCATTCGCGGTGTCCTGCGGCGCGGAACCCGCGTCGGTGAACAGGTCGGCCACCGCGGCGCGCACGCGCTCGATGTCGAACCCGACAACTTCCGCCGAGGCCGAGCGGCCTTCCACGATGCCTTGCAATTGCAGCTTGAACGACTCGGTGCTGCGCAGCAGGCTCGGCGTGTTCTCGTTGGCGTTGAGTTCATCGAGCGTGGAACGCGAGGCAGTCACCTGCGCGTGCTCGAAGCCGGCGGCGCGCATCATCTCCAGTGCCTGCGCGGCGGGCGAGCGAAGGTCGATCGCGGTGGTCATCATTCGCCTCCCATGTGCGCCTGCACGCGCAAGGCCGGGCCGCCCATCGAGACGACCATCGGCTGCTTCTTGCCGCAATAGCCGGAGCAGCTCCAGTGCATGTCGTCGGACACGGCGTCGGCTGTCTGCAGCGCCTTGATCGCGGAGCCCGACACGGTGGTGTCCTTGATCGCGCGTCCCAGCTTGCCGTTCCTGATCTCGTAAGCGAGGCTGATGCCGAACATGAATTCGGTCGTGGAGTCGGCCTGGCCGTTCATCGTCTTCATGAGGAAATAGCCGTCGTCGACGCCGGCGATCATGTCATCGAGCTTGCTGGTGCCAGGCAGGATCACCGTGTTGCGCATGCGCACCAGCGGCTCGTCCGCGGGCAGGTAAGCGCGCGCGCTGCCGGTCGCTTCGATGCCGAGCTGCGCCGCGGTTTCGCGGCTGCTCATGAACTGCGTGAGGATGCCGTCCCGGATCAGCACCGCGTCGGTGGCGGGCGTGCCCTCGTCGTCGGCGTACACGGGGATCATCACTTCCTGCCCGTTCAAAGTGTGGGCGACGTCGATCATCGTCACGAGATCGCTCGCCACGCGCTGGCCGACCAGGTTGCGCGTCACGGCGCCGCCGAGCACGATGTCGGCCTCGCAGGGATGGCCCATCGCCTCGTGCGCGAGCATGCCCGCCAGCGGCGGCGCGAGCACCAGCGTGCGCATGCCGCCGCGCGCGGGAACCGCGTCGCACTTGGCGAGAAGGTGGCGGTGCAATTCGTCGAGCCTGGCTTCCCACGCCGGGACGGACAAGTCCATGTCCGCGAGGCTGCCCTTCGCGCTGCCGTAGTCGATCAATTCCACCGGCGCCCCATCGGCGCCTTCGGCCGTGAAGACGACGTGGACGGCCGCACGCGCGATGGTGTTCAGCACGTCCGCGCCGTTGCTCGTCGTGAGGCGCTTGCCGTGGTATTCGTCGTGCACGATCACGCGCGTGGACTTGAGGCTGGGGTAGCGACGCTTGCACCACGCACTGAGCTCTGCCATGCGCTCGACCAATTCCTTGCGGCCGATAGTGGGCTTGCCGCGGAACGCATGTTCGCCCCGGTAGGCGCCGCCGGAAAGGGTTGTGTCATCGCGCTTGCCGAAGCGCGACATCGCGGCAGCGTTTCGCGTCGCCGCATCGGTGAGGCGCGACATGGCGCTGGCGGCCGCGTCGCTGCTGGCCGCGAAGCCCCAATAGCCGGCTTCATTGACGCGGGCGCTCGCGCCGCTTTCGGCGGTCTCGGTGTTCATGGTGAGCGCGCCGTCCACCATCATGAGGCGGCGCTTGCGCAACTCGTGGGTTCGCTGTTCAAGGTAGGTCATCGGAGCCTTCACGACGCTTCTCTCTAAAGTGGATCGCAATGGTACAAGCAGCTTGTGCGCGGCGCTACTTTCGCGGTAACGTCGCCGGGCAGTTTCATTCAAGCAAGGACAGCGGCTACATGACACCGACTTTCGACTACGTCATCGCGGGCGGCGGCTCCGCGGGCTGCGCGCTCGCGGCGCGCCTGTCCGAAGACCCTGGTGTGCAGGTCGCGCTCATCGAAGCCGGGCCGCCCGACGACAGCGTGCTGATCCACTGCCCTGCGGGGCTCGCGGTGCTCGCGAAGAACGGCCAGGCCAACTGGGCGATGGAGACCGAGCCGCAGCGCGGCCTCAATGGCCGCCAGGGCTACCAGCCGCGCGGCAAGGTGCTGGGCGGCTCGAGCTCCGTCAACGCCATGATCTATGCACGGGGACACCGCAGCGACTACGACCATTGGGCGTCGCTGGGCAACGAGGGCTGGGGTTGGGACGACGTGCTGCCCTACTTCAAGCGCTCGGAACACAACGAACGCGGCGCGGACGAATTCCACGGCGCCGGCGGGCCGCTCAACGTGATGGACCTGCGCAGCCCGAATCGCTACGGGCCGGTGTTCGTCAAAGCCGGGATGGAAGCGGGTTATCCGCGCAACCTGGACTTCAACGGTGCGGACCAGGAAGGCGTCGGCATGTACCAGGTCACGCACAAGGATGGCGAGCGGTTCAGCGCCGCGAAGGCCTACCTCGCGCCGAACCGCTCGCGCCCGAACCTGCACGTCATCACCGGCGCGCACATCACGCGCATCCTCTTCATGGGACGCCGCGCGACCGGGGTCGAGTTCCGGCAAGGTGGTGAATTGAAGCGTGTGCGCGCGATGCGCGAAGTGCTGCTGTGCGCGGGTGCGCTCATGTCGCCGCAAATCCTGATGCTCTCGGGCGTCGGTCCGGCAGCGCACCTGGAGGAGCACGAGATCGGCGTCGTGCACGACTTGCCGGGCGTCGGGCAGAACCTGCACGACCATCCGGACGTCGTGATGGTGGTGAATGCGCCGAAGCTGCGCGAATTGTTCGGCATGTCGATCGTCGGTGCGGCTCGCCTCATCAAAGGCATCTTCGAGTGGCGCAAGCACCGCACGGGCGTGCTCACCACCAACTTCGCGGAAGCCGGCGGCTTCATCAAGAGCGATCCGTCGGAGCCGGTGCCCGACCTGCAATTGCACTTCGTCATCGGCAAACTCGTGGACCACGGCCGCAAGACGGTATTCGGGCACGGCTACTCGTGCCACGTTTGCGTGCTGCGCCCGCAAAGCCGGGGCAGCGTGCGCCTCGCGAGCAAGGACCCGATGGCGCCGCCGCTGATCGATCCGAATTTCCTGGGCGAAGTCGCGGACCTGCAACTGCTGGCCAAGGGTTTCAAGATCATGCGGGGCATCCTGGGCCAGAGCGCACTCGCGGGCTACGGTGGGCGCGAGCTCAAGAAGTCGGCCGTGGCGCGCACGACAGTGGAGATCGAGCAGTTCGTGCGCAACCATGCCGACACGATCTACCACCCGGTGGGCACGTGCCGCATGGGCAACGACGAGATGGCCGTGGTCGATGCGCAGCTGCGCGTGCGTGGCATGGAAGGGCTGCGCGTGGTGGACGCGAGCATCATGCCGCGCATCGTCGGCGGCAACACCAACGCGCCGGTGATCATGATCGCCGAGAAGGCCGCGGACATGATCAAGGCGGCCGCGCAACAGGAGGCGCGTGACGCAGTTCACAACTTCGCACCGGTCGAGCCGAAGAGGGACGAGGTTAAGGAATCTTTAGGGATTGCTTAAGCATTTCTTAGCGGCGCGTTCCGGTTTCGATTTCTAGACTTCTCTTCCTGTCGTGGCGCATGGTGCGCCGCGAAACTTCAAGAGAAGCGAGAGAAGCGAAATGAACATCGACGCCAACGAGATCAGCCAGGTCACCGCCGCGCAGGCGCCCCGCGTGGACATGTATGCGGGCATCCACAAAGCCATCCGCGCCATGATGGCCGACACCTTGCTCGCCATGGGCCGGATGGACAGCTCGGACGAGCTGGAAGTCGCGCAGACCACGCAGCGCGTGCTCGAGCTGCTCGACTTCTGCGCGTCGCACCTGAAGCACGAGAACGAGTTCGTGCACAGCGCTATCGAGGCGCGCGCGCCCGGCGCCAGCGAGCGCATTGCGCACGAGCATGAAGAGCACGAAGCGCATATCGCCACGTTGAGCCAGTCCGTCGCCGCGCTGCGCGCGACGACGGCGGAATCGCGCGCAGCGGTCGCGCAGAATCTGTACCGCTCGCTGTCGCTTTTCGTCGCCGAGAATTTCCAGCACATGTATGTGGAAGAGACCGCGCACAACGCCGTGCTGTGGGCGCGCTACACCGACGCCGAGCTGATGGAGATACACAGCCGCCTCGTCGCTTCGATCCCGCCGGCCGAGATGATGGTGGTCGCTCGCTGGATGCTTCCGTTCATGAATCCTGTCGAGCGCCTCGCGGTGCTGTCGGACATGCAGGGCCATGCGCCGCCGCCGGCGTTCCAGGCCGTGCTGGATACGGTGCGGCCGCATTTGACGGGGCGGGAATGGGAGAAGCTGGCGCAGGCGTTGCTATAAGCCATGTCATGCCGGACTTGATCCGGCATCCGGTTGCGCTGCGATGGATTGCGGGTCGAGCCCGCAATGACAGCTATTGGGACTCGGCCAGAACCACCGGGCGTGCAAGCTCCAGCCGGAACCGCCCGCGCCCGGTCTTCTCGATGCGTATATGGGGTCCATGCTCGGCCAGCCGCCTTCGCAGCAGCACGAGCCGCGCCTCGAGGTTGTCGGTGACGTCCGGCAGGCCGATCGATGCGTCCAGCCGCAACTCGCGATTGGAGAACTCGGTTCGGCCTTCGCGCTGGTGGTCGTTCAACAACTTCCACAGGATCGCGCCGGCCACGCCCTTGATCAAATAGCTGTCGCCGACGAACACGCTGTCGTTGCTCGCGTAGTGGCGCAGCTGCAGCGGCGCGCCGGCAGTCGGCGCCGCCGCGATCGCGGGCGGCGCGGCCTCGGGCGCGTCGGTGCTCGCATGCATCAAATCGATCGTCGCGCCCAGATGTCCGGCCATCGCGACCAGCATGTCCTCGTCCTCGAAGCCGAACTGCAGGTCGTTCGGGCTTTCGACGAAGAGCACGCCCAGCACGCGGCCCGCCGACATCACCGGCGCCGCGAGCTGGCTGTGCGGCTCGGCGAGGCCGGGGTAGGGGATCTGCGTGACGGCTTCGAGGTCCGGCACGTTGGCCTCGAAACTGCTGCGCATCGCGCGGCTGTACAGGTACGCATTGGTCATGTGCCCGATGCGCACGGGCGTGTGCTCGCGCGCGGCGACGCCGATGACGCCTTCGCCCATCGTCACCTCCGAGCCGACGCCCGACGTCGCGTAGCCGCAGCTCGCCACCGTGTAGAGATGCTGCGCGGCATCGTCCAGCATCAGCACCATGCCGTACTTGACGCCCATGAAGTCGGTGAGCGTCGCGAGCACCGCGTTGAGCGCTTCGTCGAGCGAGCCGCAGCGCGCGAGCCGCTCGCTGCAGCGCCGCACCGCCGCGAGCATGCCGCTGCGCGGCGGCGGAGTGGGCAGCGGATCGCCCGCAACAGCTTCGATACGCTCCACCTCGTACACGTCCGAGCCGAGCAGGCGGAACACGCCTTGCATGCCGGTGTGCGACGCGATGCCCGCGAGTTGCGCCTTCATGCCCTCAAACAGCGGTCCCTCCGTTTCCGTGCGCAGGTAGCGGATGTGAAGGCGGTAGAAACCGGCGGTCTGCGGATGGATGAGTTGCACCACCGCGCGCGGATTGGCCAGGATGTTCTGCCGCGTCTTGTTGAAGAACTGGAAGGAGAGCGCAACGTGCCGCTCGTCCACGTAGTACACCTGCGAGATGTAGGCGACGTTGGGCATGCCGTCGGCGGCGCACGTCGCCATCACGGCGGGGATCGCGCCTTCCAGGCAGATGCGGATGTCGCCGAGCTGCGGATCGCTCATGGCGCGGCCCCCGAAAGGCGCGTGCCCGCCTGCGGCCCCGGCGTCTGGTCGAAGGCGAACTCCGGCTCGAAGCGGATCGCGACCACGTCGTCCAGGCGATGCGCCAGCATCGCGCGCGTCAGGGGAAGGGGGATGTTGATCCGCACGAGCTCCTGCTCCATCGACGCGAGATAGCCCTCGAGCACGGCGACATCGCTGGCATCGGCATTGCGCATGGTCGCGCTCGTCGCCTTCACCTGCATCGTGCGATGCGTGGACGGTTCGCTGAACACCACCGCGATGTGCCCGTTCGCGGCCACATCCTGCAGAAGCTGGCGCGACTGCGTACGCGAGACGTATACCGTGATCGCGCCCCCATCGTCCTCGATCCGCGTGCCCATCGCGCGCATGAGGCTGGGGCGCAGCGCCGCGTCGCGCGAGGCCACGATCGCGGACACGCCGCGCCGCACCATCGCGAGCATCTCGGCCGGGATCAGGGGCTTCGCCATGGCTTTATTGTGGCCCACCTCCCCGGCGGCGCTTGCGGTGGCCTAGAATTTTCGGTTTTGCCGCGAAGGTTCCCGAAAGTGTCCACACGCCTGGCCGTCGTGCCGCAATACCTCCTGCCCAAGCGGTGGCTCACCGTGTTCGCGGGATGGGTGGCCAACTTCCGCGGTGGGGCGATCACCCACGCGATCATCCGCAACTTCGTCGCGAAGTACCGCGTGGACATGAACGAGGCGGCCAACCCGCGCATCGAGAGTTACGCCACCTTCAACGACTTCTTCACGCGGCCGCTGAAGGAAGGCGTGCGGCCTATCGCCGACGCGCCCTTCATTTGCCCGGTGGACGCCGCGATCAGCCAGTACGGACCGATCGAACACGACCAGCTCTTCCAGGCCAAGGGGCACAGCTATTCGACGCGCGCCCTTGTCGGCGGCGACCAGGCGCTGGCGCACCAGTTCAACCACGGCCACTTCGCGACGCTGTACCTCGCGCCCAAGGATTACCACCGCATCCACATGCCGTGCGAAGGACGCCTCAAGCGGATGATCTACATCCCCGGCGATCTCTTCTCCGTGAACCCGCTGACGGCGCGCCACGTGCCGAGCCTCTTCGCGCGCAATGAGCGCGTGGTGTGCGTGTTCGATACGGCGTACGGGCCGTTCGTCAACGTGCTGGTGGGCGCGACGATCGTGGGCAGCGTCGAGACGGTGTGGCATGGCGTCGTGAACCCGCCGCGCACGCGCGACGTCCGCGAGTGGAGTTACGAGGACAAGGACATCGTGCTTGCCAAGGGCGCGGAGATGGGTCGCTTCCGGCTCGGGTCGACGGTGGTGATGCTGTTCCCGAAGAACGTGATCACTTTCCACAAGGATTGGGAGCCGACGCGGCCGGTGCGGCTGGGCGAGGCGATGGGGACGGCCGAAGTGCCGGTGTAGCGGTCCGTCATTGCGGGCTCGACCCGCAATCCATCGAAGCGCGGCGCCATTTCCCGATGGATGCCGGATCAAGTCCGGCATGACGGCTTCGCTACTGAAACGCCACCTCGTCGAAACTGCGCAACTTCCGCGAATGCAGCCGCTGGCTGCCTTCCTCGCGCAGGATCTCGATGGCCCGCATGCCGATGCGCAGGTGCTGGTCCACCCGCTCCCGATAGAACTGGTTCGCCATCCCGGGAAGCTTGATCTCCCCGTGCAGCGGCTTGTCGCTCACGCACAGCAAGGTGCCGTAGGGCACGCGAAAGCGGAAGCCGTTCGCGGCGATCGTCGCGCTCTCCATGTCCAGCGCCACCGCGCGGCTCTGGCTGAAACGGCGCTGCGGCACGTTGCCCGGCAGCAGTTCCCAATTCCGGTTGTCCGTGCTGGCCACCGTGCCGGTGCGCATCACGCGCTTCAAATCCGCGCCTTTGAAACCGGTGACATCCCCCACCGCGCGCTCCAGCGCCAGCTGGATTTCCGCGAGCGCCGGGATCGGCACCCACAGCGGCAACTCCTCATCGAGCACATGGTCCTCGCGCACATAAGCGTGGGCGAGCACATAGTCGCCGAGCTGCTGGCTGTTGCGCAGGCCGGCGCAGTGACCGAGCATCATCCACGCATGCGGGCGCAGCACCGCGACGTGATCGGTGATCGTCTTCGCGTTGGCGGGGCCGACACCGATGTTGATCATCGTGATGCCGCCATGTCCCGGTCGCGTGAGGTGATAGGCGGGCATCTGCGGCAGGCGCGGCGGGACGGCGCCCAGCGCATCGACCGGCTCCGGCGCGAGGCCTGTGCGGCGCGTCACGACGTTCCCAGGCTCGACGAACGCGGTGTAGTTGCTGTCCGGTTTCGCCATCTCCTCGTGCCCCAGTTTCACGAATTCATCGATGTAGAACTGGTAGTTGGTGAACAGCACGAAGTTCTGGAACCAGTCCGGGGCGGTGCCCGTGTAGTGGCGCAGGCGGTGCAGCGAATAGTCCACGCGCGCGGCGGTGAAGAGCGCGAGCGGCTGCGGCTCGCCGGGCTTCGCTTCCCAGGTGCCGTTGGCGATGCCGTCGTCCATCGCGCCGAGGTCGGGCAGGTCGAACACGTCGCGCAACATCAGGCGCCGGTCGGCGGACAGCGATCCCTCGATATGGTCATGTTCGGCAAATGAGAAGTGCACCGGAATCGGCTGTGTGCTGGTGCCCACTTCCAGCTCCACGGCGTGGTTCTGGCGCAGGAGGCGGAACTGCTCCAGGTAGTAATTCGCATACAGGTCGGGGCGCGTGAGCGTGGTCTCGAAACGCCCCGCGCCGGCCACGAACCCATAGGACAGGCCGGAGTTTTCCAGCGCGGCCTGGCGCACGACGGTGTCGGTGTGGATTCGCACGAACGGATAGCAAGCCCTCACATGCCCGGGCAGCGCATCGCCGGCGACGAAGCGCTGCATCGCACTGCGCAGGTGGTCGATCTGCTGCGAATAAATCGCGCGGACCTGCTCGAGCGCGGAGACCGGATCGGTGTGCCGGCTGGGGGCGATGAAGGGCGGCATGTAGGGCATGCAGGTATTGTGCAACGCACGATGAATCGCCGGTCTCGCGCTTCCTGGACGGCGCGAGAACGCGTCCTACAAGCTGTAACGAAAGCCCCTGACGTTACAAATGCGGCCGGCCTGCGAGAGTTGCACCCATACCAACTTGAACAGCATCCCACAGGAGTTGAGCCAATGAGAACTGCAGCAATGTGTGGCAATCCTTTCGCGCTGATGACCGACCCGGCGATGGTGCGCGAAATGATCGAGCAGTCGGAGTCCCTGCGCCGTTTGAGCCAGCGGCAGTGCCATCCGCTCGACAAGGCCGTGATCCGCAGCGCGAGCGCCGAACTGGCCGCTTTCGACGCCAAGATCGATCGCACCACCATCTACCTGCCGCCCGACGAAGACAAGCCAGTTTCACCCGTCGTGCGCAACTTCGACGAAGCCGTCAACTGAATACGAACACTGCATGAAATGCAAAACGCCGCCCTCGGGCGGCGTTTTGCTTGGGGTCGATGTGATTACCCGCCGCGGTTGCCCCGGCCCCGGCCTTGCCCTTGGCCCTGATCGTCGCCGCCCTGGCCGCCGCGCTCTCTTTCTCCCTCGCCTTTCGCATCGATCGAGGGGCGGCCGCGTCCCTGGCCCTCCGGCCGCGCCTGCGGCTGCACTTGCGGCTGGATCGGTGGTGGGCCTTGCACTTGAGGCGGCGCGACCCGCTGATGCTGCACTTGCGGCGGCTGCGGAGGCGGCATCGGCTGCGCACGCCGCGCCGCGCCGGCGTCGTGCTCCCGCTGGCGTTGTTCCTGAACCTGCTGGCGTTGCTGCTGCTGCCGCAGGGCGTTCTCGCGTTGTGCCTGGACCTGTTCCTGCCGTTGCTGCTGAATCTGCACCTGCTGTTCGCGCGGGCCGCGTTGCTGCTCACGCGGGGCAGGCGCAACCTGGGGCTGCGACTCGCGGCTCTCGGCAACCGGCGGCCGCGGCACTACCTGTCCCTGGAACACCGGACGCGGGGCACGAGCCGCGAAGCCGGGCGCGTTCAACTGCGGCGGTGGCAGTGCGCGCGCGCGCGCCGGGCCGTTGTTCTCCACGAAACGTCGCGGCTGCGGCAGCGCCGACGGCTGGCTGAGGATCTGCGCGCGACCGACGTCGCCGCCGCGCACCGGTTGCCAACTGCGATTGACCGGACGGCCGCGGTTGAAGTCTTCCACCCGCACCGACGTCCACGCGCCGGGGCGCTGCTGGTGGATGTACGTCGACGGATAGCGGCCGCCGCGTCCCACGTAGCGGTTCATGTTGCCGAGATAGCGCGCGCTCGTCCGGTACGTCGGACGCCACAGCTCGCCGGGGCCGAGCGGGAACCAGCCGATGCCCGGGCTCGATCCGAACGACAGGCTCACGCCGCCATTGCCGCCGACGAACGCGACCAGCGCCGGCGCATACACCGGGCGCGGACCGAGGCGGCCAGGCACCCACGCCCAGCGGGTTCCGATCTGCGCCCAGCGGCCGTAGTGGAACGGCGCGAAGCCCCATGGAGCGTCGTCCACCCAGGTCCAGCCCCAGGGCGTGATGAAGTCCCAGTGCCCGTAGCGATACGGCGCCCAGTCGGCCACGGTCACGCGCGGGTACCAGACCGCGCCATAGTCGGCGCTCTGGTCCCAGCTGCCATACGTATCGAGCTGCTGGTAGCCGACGACATCGCGCGGCACGTAGCGCGCGGTTTGTGATTGGTCTTCCGCGCGGTTGCGGTCCTGCGCCCACCGGTCGAAACCGATATCGGCCATCGCCGGCGTGGGAACGACCTCGAGGTTCTGCCCCGTGAACGCGATTCGCTGGCCGGCCTGCAGTTGCTGTGGCTGGCCGCCCGCGCCGAACACCAGGGCCGCGCCGCTTCGCACCACCACGGTGGTGATGCCTTGCCGCGCGTCGACGTCGATGCGGTAGTCGCCGGGCTGCGTCGCGCGGAAGGCGAGCTGCGGTGTATCGATCTCGAAGTTGTCGCCGGGCTGCAACTCGCGCACCCTGGCGTTCACGGTGCCGTCGTTCAGGCTGGCTTGCACCACGTCATCGTCCAGTTCGGCGATGTCCAGGAACGTCTCGCCTGCCATGTGCAGCACGGCCGAGCCCATGTGGATTTCCGCGCGCGAGCCGCGGTCGGCCCACAGGCGGTCGCCGGCGGTGACCGGCCGATTGAGCGGCGCATCGGCCCATTCGGACTCGCCCTCCGGCGCGAAGGCGACCGTGCCTTCGATCTGCGACAGGCTGCCCACGCGGGCGGGCGGATCGGCCTGCTCCTGTTGCTGCACCTGCGGCGCCTGAAGCTGCTGCGCATACACCAGCGCGGCGCAGGCGGCCACGCTCGCGACGAGCACGGTTCGGAAGAGTTGTCTCGGGTACTTCATGGTCGTCTCCAAAATATCAGCTCATCGGTTGACCGATGATGGGATAGCCGCGCGACTCGGGCGAGCGGTTGCGGCGGTCGACTTCGCGCAGGTCGGGCCGGCCGCGGCCGCGGTCGCGCTGCTGCTGCTCCCACGCGGCGCGGTCGCGGCGCCACTGCTCGGCCAATGCCTGCTGCTGGCGCAACTCCGCTTCGCGCTGGGCCTGCTCACGTTCCTGCGCTTCGCGTTTGGCGAGCGCTTCCTCGCGCCGGGCGCGTGTCTCGCGCAGGGCTTGCACTTCCTGGTCCGCGGCCTTGCGCGCCTGCGCCACGTGTTGATCGTGCAGGTCGCGGCGCTGCTGTTCTTCGCGCCGCGCGGCGGCGTCGCGCTTCGCCTGCTCGGCCTTGCGCGCCTGCTGCTCCGCGCGCTGCTTCTCGGCACGCTTGGCGAGCAGCTGTTGCTTGCCAATTTGTTCCTTGCGCGCCAGGTCGCGCTTCGCGAGTTCATCGCGGCGCCTGGCCTGGTCGGCACGCCGGGCTGTCTCGGCGCGGCGCGCCTGCGATTCGCGTTCGGCGAGCTGCTCGCGCTTCGCGGCTTCGACGCGCCGTGCGGTCTGCTCGTGCTGCGCGGCCTGTTCCCGCTTCGCCGATTCGGCGCGGCGGGCGACGGTTTCGCTGCGCGTCTTCGCTTCGGCCTGTGCCTGCTGGCGAACTTGTTGCACGCGCTGCTGCTCCTGCACCTGTCGCTGCGTTGCCGCTTGCGCGGCGAGGCGGGCCTGGGCGTCCGCCTTCACTTGCGCATCCGCTTTCGCCTGGGCATCCGCCCGGACTTGCGCATCGATCTTCGCCTGGGCTTGTTGCTTCGCGTCCGCATCGATGCGCGCCTGCGCTTGCGACTTTTGCAGGGCTTGCGCCTGCGCCTGCACCTGCTCGCGCACCGCCGCGGGCGTTGCGGCGGCGACCACGGGACGGACGTCCACGGGCGGCGGCGGCGTGGCGCGCGTGGCCACGGCGTGCGGCGCTTGCGCAGTGCCGCGTTGCGGCATCGCGGGCGGGGGAACGATCTGGGCGCTCGTCAACATGTTGGCCGCGACCTGCATCCAGCCGGCGCGGCCCGGTTTGCCGCGATGGAAATCTTCCGCGGCGAGCGCGGAGAGCGCGTCCGGGTTGCGCTGGAACGCATAAGCCGCATTCGGCAGCATCGTGAGGTCGCGGTTCACGTTGCTCATGTAGACCGGGCTCGCGGCATGGGCGGGGATCCACGGCTCGCCGGGCGCGAGCGGAAACCAGGTGACGCCCGAGCGTCCCGGGCCGAGCGCGGACTTCCAGCCCGCGCCGCTGCCGCCGATGAAGGCCACCAGCGCCGGCGCATACACCGGCTTGAGCCCGATGCGCCCGGGCACCCAGACCCAGCGCGAACTGATCTGCGTCCAGCGGCCGTAGTGAAAAGGTGCGAAGCCCCACGGCGCTTCGTCGATCCACGTCCAGCCCCAGGGCGCGATCCATTCCCAGCGGCCGTTGCGATACGGCGCCCAGTTCGCCGGCACCGTGCGCGGGGTCCAGACGACGCCATGCGCGGCGTCCTGCGACCATTGACCGTTCGCGTCCAGCTCCTGGTAGCCCACGACTTCGCGAGGCACGTAGCGCGCGGAGATCGACTGGTCCTCGCGGCGGTTGCGATCGGCGGCCCAGCGGTCGAAGTTGTCCTGCGGCGGAGACTCCTGCGCCCCGACCTGCGCGAGGGTCTTGTCGCGGAACATGACCTGCTGGCCGCCGCCCAGCGCCAGCACCTGCCCGCCGTCGCCGTAGACGGTGCCCGTGCCTGAATGGATCGTCACGCGCGTCGTGCCGCGCGCCGCATCGACATCGATGCGGTAGTCGCCGGGGTAGGCGGCGCGGTACGCGAGGTTGGGCGTGTCGATCTCGTAGTTCTCGCCTTCGGGCAGGCTGCGAACGCGCAGGTAGACGGTGCCTTGCGAGACGCTCAGCTGCGCGGTCTGGTCATCGAGCGCGAGGATTTCGACGTGGGTCGAGCCGTCGAGCCGCAGCGCGGAGGAGCCCACCTGCACCTCGGCGCGCGAGCCCTTGTCGGTCCACAGCTTGTCGCCGCGTACCAGCGGCCGGTTGCGCGCGGCGTCGATCCATTCGTTGTCGCCGGCCGGCGCGAACGCCACCGCGCCTTCCGCATGGTTGAGCCGGCCGACGCGCGAGGGCGGGTCGGCACGGCCTTGCGCGTGCGCTGTCATCGCGGCAGCGAACAGAAGCAAACAGGCAACAAGCAAATGGATGAGGTATGGGTGGGGGCGTACGGGCTTCATGGCGAACTCTTTCCCAAAGAGTAGAACGCCGCAGCTCGCGAAAAGGTCGCAAAGAAGAGGTAAAGCGTCCCCTCTCACCGGCGCTTTTTTGTAATGCCCTGTAAAGCGTCGCCGCGCAGCGACGCGCGGGTGTCCGACGCCGTGAAAAATTCATGGGTTTGGGTGCGTCAGACCGGCTCGCGCATCGTGACGAATTCTTCCGCGGCCGTCGGATGAATGCCGATGGTCGAATCGAAGTCCGCCTTGGTCGCGCCTGCCTTCATCGCGACGGCGAAGCCCTGCACCACTTCGCCGGCATCCGCGCCAACCATGTGCAGGCCGACGACGCGGTCGCTCTTCGTATCGACGACCAGCTTCATCAGCGTGCGCTCGCCGCTGCCCGAGAGCGTGTGCTTGAGCGGTTTGAATTCGCTGCGAAATATCTTCACGCCGGAAAATTCCTTGCGCGCCTGCTCCTCGGTGTAGCCGACGGTCGCGATGTTCGGATGCGTGAACACGGCGGTGGGGATGAAGTCGTATCCCATCTTGCGCGCGCCATCGCCGAAAAGGCGATCGACCACCACCATCGCCTCGCCGAGCGCGACGGGCGTGAGCTGCACGCGCGCGGTGACATCGCCGATCGCGTGGATCGACGGAACCGAAGTCGCATAGCCGGCGTCCACACCGATCGCGCCGTCGGCCTTTTGCGCGACACCGGCCGCTTCCAGTCCGAGGCCGTTGACGTTCGGCACGCGGCCTGTCGCATAGAGCACGACGTCCGCCTGCACGACGGACCCGTCCAGCAAAGTGACATCCAGGCAGTGGGCGGCGCGATGGATCGCGCGCACGTCCGTGCCGGTGCGCAGGTCGACGCCGCTGCGCTTCATCTCGCGCGAAATGAAAGCGCGCACGTCGCCGTCGAAGCCACGCAGGATCTGCTCGCCGCGATAGAGCTGCGTGACCTTCGCGCCCAGGCCGTTGAAGATGGAGGCGAACTCGCTCGCGATGTAGCCGCCACCGACCACCAGCAACCGCTTCGGGAATGGGTCGAGATCGAACATGCTGTCCGAAGTCACCACGTGTTCGCGCCCGGGGAACGCGGGCACGCTCGGCGTGCCCCCGGTCGCGATGAGGATGTGGCGGGCCTTGAACGTGCGCTCGCCTTCGGCCGTTCGCACTTGCACGGTGTGCGCATCGGCGAAGCGCGCCCAGCCTCGAACGATTTCGACGCCCGGCGTTTCGAGCAGTTGCTGGTACACGCCGTTCAGCCGCGAGATTTCCTTCGCGCGATTGGCTTTCAATCGGTTCCAGTCGAAGCGCGGGGCCGTGACATCCCAGCCGAACCCCGCCGCGTCCTCGAAGTCGTGCGCGAAGTGTGCGGCGTAGCTGTACAGCTTCTTGGGGATGCAGCCGACGTTCACGCACGTGCCTCCGAGGGCGGCCGCTTCGGCGAGCGCCACGCGCGCTCCGCGTTGCGCGGCCATGCGCGCGGCGCGAACGCCGCCGCTGCCGCCGCCAATGACGAAGAGATCGAGTTCGGTGTGTGCCATGCCGTGTTCCTTTCAGGCCCTGAAGGCGGTGATGTCGTTGCGGATCCAGTCGATGAAAAGCCGTGTGCGCGCCGGCAGCAGCCGCGCATGCGGATAGACGATGCTGATGGGGCGCGCCGGGCGCTCGAACTTCTCCAGCACGATTTTCAGGCGCTTGTCCGCAAGGTACGGCGCTACCTGGTAGGAGAAGAACATGCCGAAGCCCGCGCCCTCCGCGCAGGCCTGCACGGCAGGCAGCACGTGATTGAATTGCAAGTTGCCCGAGACCGTCACGCGAAACGCCCGCCCGTTCTCCTGGAAGTCGCCCCACACGGCCCTTTCCGTGACCGTGGTGATGCAATTGGATTCCCGAAGCTCGCGCGGATGGCGCGGCACGCCGTGCTTGCGCAGGTACGCGGGATGCGCCACCACCACGCGCCTGATTTCGCCCAGCGGCAGCGCGACGAGCGACGAATCTTCCAGCGCGCCGATACGGATGCCGACATCCATGCCTTCCTCGAGCAGGTTCACCACACGGTCCATCAACACGACGCTGCATTTCATCTGCGCGTATTGCGCGACGAAGCGCGTGACGGCGGGCGCGACCCACATTTGCCCGAAGAGCACGGGCGCGGTGATGGAGAGATGGCCCGCAGGATCGCGCGACGTGGCGCCGAGGGCGGCTTCGGACTCTTCCAGCGCGCCGAGCACCCGCCGCGTGTTCTCCAGGTGCGCGCGGCCCTCCTCGGTGAGCGAAATGCGGCGCGTGGTGCGGTTGAAGAGCCGCACGCCGAGCACGGCCTCGTACGCCGCGAGCGACCGCACCACGGCCGGTAGCGACGCGCCGGTCGCGCGCGCCGCGGCGGAGAGGCTGCCCTCTTCCGCGATCCGCACGAAGGTCTGCATGGCCTTCAATTTGTCCATGGAGCGATTAATCCATAAAACGCAGTAGTTCAGTGAGAACGAGGGTATTTATCCGGACGGGTGCAGCAAACCACAATCGCCCATCCCACCAACAGGAGCGCACGAATGAGCAACCGACCCGAAAATCCCATCCGCCTTCACCGCATGGCGCTGTCCGGCCACTGCCACCGAGTGGAGCTGTTCCTGCGGTTGCTGGAGTTGCCGCATGAGCTGGTCGATGTCGACCTCGGGGCGGGCGAGCACAAGAGCGCGCGCTTCCTCGCGATGAATCCGTTCGGGCAGGTCCCGGTGATCCAGGACGGCGGCGTGACGCTCTCCGATTCCAACGCGATCCTCGTCTACCTCGCGGGGCGTTATGCGCCCGGCCGCTGGTTGCCGCTCGATCCGGAAGGCGCCGCGCGCGTGCAACGCTGGCTGAGCGTCGCGGCGGGCCAGCTCGCGTTCGGCGTCGCCGCCGCGCGGATCATCGAACTGTTCAAGCGCGATGACGATCCCGCGGCGCCGATCGCGCGGGCCCGGGCGCTGCTCTCGGTGATGGAGGCCGAGCTCGCGCGGCAACCGTTCCTGGCCGGCGGGCAGCCGACACTGGCGGACATCGCCAACTACAGCTACACAGCCCATGCGCCGGAAGGCAATGTATCGCTGGACGCCTATCCGAACGTGCGCGCGTGGCTTGCGCGCATCGAAGCGCTGCCGGGGTTCGTGCCCATGACCAGGTCGCCTGTCGGCCTGGCGTGCTGAGGCTGTCATGGCGGGCGATCCGTTCCATGAAGGCGAGATGGCGCTGCAGACCCAGGCGGGCGTGCGTGAACGGCTGGCGCAATTCGGCGGCCGTGTGATCCGGGATTTCATGCCTGACCAGCATCGTGAATTCTTCGAGCAACTGCCGTTTCTGGTCGTCGGTTCGCTGGACGCCGCCGGGCAGCCTTGGGCTTCGGTCGTCGCGGGCGCGCCGGGGTTCATGCGGTCGCCGGACGACCGGCATCTGGTCGTGTTCGCGCGGCCGGTGGAAAGGGATCCGCTCGCCACGGCGCTCGCGCCGGGCGCGCATCTCGGCATGCTTGGGATCGAGCCGCATACGCGCCGGCGCAACCGCCTCAACGGACGCGTGACGGAGAGCGACGCGCGCGGGTTCGTTGTGGAGGTCGTGCAGAGTTTCGGCAACTGCCCCCGGTACATCCAGGCGAGGCAGCCGGAGTTCATTGCGCATCCGCGCGTCGCGGGGCCGCGAGAGGGATTGGAGTCGCTCGATGAACGCGCGGTCGAGTGGATCCATGCGGCGGACACCTTCTTCATCGCCACTGCTCACCCCGATGCCGCGCAAGGCGACGGGGAGCGTTCGCATGGCGTCGACGTCTCGCATCGCGGCGGCAGACCCGGCTTCGTGCGCGTGGAAGGCGACGTGCTCACCTTGCCGGACTACAACGGCAATTTCTACTTCAACACGCTGGGCAACCTGCTCGTGAATCCGCGCTGCGGACTCCTGTTCATCGATTTCGACACGGGCGGCGTGCTGCAGGTGGCGGGGCGCGCCGAAATCGTGACCGAAGTGGACCGGGTGCGGGAATTCCAGGGCGCCGAGCGGTTGGTGCGCATTCAAGTTACCGGCGCCTGGCGCACGCGGAACGCGTTGCCGCTTCGCTGGGGCGCCGCCGAAATGTCGCCGGTGCTCGTCGCGATGGCGTGATGGCGCGACCAAAGCCTTCATCGCGGGCTGGCCTATGATTTGACGCATGACCGTCATCACCCGCAGCGCGCACACCCTCGGCCACGTCGGCCGTGCGCCGCTGCGGTGGTTGCTGGGGTGGTGGCGCATCCTGTTCTTCGGCGCGTCGCTGCTGGTGCTGGCGATGACGCCTTCGAGCTGGAAGCGCGAGACGCGCATCGCCCTGCTCACGCACATCTATGTGGACACCGCGCCGATCCTCGCGTGGTTCACGGTGCTGTGCGCGCTGCTCACGCTGGTGATCACGCGCATCGTGGTCGTCACGGCGCTCAGTTACGGGCTCTCGCGGTACGCACTCGAGATGGTGATCCGCGTGCTGGTGCTGGAGCTGATCCCCCTCACGGCCGCGATGTTCGTGGCGCTGCGCTGCACCATCCCGAATGGCGCCGCGCTGTCCACGATGCGCCGCGACGGCCAGTTCGACGCGATGCTGCAACGAGGGCGCGACCCGGTCGTCTCCCTGGTGCTGCCGCGCGCGCTGGCCGGCATCTTCGCGACGGTGACGCTCGCCGCGCTGAGCTGCGTCGTCGCGCTGGTGCTGGCGTATCTCGCGGTCTATGGATTCACTTCCGCGGGCGTCGCGGCCTACACGCATGTCTTCGGGCATGTGTTCAATCCGTCGGTGGCGCTGATCTTCGCGTTGAAGACGCTCTTTTTCAGCCTGGCCGTCTCCATCATCCCCATGGCTTCCGGCCTGTACGACATCGAGGGCGGCGGCTCGCGCGAGAGCGCGGCGCTGCAGGGGCTCGTACGCATGTTCGCCGTGCTGCTGGTGCTGGAAGCCGCCTCGCTCGCGGGCAACTATTCCTGATCACGATGCAAGACCCCAACGACGAAGCGCTGCGAAATTCCGAGCCCCACACCACGCGGCCGGTGCGCAACCTGGAGTTCAAGGCAGCGCTGCTGCTGATGTTCACCGTGCTTCTGGTCGCGGGGTCGGTGCTGTATCTGCTCTACGCGCGCGGGGTGTTCGAGCCGACGCGCTCGCTGGTGCTGATCGCGGACGATTCCGAGGGCGTCGTCGTGGGCATGGACATGACGTTCTCGGGCTTCCCGATCGGGCGCGTGCGACGCGTGGAATTGGCGCAGACCGGCAACGTGCGCATCGTGATCGACGTGGCGGAAAAGGATGCGCACTGGCTGCGGGCCTCCAGCGTCTTCACGCTGGTGCGCGGGCTGGTGGGGGGCACGAACATCCGGGCGTTCACCGGCATCCTCACCGATCCGCAATTGCCCGACGGCGCGGAACGGCCGGTGCTGCGCGGCGATGCGACGGCCGAGCTGCCGCGCGTGCTGTCGTCCGCCAAGGAGTTGCTGGAAAACCTGAGCGCGATGACAGCGCAGGATGCGGCGTTGCGCACGTCGCTGGACCATCTGCAGGAAGTGACCGCGAAGCTGAAAGGTCCGCGCGGCGCCCTGGGCGTGGCGCTCGGCAGCGACGATGACGCGCGCAAGGTGGTTCTCGCGCTGGAGCGCACGAACGCGCTCCTGGCTCGCGTCGACGGCATGGTGGCCAAGGCGGACAGCCAGGTATTCGGGCCCGAAGGCGTGATGAAGGAGGCGCGTGCGACGGTTGTGCAGCTCAACGGCCTCTTGGCCGACACGCGCACCAGCTTGAAAAAGGTAGACGCCGTGCTGGCCGAAGCGCAAGGCATCAGCGCGAACGTGCGCGGTGCGACCACCGACCTCGGGACGCTTCGCGGCGAAGTGGAGGCGAACCTGCACAAGATCGAAGGCATCATCAATGAGCTCAATCGCAAGTGGCCGTTCGCCCGCGAGACCGAGGTGAAGCTGCCATGACTCGTGTTCTTGTGCTCGCGTTGGCCGCGATGTTCGTCGCGGGGTGCGGCAGCAAGCCGCGTGCTCCGGATTGGCAGATGAACGCTCACGACGGACTGGAGCGCTATGTCGCGGCGTTCATGTCCGGCAATGCGCGCGTGGAAGCGGTGGAATTCGACAATGCGCTGAAGGCTCTGGAAAGCACGGGCCAACCCGCGCTCGTGGCGCGCGCCGAGCTGACGCGCTGTGCGGCGCGTGTCGCCAGCCTGGACTTTGGCGACTGTCCCGGTTTCGAGCGGCTGCGTGCCGACGCACCAGCGGCCGAGCGAGCGTATGCCGATTACCTCGCGGGCCGCGTTTCGCCGGAGGAGATCGCGATGCTGCCGGAACAGCATCGCGCGGCGGCGTCCGCGCAAGGCGATGCGTCTCCGGCCGTTTCGGGGATCGAAGATCCGTTCGCGCGCCTTGTAGCCGCTGGCGTGCTGCTGCGCAATGGGCGCGCCGACCCGCGCGTGCTGGCGAAGGCGAGCGACACCGCATCCGCACAAGGGTGGCGACGGCCGCTGCTCGCGTGGCTGGGCGTCCAGGCGCGGCGCGCCGAGCAGGCGGGGGCGGCGGACGAGGCGCAGCGCCTGCGCCGGCGAATCGCGCTGGTCGCGGGAGGCGGGAAATAAAAAAGCCCGGGGCCTTGCGGCACCCGGGCTTGAGCGAACGATCCGCTTTTCCGTCAGGGCTTGCTGGCCGTCGGGAAAGGCCAGGCGGCCTGCGGATTCAGCGTGGTCTGCGCAGCCGGCATCGCCGGAGCCGCAGCCGCTGCCTTTGCCGCTGGTTTCGCGGCAGCCTTCGCTACCGGTTTCGCGGCAGGTTTCGCAGGCGCTTTGGCAGCAGGCTTTTTCGCGGCTTTCTTCGCAGGCTTTTTCGCAGCCTTCTTGGCAGCCTTTTTCGCAGGGGCCTTTTTGGCGGCCTTCTTCGCCGTCGTCTTCTTGGCGGCCTTTTTCTTCGCAGGCGCCTTCTTGGCAGCGGTCTTCTTGGCTGCGGCTTTCTTCGCCGGAGCCTTCTTCGCTGCCGTCTTCTTCGCGGCCGGACGCTTCGCGGCAGCCTTCTTCGCTGCCGGGCGCTTCGCTGCGGCCTTCTTGGCCGGAGCCTTCTTCGCTGCCGACTTCTTGGCCGGAGCCTTCTTAGCGGCCTTCTTTGCCGTTGCTTTTTTCGCAGTTGCCATTTTCATTTCTCCTGTTCAAGTTGATCAACATCAACCCATGAAGCACTCCAGGCTTGTTGGTTGCCCGAAGCGATCCATGAAGTTGGGCCAAAGCCCAGCTTCATGAACACCTTTGCCCGCTTCGCGCCGCGCTCTTCATCGGCCGGTCGCATTCGTTGAAAGCAGGCGAATCTAATCCCAAGAAAGCGCACCACCCGTCTGGTATTCGATCACGCGGGTTTCGAAGAAATTGCGCTCTTTCTTCAGGTCAATC
>JAZKIF010000121.1:0-20320 GCA_040385005.1 Pseudomonadota bacterium
GTCGGCCTTGTTCTGGTGGTCGGCGGTCAGCACTTCGACCGGGCGGCCCAGCACCTTGCCGCCGAAATCCTGCACGGCCCACTTCACCATCTCGGCGCCCGCGGGGCCGTCGATGTCGGCGTAAAGGCTCGCCATGTCCGTGATCATGCCGATCTTCACCGGACCGGAGTTGGTCTGCGCGATGGCGCCCATGGTGCCGAGGCCGACGGCCATGGCTGCGACGAGGGTCTTGAGTTTCATTTGAAGGTCTCCTGGTAAAACTGTTTGAATGCGAGGGGCGAATCAGACGCCGAGGAATTCCTGCAGCATCGCCATGTTGCCCTGCAGCTCGCGCTGCTCGAACTGCTTGACGATGCGGCCGTGCTCCATCACGTAGAACCGGTCGGCGAGCGGCGCCGCGAAGCGGAAGTTCTGCTCGACCAGCACCACGGTGTAGCCCTTGGCCTTGAGGGTGCGGATCATCTCGGCGAGCTTTTGCACGATCACCGGGGCCAGGCCCTCGGAGATTTCGTCCAGCAGCAGGAGCCGTGCGCCCGTGCGCAGGATCCGCGCGACGGCCAGCATCTGCTGCTCGCCGCCCGAGAGGCGCGTGCCGGGACTTGCGGCACGCTCCCTCAGGTTGGGGAACATCTCGTAGATCTCCCCCACGCTCATTCCGCCGGGCGCGATGACCGGCGGCAACATCAGGTTCTCTTCGGCGGACAGGCTCGCGAAGATGCCGCGCTCTTCGGGGCAATAGCCCACGCCCAGGCGCGCGATCTTGTGCGAGGGCAGCTTGATCGCTTCCTGGCCGTTGATGCGGATCGATCCCTTGCGCGCGCCGGTGAGGCCGACGATGGCGCGCATCGTCGTCGTGCGGCCCGCGCCGTTGCGGCCGAGCAGGCAGACCACTTCGCCTTCGTTCACCGTGAGGTCGACGCCGTGCAGGATGTGCGACTCGCCGTACCAGGCGTTGAGGCCTTCGATCTTGAGGAGCTCTTTGGTCATCTAGTGGGCTCCTGCCAACGCGGTGTCCGTGGTGCCCATATACGCTTCGATCACAAGGGGGTTCGCGGAGACCTCGGCGTAGGGGCCGTCGGCGATGATCGCGCCGCGCTGCAGCACCGTGATGCGGTCGGCGATCGACGAGACGACATTCATGTTGTGCTCGACCATGAGGATGGTGCGTCCGGCCGACACCTTCTTGATGAGCTCGGTGACGCGGTGCACGTCCTCGTGGCCCATGCCCTGCGTCGGCTCGTCCAGCAGCATCAGCTCGGGCTCCAGCGCCATCGTGGTCGCGAGTTCGAGCGCGCGCTTGCGGCCGTAAGGCAGATTCACCGTGAGCTCATCGCGAAAGTCGTGCAGATCCACGGCGTCAAGCAAGTCCTCGGCACGCTGGTGCAGGTGAAAGAGCGAGCCTTCCGGCTTCCAGAAGTGGAACGACGTCCCCAGGCCGCGCTGCAAGGCCGCGCGCACGTTCTCCAGCACCGTCATGTGGGGAAACACCGCCGAGATCTGGAAGGAACGCACGATGCCGCGGCGCGCTGTCTGGGCTGGCCGCTCGTGCGTAATGTCCGTGCCGTTGTACGTGATCGTGCCGCGGGTGGGCGGCAGGAACTTGGTCAGCAGGTTGAAGAACGTGGTCTTGCCGGCGCCGTTCGGGCCGATCAGCGCGTGGATATGGCCGCGGCGCACCTTGAGGTCGACGTTGTTGACCGCGACGAATCCCTTGAATTCCTTGGTCAAGCCCTTCGTCTCGAGAATGATCTCAGCAGCCAATTCGTCTCCTCGCATGAACATGGGTTGCGCGGCTTGAGGGCCGCACAACGGGATGGCGAATGCTATGGAGCGATGCTGCAGCGCGGTAGGGGGTTAAACCTTAGGTAGTTTTGCGTGATTCGCAGGCTGTCAGAAGCCTGACTTGCCTGCTGGCGATCGGCGCTCGCGTCACATGTTCCGCCGGTACTGCCCGCCGACTTCGAACAGCGCATTGGTGATCTGTCCGAGGGAGCAAACGCGCACCGCGTCCATCAGCACCTCGAACACGTTCCGGTTGTCGATCACGGCTTGCTGCAGCCGCGCGAGCATGGCCGTCGATTCGCCTGCGTTCTTCGCATGAAAGGCCGACAGGCGCTTCAGCTGGTTTTGCTTTTCCTCGTCCGTCGAACGAGCGAGTTCGAGCTTGTCCTGCACCACGTCGCCATGGGGATTGCGGAAGGTGTTCACCCCGACGATCGGCAGCTCGCCGGTGTGCTTGAGCATTTCGTAGTGCATCGATTCGTCCTGGATGCGCCCGCGCTGGTAGCCGGTCTCCATCGCGCCGAGCACGCCGCCGCGCTCGGCGATGCGTTCGAACTCCGAAAGCACGGCCTCTTCCACGAGCTCCGTGAGCTCCTCGATGATGAACGCGCCCTGGCTCGGGTTCTCGTTCTTCGCCAGGCCCCACTCCCGGTTGATGATGAGCTGGATCGCCATCGCGCGGCGCACGCTGTCCTCGGTCGGCGTGGTGATCGCCTCGTCGAACGCGTTGGTGTGCAGCGAATTGCAGTTGTCGTAGATCGCGATCAGTGCTTGCAGCGTGGTGCGGATGTCGTTGAACTGGATCTCCTGCGCATGCAGGCTGCGGCCGGACGTCTGGATGTGGTACTTGAGCTTCTGGCTGCGCTCGTTGGCGCCGTACTTTTCCTTCATCGAGGTGGCCCAGATGCGGCGCGCGACGCGGCCCATCACGGTGTACTCCGGGTCCATGCCGTTCGAGAAGAAGAACGACAGGTTGGGCGCGAAGTCGTCGATGTGCATACCCCGAGCGAGATAAGCCTCGACGAACGTGAAGCCGTTCGAGAGCGTGAAGGCCAGCTGCGAGATGGGGTTCGCGCCGGCTTCGGCGATGTGATAGCCGGAGATCGATACCGAGTAGAAATTGCGGACGTTGTGGTGCACGAAGTACTGGGCGATGTCGCCCATCACCTTCAGCGAGAACTCGGTCGAAAAGATGCAGGTGTTCTGGCCCTGGTCTTCCTTCAGGATGTCCGCCTGCACCGTGCCGCGCACGTTCGCCAGCACCCACTCGCGGATCTTCGCGGTCTCGGTGTGCGTGGGCTCGCGGCCGTTGTCGGCCTTGAACTTCTCCAGGTTCTGGTCGATGGCGGTGTTCATGAACATCGCGAGGATCGTCGGCGCCGGGCCGTTGATCGTCATCGAGACCGAGGTCGTGGGGCTGCACAGGTCGAACCCCGAGTACAGCACCTTCATGTCGTCGAGCGTCGCGATGGACACGCCGGAATTGCCAACCTTGCCGTAGATGTCCGGACGCGGATCGGGATCGTTGCCGTACAGCGTGACCGAGTCGAACGCCGTGGAGAGACGCTTCGCATCCATGCCCGCGGAAAGCAGCTTGAAGCGCTTGTTCGTGCGGAACGCGTCGCCTTCGCCTGCGAACATGCGCGTCGGATCTTCGTTCTCTCGCTTGAACGCGAAGGTGCCCGCCGTGTAGGGATAGCTGCCGGGCACGTTGTCCAGCATCAGCCACTTGAGGATTTCGCCATGGTCCTCGTATTGCGGCAGGCTCACCTTGCGGATCACCGTGCCGGAGAGGGACTTGGTGGTGAGGGCGGTGCGGATTTCCTTGTCGCGGATTTTCACGACGTACTCGTCGCCCGAGTACGCGCGGACCATGTCGGGCCACTGCTGGAGCAGGTGCAGCGCGTCCTTGTCCATGCGCGCCTTGCGGTGGCCGGCGAGGTCGAGCGCGGCTTCGGCGGCCGGCGCGCGATCCGGCTTGTCGACCTTGAGCATGCGCGCTGCTTCCTGCAGTTGCTGGATTTCGCGCGCCAGCTTCGATTGTTCGCGCGCCCGCTTCTTGTAGCCACGTACCGTCTCACCGATTTCTGCGAGATAACGCGTGCGCGCCGCCGGCACGACGGGTGTCTGGTTGGTGCTGTGGCGCACGGCCACTTGCGGCAGGCGGCACTCTTGCATCGGCAGGCCCAGCGAGGCGAGGCGCGGCAGCAGTGCCTGATACAGCGCCGTGACGCCATCGTCGTTGAAGCGCGCGGCCATCGTGCCGAACACCGGCATCTCGTCCGGCTTCTTCGTCCACGCTTCCTTGTTGCGCTGCACTTGCTTGGCGACGTCGCGCAGCGCGTCCTGCGCACCCTTGCGATCGAATTTGTTGATCGCGACGAACTCCGCGAAGTCCAGCATGTCGATCTTCTCGAGCTGGCTGGCGGCGCCGAACTCCGGCGTCATCACGTAGAGGGGAACGTCCACCAGCGGCACGATCGCCGCGTCGCCCTGGCCGATGCCGGACGTCTCGACCACGATGAGATCGAAGCCTGCCGCCTTGCAAGCCGCCAGCACGTCGGGAAGCGCCGCCGAGATTTCGCTGCCGAAGTCGCGCGTGGCCAGCGAGCGCATGAAGACGCGGGAACCCTGTTGCCACGGGCCGATGGCGTTCATCCGGATGCGGTCGCCGAGCAGCGCGCCGCCGCTCTTGCGCCGCGACGGATCGATCGAGATCACCGCCACGCGCAGGTTGTCGCCCTGGTCCAGCCGCAGCCTGCGGATGAGCTCGTCGGTGAGCGACGACTTGCCCGCGCCGCCGGTGCCGGTGATGCCCAGCACGGGAATCTTCCGCGTGGCAGCTTGCGCCTTCACGCCATCCATGAGCTTCGCATCCGCCTTGCCGTTCTCCAGCGCGGTGATGAGCTGGGCGAGCGCTCGCCAGTTCATCTCGCCGTGGCCCTGGATCGCCTTCACGTCCTGGGGTGCGAAACCCGTGATGTCCTTGTCGCAGCGCATCACCATCTCGCCGATCATCCCGGCCAGGCCCATGCGTTGCCCGTCCTCGGGGCTGTAGATGCGCGACACGCCATACGCCTGGAGCTCGCGGATCTCCGGCGGGACGATCACGCCGCCGCCGCCGCCGAACACCTGGATGTGAGCGCCGCCGCGCTCGCGCAGCAGGTCGACCATGTACTTGAAATATTCGACGTGCCCGCCCTGGTAGGAGCTGATCGCGATGCCCTGCACGTCTTCCTGCAATGCGGCGGTGACGACGTCGTCCACGCTGCGGTTGTGTCCGAGGTGGATCACCTCCGTGCCCATGCCCTGCAGGATGCGCCGCATGATGTTGATGGCGGCGTCGTGCCCGTCGAACAGGCTCGCGGCCGTGACGAAGCGCACTTTATGGGTGGGACGGTAGTTCGCGAGCGCCTTGAATTCGGCGGACAGGTCGGTCATGTGGGATCTCCAGCAGGCCGCCAGCTTAGTTGACGTTTACGTAAACGTCAACCGACCCAGCTACCGGACCACCACGCCTTTCAGGCGGGGGTCGAGAGGCGGGTAATGCAATTTCAGCGCTTGCAACGCGTCGCGCACGACGGTCGCGATCATCAGGTTGCGGTGGGTTTTGGAGTCGGCAGGCACCACGATCCATGGCGCATGCCGCGTGCTGGTCGCGGCCAGCAGGGCTTCGTAGGCCCCCCGGTACGCGTCCCACTGCTTTCGAACCTCGAGGTCGCGCGGCATGAATTTCCAGCCCTTCGCGGGATCGTCGATGCGGGCCTGAAGCCTTTCGCGCTGCTCTTCGGGACTGATGTGCAGCATGAACTTCAGGATCACCGTGCCGGTCTCCACCAGCATCCGTTCGAAGTCGTTGATCTGGCGCAGGCGTTGTTTCGCGATGTCCTTGTCGATGGCGCCGTCCACGACGGGCACGAGGACGTCCTCGTAGTGGCTGCGATTGAAGATCATGAGCTCGCCCGCGCCCGGCACGCGCTGGTGGATGCGCCAGAGGAAGTCATGGTCGCGCTCGTCCTGCGTGGGCGCCTTCCAGCTTGCGGTGCGAACGCCCAGAGGGCTGACCCGGCCGAAGACGTCGCGGACGGTGCCGTCTTTCCCGGATGCGTCCATGCCCTGCAGCACTACCAGGACTTTGTAGCGCCGGTCGGCGAAGAGCATGTCCTGCAGCGTATCGATCTCGGCCGCCAGCGCCTCCACGGCCTTCTTGTCGCGGTTCTTGTCGCCGCTGGAATACGGCTTGGCTTGCGGGTCCGCTTTCGACAGTGGCCAGGACTTGCCGCGGCCACCCGGCACCTTCCAGGCGGCGAGCGGATCGGCCTTGCCCTTGCGCGAATCCTTGCTCATCCGCCTCCGTACAGGTAGTTCGGCAGCCACAGCGTCATGCCCGGCCAGATGTACATGAACACCATGCACAGGATGACGATGAGCATGTACGGCATCATCCCCGCGAAGATCTGGTTGATGGTCACATGCGACGGCGACACCCCTTTCAAATAGAAGGCGGACATCGCGACCGGCGGCGAGAGGAACGCGGCCTGCAGGTTCACGAACACCAGCACGCCCCACAGCATCGGGTCGATGTGGAAGTGCTGCAGCAGCGGCAGGAAGATGGGCACGAAGATCACGATGATCTCGGTCCACTCCAGCGGCCAGCCGAGCACGAAGATGATGGCCTGCGACAGCAGCATGAACTGGATCGGCGACAGGTCCATGCTCAGCACCCAGCGCTCCACCAGCGCCTGGCCGCCCAGGATCGCGAACACCGCCGAAAAGATCGCCGAGCCGACGAACAGCCAGCACACCATGGCCGTCGTGCGGGCCGTGAGGAACACGGCTTCCTTGATCTTCTGCCAGTCGAGCGTGCGCGCCTGCCACGCCATCAGGAACGCGCCGGCCGCGCCGACGCCCGCGGATTCGGTCGCGGTCGTGATGCCGAACAGGATCACCGCCAGCACGATGAATGTCAGCAAGCCAAGCGGCATCACCGACGAGGTCAGCATGCGCAGGATCTCGTATTGCTCCGCATCGAACTTCACGTAGTACCAGGCGAGAAGGGCGAGCGCGATCGCGCATGCGATCCAGAAGCCGGTGTAGAAAGCCGGTGGCACACCGACCGCGGTCTGCGCATCGGGCGTGTTCATCGCTTGCAGCCCCGGTTCGCCCGCGGCGGCCGGCGGCTCCTTCACGCCTTCAGCGCCCGGTGGTTCCTTGACGCCGCCTTCGGCGGGCGGCTCTTGCAGGCCGGTGCTCTCCGCAGGCGGCTCCTGGAGACTCCCCGTGGGTTCGGCTTGCTTCGCGGCCGAAGGGGCAGCCGTCTTGTCCGCTTGCGAGATCGTGGCCTGTGCGGCCGGCGCATCAGTCTCCTGCGAATGGATGACCACATACCACCACGTCGCGCCGAGCGTGACCGCCGCGACCGCGACGGGCACGAGCGAGATGAAAAACCCGCGCACGAGCATGCCCCACGTGACGGCCGCGCCGTCGGCCGACGCGCGCAGCACCTTGCCGGGCGCCACGATGGCGGCTGCCAGCGCTGGCAGCATGCGGCGGGAGTAGGTTTCGCTGACACGCTGCAGCCAGGGCGGAATCGCCACGCGCATCTGGTCCTCGGGAATGCTGGGCGCGATCTTCGGGTTGATCATCACCCAGCCGATGACGTAGATGAGGTACAGCAGCGCCAGGAAAAACCCCGGGAACATGGCGGCCGCGTAGAGCTTCACGACCGACTGGCCCGCCACCGCCGCGTACACGATGATCATCACGGACGGCGGGATCAGGATGCCCAGCGTGCCTCCGGCGGTGATGACGCCCGATGCGAGGCGAACGTCATAACCCGCGTTGAGCATGGGCCGCATCGCGATGACGCCCATCAGCACGACCACGGCGCCGACGAGGCCCGAGGCGATGCCCCAGAAGGTGCAGATGATCAGCGTTGTTACCGCGAGCGATCCCGGCACCTTGCGGAAGGCGAGCTGGACGCTGTGGAACATCTTGTCCACGAGCGCCCCTCGTTCCATCACGTACCCCATCAACACGAACAGGGGAATCGACAGAAGCGTCTCGTTGGTCATCGCGCCGAATGCGCGCTGCACCATCAGGTCGAAGACGCGGTTGTTCCAGAAGTGGACCGCCGGGTCGTAGAAGGCGACGAAGCCGAACATGATGCCCAGCCCCATCAGCGTGAACGCCGTGGGAAAGCCGAGCATGATCACCACCACGATCAGCGCGAGCATCGTCAAACCCAGCGCGGGATCGCTCATGACTGCCCTCCTGCATGACGCTGGCGAGCAGATTCATCGATCTGCTTGGCCTTGGAGATGGCGTCGCGCTTGGCGTCCTCGTCGACATAGGTGCTGGCGGACAGCTGCTGACCCACCACGTCGATCTCGTCGGCGTCCGCGAGGCGCGGCGTCCATTCGCCGGTCTTGAGGCACACGATGCAGCGCACGATTTCCGAGAGGCCCTGCACCAGCACCGTGGCGCCGGCGAGCGGGATGATGAACTTGAACGGATAGATCGGCAGCGGCGTCGCGTTGAACGTCGTCTCGTGGATCGCGAGCGAATCGCTCGCGTAGATCCACCCGGCCCAGGTCAGCGCGAGGATGCCGGGCATGAAAAAGACAATGAAGAGGATGAGGTCGAGCGTCGCCTGCCGGCGCGGCTTCATGCTGCCGTAGAGGAAGTCGCCGCGCACGTGCCCGTCCTGGGCGAGGGTGTAGGCTCCGCTCATCATGAACAGCGTGCCGTAAAGCATGTTGCTGACGTCATAGATCCACGAGGTGGGCATGTTCAGCAGGTAGCGCTTGCACACCTCGACGCACACCACGGTCATCAGCACGACGATGAGCCATGCGAATGCCTTCCCTATCCAGGTGTTCGCGGTGTCCACCGCGTGCAGCAGTTGTTGGACTGTCATAGGTCTGTTGTAGCTTGTTTTTCCGGAATCGCCATGTAAAAACCGGCCAGCCCCTGTCAGGTGCTGGCCGGAGCCGCTCGAGGGCAGTTCGGGAATCAGGCCTTCTTGCTGCCGGCGCCGAAATACCGGTTCCACGCCATCTTGAAGTCCACCATGTAGTCCTGCTGCCACTGCCCAGCGCGTTTCGCGAAGTCGCGCTGCGAGTCGAGCACGCGCTTGAAGAACGGGTTGTCGACGGACTTCTTCGCGAGCACCTTGTCCCACGCGTCCAGCTGCGCCTTCAGGATGGCGTCGGGGGTCTTGTAGAAGGCGATCTTGTCCTTGGTCTTCAGCTCGATGTAATCCTTGGAGTTGCGGTCGATCGCCTTCCAGCTGAAGTCGGCCGAGGCGGCCTGCACCGCGTAGTCGATGATCGACTTGAGCTCTTGCGGCAGCGCGTTGTACTTCGTCTTGTTGAACAGGATCTCGAACTGCTCGCCGGACTGGTGGAAGCTTTGCAGCATGCAGTTCTTGGCCACGTCCTGGAAGCCCAGCGCGCGGTCGGACGACGCGTTGTTGAACTCGGCCGCGTCGATCAGGCCGCGATCCAGCGCGGGGACGATCTCGCCGCCGGGCAGCGGGTTCACCGCGGCGCCCAGCTCGGTGAAGATGTCCACCGACAGGCCGACGGTGCGGTACTTCAGGCCCTTGAACGCCGAGACGTTCGAGACCGGCTTCTTGAACCAGCCCAGCGGCTGCGTGGGCATCGGGCCGTATAGGTAGGACACCACGTCCATGTTGATGGACTTGTAGATTTCTTCCAGCAGCGCCTTGCCGCCGCCGTAGTAGTGCCAGGCGAGAACCATGTTCGGGTCCATGCCGAAGGCCGGGCCGGAACCCCATAGCGCGAGCGCCGAGTTCTTGCCGTAGTGGTACGCGACGACGCCGTGGCCACCGTCCAGCGTGCCCTTGTTCACCGCCTCCAGCAGCTGGAACGCGGGGACGACGGCGCCGGAGGGCAGCACTTCGATCTTGAGGCGCGAGCCGGCCATGTCGTTGACCTTCTTCGCGAAGTCCTGCGCGAACTCATGGAAGATGTCCTTGGCGGGCCAGGTGCTCTGGAACCGGAAGGACGCCGTCTGCGCGACGGATATGGAAGGCGCGGCCATCGCGCCCGCGGCAACGGCTGCTCCCTGCAGCAGGCGGCGTCGGGAATTCTTCGGTTGGGTCATCTCTGTCTCCTGTGGTTGAATTCGGCTGTCTCGGTCGAAATCGTTAGCAAGCTATCTTTGGGCGGTCAGGCACCGCTCAGGAAGAGGGTTTTTACCGAGCGGTGGCGTCCCACTCGCGGGGCCACTTGTACTTATGTTTGCGAGCCTTCAGGAGACAACAAATGGACAGAAGAAATTTCTTCGGCAGCACGGCGGCCGTGGCCGCCACGGGGCTGGCCGGTTGCGCGGCCACCGGCGGCGCAATGGGCGCGGCGAAGACGCCGTTCGCGGTGCCCGCGACATATATACCGGTCGTCGGTTCCGACGAGATGTTCCCGGTTCGGCGCATCTATTGCATCGGCCGCAACTACGCGGCGCATGCGCGAGAGATGGGGTCCGACCCGAATCGCGAGCCGCCGTTCTTTTTCCAGAAACCCACCGACGCGATCCAGTACGTCGCTGCCGGCACGGTGCCTGACCACCCGTATCCGCCACTCACGAAGAACTACCACTACGAGGCCGAGCTGGTCGCCGCCCTCGGCAAGGGCGGGCGGAACATTCCCGTGGCGAGCGCGCTCGATCACGTCTGGGGCTACACGCTCGGGCTGGACATGACGCGCCGCGACCTGCAGCGCGCGATGGGCGACGAGAAGAAGCCATGGGAGATCGGCAAGAGCTTCGACCGCTCCGCGCCGATCGGTGCGCTGCACAAGGTCGCGAGCATCGGTCACTTCACCCAGGGCGCGATCTGGCTCAAGGTCAACGGGCAGACCAAGCAGAATGCCAACCTCAACCAGATGATCTGGTCGGTGGCCGAGCAGATCAGCAAGTTGTCCGAAGCGTTCGAGCTGTTCCCCGGCGACATCATCTATTCGGGCACGCCCGAGAACGTCGGGCCGGTGGTCAAGGGCGACGTGATCGAGATGCACATCGACAAGCTGCCCAACCTGAGCGTGAAGATCGTGTAGTTATTGCGGGGGTTCTACACTGGGGCCTGAAAGCGAGGGCCCGAAATGAACACGCCCATCCAGCTGTTCGATCCCGCGTCGAGCACCTACACCTACGTCCTGTACGACGAAGCCACGCGCGAGGCGCTGATCATCGACCCGGTCGACGAGCAGCTCGCGCGCGATCTCGCGCTGCTGCGCGAGCGCGGCTTCCAATTGCAGTGGACCGTGGAGACGCACGCCCATGCAGACCACGTGACCAGCGCCGGCCTGCTGGCCGAGCACGCCGGCGCGCGCACCGCCGCGCCTTCGGGTTGCGGCATCGGTACGGCCTCGATGCAGCTCAAGGATGGCGACGTCCTGAAGTTCGGCGCAGAAGAATTGCGGGCGCTGCATACGCCGGGACACACGGCCGGCAGCATGAGTTTTGTGTGGCGCGGCAACGTCTTCACCGGAGACACCTTGCTCATCAATGGCTGCGGCCGCACGGACTTCCAGTCGGGCAGCGCCGCATCCCTCTACCGCAGCGTGACCGAGGTGCTGTTCGCGCTGCCGACGGAGACCGTGGTGTGGCCCGCGCACGATTACCAGGGCCGCACGCATTCGACCATCGGTGCGGAGAAAGCGGGCAACGCCCGGCTCGCCGGCAAGACGCTGGCAGAATTCACCGCGATCATGGATGAATTGCACCTCCCCAAACCGCGCCGTCTCGACGAGGCCGTGCCCGCCAACCAGCACTCCGGCATCCGCCACGACGCGGGCGGCGGCGGCACGCAGCCGCGACCCGCGCAAGGCTATGCGGGCGACGTAACGCCGCAATTGGCCCATGACTGGTGGAAAAAAGGCGAGGGCGTGCTGGTGGACATACGGACCGACGCCGAGCGCGAATGGGTCGGCTTCGTCCCCGGCGCTGTGCCGCTGGCGTGGAAGCAGTGGCCAGGGATGGCGATCAACCCCGCTTACGACGAAGGCCTCAAGGCGGCCGTGCCGCCCGGCAAGAAGGCCTTGCTGCTTTGCCGCAGCGGCGTGCGCTCCATCGCTGCCGCGAAGCGAGCGACCGAACTCGGCATCGAGGCGTACAACATCCTCGAGGGCTTCGAGGGCGACCCCGACGAGAATGCGCAGCGCGGCCAGCGCGGCGGCTGGCGTTTGCGCGGCCTGCCGTGGCGCCAGAACTGAATCTTTTTTAACTTCAACGACAAGGCAGGCAACGATGGCCGTCAACCTGTCCGCGCCGAGCGCGGGCGATCTCTATCCTGTTCCGGGCGTTCGAATCGGCATCGCCGAAGCGGGCGTGCGCAAGGCGAACCGCAAGGACCTCACGGTGGTCCTCCTCGATGAGGGGGCGTCCGTCTCGGGCGTGTTCACGCAGAACCGCTTTTGCGCCGCGCCCGTGCAACTGTGCCGCGACCACCTCGACCGCGTGGCGACCTCCGGCGGCATCCGCGCCATGGTGATCAACACCGGCAACGCGAATGCGGGCACGGGCGACGACGGGCTGGCGCGAGCGCGCACGACCTGCGTTGCACTCGCGCAAATGCTGGACATCGCGCCGGAACAGATTTTGCCGTTCTCCACCGGCGTGATCATGGAGCCGCTGCCCGTCGATCGCATCGAGGCGGGCCTGCCCGCGGCCATCGCCGACGCGAAGCCGGATCACTGGCTGCGAGCCGCCGAAGGCATCATGACGACCGACACGATCGCCAAGGCGTTCAGCCGGCGCGTGACGGTCGGCGGAGCGACGGTCACGGTCACCGGCATCAGCAAGGGCGCGGGAATGATCCGCCCGAACATGGCGACGATGCTGGGGTTCATGGCGACGGACGCGAAGGTCGATGCGTCGGTGATGAAGCAGCTTGCGTTCGAGCTGGCCGAGGGCTCGTTCAACCGCGTGACGGTCGATGGCGATACCTCGACCAATGACTCCTTCGTCGTGATCGCGACGAACAAGGCGCAGCATGCCGCGATCGCATCGTTGGAGAGTGACGACGGCAAGGCTTTGAAGGCCGCGATGATGGAAGTCGCGCGGCTGCTCGCGCAGGCAATCGTTCGGGACGGCGAGGGCGCCACCAAGTTCATCACCGTGCGGGTCGAAGGCGGCAAGACCGAGGCGGAATGCCGGCAGGTTGCGTACGCCATCGGCCACTCGCCTCTGGTCAAGACGGCTTTCTTCGCGAGCGACCCGAACCTCGGCCGCATCCTTGCGGCCGTGGGATATGCGGGCATCGCCGACCTGGACCAGACGAAGATCGACTTGCATTTGGACGACGTGCATGTCGCCACCGGAGGCGGACGAAATCCTTCGTACCGCGAGGAGGACGGGCAGCGCGTGATGAAGCAAAGCGAGATCACGGTGCGGGTGGGGCTGGGCCGTGGCGACGCGTCGGACACGGTGTGGACCTGCGATTTCAGCTACGACTACGTGAAGATCAATGCGGACTACCGTTCGTGAGAGTCTGAAGACGCAATACGCATGAACGAAAAATTCGAACAACTGATCGAGCGCGCAAGCGAACTGCTCGCGCGCATCGAAGCCATCCTCCCGCAGCCGCTGTCCGCGCCGAACTGGAACGCATCGACCGCGTGGCGCTACCGCAAGCGCTCTTCCGGCCACGGCGTCCTGGAGCCGGTGAAGCATGTGGCGGCCATCCGCCTGGACGACCTGAAGGAGATCGAAGTCCAGAAGGAGAAGATCCAGCGCAACACGCTGCAGTTCGTTCAGGGACAGCCCGCGAACAATGTGCTGTTGACAGGTGCCCGCGGCACCGGCAAGTCGTCGCTGATCAAGGCGTGCCTGAACGAATATGCGTCGCAGGGCCTGCGCCTCATCGAGGTCGACAAAGCCGACCTGGTGGACCTGCCGGATATCGTGGACGTGGTCGCGCCGCTGGCCGAGAAATTCATCGTCTTTTGCGACGACCTGAGCTTCGAAGAGGGCGAGCCCGGCTACAAGGCGCTCAAGTCCATCCTCGACGGCTCCGTCGCGGCGGCGTCGCCCAACGTGCTGATCTACGCGACCAGCAACCGGCGGCACCTGCTGCCCGAGTACATGAAGGAGAACCTCAGCTACACGCACACCGAAGATGGCGAAGTGCATCCCGGCGAAGTGGTGGAGGAGAAAATCTCGCTGTCCGAGCGCTTTGGCCTCTGGGTGAGCTTCTACCCGTTCAACCAGGAAGAGTACTTGCAGATCACCGCACAGTGGCTGTCGTGGTTCGGTGTGGACGCGCAAGCGATTGCGGCGGCGCGTCCTGAAGCGCTGGTATGGGCGCTGGAGCGCGGCTCGCGCAGCGGGCGCGTGGCGTACCAGTTCGCGCGCGACTATTCCGGCCGGCACGGCGGCAAGGCCGCATGAGCGACAGCCCGGTACTGGTGGCTCACGGCGACCGTCCGCGCGAAGGCGGGCCGGACCGCAAGCAGGTGGAAGTCGCCGTGGGCGTGCTCCTGCGGCACGACGGCGCGTTCCTCCTCACCTCGCGTCCGCCGGGCAAGGTCTACGAAGGCTATTGGGAATTTCCGGGTGGCAAGGTGGAGGCCGGGGAAACGGTCGAGCAGGCGTTGCGGCGCGAACTGATCGAAGAGATCGGCGTCACCATCGGCGCCGTGCATCCGTGGCGCGTCGAGCTCGTCGACTATCCGCATGCGCTGGTGCGGCTGAACTTCTGCAAGGTCTACGAATGGTCAGGCCAGTTGCACATGCACGAGGGCCAGGCCTTCGCGTGGGAGCAATTGCCCGTGCAGGTGGAGCCCGTGTTGCCGGGGACGGTGCCGGTGCTCGCGTGGTTCGCGCATGAGCGCGGCTTCGAGGGAGAAACGCACAGCACGGAGATGGATGGCGGATCGAGTCCGCAATGACATCCGTCTACTGCAGCTTGGCGTCCCCGAACGGCTGGTCATCCGGCGGTGTCGGGTCGGGCACCCGAAAACTCTCGCTGGCCCAGGCGCCGAAATCCATGTTCTTGCAGCGCTCGCTGCAAAAGGGTCGGTAGGGGTTGGTTGCCGCGTAGATGCTGTCGCCGCCACAGGCGGGACAACGCACCACGCGCGTGGGGATTGACTTGTCCATCTCGGCTTCGACCTAGGAACAGAGCGTGAGTTCGAATTGCGCGTTGTCGTTGCTGGCCTGCAGGCGATCCGCTGCTTCCTGGCGCATGAGCCGCACCGACACCATCAGGCGATTGCCGCTGATCTCGGGGATGAGGCCGAGCGAGGGATCGAGCCGCAACCGCAGCAGCTGGAAAGTCCGCCCTTGCGGCAGGTTCTGCTGCAGCTGGCCATGGCTCGCGACAACTTTCTGGGGCGTACCGGAGTCGCGCAGGAGCTTCAGCAGCATGTGGATCGATTCGGCGAGCGGCGCGAGCGTGGACGCCCAGCGTTCCAGGTCGTCCTGGCGCTGTCCCGCGCTGCGATGCTGCCAGGCGTAGTAAGAGGGCAGGTCGAACTCGCAGGTGCCGCCGGGAATGCCGACGCGGCTGCGGATGCTCATGAGCCAATCGTTCTCGGTCAGCGACTGGCCGGCCTTGCCCGGCAGGTTGTTCAGGGCCGTGAAGCAACCATCGAGCTTGCCGATCACGTCATCGAGGACGGATTCGGCGATGGCGGGGTTGCCGCGGTAGCTGTTGAGCGCCTGCTTCTGTTTCTCGAGGTCCTTCATCACGTCCGACTTGAGGTCGGCGCGGGCCGCGACATCCATCACTTCGAAGATGGTGGCCAGGGCGTAGTGATGGTCGACGGGGTGCTCGCGGGGCACCAGTTCCCCCAGCCGGCGGAACAGGTGTTCCAGGCGCAGATAGGTGCGGATGCGTTCGTTGAAAGGGTATTCGTAGAGGATCACGCTGGGCCGGCCCTGCAGCAAAGCGGCCAATCATAGCCCGAAGCGCCGCGCCACCTGTACCACTTCGTGTCGCAGCGCTTCGAGCGTCAGGCCCTCGTTGAAGATCACGATGTCGGCGGCGGCGAGGCGCTGCGCGCGAGGGGCTTGCGCAGCGATGATCGCCTCGACTTCCGCGGCCTTGAGCGCGCTGCGGGCGACGACCCGGGCGACTTGCGTGGCGGGCGTGCAATCGACCACCAGCACGCGATCGACCTGCGAGCGCCAGCGGCCCGATTCCACGAGCAAAGGGATGTCGAAGACAATGCAGCGCGCGCCGGCGGCATGGGCCGCTTCGACCTGCCGTGCGCTTTCCGCGCCGACGAGAGGATGGATGATCTCCTCGAGCTGCTTGCGCGCGAGCGGATCGCGGTAGGCGTGCTCGCGCATGAGCGCGCGGTCGAGCGCACCTTGCGCGTCGATGAAGTGCGCGCCGAATTTTTGCGAAATGGCGGGGATGGCGGCGCCGTTGGCGGCCGTCGTGGCGCGCGAGATGGCGTCGGCATCGATCACCGCAGCGCCGGCGTCCGCGAGCATCGCGAGCACCGTGCTCTTGCCGCTGCCGATGCCGCCGGTGAGGCCGACCCGCGGCGCGGCCATCTACAACCCCACGACCGCGAGGATGGAGCCCGGTCCGAAGATCATGGCGGTGAGGCCCGCGCCGGCCAGGAAAGGCCCGAAGGGCACGTAGCCGCCTTCCCGCAAGCCGCTGGACATTTTCATTGCGATGCCGACCACGGCGCCGATCACGGAGGCCATGAGGATGATCGGCACCAGCGCCTGCCATCCAAACCAGGCGCCCAGCGCGGCGAACAGCTTGAAGTCGCCGTAGCCCATGCCTTCCTTGCCGGTCAACAGCTTGAACGCCTTGTAGACCAGCCAGAGCGACATGTAGCCGGCCACCGCGCCCCACACCGCGTCGGGCAGGCGGACGCTGTTCCAGCGCAATGCCGCGACGATCAAACCCGCCCACAACAGTGGCAGCGTGATGTCGTCGGGCAGCAGGGTCGTGTCCCAGTCGATCATCGCCAGCGCGACGATGGCCGCCGAAAAGCCGCACCACGCGATGCCGGACGGCGTCACGCCGCCGGTGTAGACGCAGAAAAAGAACAACGCGCCGGTCGCGAGTTCAACCAGGGGATAGCGCATCCCGATCGGCGTCGCGCAGGCCGAACACTTGCCTCGCAGCGCGAGCCAGCTGATGACCGGGACGTTCTCGTACCAGCGGATCATGTGCCCGCACTGGCGGCAGCGCGAACGCGGCTTGGCGAGCGTGAGTTCGGGCTGCGCCTCGACTTGTTTGCCGGAGAGCTCGGCGCACTCCGCGGCCCACTGCCGCTCCATCATCTGCGGGAGGCGATAGATCACTACGTTCAGGAAGCTTCCGACGAGCAGGCCGAAGACGCCGGCCAATCCGGCGTCGAGCAACGGGGACATCAACATCAGACGACCTGGCCGAGCTTGAAGATGGGGAGGTACATCGAGACCACGATGCCGCCGATGAGGCCGCCCAGGAACACGATGATGATCGGCTCCATCAGGCTGGAAAGCCCCTCGACCATGTCGTCGACCTCGGCCTCGAAGAAGTCCGCGGCCTTGCCCAGCATGTGGTCGAGCGCGCCGGATTCCTCGCCGATCGCGCACATCTGCAGCACCATCGTGGGAAAGACGTTGGCGTTGGTCATCGCGGCGGTGAGGCTGGTGCCGGTGGAGACTTCCAGCTGGATCTTCTCGGTCGCGACCTGGAAGATGTAGTTGCCCGCGGCGCCGCCGACGGAGTCGAGCGCTTCCACCAGCGGAACGCCGGCCGCGAACATGGTGGCGAGCGTGCGCGTCCAACGGGCGATGACCGACTTGTAGACCAGTGCGCCGAACACGGGCAGCTTCAGCATGACCCGGTCCATGAAGATCTGCACTTTCTCGTTGCGCTTCCAGGCTTGCATGAAGAAATAAAGCCCGCCGCCAACGCCGCCGAAGATCAGCCACCAGAACTTGACGAAGATCTCGCTCAGGCCGATCACGAACAAGGTGGGCGCGGGAAGGTCGGCGCCGAACGACGAGAACACTTCCTTGAACGCCGGGATCACGAAGATCATGATCACCGCGACCACGACGAACGCCACGACAACCACGGAGATCGGGTACATCAGCGCCGACTTGATCTTGGACTTGATGGCTTCGGTCTTTTCCATGTAGACCGCGAGGCGGTCCAGCAGCGATTCGAGAATACCGGCGGCTTCACCGGCTTCCACCAGGTTGCAGTACAGGCTGTCGAAGTACAGCGGGTATTTGCGGAATGCGGCGGACAGCGAGGTGCCGGTCTCGACATCGGTGCGGATGTCGTTCAGCAGCTTGGCAACGCTCGGGTTCGCGTTGCCGCGGCCCACGATGTCGAAGGCCTGCAGCAGGGGCACGCCGGCCTTCATCATGGTGGCGAGCTGGCGGGTGAAGATAGCGATGTCCTTGGGCTTGATCTTCGCGCCCGACCGCATGCGCCGCTTCTTGACCTTGGTGGGCGAGATGCCCTGGCGGCGCAGCGCCGATTGCACCTGGTTCTCGCCGGCCGCGCGCGTTTCGCCGCGGACCTGCTTGCCGTTGCGGTCGCGGCCTTCCCATTCGAAAACAAATTCGGTGACCTTGGTCGCGGTGGCGGTGGCCATGGCAGCTCCTCTTCAATCCATTTATATATTGGTACAGCCCAGGACTTCTTCGAGCGAAGTGATCCCCAGCTTGACCTTGCTGAGGCCGGACTGGCGCAAGCTCCTCACACCCTCGAGCTCGGCCTGCTTGGCGATCTCGGGGGCGTTGCCGTCCGCGAGGATGATGCGCTGGATGTCCTCGCTGATCGGCATCACCTGGTAGATACCGACGCGGCCCTTGTAGCCGTTGTTGCACATCGAGCAGCCCACGGGGCGGTACGGCGTCCAAGTTCCGTCGACGTCTTCTTCCTTGTAGCCGGCCTCGAGAAGGGTCTCGTGCGGGATGTCCGCGGGGGCCTTGCAATTGGGGCATAGCCGACGCGCGAGGCGCTGGGCGGTGATCAATATGACGCTCGACGCGATGTTGAACGGCGCGATGCCCATGTTGCGCATGCGCGTGAGCGTCGTCGGCGCATCGTTCGTGTGCAGCGTCGACAGCACCATGTGACCGGTCTGGGCGGCTTTGATGGCGATGTCCGCGGTTTCGAGGTCGCGAATTTCGCCGACCATGATGACATCCGGGTCCTGGCGCAGGAAAGACTTCAGCGCCGTCGCGAACGTCATGCCCGCCTTGTCGTTCATGTTGCACTGGTTCACGCCGGGAAGGTTGATTTCCGACGGATCCTCGGCCGTGGAGATGTTCACGCCGGGCTTGTTCAGGATGTTCAGGCAGGTGTAGAGCGACACCGTCTTGCCCGAGCCCGTGGGCCCGGTGACGAGCACCATGCCATAGGGGCGGTTCACAGCGTCCAGCAGGCGCTTCTTCTCTTCGGCTTCGTAGCCGAGGGCGTCGATGCCGAGCTTGGCGCTGCTCGGATCCAGGATACGGATCACGATCTTCTCGCCGAAGAGCGTGGGCAGCGTGCTGACGCGGAAATCGATCACGCGGTCGGGGCCGACCTTCAGCTTCATCTTGCCGTCCTGCGGCACCCGCTTCTCGGAGATGTCCATCTTCGAGATGACCTTGATGCGCGAGGCGAGCTTGTCCTTGATGGCGATCGGCGGTGACGCGATCTCGCGCAATTCGCCGTCGATGCGGAAGCGCACGCGGTAGGTGTGCTCGTACGGTTCGAAGTGCAGGTCGGACGCGCGCATCGTGAAGGCATCCAGCAGCATCTTGTGCAGGAACTTGACGACGGGGGCGTCCTCGACTTCGGACGTGCCGGCGTCCGCATCCTCGGCGGGCGCGGCATCCATCGTCGACTCGTCGAACTCGAAGTCGTCGCCGATGATGCTGTCCATCGCCTCGGTGGCGGTGGTGGCGTTGGCCTCGACCATCTTGGTGAGCTTGTCGTACTCCGAGATGATCCAGTCGACGCCCATCTGCGTGGCGAACTTGATCTTCTCGGCGGCTTGCTGGTCGGACGGATCGGCGGTGGCGACGATGAGGCGGTTGTTGCGCTTGCTGAGCACCACCACGCGAAAGGCCTGGCAGATCTTGGTGTCCAGGAGACCTTTAGGCAGGCGCTGCATGTCGATCGCATCGAGATCGAGCAGCGGCGCGCCGAAGGCGGAAGACATGGTGTGCGCGAGGTCCGCCGCGGACACGGCGCCGGAGCCGGTCAACTCCGCGATGAAGCTGCTGCGGTTGGCGGTCGCCTTCTTCGAGAGTTCTTCCGCTGACTTCTGGCCCAGTTTGCCGGCCGAGATCAGAGCGCGCGCCAATCCGGGAAGCGCCATCGACGGAGCTTCGGTTGCAATGGGGTCGACGGCAGCCATGGAGCGAATGTATCGATTGGAAACAAGAACGCTTGCTCATGCAGAGCAAGACGGATCGATCATCGCTGATTGGCTTCGCCCTGTAAATCGCCGTTACGGCGTATCGCACGAGACAGTTGGATGGATGTCACGGCGGGCGAAAAACTGGTCGGGGTGAGAGGATTCGAACCTCCGGCCTCTACGTCCCGAACGTA
>JAZKIF010000122.1:0-1789 GCA_040385005.1 Pseudomonadota bacterium
TCCAGCGCAACCGCGAGCGCTACGAGTTCATGAAGTGGGGCATGCAGGCCTTCAGCACCTTTCGCGTGGTGCCGCCCGGCTTCGGCATCGTGCACCAGGTGAACCTCGAATACCTCGCGCGGGGCGTGCATCGCGGCAACGACGGCGTGTACTACCCCGACTCGCTGGTCGGCACGGACAGCCACACCACGATGATCAACGGCATCGGCGTCGTGGGCTGGGGCGTAGGCGGGATCGAGGCCGAAGCCGCGATGCTCGGCCAGCCCGTGTACATGCTCACCCCCGACGTCGTCGGCTTCGAGCTGACCGGATGCCTGCGCGAAGGCTGCACCGCGACCGATCTCGTGCTCACGGTGACTGAAATCCTGCGCAAGGAAAAAGTGGTCGGCAAGTTCGTCGAGTTTTTCGGCGAAGGCACGCGCACGCTCGCGGTCCCGGACCGCGCCACCATCGGCAACATGGCGCCGGAGTACGGCGCCACCATGGGTTTTTTCCCGATCGACGAGAAGACCATCGAGTACCTCGAAGGCACGGGCCGCACGAAGGAAGAGATCGAGGCGTTCGAGGCGTATTTCCGCGCCCAGGGCCTGTTTGGCGTTGCGCGCTCGGGCGAGATCGATTTCACGCAGGTGGTGAGGCTCGACCTCGGTCAGGTCACGCCCAGCCTCTCCGGTCCGAAGCGTCCCCAGGACCGCATCGAGCTCGGCAAGGTCGCGAGCCAGTTCACGAATCTGTACAGCAAGCCGCCGACCGAGAACGGTTTCAACCAGCCAGCCGAAACGCTGCTCACGCGCCACCTCGTGCGCCATGCCGGCGAAGAACCCACGCCCAAGGTGCCCGCCAATCCGCCGACACCACCCGCCGCTCCGCGCTTCGAGATGGAGATGGAAGGCAACAAGCCGACGCTGGCGGCGTCGCACTCCGAGGCCGCGCCTCCGGTGATCGAGGTCGAGAACATCACGATCGGCAACGGCGACGTGCTGATCGCCGCGATCACGAGTTGCACCAACACGTCCAACCCGGGCGTGATGCTCGCGGCGGGCCTGCTCGCGAAGAAGGCCGTGGAAGCGGGGCTGCGCGTGAAGCCGCACGTCAAGACATCGCTCGCACCGGGCTCGCGCATGGTGACGGAGTACCTCACCAAGACTGGCCTGTTGCCTTATCTGGAGCAACTCGGTTTCGCGCTCGCGGGCTACGGCTGCACGACCTGCATCGGCAACTCCGGCGACCTCACTTCCGACATCAACGAGGCGATCACCAAGAGCGATCTCGTGTGCTCCGCGGTGCTCTCGGGCAACCGCAATTTCGAGGCGCGCATCCATCCCAACATCAAGGCGAACTTCCTGGCCAGCCCGCCGCTGGTGGTGGCGTATGCGATCGCGGGCACGGTGCTGCGCGACCTGATGACCGAGCCGGTGGGCAAGGGTCACAAGGGCAAGGACGTCTATCTCGGCGACATCTGGCCTTCCAGCGACGAGGTCCACAAGCTGATGAAGTTCGCGATGTCCGGCAAGGCGTTTCGCGAGAACTACGGAAAGGTCCGCACGGACCCCGGCGAGTTGTGGCAGGGCATCCACGGCGTGAGCGGCGAGGCTTACACGTGGCCCAAAAGCACCTACATCGCCGAGCCGCCGTTCTTCGACAATTTCGAGATGGCGCCGCTGGCCGCGCAGCCGCAGGGCATCGGCGGTCCGGGCAAGAAGGAGGCCGTGTCGGTGCGCGGTGCGCGAATCATGGCGCTCTTCGGCGACTCGATCACCACCGACCACATCTCGCCCGCAGGCTCGAT
>JAZKIF010000122.1:1799-11731 GCA_040385005.1 Pseudomonadota bacterium
TCGATCAAGGAGCCCTCGCCCGCGGGGCAGTGGCTGCTCGCCAACGGCGTGAGGAAACCCGACTTCAACAGCTACGGCTCGCGGCGTGGCAACCACGAGGTGATGATGCGCGGCACGTTCGCCAATGTGCGCATCAAGAACCTCATGATCCCCGCCGGGCCGGATGGGTCGCGGGAGGAGGGCGGCGTCACGCTGTATCGCGGGCCCGATGGCAAGTCCGAGAAGATGTTCATCTACGACGCCGCGATGAAGTACATAGCGGACCGCCGCCCCACGGTGGTCTTCGCGGGCGAGGAGTACGGCACGGGCTCCTCGCGCGACTGGGCCGCCAAGGGCACGCAACTGTTGGGGATCAAGGCCGTCGTCGCCAAGAGTTTCGAGCGGATCCACCGCAACAACCTGGTGGGCATGGGCGTGTTGCCGCTGCAATTCCAGGGCAGCGACACCTGGCAGTCGTTGCGCCTCGTTGGCGACGAGATGGTGGACGTGATCCCCGATTCCGAATTGCGCCCGTTCAGCGATGCGAAGCTCGTGATCACGCGCGCGGACGGCAGCAAGCTCGAAGTGACCGTCACCCTGCGCATCGACACGCCGATCGAAGTCGACTACTACCGCCACGGCGGTATCCTGCCGTTCGTGCTGCGCCAGCTGTTGGCGGCGTGATCCGCTAGCGGCGCGCTTCGCTGCTCTCCATGAGCTTGCCGAGGAACGCGCGGGCGTACTCGGCGATCGGCGAGAGCGTGCGCCCCCGCAGCGAAATCACGCCGACTTCGGCCTGCGGCGCGGGCAGGTCCGTGGGAACGATCTGCACCAGGCGGCGCGAGGCGATTTCCTTTCGCACCAGGCCTGGCGTCGCGACCAGGACCGCATCGGTGGATAACGTGACCGACTTCAGCACGTTCATCTCGTCGCACTCGAGCGCCACGGGCAGCCCCTCTTCGGCAGTGCGCCCCATCAGCTTGCGGATCATCTCCTGCACTTCCGCAGGCAGTCGTCCCGTTGCGAAGCCGTACTCGGACATGTCGGACATGCGCACGCTGGCCTTTGCGGCGAGTGCGTGGGCGGCGCGCACATAGAACGCACCCGGGAGCTTCCCGATCGGCGTGACCGAAAGCGTGCTGTCATCCCGGGCATAGCGCACGTCTCCGACGAAGAAGTCGTACTGCTCGCTGCGTACGAGCGGGAGAAGGTAGGTGGGATTGTTGACCTGGACGCGTATCTGCACGCCGGGAAATCGGGTGCGCAAGTCCAGCAGCAGCGGATCCAGCAGCGTGCCCGCCGGAAACGGGCCCATGCCGAAGGACAGCTCGCCGATCTGCCGGTCGCGGTAAAGCGCTACGTCCCGCTCCAGCGCGCGCCAGGACTGCAAAAGCTGTTTTGACTTTTCCACCACGAATGCACCTGAGGCGGTGCACCGGACCTCCGCGCCCCGCTCGAAGAGCTTCATGCCCCACTCGTTTTCGGCCGCCTGGATGCTCCGGCTGAAAGCGGGCTGGCTCAAGTGAACGAGAGCCGCCGCCTTGCCGAAATTGCGCGCCTCGGCGAGCGCGACCACGTGTCCCATCCGGCGAATGTCCATGGCCGCTCCTCATGCAGTGAATGCATCGATTCTAGTCATTCAATGCATTGGACGCTCATATTGAATATATTAATAATTCAAGCTTGAAATACTTACAAATGAAGGAGTTGACGATGCTGGCGACGCAAGACGTGGGACGGGTTCATCGGCTGATGGGCGCCAGTGTCTGCCGCATGCCCGGCTCCGTGGTGGAACAGCTTCTGGGCCTGCGCGCGGCGATCAGCCACTTCAACATGAACCGCGGCCTGCGCAGCGCCTTCCTCTACAGCAATGGCTGGTTCCTGCAATGGCACGAGGGTCCGCAGGAAGCGGTCGACGAGATGTGGGCATTGGCCCAGGCCCATCCCGGCAATGCGCACGCGCGCATCGTCCATCGCAGCGACGGCGCGGCCACGCTGCCGCGTCCGCTGCACATCGCCAGCCTGCACAGCCGCGACAAGCCGAGCGACGTGGCGCGCCGCATCTACGCCGTCGAGCGTGAGCGCGAGCTCGGCTGGATCGCCGAGCCGGCGGAAATCTGGCAGGCCCTCAGCGCACCGTGCCTGATCGAGGGGGCGGACGTGATGGCTGCGGTGGCGCGCAGCCACATCGTCGCGGTCACTTCGGAGTTCAACGAATCCGTGGACCTGGTGAAAGCTGTCGCCGAGCGCAGCCGCGCGCCGGTGAGCTACCAGCGATTCGCCGATGGGGATCCGCGCATGCCCGACATCGGTGCCGCCTACGTGGACACGGCGACCGGCGGGCAGGTGACCAGACTGCAGGCGTTCTCGCGCCGCGCGCTCGAGGACGGCATGGTGCAGCTGTCGTTGCGACGGATGCATTGCCTCGTGTTGCTGCTGGGCAACCGGCCGCGTCCGACGACCCGTCTTGCGGCCACCACGGCGGCGTTGCTGGCCGGCATGCCGCAGCGCCCGCCGGTGCGTTTGGTGGGACCCTGCCTCGACACCTGCGACGAAGTTGCGCGAGCCCTGAGCTGCGTGCCGGGCCTCGACATCGCCTCCATCCGCGCCGGAGTGCCCGGCCGCCAACGCGCCGATGCCGTGCTCGACATGCTTTCCGACGGCTCCTGCACCATGCCGGCCGAACTCGACCTCCTCCTCTCCTGATTTTCTATTTCCCAAGGCAACCATGAAGCTTCGCTCCCTCATTTCCCTCTCCGTGCTCGGCGCCGCACTCGTGCCCGCGCTGTCCGCCGCCGCGATGGTGTTCGCGATCAACGAAGGCGCGACCTACCGCGTCTCCGACGTCGAGATCCAGGCCAAGTACAAGCCGGTGGCCGATGACCTGGGCAAGCTGCTGGGGCAGAAGATCACCATCGTCGCTGTGTCCGACTACGCCTCCATGGCCGAGGGCCTGAGCGCGGGCCGCTTCGACCTCGCGTACATCCATCCCTCGCACATCGCGCTGAAGGGACTCGCGCAGGACGGCTACCAGCTGGTCGCGCTGACGAAGGGCTTCACCGACTACCGCGCGCACTTCCTGGTGCGCTCGGACTCCGGCGCGCGCAACGTCGCGGACCTGAAGGGCAAGAAGCTGGGCATTCCGTCCCCGGATTCGATCACCTCGGTCCTGACGCGCAGCACGCTGCGTGAAGGCACGCAAGGCGGCACTGATCCGGTGGCTTACGTCTCGACGCGTTATCAGGACGCGATCCCTTTCATGGTCGAGCATGGGCTCGTCGATGCCGGCGTCACCGGCTCGGACAGCGTCGCCAAAGCCTGGACGCAGGCCGGCGGGCGTATTGCCTTCACGAGCAAATCGGTGCCCGTGAAGCTGATGCTGGCATCGAAGAACGTGCGGGCGAACGAGCTCACGACGATGCAGACCTACTTCACGTCGCTGGACCAGACGGACAAGGGCCGCCACACGCTCGAGACGATCCAGAAGCAGGGCTTCGTGCCGTTCGACCCGAACGCGCTTACGGCCGTGAATCGCTGGATCGCGACGGGCCTGAAGTAAGCGGAGGTCCGAAACACGCGTCTGGTCATTGCACAATCCGTGCACATGACCAGGCAGGCACTCATCGTGGGTGGAGGCATCGGTGGGCTGGCGGCCGCCGCGGCCGCAGTGCGCGCGGGATGGGATGCGAGGGTCTTCGAGCGTGCCGAGCGGTTCAGCGAGGCGGGGGCGGGCATCCAGCTCGGCCCCAACGCCACACGCGTACTCTACGGTTGGGGACTGCGCGAAGAATTTGAAAGCATCGCCGCATTTCCGGAAGCGTTGCGCGTGCGCAGCGGGCTCGACGGGCGTGAGCTGGGAATGCTGGAGCTGGGCGGCGGCATCGCGCGGCGCTATGGCGCTCCTTATGCGACCGTGCATCGCGCTGACCTGCAACAACTGCTGCTCGGAGTTGCGCACGCGCGAGGGGTCGATCTCCGGCTGGCGTCACCCGTGCGCGAAGCGGCGGTGCAAGGCGATGCGGTGCTGCTTGCCGGCCCCGGCGGCAAGCAGATCGAAGGCGATGCGCTGATCGGCGCCGATGGGCTCTGGAGCGCCGTGCGTGGCAGCCTCGTTGTCGACGGACCACCGCGCAATACAGGACACGTGGCCTATCGCGCTTTGGCGGCACAACGCGATTTGCCGGCACGCGTGCGGGGATTCGACATCCGCGTCTGGCTGGGCCCGCGCCTGCATGTGGTGGCGTACCCGGTAGGCGGCGGCGAGCGGCTGAACGTCGTGGTGCTCGTGGAGGGTTCGGGCAAATCGTCGAACCCGCGCGACTGGGACCAGGCCGCGACGTTCTCGGCATTGCAGGCCGCGGCCGGGCCGTTGTGCCCGGAGCTGCAGGAGTTGCTGATCGCGATGCCGGGCTGGCGTCTTTGGGCGCTGCACGACCGCGATCCGGTGCGCGGCGCGGATGACATCGCGCGCGGCCCCATCGCGTTGATGGGTGACGCGGCGCATCCGATGCTCCCTTACTTCGCGCAAGGTGCGGGCATGGCGATCGAGGATGCGAAAGAGCTCGAACGCGCATTCAGTTCCGTTCGCGAGGGCGTGGCCGACGTGCCCCTGGCGCTGCGCCGCTATGCGCTCAACCGCTGGCAGCGCGTGGCGCGGGTACAGGCGATGTCGCGGCGCAACGGCTGGATCTTCCATGCGAGCGGGCCGTTGCGCTGGGCGCGCGACATGTCGCTTCGGCTTGCGTCGACGCGGTTGCTCGACCAGCCGTGGCTGTATCAGGATCCCTGGGGATAGACCATCGGCATGGTCGGGCGCGCATGGTGCGGCAGCACCGAGTCGCTCTCCAGCATGCCCTGCAGCGTGCTTTGCGCTTCGGCTGGGCGCGATACCACTTCGCCGGCGCGACGCATCAGTTTCGCGCGCATGCGGTCGTACATGTCCTCGAGGGTGGGCACATCGGGTGTCGCTTCGGCGATGAGCGAATCCAGCATGACGGTGACGCGGCTTCCCTTGAGCACGACTTCGACCTTGGGTGGATTGCCCAGGTGCTGCTGCAGCAACTGCGCAGCGCGCACACCAGTGACGCCAGGCAATGCGAGCGCGAACTCGACTGAATCGGTGCGGGCCGCGAGGCCTTCACCCGCCGTGGCGGATTCGATCCGGTCCACCAACTGCTTGAACAGGTGGTTGGCTGCTTTCTTGCCCGCGAGGTCCGACACTTCGCGCAGGTCGGCGCTGTTGAGGAGCACGAGCGTGAAGGGGCGCTTGCGGCCGCGGCACTCGTCGAAGAGCTGCGCGCCGTGATCGAAGAACCCCATCTCGTTGTACAGGCGGCTGTTCGGGTCCTTGCGCAGCTGTTCGGACTCGCGGTCCATGTGGCGTATCGAATGGCCGAACTCGCGCCCCGCGTACGCGAAGAACATCAATGCGCCAGCCTGCATGAGCGTGAGCTGCCACGAGGAAGCATGGTCGAAGACCCGGGCCGCCACGAACTCCAGGGCAGCCACGCTCCACAAGAGTGTGATCCAGCGGTCCGACAGCATGAGGGAATACATGGCGACGATCATCAGCGGCCACACAAAGTAGGGGCCGCCCGCGTCCGCGCCGTCGCCGCTGGTCTGCAGCACGAAGGCGCCCGCCATGAGCAGAGTCGCGCGCAGGAACATCGTCCATTCCTGCAGCGCCGGCCGGAAGCGGCACCAGGCCGCGATGGCGCCCGCATAGACAGCGATCATCCAAACGATGAGATCGCCCGGGGTGAGGACGGCGCAGGCCCAGAAGGTGAACGCCACGAGCGCGCCCATGAGCGTGGTCTCCAGCCTGCGCGTGCGAAAGCTTACCTGGGTCTCCACCGTGCGCGGCTTCGACGATGACTTCAATGGCTCCCTCACGGCCGCGGCGTGCCGCTTGCTCATTCAACTGCTCCGATGCAAATAAGGCTTCCGTCAAGTATGCGGGAGTGCATTTGGCAGCGCAGTCCGAAGATGGTTCACAAATCGGTTCGCAGCTTCCAGATTTCGGGAAAAAGCACGGTATCCAGCATCTTTCTCAGGTAGCTCACGCCGCCGGTTCCACCCGTGCCGCGCTTGAAGCCGATGACGCGCTCCACCGTGGTCACGTGGCGGAAGCGCCAGAGCCGGAACGCATCTTCGAGATCGGTGAGCTCTTCGCCGAGCTGGTAGAGGTCCCAGTACTTCTGCGGATCGCGGTACACGACGAGCCATGCCTGCTCCACCTGCACGCTCTCTTCGTAAGGTTGCGTCCAATCGCGTTGCGTGTGCGATGCCGGCACGTCCAGGCCGCGCCGCGCAAGCAGGCGCAACGCCTCGTCGTAGAGCGAAGGCGATTCGTAAGCGGCCTGTACCTGTGCGAGCAGCTCGGGACGATGCGCGTGCGGCTTGAGCATCGCCGCGTTCTTGTTGCCCAGCGCGAATTCGATGCAGCGGTACTGGGCGCTCTGGAAGCCGCTGGAGTTGCCAAGGTAAGGACGGATCGCGCTGTATTCGGGCGGCGTCATGGTGGCCAGCACGTCCCACGCGTGCACGAGCTGCTCCATGATTCGACTCACCCTTGCGAGCATCTTGAACGCGCTTCCGAGTTCGTCGGCGGCTACCTTGCCGATCGCCGCGCGCAATTCGTGCAGCATCAGCTTCATCCACAGCTCGCTGGTCTGGTGCTGGATGATGAAGAGCATCTCGTTGTGGTCGGGCGAGAGCGGCTTCTGCGCATTCAGCACGGCGTCGAGCTGGAGGTAGTCGCCATAGCTCATCGAGCCCGCGAAATCGAGCTTCGGGTCTTCGTCCTTCACGATGGACGCGGGCGTGGCGGGGCGGTCGTTGCTCATGTCATGTCACCGCTTGCTTGCGATTGAATTCGGGGCGTTGCCAGTCACGTTCGTCCAGGATGCGGCGCAGGTGTTCGACCGCGTTCCACACGTCTTCGAAGCCGATGTAGAGCGGCGTGAAGGCGAAGCGCAGGATGTCCTGATGCGCCGCGCCATCGCCCGCGCGGAAGTCGCCGATCACGCCGTGCGCGATCAGCGCCTGCACGATCGCGTAGGCGCCCTGGCTTCTCGACAGGCAGACTTGCGATCCGCGCCTCGCATGATCGAGCGGCGTCACCAGATCGAGCCCGTGTCCGGCACAGCGCTCTTCCACGAGCTGGATGAAGAGATCCGTGAGGGCGAGCGACTTTGCGCGAAGCGCAGTCATGCCGCCAAGTGGTTGCGCGGCGAGAACGCTGTCCAGCCCGCATTCCAGCGCCGCCATGCTGAGGATCGGCTGCGTGCCGCACAGGTAGCGAGCGATGCCGGCTGCGGGCCGGTAGCCCGGTGTGAATTCGAAGGGCGCCGCGTGTCCCCACCAGCCGGAGAGCGGCTGCTGGAAAGTGTCGGCGTGGCGCGGGTGCACCCACGCGAATGCGGGCGCGCCCGGCCCGCCGTTGAGGTACTTGTAGCCGCAGCCGATCGCGAAGTCCGCGCCCGAGCCGTGCAGGTCCACCGGCACCGCGCCCGCGCTGTGCGCGAGGTCCCACACCGTCAGCAAACCTGCGTCATGCGCCGCGCGTGTCACCGCGGACATGTCGTGCATCGCACCGGTGCGGTAGTTCACGTGCGTCAGCATCAGCACCGCGACATCTTCGCCCAGCGACGATGAAATCTGCGATTCGTCCACCAGCCGCAACTCCATCCCGTGCTGCGCGCACAGCGATTCGGCGATGTAGAGATCGGTGGGGAAGTTGCTGCGTTCGCTGACGACGGCCTTGCGCTTCGCATCCGCGCTCGATGCGATCTGCAGCGCTGCGCTCAGCACCTTGTAGAGATTGATGGAGGTGCTGTCCGTTGCCACCACTTCGCCGGGCTCCGCGCCGACGAGCTGCGCGATCTTGTCGCCCAGGCGCTGGGGCAGGTCGAACCAACCGGCCGTGTTCCAGGAGCGGATGAGGCCCTGTCCCCATTCCTCTTCAACGACTTGCGCGACGCGTGCGGCGGCCGACTTGGGCAGCACGCCCAGCGAGTTGCCATCCAGGTAGATCACGCCGGGGGGAATGGTGAACAGGCCGCGCAGTTCGCGCAGCGGGTCTTGCGCATCGAGCGCGCGGCAGTCTTGCAAGGTGGTCATGGTTCGCGCAGCACGGCGCGCACGGGGGAGGCGTCGGCCGTCATCAGTTTGAGGGGGAGGGCGATCAACTCATAGTCGCCTTCGGGCACGTCGTCGAGCACGAGGTTTTCCAGCACGCGAAGGCCGAGCCTTCGGATCACCTGGTGGCTCGGAAGCTCCTTGCTTTGCGCGGGATCGATGCTCGCGGTGTCGATGCCGACAAGGCGGACTCCGAGCGCGGCGAGCTTCTCTATCGTTTGCGGTGCATAGGCTGCGAGATCCGGATCCCATCGGGAGACGGGCATGCGCTGGTAGGTTCGCACCAGCACGCGCGCGGGCAGGTCACGCACGGCATGCGCGAGATGCGCCCACTCGACGAGCGGCCCTTTCGCGATGGCGTGGATGACGCGGCACCGCCCGAGGAATGCCGAGAGATCGACCTCGCCGATCGACGCGCCGGAGGGGTCGTAGTGCAGCGGTGCGTCCGCATGCGCGCCAACGTGTGGCGACAGCGTAATGCGGCTCACGTTCACCGGGCATCCGGGCGCGATCGTGGCGGACCACTCCTGGCCGTAAGGCGTGTCGCCCGGGAACACCGGCGAGCCGGGCGCCACCGGTGGCGAGATGTCCCAGATCTTCTTCATGCGGCGGAGTGTGCGCTGGTCGCCCTGGGCGTGGTGTCGGTTAATCCCCACATCGCGCAAAAATCGTTGAGGCTTAAAGCACTTTCGGTTTCGTCAACCGGATTCGCGCCCGGCGCGTTTCGGAAAGACTGTACGAAGATACAGTTAACCGAATCCACCTCAGGAGGAAAGACATGGAGCTGCAAACAGCCAGGCAAATCATCGACACACTCGCACGGGGCGTCCACCCCGTCACCGGCGAGTGCATGCCGCCCGACAGTCCCTACAACGAGCCGCCCGTCATCCGCGCGCTGTTCACCGTGTCGCAGGCGCTGGAAGGCGTGCCCGCCCGCGCACCGAAAACGGCGGCGCCGAACACCGGAAAAGTCTGGGCCGCCGAGGACGACTCCCGGCTCGACGCCGGCTTCACCGCGGGCACGGAGCTGAAGCAGCTCGCCCTCGAACTCGGGCGCACGCCTTTCGCGGTCGAGACCAGGCTGGTTCGGATGGGCAAGCTGCCGCCGCGCGCGGGCATGCGCTGGGGCGGCGCGGCGCCGATGTAGATCGAGATGGGCGTCAGGCCACCTTGCCGAGCAGGAGGTACTCCATGAGGGCCTTCTGCGCGTGCATGCGGTTCTCGGCTTCTTCCCACACCACGGATTGCGGGCCGTCGATCACGTCGGCCTCGACTTCCTCGCCGCGGTGCGCGGGCAGGCAGTGCATGAAGAGCGCATCGGCCTTCGCGATGCGCATCATCTCGGTGTCCACGCACCAGTCCGCGAAGGCTTTCTTGCGCTCCTCGTTCTCGGCTTCGTAGCCCATGCTGGTCCACACGTCGGTGGTGACGAGATCCGCGCCGCGGCAGGCTTCCATCGGGTCCTTGAAGACCTTGTAACTCTCGTTGCTGCGGATGCCGGCGATGGTCTGGTCGACCTCATAGCCGGTGGGGGTGCTCAGGTGCACCTTGAAGCCGAGCAGCTCGGCCGCCTGCAGCCAGGTGTTGGCCATGTTGTTGCCGTCGCCGACCCAGGCGACGACCTTGCCCTTGATGGAGCCACGCTGCTCGATGTAGGTGAAGATGTCCGCGAGGATCTGGCAGGGGTGGAATTCATTGGTGAGTCCGTTGATGACGGGCACGCGCGAGTGCTGCGCGAAGCGCTCGATCTTGTCCTGGCCGTAGGTGCGGATCATCACCAGGTCGACCATGCGGCTGATCACCTTGGCGCTGTC
>JAZKIF010000123.1:0-3996 GCA_040385005.1 Pseudomonadota bacterium
TGATGTTGGCGCGGTGCGCCTCCACCGTCTTGATGCTGATGCCCAGGTCGTCGGCAATCTGCTTGTTCAGGCGGCCGGCGACGATACGCTCGAGCACCTGCGCCTCGCGCGAGGTCAGCTTCGAGAGCAGCGCGTCGCGGCTGGCCGCGCTCTGGTATTCCGCGAAGGCGCCCTTGGCATGTTCGAGCATTCGCTCGACCAGGCTCACCAGCTCGTCTTCCTTGAACGGCTTCTGGATGAAATCCATCGCGCCTTTCTTCATCGTGTTGACGGCCATCGGCACGTCGCCGTGGCCGGTGATGAAGACGATGGGCAGCGGCGACTTGCGCTCGATCAGGCGGTCCTGCAATTCGAGGCCCGTCATCCCGCCCATGCGGATGTCGACGATCAGGCAGGCGACTTCGCGCGGGTCGTAGCGGGAGAGGAAGGATTCGGCGGAGTCGAAGCAGCGGACGCGGTAGTCCTTGCCTTCGAGCAGCCACTGGAGGGAATCGCGCACCGCTTCGTCGTCGTCGACAACGTAGACAGTGCCCTTCTTCGGAATCAGGCTCATGCAGTCACCCCAGGGTCTTTACTAGCTATGTTATTTGTAGCGCCGGAGACTGGAATCCAGAAGGAGAAGCGGCAGCCGGCGACTTCGGCGCCATTGTAGATGTTCTCCGCCTGCATCCGCCCCTGGTGCGACTCGACGATGGAGCGGCACAGATTGAGGCCGATACCCATGCCTTCCACCTTGGTGGAGAAGAAGGCTTCATACAGGCGGTCCATCACCTCGGGCGCGAGGCCCGCGCCGGAGTCGAGCACAGAGAATTCGACCACCGACAACAGGTCGACCTGCTTGGGCACGACGCGCAGCTCCACGCTGCGGCGAGCCGTCGGGCGCTTGGCATGCTCGATCGATTCGGCGGCGTTCTTCAGCAGGTTGACCAGCACCTGCTCGATCAGGATCGGATCCACCAGCAGCTTCGGCAGCCGCGCCGCGACGTAATGCGAGAGCCGCACGTTGCGCCGGCGCAATTCGATCTCGGCGAGTTCCACCGCCTCGCTCACCATCAGCGTGACGTCGGAGAAGGTGCGGTTGGGCTCGCTGCGCTTCACGAACGATCGGATGCGTTGGATGATCTGGCCCGCGCGTTGCGCCTGGCGCGCCGTCTTGTCCAGGGCGGCGAGCAGGTCTTCCTCGTTGATCTGCTTGCCCTTGATGCGCGAGACGAGGCCGTTGCAATAGTTGTTGATGGCGGTGAGCGGCTGGTTCAATTCGTGCGCTACGCTCGAAGCCATTTCGCCCATGGTGACGAGGCGGCTCGCGGACTGCGCGCGCTCGGCCTGTGCGGCCGACTGTTCTTCCGCGTGGCGGCGCGGCGTGATGTCGGTGGCGATCACCATCTGCGCGAGGCGTCCGTCCACCCAGTTGAGATAGCGCGATCGCACTTCGAGCCACTTGCCCAGCTCCGGCACGAAGATCTCGGCGTTCTCCGATTGGGCCGTGGTGAGACCGCCGGTGGGCAGGCCGACGAAGGAATCCACTTCGTCGAGCGATTCGTCGGTGCGCGGGTGCTCGGGTACGCCCGCCTGCGCGACCATCTGCAGGTGGCCCGCCGTCTGCACGCCGAACCAGAGGCGATAGAGCTTGTTCGCAAAGAGCAGTTCCTCGCTGCCCAGTGGCGCCACCGACACGGAGGCGTCCAGCGCCTCCAGCACCGTCGTGAAACGCTCGTACGACGCCGACAGCTGCTCGCGGATTCGATTGGGCTCGGTGATGTCGGTCATCGACGTCATCCAGCCGCTCTGGTGGCCCTTCGCATCGACCAGCGGCGACACGTAGAGCCGTGCATCGAAGAGCTTGCCGTCCTTGCGCTTGACGCGCACCTGGAAGCCGCCCGGCGTGGTACGTCCGTGCAATTCGTCCTCCAGCCGCGCGGCGAGCATTTCCCGGTCGTCTTCGGGCCAATAGGGGAAGGGCGGCGTGCGCCCCACCAACTCGGCCTCGGACCATCCTGTCATCTGGCAGAACGCCGCGTTCACGTACGTGATGCGGCCTTGCAGGTCGAGCGCGCGCATGCCGGTGAGCATGGAGTTTTCCATCGCGCGGCGAAAGCCCGTCTCGGCCAGCAGGGCCTGCTGCGCCTGCATGCGACGGCGCGTGTGCCGCCAGTTGCCGATCAGCATCCAGGCCGTCATGACGCTGAGCGCGCTCACCAGCCAGAAGAGGCCACTGCCGATCACGCCCAGCGACGTGCGGTACGCCTGCGCGCGGATGATGAGCCCGTTACCCACCGGCGAAACCGGTACTTCGTATTCGTTCGCCTGCGCGGCCCAGGGCAGCAACTGCGTGGCCGGATTGCGCGGCGGAACAGCGTTACCCGCGAGCATTCGGTTCTTGCCGTCCAGCAGGGCCACGGCGTATTTGGCCGTCACTTCCGTCGGCACGCCGTAGCGAAGCAGTCCGTCGATCGAATACTCGCCGAGGATGACGCCCGCGAAGCGTCCCTGGTCGGTGAGCGGAATGTGAAGTTGCAGGAAGCCCGTGCTCTCGCCCGCCGCCGCCGGCTGCGAATAGACCGGCTGCTGCAGGTCCCGCGCGAGGCTGTAGATGCTCTCGGTCTCGCCGGTGCGCAGCACTTCGCCCGCGATGCGCAGTTGCTGGTTGCCGACGCTGGGCGCGGCGTAGCTCGCCTTGACGCGGCGGCGCTCGTCGATCCACGTGACGGCCTGCAATTCCGGATACTGGATCACCATCGACTCCGCGCGGCCCATGAACTCCTCGGGGTCGATCTCCTTGTTGGAGACGTCGCGCGCGATGCGCATCAACTGCTCTTGCCGCTCGAGAAGCCGCAGGCGGATGCGTTGCTGGGCGTACTCGACGTCGCGCTTCACGGCTTCCTGTTCGCGGTCCATTTCCTCGAGCCGCAGGTAGCCGAACGCCGCAATGATCGCGGCGAGGAAGAGCAGCACCGCTGCGAGCGGGGCGAGCATCGCGAAGCGGTCCTGGCGGCCCGGCGTCTGCCGGCGCCACCAGCCGCGCGCCCAGGACGCGGGGACGGCCGGGTCGTGCTGGTCGGTGACGTGGACGGGGTCTTGCATGGAATTCCGAGTGTAGGCGCAGCGTGGAAGTGTCCTTGGCGCGCGGACTACGCATAAACCACAATATGAAAACGATAAGCACCATTTGAAATGCGACAAATTCTGTGCGACACTCCCGCACGGTACGGAGTCCCGTACTAAATTACGGTGGCCCACGAGGCCCGGTACGCACATAGGAGACAAGCCATGTCAGCACAGCCCGACAACGTATTCGGCTCGGCCGCGAACGACGCGGACGCGCAGGAAACCCGTGAGTGGATCGACGCGCTCTCGGCCGTCATCGCCTCGGAGGGCCGCGAGCGCGGGCACTTCCTCCTCGAGCAACTGCTCGAACAGGCGCGCCAGGAGGGCATCGACATGCCGTTCTCCGCGACCACCGGCTACGTCAACACCATTGAGCCGAGCGATGAAGAGCGATGCCCCGGCAACCTCGAGATGGAGGAGCGCCTGCGCGCCTACATGCGCTGGAACGCGATGGCGATGGTGGTCAAGGCCAACCGCCTTCACCCGGCCGACGGCGGCGACCTCGGCGGCCACATCAGTTCGTTCGCATCACTCGCGACCATGTTCGGCGCGGGCTTCAATCACTTTTGGCACGCCGAGAGCGAAGGCCATGGCGGCGACTGCCTCTACATCCAGGGCCACAGTTCTCCCGGCATCTATGCGCGCGCGTACCTCGAAGGCCGCCTGACCGAAGAACAACTGCTGAACTTCCGCCAGGAAGTCGACGGCAAGGGCCTTTCCAGCTATCCGCACCCGAAGCTGATGCCCGAGTTCTGGCAGTTCCCCACCGTGTCGATGGGCCTCGGCCCATTGATGGCGATCTACCAGGCGCGCTTCCTCAAGTACCTGCACGCTCGCGGCATCGCGAACACCGAGAACCGCAAGGTGTGGGTGTTCTGCGGCGACGGC
>JAZKIF010000124.1:0-7279 GCA_040385005.1 Pseudomonadota bacterium
GTCGTGCATCTTCGGGATCGCGTCCAGCAGCATGCGCGTGTACGGATGGCGCGGGTTGCCGAACAGCTGGTGCTTGCCCGACAGCTCGACGATGCGCCCCAGGTACATCACGCCCACCTGGTCGCTCACGTGCCGCACGACGGCGAGGTTGTGCGAGATGAAGAGGTAGGTGAGCCCGCGCTGGCGCTGCAGGTCCTTCATGATGTTCAGCACCTGCGCCTGCACGCTCACGTCCAGCGCGGACGTCGGCTCGTCGCACACCAGGAATTCCGGTTCGGTCGCAAGCGCCCGCGCGATCGAGATGCGCTGGCGCTGCCCGCCCGAGAACTGGTGCGGGTATTTCGTCATGTCCTGCGCGGCGAGGCCCACGGAGCGGAGCAGCTCGCCGACGCGCGCCTTCAAGGCCACGGCTTCGTTGACGATGCCGTGCTCCTGCAGCGGCTCGCCGACGATCTCCTCCACGGTCCAGCGCGGGTTGAGGCTCGCGTACGGGTCCTGGAAGATCATCTGGATGCGGCGGCGCAGGTCGCGGCCTTGCGATGTCTTGAACACCGCATGCGCGTCGGCGCCGTCGAACACCAGGTCGCCGCGCGTCGGCTCGTACAAGCCGACCAGCAGCCGCGCCACCGTGCTTTTTCCGCAGCCGGATTCACCGACCAGTGCGAGCGTCTGGCCGCGCTCGATGTCGAAGCTCACGCCGTCCACCGCGTTCAGCAACTGGCGCGGGCGGCCTTCGAGCACCCGATTGAGCCACGGCGGCGAGACGTCGAATGTCTTCGCGAGATCGCGCGCCTGGACCAGCGGCGCGCTCAAGCGGTCACCCCGCTTTTCGCGTCGTGCAGCCAGCAGGCCGCGCGCGTGGCGCCTGCTTCGAGCAGACCGGGACGCTCTTCGAGGCAACGCGCGAAGACGCGCGGGCAACGCGGGTTGTACGCGCAGCCCGGCGGGATGGCGTTCAGTCGGGGCATCGCGCCATCGATCTGATTGAGCCGCTCGCGCTCGATGGTGATGTCGGGGATTGCCGCCATCAAGCCCAGCGTGTACGGATGCGCGGGCTGGTTGATCACTTCATGCACCGGGCCGATCTCCGCGATGCGGCCCGCGTACATCACGGCAACGCGATCGCAGGTCTCCGCGATCACGCCCATGTCGTGCGTGATCAGCATGACGGCGGCGCCGCGCTCGCGGCAGACGCGCTTCAGCAGCTGGATGATCTGCGCCTGGATCGACACGTCGAGCGCCGTGGTCGGCTCGTCCGCGACGATCAGCTTCGGCTCCGCGGCGAGCGCGAGCGCGATCACGACGCGCTGGCGCATGCCGCCGGAGAACTGGTGTGGGTAATGGTCGATGCGTTCGGCCGCCGCGGGGATGCCCGTGTCTTCGAGCAACCCGATGGCGCGACGCCGCGCCTCTTTCGCATCCACTGGCAGGTGCGCCTGGATCGTCTCGATGAGTTGGCGCCCCACCGAATAGAGCGGGTTCAACGAGGTGAGCGGGTCTTGAAAGATCGCGCCGATCTTGCGGCCGCGGATTTTCCGCATCTGCTCGTACGGCAGGTTGTCGATGCGCTGGCCTTCGAGCTTGATCTCACCCGAAGCGATGCGCCCCGGTGGCTCGAGCAGGCCGATGATCGCCGCGCCCGTGAGCGACTTGCCCGCGCCGGACTCGCCGACGACGCCGAGGATCTCGCCGGGCGCGATCTCGAAGCTGATGTCGTCGATCGCGCGCAGCGTGCCCGTGCGATGCGGGAATTCGACGACGAGGTTTTCGACCTGGAGCAATGACATCGGGCTACCGCAATCTGGGATTGAGCGCATCGCGCAGCCAGTCGCCCAGCAGGTTGACGGACAAGGCGATGGCCACGAGCATCATCCCGGGGAAGACGGTGATCCACCAGTTGCCCGAGAACAGGAACTTGTTGCCCACCTGGATCAACGTGCCCAGCGACGGCGAATTCGGCGGCGCGCCGACGCCGAGAAAAGACAAAGTGGCCTCGGTGATGATCGCCGTCGCGACCTGGATCGTCGCGAGCACCATTACCGGGCCGAGGATGTTGGGCAGCACGTGCTTGCGCATGATGCGCAACGGGGACACGCCCGTGACGCGCGCGGCCTGCACGTACTCGCGGTTGCGCTCCACCAGCGTGGAGCCGCGCACGGTGCGCGCGTACTGCACCCAGCCGCCACCGCCCGCGAGCGAGATGGAGAGGATCAGCACCGCGAACACGACGATCTCGCTCGCGTTCGGGAATAGAGCACGCCCGACGCCCGCGATGAGCAGGGCGACGAGGATCGCGGGGAATGAAAGGATCACGTCGCAGATGCGCATGAGGATGGCATCGGTGCGCCCGCCGACGAAGCCGGCGATGAGGCCGAGCGTCACCCCGATGAGCACCGAGAGCACCACCGAGGCGAACCCGACGGCCAGGGAGATGCGCGCACCGTACATCAGCACGGAGAGGATGTCGCGTCCCTGGTCATCGGTGCCCAGCCAGTATTTGGCGTTGCCGCCTTCCACCCACGAGGGTGGAAGGAAGGCATCGCTCAGCTCCAGCGTGGCGAGGTCGTAGGGATGGTGCGGCGCCACCAGGTTGGCGAACACCGCGCAGAAGATGCAGACGAAAGCCACCACCGCCGCGGCCACCGCCACCGGCGAGGTACGGAAGCTGTAGCCGACGTCGCTGTCCCAGGCCCTCGCGAACCATCCCGCCTGTGCCTGTGCCATCACTTGACCGTGATGTACTTCCAGGGCATCCCGTTGTCGGGCCACTGGACGAGCTCGACGTTCTTGCGGGCGCCCCAGTTCAGCGTCTGCGCGTGCAGCGGGATGTGGCCCACGTCGTCCTGGTGGATCTTGATGGCCTCGTGGATCATCTCGTTGCGCTTCTTCTGGTCGGTCTCGGACGCGATCTTGTCGGTCAGCTCGTCGACCTTCGGGTTGCTGTACGAACCGAGGTTGAACTGCCCGCGGCCGCCTTCACCGGGGGACGACATGATCGGGTACAGCACGTTGTGCGCGTCCACCGTGCTGGACGTCCAGCCCAGCATGTAGAAGCTCGTGTCGCGGCGAAGGATCTTCGGGAAGTACGTGCCCTTGGTTTCCACTTCGAGCTTGATCTTCACGCCGACGCGCGCGAGGTTTGCCGCGATCGCCTGGCAGGTCGCGCCGTCGTTGACGTAGCGGTCGTTCGGGCAGTTCAGCGTCACTTCGAAGCCTTGCGGATAGCCGGCTTCGGCCAGCAGCTTCTTCGACGCCTCGGGGTCGTAGGGCAGGCGCTTCGCGAGGTCCGGCGCGAAGCCGTTCACCTGCACGGGGAACATCTCGGCGATCGGGACGGAGGCGCCGCGCATCACGGTGCGCTTGATGCCCTCGATGTCGATGGCCTGGTAGAACGCCTGGCGCACGCGCTTGTCCTTGAAGGGGTTCTTGCCCTTCACGCTGGAGAACTGCAGCTCGTCGCGCTTCTGGTCCATGCCCAGGAAGATCACGCGCAGCTCGGGGCCCTGCATCACCTTGAGCTTGGAGTCCTGCTTCAGTCGGTCCACGTCCTGCACCGGCACCGGCTCCATCACGTCGATCTCGCCGGAGATCAGTGCGGCGACGCGCGTCGCGTCGTTGCCGATCACGTTGAAGATCACTTCATCCACGTTGCCGTCGATCTTGCCCCAGTAGTTGCCGTTGCGAACGAAGGTCGTGCGCACGTTCGGCTGGCGCTCGCGCACGCGGTACGGGCCCGTCCCGTTCGCGCGGAACGAGGCTGCGTTCTCGATGCCCTTGCGACGGTCGACCGGCTTGGTCGCGCCGTTCGTCTCGCACCACTTCTTGCTCATGATGTTGAAGTGCGTGAAGAGCTCCGGAATGATCGGGAACGGCGAGCTGGTGATGATGTCGATCGAGTGATCGTTGATCTTCTTGATTTCCTTGATGATGCCCACGTAGCTCTTCATGTCGGAGCCCTCGCCCTTGGCGCGCTCGTAGCTGAAGATCACGTCGTCCGCGGTGAACGGCGTGCCGTCGTGGAACTGCACACCCTTGCGCAAGTCGAAGTGCCAGACCGTCGGCGACGTCTGCTTCCACGCAGTCGCCAGTTGCGGCTCGATCTTGTACGTCTTGCCGCGCGTGGTGAGCGACTCGTACACGTTCTCGTTCACGGTGATCTGCAGCGACTCGTTGAGCGAGTGCGGATCCAGCGAGAGCGCATCGCCCTGGTTGGCGACCCTCAGCGTGGCGGCGCCGGCGCCGATAGCGCAAGTGCCGAGAACAGCAGCGAGCGCTGCCGACAGCAAGGTAGGTTGGAATTTCATCTTGGGACTCCTCGAATAAAACTTGTGGGTCACGGGTTGAGAGGCATGGATTGCTCGACGAGGCTCGCGTGCAGCGCCGAGCCCAGCGGCAGGACTTCGTCGTTGAAGTCGTAGCGGCTGTTGTGCAGGAAGCAGTTGTCGCCGCCCTGCCCGAGCCGCAGGTAGGCGCCGGGCTTGGACTGCAGCATGAATGAGAAATCCTCGGCGCCCATGCTGGGTTCGAGTTCGCGGTCCACGTGCTCGGGGCCGACGAGGCTCTCGGCGACGTCGGCGGCGAAGTGCGCTTCGCGTTCGGAGTTGATCGTCGCCGGATACGAATGTTCGAACTGCACGGTCGCCGTCGCGCCGAAGCCGAGCGCGACGGCGCTGCACAGCTCCGCGAGGCGCCGTTCGACGAGTGCCTGCACCTCGGTCCTGAAGGTGCGGATGGTGCCGACGATGATTGCCTTGCCGGGGATCACGCTCATCGCGTGCAGGTCGCCGCCCTGGATCGCGCACAGGCTGAGCACCGCGCTGTCGATCGGCCGCACGTTGCGCGACACGATGCTCTGCGCGGCGGTGATGATGTGCGCCGCCACCAGCACGGGGTCGATCGCGAGATACGCGTGCGCGCCGTGCCCGCCCTTCCCCGTGACTTCGATCGTCACGCGGTCGGCGGCGGCCATCATCGCGCCGTCGTTGATGCCGATGGTGCCCGGCTTCATCGCGGGCCAGTTGTGCATGGCGTAGATGGATTCGACCGGGAAGCGGTCGAAGAGGCCGTCCTCGATCATCTGCTTGGCGCCGGCGAAACCCTCCTCGCCGGGCTGGAACACGAGCACCGCCGTGCCGTCGAAGTTGCGCGTCTCGGCAAGATATCTCGCGGCGCCAACCAGCATCGCGACGTGCCCGTCATGGCCGCAGCCGTGCATCATCCCTTGCGTGTTCGACTTCCACGTGAAGTCGTTCTGCTCGGTCATGGTGAGCGCGTCCATATCCGCGCGCAGTCCCACCATGCGGCCGCTCGCGGTGCTTCGTCCCTTGATGACGCCGACCACTCCCGTCTTGCCGATGCCGGTATGGACTTCGTCGACGCCGCAGAGCTTGAGAGCCTCCTTCACGCGGCCGGAGGTGTACACCTCCTCGAAGCCGAGTTCGGGGTGCTGGTGCAGGTCGCGGCGCAGCGAGACGAGCTCGGGGATGAACTGCGCGATGTGCGCGAACGCGCGGCCGTTGGCCTTGAAGCGGGGGGAGAGCATCAATGTCCTTTCGCGTCGGCCACGCGCAAGCGAGGATCGACCGCGAAGTACAGCAGATCCACGACCAGGTTGATCACAACGAAGATCAGGGCGATCAAGCAGAGGTAGGCGGCCATCACCGGGATGTCCGCGAACGTCACGGCCTGGATGAAGAGCAGGCCCATGCCGGGCCACTGGAAAACCGTCTCCGTGATGATGGAGAACGCGATGAGCGTGCCCAGTTGCAGGCCGATGATCGTCATGACCGGCACCAGCGTGTTCTTGAGCGCATGGCCAAAGTGGATGGCGCGATCGGGCAGGCCCCGCGCACGCGCGAACTTGATGTAGTCGGTGCGCAGCACTTCGAGCATCTCGGCGCGCACCAGCCGCATGATGAGCGTCAGCTGGAAGATCGCGAGCGTCACCGCCGGCAGCACGATGTGGTGCCAGCCGTCGCGCGAGAAAAGGCCCGTGGTCCACCATCCTATTTTGTCGACCTCGCCACGCCCGAAGCTCGGAAACCAGCCGAGCAGCACCGCGAAGACGAGGATCAACAGGATGCCGATCAGGAACGTGGGCAGCGAGACACCGAGCAGCGAGAAGGTGAGGAACACCTGGCTCATGAAGCTGCCGCGGCGCAGCGCGGCATATACGCCCATGGGGATGCCGAGCACGACAGCGACGACCGCCGCGACCAGCGAGAGTTCGAGCGTGGCGGGGAAGCGCTCGCCGATCAGCCGCGAGACTTTCGCGCCCTGGCGCAGGCTCAAACCGAATTCGCCTTGCGCCGCATTCACGAGGAAATGCCAGAACTGCACGAAGAAGGGCTGGTCCAGGCCCAGGTCGGTGCGAAGCTGGCGGATCTGGTCGGGTTTGGCGTCCTGGCCGAGGAGGAACACGACCGGATCGCCGACATACTGGAACAGAAGGAAGGCGATGAAGGCCACTGCGACCATGACGATCACAGCCTGGAACAGGCGGCGCAGGATGAAGGCGAGCATGAGTGGCGAAAAGCGAGAGGCGATGCTAGCAGAGCAAGCACCGCGCCCACCAGAGGGATTTCCTTCAGGCTTAAAGAATCCGTGCCCGGCGCGTCGCGCGGAAGGGGCCTATTGTGCGAGCAGGCGCACGGGGCCGTACCAGGCCTGCGCGGTGGAGCGTGTGTTGTCGCTGTCGCTCATGATGCCAATGCCGATGAGTGCGCCGGGCGCCTCGCCGAAGGCGCGCTCGTAATCGGCGCGGATGTTTCTCTCGTAGTCCAGCCACTGGCCGAGGTTGTTCGTCCCCGATTCGACCACCACCGTGCGCACGCGGCTCGTTCGGGGGCTGGCGATCACGGAGCCCGGCTCGCGCCGGTTGCACCACACGTACATCATCGTGGCGTAAGGCATCTCTTCGCCACTGAGCGTATGGACCAGTTCGGAGAGCATCGCGTCTCTGGCCGAGAACCGCGAGCGGTCGCCCTCGAAGAACAGCACGACGCGCACCGGAGAATCGTCTGCATCGCGCAGGGCCATGTCGGCGCCCGCGATCAGCTGCGGCACTTTCCAGGAGAAGCGCACATTGCGCAGTTCGGAGGGTTCGATGCGCACTTTGCGCCGCAGCATGCTGGCGGAAGATGCGGCGAGCACCGCGACGGCGTCGCGGCCGTCCTTGCGGGTGTAACTGAAACTCGTTGCCGTCTTGCCGGGAAACGTCATGTGGCGCCAGCGGAAGGGTTCCGCGCCGGCGCCGTCCTGGGCAACCCGGGCCCGGCCG
>JAZKIF010000125.1:0-12910 GCA_040385005.1 Pseudomonadota bacterium
GCGGCCGAGCTGGGATTTTCCCAAATCGGCATCGCGGGTGTTGACTTGTCTTCCGCGGAGCCGGGTTTGGTGACGTGGCTGTCCAACGGTTTTCACGGCGACATGGCCTACATGCAAACCCATGGCCTGAAAAGGGCCAGGCCCGCGGAGCTGGTTCCTGGGACTGTAAGCGTGATCACGGTGCGCATGGATTACCTGCCCAAGGCTACAGTCGAAGGCTGGCAGGGGATGGAATTCTCGCGGCTGGAACGGCCCGGGGAAGGAATCGTTTCGCTGTATGCGCGGGGCCGGGATTACCACAAGGTGCTGCGTTCGCGCCTGCAGAAACTCAGCGAATGTGTTGGCGAAGAGATCGGGCCGTTCGGATACCGTGTGTTCACGGATTCGGCGCCGGTGCTGGAGGCGGAGCTCGCCACGCGCAGCGGCATCGGCTGGCGCGGCAAGCACACGCTGGTGCTGAGCCGCGAGGCGGGCTCGACGTTCTTCCTCGGTGAGATTTACGTGGATCTCGCATTGCCCCCGACCGAGGCCGCGAGCGAGCACTGCGGCACCTGCCAGGCCTGCATCGACATCTGCCCGACGCGCGCGATCATCGCGCCGCAACGCCTGGATGCGCGCCGTTGCATTTCGTACCTGACGATCGAGCATCACGGCTCGATCCCGCTCGAGCTGCGGCCTCTCATCGGCAATCGCATCTACGGCTGCGACGATTGCCAGCTGGTCTGCCCCTGGAACAAGTTCGCCCAGCGCAATGCCTTGCCGGATTTCGATGAACGCGCGGGCTTGACGGGGCAGCAGCTCACGCAGCTGTTCGCGTGGACGGAAAGCGACTTCCTCACGCACACCGAAGGCAGCCCGATTCGGCGGATCGGGCATGAGCGGTGGTTGCGGAATGTGGCGGTGGCGTTGGGGAATGCGCTGCGTTCGACGGGAGATCCGGTGGTGCGCGAAGCGCTTCGGGCGCGTGCCGGCGATCCGAGCGAATTGGTGCGCGAGCATGTGGCGTGGGCGCTGGGTGTCGTCGATGCGTTGGACATGTTTGAACGCGACTTGACGCTGGAGCGCGACCAGCCGCAAACGGCGGATGCAAGAGAAGCCATTTCGCCGACAAAGAGCTGATGCTCCTCACCTCCTGAATTGCCGCTGCCCTGCGGAACGCCTGTAACGTGGATGCAACCCATGTGAAGTTTCATGATCTTCACAGGAGTCACCATGGCAATTTCACGTGCTGCATTGAGCACGGCCACTTACCGCAATGGCGGTCAGGCAGGGGAGCAGGCGCTCAGGCAGTTGGGCTTCGCGCCGGATGCGATTCGCGAAATGGTCCGCAGCCATGGGTCTGCGCTGAACAGCCTGTTCGGTCATCCACAGGCGCCCATGGCGCTTCACCGGAAAGAGGGCGGTTTCCAGGCCGTCAAGTTTTCGGACGCCAAGCTGCCGTCCGGCATGGGCGGGCTTGCCCACGCGATGGCCCAACTGGCCCCGCGGCAGGCGCTTCCGTTTCTCGCGCGTGCCATCGAATGCCCCGCCGATGTGCCGATCAAGATTCAGATCGCCGCGGCCTGCGTGCAGGCGCTTGCCAATGCAGCGGGCGGCTCGTCTTCGGGCACTTCCAGCGTCGCGCTGGACACTCTGGACGCGAAGATCCTCTGCAAAGGAGTCTTCGAGCTGATGGCCACGCAGGCTGTGCCGGACGAGGCAAAGAGCCTGCTTGGTGGATTGCTCCAGTTCGCCACGACGCAAATGTCGGCCGATGATCTTCAGGATCTTCCGGCGATGTTGGAGGGCATCGCGGTGCAGGCAATGAAGGCGAAGGCGGAGCCGAGCGTGCCGGCCAACTCCCTCGAAGGGCCCGCGCTCGTGCTCGCCGCAGCGGCCGGACAGCTGGAAGCAGTTGAATTGCTGCTCGCGCGAGGAGCCTCGCTGGCGGTCACCGACTCTCGCGGCAACACGCCGCTGCATGTCGCCTCCGCCGCGGGACATGCCGATGCCGTGAGGCTGCTGGTGAAGTGGGGTGCGAACATCAATGCCTCGCGGGCCAGCGACGGATGCACCGCGCTGCACCTGGCTTGCGCCGTCGGGCGGACGGACGTGGTGAAGGCGTTGCTGGAAAATCCGGGCATCCAGGTGAACCAGGCCAGGGACGACGGCGGCACGGCGCTGCATGCCGCGGCGCACAGCATGATGGCGACGCCCGAGGCGGTGAAGCTCTTGCTCGCCGACGGACGCGTGGACGTCAACGCGCAACGAGCGGACGGCGCGACGCCGCTGTGTGCGGCGATGCATCCGCTGGCGAATCCGGCTGTCGTGCAAGCGCTGCTGGTCGACAGTCGGGTCGACGCCGAAAAGCCCGACACCTATGGCTGGACACCCCTGCATTTGGCGGCGGCCCAATGTCCGGAGATGGCCCACGTGTTGCTGGATGCGCGCAAGCAGCACAGCAAGACGCTGGTCGACCACACGGACCCCTGGGGCGCAAAGCCCGTGGCGGTCGCCGCCGAATGTGGCGGGGATACGCGGCTCGTAGAGCGCCTGCGGCAATTGACTTCCGTGCAGCCCGCCTGGCACGCGGGCTCTATCGCCACGAGCTATGACAAGGGCTGCCTGGTGCGGGGATACGACGCGCTGGACGAAGCGTTGGGAACGCCGAAACGGACCGCGCCGGCCGGCGTTCAACTGGCGCAGTTTCCCGATGGGCAAGCCGGGATGAGCTGGAAGGCGTTCAAGGCGCAGGACGTCGCACCCGGAGCATTTGCCATCGTCGATTGCCACGGCGCATGGGATGCACAGCGCAAACGCCACATGCTCCAGTTCGGAAAGGGCGAAGAGGTGCCGACCATCGAGGTCGTGCGCGAGCTCTACCGCAAGGGGGTGCGCAAGATGACCTTCTTCTCATGCCGCGTCGGAATGACGGCCGAAGCCCTGATGCGCTGCATCAACGAGGACCCCGGATGGCCCAAGCCGATCGATCCGGAATTTGAAATCTGCGTCGTGGGTGGCAAGAAGGATGTCCCCACGACTGTCAGCGCGTATGACATCGATCGCCGCTTGACCGACCACGACGCCCGTCGCGAACATCGCGCGGGCGGTTCGATGGAACGTCTCACGGTCAGCAACTGGACCACCTTGAGATGGGATGCGGGTACTCAAGGGATGGTGATGAAGCGCGAGCGCGCGCCCAAATCCATCGACCGCGAGAACCTGACTCCCGACGAGATCAAGTCGGTGCAGGGCCGGAGGCTGATCAAACGTGCTTGCGGGCCTGGCCTCGAGAAGCTGCGCAATGCGCTTCAGGATCTGGACGAGCCCGGACTCGTAAATTTCCAGGGAGTGATGGGTGACACTGCGCTGCACGTGGCGGCGCTTCACGGCTGGACCGACGGCGTCCAGATGCTGCTGGAACAGCCGCAGGTGCTACCCGACATCCGGACACCCGTGACCCATGCCACTGCTCTCATACTCGCCTGTAGCAAGGGTCATTGGGCGACGGCGCAGCGTTTACTCGCGCACCCGGGCATCGATGCGGACGCGCCCGCCGTGGGCGGAACGACGCCGCTGATCGCTGCCTGCCTGGCCGGCCGCGCGGAGTTCGTGCGCTTGCTGCTGAAAACCTTTCCGCAGCTCAAGGTGAATGAACAGGACCGCCGCGGCCTCACGGCCTTGCATGCGGCTGCGCAGCGCGGCGATATAGAGGTCGTTGGCCTGCTGATGGCGTGCCCGAGCCTGGAGCCCGATCGCGCGGACATTTCCGGTTCCACGCCGTTGGACATCGCCTGCGAGCGCGGCGAAGACGTCATGGTGGCCCGGATGCTGGGCGACTCCCGGATCAACATCGCGCGGGATTTTGCAGGGCTCTCGGCATTGTCCCGGGCAGTAAGGGCCGGCCATGTTGCCATCGTGAAGCGGCTGGTGGACGCCATGGTTCATCGCAACGTATTTCCGGGCACGATGGCAATGACCCTCGCATTGACCGAAGCGAAGCGGGGAGCAAATCCCGAAATCGTGGCCGTGCTGGAATCCCTCGCGCAAAGAGCCCGCGCGGCGCGGAACATGCCCGCGCCTAACGCAACACGCCCAGCGCAAACGTCAAACTGAAGACCCCCAGGATGGTGGACAAAGTCACCAGCCCCGCCACATATGGCCCGTTGTAGCCCATGCGAACCGCGAGCACATAGGCACTTGATGCCGTGGGCAGGGCAGAGAACGCCAGCAGCACCGACGTCTGCGCCGCATCCAGCCGGAACACATGCGCCAGCCCCGCCGCGATGAGCGGCGTGAGCAGGTGGCGGATCGCCAGCACGCAAACCGCCAGCACCTTGCCCGATGCCAGGCTGGAGAACTGCATCCCCGCCCCGGCCGCGAGCAGGCCCAGCGCGAGTGACGCGGCGCCGATGCGCGTGACGCCCGGCTCAAGCCAGCTTGGCATCGAGAACCCCAGCACGTTGGCGATGAGGCCCGACGCGGTGGCGATGATCAGCGGATTACGGACCAGCTCGCGCACGAAGCCGCGCTGCGCATGCCGCGCCATCGGCCACACCGCGGCGGAGTTGTAGATCGGCACGCAGAACCCGATCAGGATCGCGATCATCAGGACGCCCTGCGCACCCGCGAGACGCTCGGCGAGCGCGAGAGCGATGTAGGAGTTGAAGCGGAACGCGACCTGCGCCGCGCCCGCGTGCTCCCGCCGGTCGATGTACTTCCGGAGGATCGGCACGTAGGGAATCGCATACGCCAGCGCGATGCTGGAGAGCGCCATCAGCACGCCCGCGGCGACCAGGCTGGAGGCGGCGGAGAATTCGAGCGGCGCCTTCGTCACCGACTGGAACAACAGGACAGGGAAGAGGAAGTAGTAAACCAGCCCTTCCACCGGCCCCCACACCGTGCGGTCCAGCGGCGTGTAGCGGCACAGGAGGTAGCCGCAAAGGATGAGCGAGAAGTCGGGGAAGAGCAGCTGCGCGAAGTTCACCCGCCGAGCATAAATCCCCCCGGGTTAGTGCTTATGGGGATTCCACACGACGCGACAGCCCGGCTGCAATTACGATGGCGGGTTACCTGCATTTCGTTTCACCGTCTCACCCAAGGAGAGTCTATGCATCGCCGCCATTGGTTCGCACTGTCCGCCGGAGCGCTCGCGCTCGCCGCCGGTCCCGTGCTGGCCCAGGGTTATCCCAACAAAGTGATCAAGCTCGTCGTGCCGTTCGCGCCCGGCGGCACCACGGACATCATCGCCCGCGTGATCTCCGAGCCCCTGGGCAAGGCGCTCGGCCAGGCCGTGGTGGTGGAGAACAAGGCCGGCGGCGGCGGCGTCGTCGGCGCGCTGGACACGGCGCGCACCGCGCCGGACGGCTACAGCCTGGGCATCGCCACCGTCTCGACGACGGCGGCCAACCCCGCTATCAACCCGAAGATCCCATACAACCCGATCACGGATTTCACGCCGATCATCAACATCGCCGCGACGCCGAACATCATCGCGGTGCACCCGAGCTTTCCGGCGAAGGACTACAAGGCGTTCGTCGCGGAGCTGAAGAAGTCGCCGGGCAAGTACTCGTACTCGTCGTCCGGCACGGGCGGCATCGGCCACCTGCAGATGGAGCTGTACAAGAGCTTGTCGGGCACCTTCGTCACGCACATCCCGTACCGCGGCGCGGGCCCGGCGCTGAACGACACCGTAGCCGGCCAGGTGCCGATGATCTTCGACAACCTGCCCTCGGCGCTGCCCTTCATCAAGGAGAACCGCCTCGTGCCCATCGTCGTCGCCGCGCCGCAACGCGTCGCTGCGTTGCCCAATGTGCCGACGTTCAAGGAAGTGGGCCTGGAGCCGGTGAACCGCATGGCGTACTACGGCATCTATGGGCCGAAGAACCTGCCGGCGGATATCGTCGCGAAGGTCCATGACGGCGTGATGAAGGCGCTGCAGGACCCGGCGGTGCGCAAGCGCATCGAGGAGACGGGCTCGATCATCGTGGGCAACACGCCGCAGCAGTTCGGCGAGCAGATCAAGGCCGAGTTCGATGTGTACAAGAAGGTGGTCGAAGGCGCGAAGCTGAAGCTCGACTGACCTTTGTCATCTCCGAACATCGACGCCTTCATCGACGCCCTGTGGCTCGAGGACGGCCTGTCGCGCAACACGCTGGCAGCGTACCGGCGTGATCTCTCGCTGTATTCGGAGTGGCTCGAAGGGCAGGGCCGCGGCATCGACAGCACGGCCGAAGCCGACCTGAACGGCTACTTCGCCGCGAAGCACGAGGCGAGCAAGCCCACCACGGCCAATCGTCGCCTCACGGTCTTCAAACGTTACTTCCGCTGGGCGCTGCGCGAGCGTTTCATCACCGCCGACCCGACGCTTCGGCTCGAATCGGCCAAGCAGCCCTTGCGCGTGCCCAAGACGTTGACCGAAGCGCAGGTGGAATCGCTGCTCGGCGCGCCCGACGTCGACACACCGCTCGGCCTGCGGGACCGCACGATGCTGGAGCTGCTTTATGCGAGCGGCCTGCGCGTGAGCGAACTCGTCGGCCTCAAGACCTTCAACGTCAGCATGAACGAAGGCGTGCTGCGCGTGATGGGCAAAGGCAGCAAGGAAAGGCTGGTGCCGTTCGGCGAGGTGGCGCGCGACTGGTTGACGCGCTATCTCGCGCAATCACGCCCCGCGATTCTGGGCGGCCAGCAGACGGAGGACCTCTTCGTCACCGCGCGCGGCGAAGGCATGACGCGCAACATGTTCTGGGTGATCGTGAAGAAGTCGGCGCACCTCGCGAGCATCACGGCGCCGCTGTCGCCGCACACGCTGCGGCATGCGTTCGCGACGCACCTGCTCAATCACGGCGCGGACTTGCGGGCCGTGCAGATGCTGCTGGGGCATGCGGACATTTCCACCACGACGATCTACACGCACGTCGCGCGGGAACGGCTGAAGAAACTTCACGCGCAGCATCACCCGCGCGGGTGATCGCGCTCAGCCGGGATAGCGCGCTGCCAACTCCTCGAACGAGATGATTTCCCCCGCGATCGCGCTGGCCGCGACCGTGGGCGGGCTGCCCAGCCAAACATTCCCCGGCCCCGAGCGTCCCGGGAAGTTGCGGTTGATCGCGCTGATGGTGACCTGATCGGGCGACGTCGACGAGCCCGGCCCGCAGTTCGCGCAGGCGCCGCACGAGGGCTGCAGCATCCGCGCGCCCACTCTCTCGAACGCATCCATGTACCCGCGCGCAAGGCAGTAGTCGCGCACGGCGGTCGTGCCGAACTGCAGGTACAACGTGACGCCCTCCGGCACACGCAGCCCGCGCTGCGCGGCCCATGACAGCACCTCGTGATAGTGGTCGAAATCCTCGCGCTTGCCGGCCGTGCAGGAGCCGCCGTAGGCGATCTGCACGCGCTCGCGCTGTTGCACATCTTTCAATGGGATGCCGTTCCCAGGATCGCCCGGCCGCGCGACCATCGGCGAGAGCGCGCTGCAATCGATGCGGATCACTTGCGCGTAAGTTGCTCCGGCATCGCTGTGCATCCAAGGCTCGAGCACCACATCCACGCCCCGCCGTGCCTTGATGAAGCGCACGGTCTCCTCATCCGGCTCGACGATGCCCGTCACGCCGCCCAGTTCGGCCGTCATGTTGGTGAGCGTCGCGCGCTCGTCGGTCGTCATCGCGCGGATCACGGGGCCGCCGAATTCGAACACCTTGCCGACACCCGCACCGCGTCGGATCTCCGGCTGTGCGAGCAAGTGCAGCACCACGTCCTTGGCGGTGATGCCGGGCGGCAGCGTGCCATCCAGTTCGACGCGCAAGCATTGCGGCATCGTCAAGCGCACCGCGCCGGTGACGAACGCGTTCGCCATGTCGGTCGTGCCGACGCCGAACGCGAAGCAGCCGAGCGCGCCGCTGTGCGGCGTGTGCGAGTCGGTGCCGGCCACGACCTGGCCGGGCAGCGCGTAGTGCTCGGCCATCATCGCGTGCGAGATGCCGGCGACGTTGGCGCCGTCGTCCAGACCAGCTTCCTCTTCCGTCAACGTGCGATGGTTGCGCAAGCCGTGACGCGCCACGAACTCGCGCTGCGCGCGGCACATCGCCTGCACGTTCACGATCAGGCCGCCGGCATGCGCGGGGCTTTCACCGACGTACGAGGTGTGGTCCTCGAACACGACGATGGATTTCGGCTCATGCAGTGTCAGCGACTTGCCGAACGCCTGATCCAGCATGTGCGCGGCCATGCCGGTGTAGTACTCGTGGATGAAGCGGAAATCCGCGCGCACGAACGTTCCTTCGCCGGGCTGCGGCGACGGCGGCGTGACGCCGGTCTGCAGCGCATGGCGCGCGATGATTTTCTCCACCAGCGTCAGCGGCTTCGCTTGTGGCTGCATGGCGATCGGCTTCGCATCGCGCAGGAATTCCCGGCCGAAGCGCAATAGCCCGCCGCTGCGCAGGATCGCCTGCGCGAGAGCATCGCGGCCCGCCAGCAATTCATCCAGCGCAATCGGCTCGCCCGCTTCGATGCGTGGGATCAACCCGAAATCGGTGGAGGTGAAGAGGCCGATGTTGTCCGCGTTCTGGCGGTAGATGCGCTCGAAACTCTCCGCGATGACCAGGCGGATGCCCGCGAGCTTCTCGGCCGCGGGGCTGTGCTCGCGCGACGAACCCTTGCCATAGCGTCGGCCCGCGACGGTGACCTCGTAGCCGCCCTGGCGGATCGCGTCCGGCGCGATGGGCGTCGTGTCGCCGCTCTTGAAGCCGGTATAGGGAAAGCGCCCGAGCTTCGCGTCGTAGTGCGCGAGGATGGCGACGGGCGTGATCTCGTCGGTGGAGACATCGCTGCGCAGCGGCTGGGCGTCGGCAAGGTGGATCGTTTCCCCCGCGAACTGCCGCCGCATCGCGTCGGGCGATTCGCTCAGGTACAGGACCCGGCCTGAAAAAGTATGCGTTTCGAAGGTGTTGGCCACGCGTCAAGTCTAAGCGCCGAATCGCCGTATGCTCCTCATCCGGATCGCCCTTCGTTCTTCTGGAGACACTCATGAACTCATCCCTCATTTCCCGCCGCCGCGCGCTCGAAGCCATCGCCGGCGCCGCGGCCGCCGCCGCCTGGCCTGCCCATGCGCAGGACCGCCCCATCAAGTTCATCCTGCCCAATGCCACAGGCTCGGGCGTGGACGCCATCACGCGCTCGGCGCAGAACGCGCTGTCGAAGGCGCTCGGCGCCAACGTGATCGTCGACAACCAGCCCGGCGCGGGCGGCGTGGTGGGCCTGCAGCAGCTCGCGCGCTCGGCGCCCGACGGCAATACGCTCTCGGTGGTGTCGAACAACGTGGTGATCTTCCCGAGCGTGATGAAGGCGCTGCCCTTCGACATGCCCAACGACTTCACGCCGATCGCGGTGGTGGGCTCGACGCCGATGGTGATGGTGGTCAACCCCGCGAAGGTCCCCGCGACCAACGCGAAGGAATTCATCGCGCTCCTCAAGAGCAAGCCGGACCAGCTGAACTTCGCCTCGGGCGGCACGGGCACCATCCTGCACCTCGCGACGGAAATGTTCCTGGAAGAAGCCGGCGTTCGCGCCAAGCACATCCCGTACAAGGGCGTCGGCCCGATGGTGACGGACATGATCGGCGGACAGGTGGAATTCGGTACGGCCGCGCTGCCGAGCGTGCAGGCGCAGATCAAGGCCGGCACGCTGCGCGCCATCGGCATGTTGACGGCGCAGCGCACGCCCGCCGCGCCGGATATTCCGACGTTTGCCGAGCAGGGCCTGCCGAACTACGTGATGGAAGCCTGGTTCGCGGTGATCGGCCCCAAGGGCATGAACGCGGCCACGGTGAAGAAGACGCACGACGCCATCGTCACCGCTTTCGCCGACCCGGCCGTGAAGGAAACCATGGCCAAGCAGGGCAACACCATCAACATCAGTTCCAGCGAGCAGGCGCAGGCCGCCTTCCGCCGCGAGCTCGCGAAGTACGCGGCGCTGGTGAAGAAGGCCGGCATCGAGCCGCAATAAGGCGGCCTGTAAGTCGGAATCCTGCGGGGGTAGAGGCCCCGATTGACGCGGCACCAGCGCTGCCTTAGCTTGCATGGTTGTTTTCAACCAGGAGCGAAGATGCGATTGCTGTTCAAACTGGTCTCGACCCTCGTGCTGCTTTGCAGCGTGTTCGGCGCGCACGCGCAAAGCGATTACCCGAACAAGCCGATCCGGTTCATCGTCCCGTACCCGCCCGCGGGCACCACGGACATCCTGGCCCGCCTGATGGGCCAGTACCTGGGCACGAAGCTCGGGCAGCAGGTGGTCATCGAGAACCGGCCGGGCGGCGGCAACAACATCGGCACCGAGATGGCCGTGCGTGCGCCGGCGGACGGCTACACCATCCTGCTCGTGAACCCAGCGAACGCGATCAACGCGACGCTGTACACGAAGCTGAACTTCAACTTCCTGAATGACCTCGCGCCGGTGGGCGGCATCATCCGCGTGCCCAACGTGATGACGGTGACGAAGAACTTCCCCGCGAAGACCGTGGCGGAATTCATCGATTACGCGAAGAAGAATCCGGGCAAGGTGAACATGGCGTCGTCAGGCGCCGGCACCTCCGTGCATCTGTCGGGCGAGATGTTCAAGGCGATGGCCGGCATCGACATGAAGCACATCCCGTACAAGGGCGCCGGCCCAGCGACGATCGACCTGATCGGCGGCCAGGTGGACGTGATCTTCGACAACATGCCTTCGATCATCGGCCACATCAAGGGCGGCGAAGTGCGCGCGCTCGGCGTCACGACTTCGGCGCGTTCCCCGGCGATGCCCGATGTGCCCGCGGTCGGCGAAACGGTGCCGGGTTACGAGGCCAGCGCGTGGTTCGGCATCGCGATGCCCAAGGGTTCGCCGCCCGCGGCCATCGCGCGGATGAATCGCGAGTTGAACGCGGCCTTGGCGGACCCGGAGATGAAGGTGAAGCTCGCGAACCTGGGCGGCGTGCCGATCCCGGGGACGCCGGAGGAATTCTGGGCGCTGCACAGGATGGAGACCGAGAAGTGGGCCAAGGCCGTGCAGGCTTCGGGGGCGAAGGCGGAGTAGTGGCGGCGCCCGAGGATCGTTCGCGCCTGGTTGATCTATTGCTCGAATCCCTGCATGAGCCGGCGTTGTCCGGAATAGGGGCGGCTTGGGAGGAAGAGATCCAGCGACGTATCGCTGCATTCGACCGTGGTGAAGTTCAAACATTCGCCGCTGAAGCTGTCTTCGCGGAAGCTCGTCGCATCGCGCCGTGAAGCGCGCATTCGCCTTTGTACTCGACGGTCATCGCTCGGCAGCACGCACAGGCCTCGCTTGTCCCCAGCACGCATTGGATTGAAAATGGCTGCCCCGTCCCGCGCCGCGCGGGTTGCGTTGCATCGCGGCGCATTTCGTACTTTTATCGGGAGACTGATATGGCCAAGTACATGCTTCGAGTGAAATACACGGCTGAGGGCGCCAAGGGCCTCATGAAGGACGGCGGCTCGGCGCGCCGTTCGGTGGCGAAGAACCTCGCCGAATCGGTGGGCGGCAAGATCGAGTCCTTCCACTTTGCCTTCGGGGATACGGATGCGTTCGTCGTCGCCGAGCTGCCCGATGCCGCGAGCGCGGCGGCAATCGCCCTGACGGTGAGCGGAAGTGGCGGCGCGACCGTCCACACCACCGTGCTGATGACGCCTGAAGAGGTGGACGCGGCGTCGAAAAAATCGCCGCAGTACGCAGCTCCCGGCCACTGAGCGATACAGCAGTTCCACTGTTTTACCTACCGTCGAGGACGAAGAAGCAACATGCCAGCATCCATGATCGCCGCCCTGTTCTTCACCGTGGCGTTGCTCGTCACCACGCTCTACTTCATCCTCGGCTCCATTCCGCTGCTTGTCCTGAAGCACGACACGCCGCTTGACTCGCGCTTCGTGCGCGCCTTCTTCAACATCTACTACCGCGCGGCCGTTTTTACTGCCGGTGCGACGGCGATCAGCTATGCGTTCGCAGGTCGTGCGGGACTCGCGGCAGGGGCTGCGGCGTTGGCCGTGCTGGCCTTCGTCCTGCGCGGCAAAGTCATTCCCAGGATGGATGCACTCGGCGCGCAGATCCAGGCGAACTACATGGACGCGATTCCGGGGTTCCGTAAAACCCACATGACGGCCATCGGGATCAATGTCGTGCAGCTCGTGGTCATCGTGTGGAGTCTTCTCGCGGCGCGCCTGTGATGCCGACCGGCTCACGCATGCCCGCAATCCCGGCTATCGAGTTCGATCCGGCGAAATCCGGAGACGGCGAGGCCTTGGCCGACCTCCGCGTCGAAGCCATGCGAGAGAGCCTTGAGCGCATCGGCAGGTTCGATCCCGTTCGCGCGCGGGAACGCTTCCTCTCCAGTTTCTCCGCACAACACACGCGGCACATCGCGCTGAACGGAGAGCGTGTCGGCTTCTTCGTGGTCAAGCCGCTCGATGGTGGTTTGTTGCTCGATCATTTGTATGTGCGCCCCGGCCATCAAGGCAAGGGCATCGGCGCGGCCGTCCTCGCCCGGGTCATTGCCGAGGCCGATGCGGCAGGCATGCAGGTCCGCGTCGGTGCGCTGCGCGGCAGTGATGCGAATCGCTTCTACGCGAAGCACGGCTTCGTTCTCGTGGACGAACAGGAATTCGACCTTTACTATGTCCGCCGGAATGACGACGAGCGCACGTTCGACCATGGCCCTCACGGTTCGCCCCCTCACACCTGACCGCTGGCCGGACCTGGAAGCCGTCTTCATGGCCAGGGGCTGTTCGGTCGCGCGCGGCTGCTGGTGCATGTACTACCGGGTCAGCGGCAAGGGGCCGCTCACGAGGCCGGGCGGGACCCAAGCTGCTCGCAGCAAGGCCGCTCTCAAGCTCCTCGCGGCCAACGATCCGCTGCCGGGATTGATCGGTTACCGGGGCAAGACGCC
>JAZKIF010000125.1:12920-16341 GCA_040385005.1 Pseudomonadota bacterium
TCGGCTGGATCTCGCTGGGGCCGAGAGAGGATTTCGCCAAGCTCGAACGTTCGCCGGTGATGAAGCCGGTCGACGGTCAACCCGTGTGGTCGATCGTGTGCTTCGTCGTCCCTTCGGAGTACCGCGGGCAGGGCGTTGCGCGTGAGCTTCTTATCAAGGCTGTCGCTTATGCGAAGCGGCGCGGCGTGAGGTTGCTGGAGGCGTATCCGATCGACAAGGATGAGACACCCGATGCGGAGTCGACCTGGTTCGGCTCGAAGACGATGTTCGACGAAGCCGGCTTCGAGGAAGTCGCACGGCGCAAGGCCGGCCGGCCCGTGGTTCGAATGAGGCTGGACTCAGAGTGATTCACTTCGGGATTTCTTCGAAGTAGCGTTTGCTTCACCCCCTTCGATTCCAGCCATACAGATATATGGCTGAAAATATGGGAACATGGTAAGCTTTCGGTATCATGGGCGCCTTTGGTTTCGAATGGGATGACGGCAAGAACGCGGCGAACATCGCGAAGCATGACGTCTCTTTTTTCGAGGCCCAGTTGGCGTTCGGTGATCCGCATCGGGTTATCGCCCGCGATCTCGCCCACAGCAAATCCGAAGAGCGGTATTACTGCTTCGGCAATGTGCAGGGAGCAGTTCTAACGGTCCGGTTCACCTATCGAAGCGGTGTTGTACGCATCATCGGCGCCGGGTACTGGCGCAAAGGAAAGGCAGTTTATGAAAAGGAAAATCACTTACACCAATGAGCCACTTGGCGATATCGAGGTGGTTCCCGATTTTTTGCCGCCGCCTGCCGAGTTGGCGTTTCGTGAGGAAGGCGTCAAGGTGACGCTCGCCCTCAGCAAGAAGAGCGTGGAGTTTTTCAAGTTCGAAGCTTCCAGGCACCAGACGCAATATCAGCGAATGATCCGGCGCTTGCTGGACGCTTACGTGGATGCGCATGATCGCCCGGTGGCCAGCGGCGCAAGCCGCATAGCGCGAAAGCAACCTGCCGCTTCGCGCCGACGTGGTACGTGACCATGCCCATCGACATCCCCAAAGACCTCCGCGCCCAGGCCATCCAGTCCATCGAGCGCTACTTCCAGGAGAACATGGAAGAGCGCATCGGCAACATCGCCGCGGGCGCGTTGTTGAATTTTTTCGTTGAAGAGATCGGCCCGGTGATCTACAACCAGGCCGTGGCCGACGTGCAGGAGCGTCTGCAGGCGAGGGTCTCGGAACTGGACATCGAACACCACGAAGACCCGTTTCAATACTGGCGCAAATTCGACGCGCAGCGCAAGCCGCGCAAGTGATTTCCAAGCGATCGGAGAAACCATGAAAGTTCAAGGAAGATGCCATTGCGGCCAGATCTCGTACGAGGCCGAGATCGATCCCGCCGGCGTGTCGGTGTGCCACTGCACCGATTGCCAGATGCTGACCGGCTCCGCCTATCGCGTCTCGGTGCGCGCTCCGGCGGATGCGTTTCGCATGCTCTCGGGCCAGCCGACGCGATACATCAAAACCGCCGAGAGCGGTGCGAAGCGCGCGCACTGGTTCTGCGGCGAATGCAGCACGCCGGTGTATGCCTGCGCGCTGGAGAACCCCACCGCTTACTCACTGCGCGTGGGTTGTCTCGACCAAGCAGCCGAATTGGCGCCGATGAAGCAGATCTGGTGCCGCTCGTCCCTGCCGTGGTCCGGTGACATCAGCGACGTGCCGAAGGTGGAACATCAATGACATCACCTACCGCTGGCCGCGAGTTTGTCCACTCGACGCGCGCACTACTTCACTCCAGCGGAATCCCGGCCTCCTTGACGACCTTGCTCCACTTCGCGAGGTCGGACTTGATGAGGGCGGCATAGTCCTGCGGTGAGCCGCCCTGGATCTCGATGCCCGCCGCTTCCAGCTTCGCGCGAACGTCCGGCAGTTTCAGCGCCGCGTTGATTTCGGCGTTGAGCCTGGCGACGACCGCCTTCGGCGTGCCGGCGGGGGCGAGGAAGCCGCCGTTGGTGTTGGCGTCGTAGCCCTTGAGGCCCTGTTCGTCGGCGGTGGGCAGGTCGGGCAGCGCGGCGGTGCGCTTCAGGGTCGAGACCGCGACCGCACGCACGTTGCCGCCTTTCACCTGCGACTGGATGGCGCTGATGGTGTCGATGTAGAGCGCCGTGCGGCCCGCGATCAGATCGGGCTGCGCCGCGGAGGAGCCCTTGTACGGAATCAGGTTCATCGGCACGCCGCTGGCCAGTCGGAACATTTCGGCGGCCATCTCCTGCGCGCTGCCGCGGCCCGAGGTTGCGATCTGCGCCTTGTCCGGATGGGCCTTCAGCCACGCGACGAATTCGGGCAGGGTCTTCGCCGGGATCTGCGGATAGATGGCGAACACCAGCGGCACCACGTGCGTGTACACGATGGGCTCGAAACTCTTCTCCGGATCCCAGCCCAGGTTCTTGAACAGGAACTTGTTGGTGTTGTGGCTGCCGCCCACGATGCCGATGGTGTAGCCGTCCGGCGCCGATTTGGCGAGCACTTCGGTGCCCAGGTTGTTGGAGGCGCCGGGCCGGTTGTCGATGACGAAGGGCTGCCCCATGGAGAGTGCGAGCTTGTCGCCCACCACGCGGGCGATCAGGTCGATGGCGCCGCCCGGAGGCGCCGGCACGATGATCTTCACCGGGCGTGCGGGATAGGCGGCCTGCGCGCCGGCGAGCGATGGCATGGCCGCCAGCGCGGCCAGCGTGGCCGAGCAGGCCAGGGTCTTGAAGAGGTTGGGGAATCGCATGTTTGTCTCCTGTGGAAATTGGATGGGCCGGGGCGCCGCTCAGCCCCGCCCGACGAATGGCATGTGGCTGGCCATCACGGTCATGTTGAGCACGTTCGCCGACAAGGGCATGCGCGCGATGTGGCGCACCGCGTCGGCCACGTGGCTGGCGTCCATCATCGGCTCGGGCGCGGTGGTGCCGTTGGCCTGCAGCACGCCGCGCGTCATGCGCTCGGACAGCTCGGTCAAGGCATTGCCGATGTCGATCTGGCTACAGACGATGTTGAAGCCGCGGCCATCGAGCGCCAGCGCCTTGGTGAGGCCGGTCACGGCATGCTTGCTGGCGGTATAGGGCGCGGTGAACGGTCGCGGCGTGTGAGCGGAGATGGAGCCGTTGTTGATGATGCGTCCGCCCTGCGGCGACTGGCGGCGCATGAGGCCGAACGCGGCTCGCGCGCAGAGGAACACGCCGGTCACGTTGGTGGCGATCACGCTGAACCACTTGTCCAGCGGCAACTCGTCCACGGCCAGCGCGGGGGCATTCACGCCGGCGTTGTTGAACAGCAGGTCGAGCCGGCCGAAGCTGCGCTCGATGGTGGCGAACAGGGCCTCGACACTTTCCGGATCGGTCACGTCGGTGGGCACTGCCAGGGCGGTCTGCCCCTGCGACTCGGCCTGCGCGGCCAGGGCC
>JAZKIF010000126.1:0-29252 GCA_040385005.1 Pseudomonadota bacterium
GGTCATCTACAACCACGTGATCCTGGTGCTCAAGGGCGTCTCGCTGCAGGTGCCCGAGGGCCGCATCGTGGCGCTCCTGGGCGGCAACGGCGCGGGCAAGACCACGACGTTGCGCGCCGTCTCCAACTTGCTGAAAGGCGAACGCGGTGCGGTGACCAAGGGCTCTATCGAGTTGCGCGGCGAGCGCATCGAGAACCTCTCGCCCGCCGACCTCGTCGAGCGCGGGGTGGTGCAGGTGATGGAGGGCCGCCACTGCTTCGCGCACCTCACGATCGAGGAGAACCTGCTCACCGGCGCGTACACGCGCAAGAGCAAGCCGGAGGTCGCGGCGAACCTCGAGAAGGTCTACGCGTACTTCCCACGACTGAAGACGCGGCGTACTTCGCAAGCGGCCTACACCTCCGGCGGCGAGCAGCAGATGTGCGCCATCGGCCGCGCGCTGATGGCCAACCCGAGCATGGTGCTGCTGGACGAACCCTCGATGGGCCTCGCGCCGCAGATCGTGCAGGAGGTCTTCGAGATCGTGAAGGATCTGAACGACAAGGAGAAGGTCACCTTCCTGCTTGCCGAACAAAACACGAACATGGCGCTGAAGTATTCGGACTACGGCTACATCATGGAAAGCGGCCGCGTCGTGATGGACGGTCCCGCGGCCGAGCTGGCGACCAACGAGGATGTGAAAGAGTTCTACCTCGGCGTCGGTGGCGGCGAGAGAAAAAGTTTTCGCGACGTGAAGAGCTACAAGCGCCGCAAGCGCTGGCTGGCTTAGGAGAATCAATGCAGGAATTTTTCGACGCGCTCGAATCGCGCGATCCGCAGGCCCGCGAGACGCAGCTCATGGCGGATCTGCCGCAGCAGGTCGCGCACGCGCAGCGCAATTCGAAGGCATTCGCCGAAATACTGGACGGGGTCGACGCCGATGCCGTCACGTCGCGCGAGGCACTGGCGAAGCTGCCGGTCACGCGCAAGAGCGAATTGCTGGAGCGCCAAAGAGCGCAACGCGCGAGCGATCCGTTCGGCGGCTTCTCCACGCTCGTGCGCGGACCGAAGATGCCGCGCGTGTACGCGTCGCCCGGGCCGATCTACGAGCCCGAAGGGACGGGCAGCGATTACTGGCGCGTCGGCCGCGCAATGTTCGCGGCGGGCTTTCGCTCCGGCGAGCTGGTGCACAACTCGTTCAGCTATCACATGACGCCGGGCGCGTTCCTCATGGAATCGGGCGCGCACGCGGTGGGCTGCAGCGTGTTTCCCGGTGGCGTCGGCCAGTCCGAGCAGCAGCTGCAAGCCATCGCCGAATTGCGGCCCGACGCTTACGCTGGAACGCCGAGCTTCCTGCGCATCCTGGTGGAGAAGGCGGGAGAGATCGGCTCCGATATCTCCAGCATGCGCAAGGCGCTGACCGGCGGCGAGGCGCTGCCGCCCAGCCTGCGCGCGTGGTTTGCCGAGCGCGGCATCACGGTCTTTCAAAGTTATGCAACGGCCGACCTCGGCCTGATCGCGTACGAGACGCCTTCGCTCGAAGGCATGGTGCTGGACGAAGGCGTCATCGTCGAGATCGTGCGACCGGGCACGGGCGACCCGGTCTCGCCGGGCGAGGTCGGCGAGATCGTGGTAACCACGCTCAACCCCGCTTACCCGTTGATCCGCTTCGGCACCGGCGACTTGTCCGCCGTGCTGCCGGGCACTTGCGCCACGGGCCGGACCAACACGCGCATCAAGGGCTGGATGGGCCGCGCGGACCAGACCACCAAGATCCGCGGGATGTTCGTGCATCCCGCCCAAGTGGCCGACATCGCGCGGCGCTTCCCGGAAGTGGTGAAGGCGCGCCTCGTCGTGAGTGGCGAGATGGCCGACGACGTGATGACACTCAAGGTGGAGGCCCACCCGATGAGCCAGGGCCTGGATGCGCGCATCGCCGAGGCGGTCCGCGACGTGACCAAGCTGCGCGGCGACGTCGAACTGCTGCAGCCGGGCAGCCTGCCCAACGACGGCAAGGTGATCGAGGACGCGCGCAGCTACAAGTAAAGCCGGGCCGCCTGCGGTCCCGCTAAGTAGTAACCGTGATGCCAAGGGTCCTGCAGGGCCCTACCATCCGGGGGTCCACAAAAGGAGTGCTTCCCCAATGAATAAGCTCATCAAGACTCTCGCCCCGATCGCGCTCGCGCTCGTGGCCTTCGGCGCGCAAGCTGCCGATCCCTTCCCCGCCAAAGACAAGGTCATCACGATCGTCGTGCCGTTCGCGGCCGGCGGGCCGACCGACAAGGTCGCGCGCGACCTGGCCGAGGCGCTGCGCAAGCCCCTGGGCGGCGGCACCATCGTCGTGGACAACGCGGCCGGCGCCGGCGGCTCCATCGGCGCGAACAAAGTCGCAAAGGCCAATCCGGACGGCTACACGCTGCTGGTCCACCACATCGGCATGGCCACGATGCCCACGCTGGTGCGCAACATCCCCTTCAAGGTCGAGTCCGACTTCGAGTACCTGGGCGCCATCAACGACGTGCCGATGACCATCATCGCCAAGCCGTCGATCCCCGCGAACAACTTCAAGGAACTCACGGCCTGGATCGCGCAGAACAAGGGCAAGATCAACCTGGGTAACGCGGGCGTCGGCTCGGCCTCGCACCTGTGCGGCCTGCTCTTCCAGTCCGCGATGAAGACCGACATGACGCCCGTGCCGTACAAGGGCACCGCCCCGGCGATGACGGACCTGATCGGCGGCCAGATCGACATCATGTGCGACCAGAGCACCAACACCACCAGCCAGATCGAAGGCAAGAAGGTGAAGGCTTTCGCCGTCACCACGCCCAAGCGCCTCACGACGCCCGCGCTGAAGGACATCCCGACGATGCAGGAAGCCGGCATCAAGGATTTCCAGGTCACGATCTGGCACGGCCTGTACGCGCCCAAGGGCACGCCGCCGGACGTGCAGAAGAAGCTCAACGACGCGTTGAAGATCGCCCTGAAGGATCCCGACTTCGTGAAGCGCGAGTCCGAACTCGGCGCCGTGGTCGTGACCGATCACCGGGTCGAGCCGGCCGAACACAAGAAGTTCGTCGCATCGGAAATCGCCAAGTGGAGCCCGATCATCAAGGCTGCCGGCGTGTACGCGGACTGAAGCTTGCCGCGCACGTGACGAAGCCGCCCACCGGGCGGCTTTTTTCATGGGATTTCATTCACAATGACCCGCGACAAAAGCAACTCTCAGGAGACAGATCCGTGAAGCAGCAACATTCCATGAACCGCCGCCTCGTGCTCGCCAGCATCGCATCCGCCGCTGGTGTCGCCGCCTTCCCTTCCATCGCGCAAAGCACCTGGCCCAGCAAGCCCGTGCGCATCGTCGTGCCGTTCGCGGCCGGTGGCACCACGGACATCCTCGCGCGCGCCGTCGCGCCCGAACTGTCGCGCGCATTCGGCCAGCAATTCATCGTCGACAACCGTGCCGGTGCGGGCGGCAACGTCGGCGCGGACATCGTCGCCAAGTCCGCGCCCGATGGCTACACGCTGTTGATGGGCACCGTCGGCACGCACGGCATCAACCGCGCGCTGTACGACAAGTTGCCGTTCGATCCGATCAAGGATTTCGCGCCGATCACGATGGTGGCGGGCGTGCCGAACGTGATGGAGATGCAGACCGAGAAGGCCAGGGCGCTCGGCATCAACAACGTCAACGACTTCATCAAGTACGCGAAGGCCCACCCCGGCAAGATCAACATGGCGTCGAGTGGCAACGGCACCTCGATCCACCTCGCGGGCGAACTCTTCAAGAGCATGACGGGCACTTACCTCGTGCACTTCCCGTATCGCGGCTCGGGGCCTGCGCTGCTCGACATGGTCGGCGGCACGATGGACGTGATGTTCGACAACCTGCCTTCGTCGCTGCCGCAGATCAAGGGTGGCAAGCTGAAGGCGCTGGCCGTGACGAGCCGCCAGCGCTCGGGCGCGCTGCCCGATGTGCCGACCATCGAAGAGGCCGCGGGCCTGAAGGGCTTCGACGCCACGTCGTGGTTCGGCCTGCTCGCGCCGGCGGGCACGCCGCCCGACATCGTCAACCGCATCCAGCAGGAAGTCGCGAAGTCGTTGAACACGCCCGCGATCAAGGAAAAGATGCTGTCGCAAGGCGCGATCCCGAGTGGCGACACGCCCGCGGAGTTCGCGCGCCACATCGACGCGGAACACAAAAAGTGGGCGAAGGTGGTGAAGGACTCGGGCGCGAAGGTCGACTGAGGGCTAGACGCCCCAGACGACCTCGGCGCCGGCTTGCTGGCAGCGCTTGAGCATGTCCAGGAAAGGCACGGCGCGCTGGCGTAGAGACACGCCGCCGTCCGCCTTCGTCGCGGCATCGCCCTTGGCCTTCGCTTCGTCGGCATTCGCCTTCTGGTCGGCCTCTTCCTTTGCGATCGCGCCCTCGAGCGCGGAGATCGCGGCGGGCATCTGCTCGGGCAGGATGATGCCCGTCGGCCCGCTGTCTTTCCCGATGATCTCCAGTACGCGCCGGCCGTTGGGCTCGAGCATGATGAGATCGCCGGCCGCCTTGGATTTGAATTTGTAGAGCATCAGGAACGTGGGCTGTAGATGTAGCCGCGGTTGAAGGGATACGCCGATTGTGCGCCCCGCAACGCGCCCGTTTGCGACTGCCCGTCGGGCCGCGTCGCCAGGATCTGGTGCAAGCCGAGCCAACCCTGCTCGAAACTCATCGCGCTGCCCGCGAGGTAGAGGCGGTACGCCCGCAGCACCTTGTCCGCATCGGCCGTGTTGCCCGTGGTCTCGAGCACTCGGCGGGCCTCGTCCAGCCGCGCCTCCAGCGCATCGGACCACGCCCACAGCGTGCGGCCGTAGTGCGGCCGCAGGTTCTCGGTGTCCACCATCTCCAGGCCGTGGGCGGCCATCTCGCGCAGCACATGGCTCACGTGCAGCAACTCGCCGCCCGGGAAGATGTACTTCTCGATGAAGTCGCCCATGCCCGCGCCGAGCTGCCCCGCCTCGATGCTGCCGGCGGTGATGCCGTGGTTCATCACCATGCCCCCCGGCTTGAGCAGCGCGTGGATCTTGCGGAAGTACTCGGGCATGTTGGCTTCGCCGACGTGCTCGAACATGCCGACCGATGCGATCTTGTCGAAGCCCTCTTCCTCACCCAGATCGCGGTAGTCGCGCAGCTCCATCTTCACGCGGCCCTGCAGGCCCTTCTCGTCGATCAGCCGCTGCACGCAGGCGAGCTGGTTTTTCGACAGCGTGATGCCCGTGGCCTGCACGCCGTAGTGCTCGGCGGCCCACATGAGCAGGCCGCCCCAGCCCGCGCCGATGTCCAGGAACCGCTCGCCGGGCTTGAGCATGAGCTTGCGGCAGATGTGATCGAGCTTGGCTTCCTGCGCCTGCGCGAGCGACATGTCCGTCTCGCGGAAGTACGCGCACGAATAGACGCGTCGCGGGTCCAGCCAGAGTGCGTAGAAATCGTCGGAGACGTCGTAGTGGAACTGGATCTGCTGCGCGTCCCTTTCCAGCGAATGCGAAGCCATCGACTTCGCGCGGCGCAGCATGTGCGTCCACCAGCTGGAGTTGCTGTTGACCGGGTTGCCGGGCAACAGTCGCGCGGCGACCGTCATGAGGTCTCGCATGCGCCCTTCGAGCTGCACGCGGCTCTCGACGAAATCCTCGGCCAGGCGCCCGATCTGTCCTGCCGCCATGGTGGCGAGGCCCGACCAGTCCTTGAACGACAACGTGACGGCGGCGGCGGGCGGACCCACGCGCCTTCCCGCGGGCAGTTGCACCGCGACGGGCACCGGCAAGCCCGCGAGTTGCGCTTCGATCTTTCTCAAAAGCGTTTCCATCCGCAAATTTTTGCAAGTCCGCAATACCTTCGTCAACGTCCGGGTTGTAGGACGTTTGCGCATTCTCTTTCGCCACAGCCGGGCAGCGATCGCCCCGTTGACAGTAATTCGTTTAGGTCTAAACTATTTAGACCCCACGAGAAATACAGGACCGGCCATGGACATGGAAGCGAGAGCCCATAGCGAGCATCCCGAGGCGCTGCGCCTGTGGTTGCGCCTGCTCACCTGCACGCAGATCGTGGAAAAGCAGGTGCGCAGCCAGCTGCGCGAGCGCTTCGACACCACCTTGCCCCGGTTCGACCTGATGGCGCAGCTTGAGCGCGCGCCGGACGGGCTCAAGATGAACGAGTTGTCGCGCAGGATGATGGTGACCGGCGGCAACGTCACCGGCATCACGGACCAGCTGGTCTCCGAGGGCCTCGTCGACCGCGTGGATGTCGAAGGCGACCGCCGCGCCTACCGCGTGCGCCTCACGGCCAAGGGCCGCAAGCTGTTCCACGACATGGCGCGCCAGCACGAGAGCTGGATCGTCGACGCCTTCGCGGGTTTGAGCGACAAGGACATCTCCGCGCTGCACAAGCTGCTCGGCAAGGTGAAGGACCACGCGCAAGCGCGCGCCGAGGCGCTGTCGTGAACATGCGGTCCCAGCCTTCGTCCGCGCAAGTGGACCGGTTCGTCCACGAGCGCCTGCCAGCGGCTTCGCAATTGCCGCGGATGCGCTACGACCTGCCGGAGCTGCGCCTGCCCACGCAACTGAACCTGGTGGACGTGCTGCTCGACCAGGCCCAGGCAAGGGGATTGGCCGCGCGGCCCTTGATGCGATCGAGCCGCATCACTTTGACTTACAGCGACGCGCGAGATCGCGTGGACCGCATCTGCCGCGTGCTGACGGAAGACCTCGGCCTCGTGCCCGGCAACCGCGTGCTGCTGCGCGGCGGCAACAGCATCGGGTTGGCGCTTGCATGGCTGGCCGTGGTGAAAGCCGGATTGGTCGCGGTGGCCACGATGCCGTTGTTGCGCGCCCGCGAGCTCGTCGACATCATCGACAAGGCGCAGCCCACCGTCGCGCTGTGCGATGCGAAGCTCCTGGCCGAGCTGGAACTCGCGCGCGCGGAGCGCCCGGTGCTCGGGGCGGTCATTGCGTTCAATGCGCCGGACATGCCCGGATCGCTCGAGCCTCGCGCGGCCGCGAAGGAAGGCGGCTTCACGGCATGCCCGACCAGCGCGGACGACATCGCGATGATGGCGTTCACCTCCGGCACGACCGGCAAGCCCAAGGCCGCGGTGCACACGCACCGCGACGTGATCGCCGCGTGCGAGGCGTGGCCGCGTCACGTGCTTCGCGCCAGGCCGGAAGACATCGTCGTCGGTTCGCCCCCGCTCGCGTTCACGTTCGGCCTGGGCGGCATGCTCGTGTTCCCGATGTGGGCCGGGGCCAGCACCTACTTTCCCGACGCGCCGTACACACCCGAATCGATGGTGCGCACGATCAACGAAGTGGGCGCGACCATCTGCTACACCGCCCCGACGTTCTACCGGCAGATGGCGACATTCGCGCGCGAGAACGGTGTCGGCCGCCTGCGCATTTCCGTGAGCGCCGGCGAGGGTCTCCCCGATGCGACGCGCCAGTTGTGGAGGCAGGCGAGCGGCATCGAAATGACGGACGGCATCGGCGCGACCGAGATGTTCCACATCTTCATCTCGTCCGCGCCCGGGGATGTGCGAGCCGGCGCGATCGGCAAGGTCGTGCCCGGCTACACCGCGAAGGTGGTCGACGACGACGGGCGCGAGGTGCCGCGCGGAACCATCGGCAAGCTTGCGGTGATCGGCCCGACGGGTTGCAAATACCTGGACGACCCGCGCCAGGGAGCTTACGTGAAGGACGGCTGGAACTACCCGGGCGATGCATTCATGCAGGACGCGGACGGGTACTTCTTCTACCAGGCGCGCGCGGACGACATGATCATCACGTCGGGCTACAACGTCGGCGGGCCGGAGGTGGAGGATGCCTTGCTGCGCCACCCCGCGGTCGCGGAATGCGGCGTCATCGGCAAACCCGACGAGGAGCGCGGGATGATCGTGAAGGCGTTCTGCGTGTTGAAGCCCGGCATGTCCGCCGACGCGGCGATGAAGAAGGCCTTGCAGGACCACGTGAAGGCAAGCATCGCGCCATTCAAGTACCCGCGCGAGATCGAGTTCGTGACGGCGCTGCCTCGCACCGAGACCGGGAAACTGCAGAGGTTCAAGTTGCGGACACTCTGACGCGCTTGCGGGGGCGCCGCACCGACGCACCATAATCCCCTCATGCCCGCCTATTCCTTCGAAGCCCTCGACGCCCAGGGCGAAACGCGCCGCGGTGTCATGGAGGCAGACACCGCCAAGGCCGTGCGCGGAATGCTGCGCGGCCAGGCGCTGGTGCCGCTGCAGGTGGTGCCGGTCAACGCCGGCGTCGCGGCCAACGAGCAATCCTTCGGCTGGAGCGAACGCGCGTTCAGCCGACCGGTCTTCAGCGCCACCGGGCTGGCCATCTGGACGCGCCAGCTCGCCGGGCTGGTCACGTCCGGCCTGCCGCTCGAGCGCGCATTGACGGCGCTCACCGACGAGTCCGAGAACGAGCGCGAAAAGCACGTGGTCGCGGCGCTGCGCGCGGAAGTCAACGCGGGCTCGTCCTTCGCGAAAGCACTCGCGCGTTTTCCGCGTGAGTTTCCCGACATCTACACGGCCGTGGTCGGCGCGGGCGAACACAGCGGCAACCTCGGCCTCGTACTGGAACGCCTGGCCGACGACCTGGAAGAAACCCAGGCGCTCAAGGCCAAGCTGCTGGGCGCCGCGCTGTACCCCGCGATCGTCACCGTGGTCGCGTTCGCGATCGTGATGTTCCTGGTCGCCTACGTCGTGCCGCAGGTGGCGAACGTGTTCGCGGGCACGAAGCGCGCCCTGCCCTTCCTCACGGTGGCGATGCTCGCCGTCAGCGGATTCGTGCGCAACTGGGGCTGGCTCGCCATATTGATCGCGGTCGCCGGCACCGTGATGCTGCGGCTTGCCCTGCGCAATGAAGCCACGCGTGAAGCGTTCGATGCGGGATGGCTCAAGATTCCGCTCGTGGGACGCCTCGCGCGCGGCTACAACGCGGCGCGTTTCTGCAGCACGCTCGCGATGCTGGCGGGCGCCGGCGTGCCCATCCTCAAATCGCTGCAAGCGGCGGCGGAGACGCTCTCGAACCGCGCGATGCGCGCGGACGCGATGGACGCGCTGGTGCTGGTGCGCGAAGGCGCGCCGCTCGCGTCGGCGATGGCGCAGAAGAAGCGCTTCCCCGGGCTGCTGTCGATGTTCGCGCGCATGGGCGAGCAGACGGGCCAGTTGCCCACGATGCTTCAGCGCGCGGCGAACCAACTGTCGGCCGAGGTGCAGCGTCGCGCGATGGCGCTCGCCACCATCCTGGAGCCGCTGCTGATCGTGGCGATGGGTTTCGTCGTGATGCTGATCGTACTGGCCGTGCTGCTGCCCATCATCCAGCTCAACCAGTTCGTCAAGTAACGATGAAGACGGACGCATCCCCATGGCCGTGACGCTGGACAACAAACTGGTCGTCGCGATCTCCTCGCGTGCCCTGTTCAATTTCGAAGAAGAGAACACGCTCTTCGAAAGCGGCGAAGCCAAGGCGTACATGGAGCTGCAGTTGCAGCGGCTCGACCTGCCCGCCCGCCCCGGCATCGCGTTCTCGCTCATCAAGAAGTTGCTCGCCTTCAACGACGCCACGACGCAACGCGTGGAAGTGGTGATCCTCTCGCGCAACGACCCGGTCTCGGGCATGCGCATCTTCCGCTCCGGCGAGCACAACCAGATCAAACTGCAGCGCGGCGTGTTCACCCAGGGCCGGCCGCCCTTTCGCTACCTGAAGCCGCTGGGCGCGCACCTGTTCCTTTCCGCGAATGCGGAGGATGTGCGTGAAGCGCTGGTCGCGGGATTTCCGGCGGCGCGCGTGTTGACGGAGTCGGTCCTGGCCGGCACGAACTACCCGAACGAAGTTCGCATTGCCTTCGACGGTGACGCCGTATTGTTCTCCGACGAGGCCGAGCGCGTGTTCCAGGACCAGGGCCTCGACGCCTTCCAGCAGCATGAGCTCACCAAGGCCGCGCAGCCGCTGCCTGAAGGCCCGTTCAAGCCGTTGCTCACCGCGTTGCACCGCTTGCAGCAGGCGGGAACGCCGCAGATGCGCATCCGCACGGCGCTCGTGACCGCACGCAGCGCGCCCGCGCACGAGCGGGCGATCCGCACCTTGATGAACTGGGACATCCACGTCGATGAAGCAATGTTCCTGGGTGGCCTCGCCAAGGGCGAATTCCTGCGCGAGTTCGAACCCGACTTCTTCTTCGACGACCAGACCGGCCACGTGGACCACGCGGCGCGGCATGTTCCTTCGGGGCACGTGGCGAGCGGCATCTCGAATCCGCCGAGCTGAAACGCGAAAGCGCCTCGCGCGCTACGATGCCGCTTCCTGAAGGGCATCGCATGAACACACTGGCCAGGCTCGATACGGTGCAAAGCACCGCCCGCAAGATCTGGGCGCTCACCACGCCGTATTTCTCCTCGGACCAGAAGTGGCGGGCGCGCGGCCTGCTGGCGGCGATCGTGGTCCTCAACCTCGCGGGCGTGTACATGCTCGTGCTGATGAACGACTGGAACCGCGTCTTCTACGACGCGCTGCAGGAGAAGGACCAGGCGGTGTTCTGGTCGCAACTCTGGCGATTCACCTGGCTCGCCTTCGGCATCATCGTCATCGGGGTCTACAAGTTCTACCTGACGCAACTGCTCGAAGTGCGCTGGCGCGCCTGGCTGACGGACCACTACCTCACACGCTGGTTGTCGGGCCATGCGTTCTACCGGATGGAGCTGGCGCGGTTCTCCCCCGGCGCCACGACGGACAACCCGGATCAGCGGATCCAGGAAGACCTGAACCTGTTCACCGACTACAGCCTGCGCCTGACCATGGGGCTGCTGAACGCGGTGGTGACGCTCGTGAGTTTCATCGGGATCCTCTGGTCGCTCTCCGGCAACTTCACTTTCGACGCAGGCGGCAACACGTATGTGCTTCATGGCTTCATGGTGTGGGCGGCGCTGGCCTATTGCATCGCCGGGAGCTTCATCACGCACTTCATCGGCAGGAAGCAGATCGGCCTGAACTTCCAGCAGCAGCGGCTCGAAGCGAATTTTCGCCACCACATGGTGCGGGTGCGCGAATACAGCGAGGCGATCGCGCTCGACAAGGGCGAAACGGTAGAGCGCGCCCAACTGGAGGTGCGTTTCGGCGCCGTGCTCGCCAACTACCTGCGCCTGATTCGTGCGCGCAAGAACCTGATCTGGTTCAACCTGTTCTTCGGTCAGGCCGCGATCATCTTCCCCTTTGTTGTCGCGGCCCAGCGCTACTTCACCGGCTCCATCCAGCTCGGTGTGTTGATGCAGATCTCATCGGCCTTCGGCCAGGTGCAGGACTCGCTCGCCTGGTTCGTCGACAACTACGCCGAGCTCGCGGTTTGGCGCGCCACGGCGGATCGCCTGACCAGCTTCGAGGACAGCGTGGCCACGCAAGCGCACGCCGAGCGCCCCGAAGTCGTGGAACATGACGGACGACTCGCGGCTCGCGCGCTGACTCTCTCGTTGCCCGACGGGTCGGTGCTGATGAAGGACCTCTCCCTCGACGTCGCCCCCGGCGACACCGTGCTGGTGAAAGGCCCATCGGGCAGCGGCAAGTCCACGCTGTTCCGTGCATTCGGCGGCATCTGGCCGTTCGCGCGCGGCAAGGTGGAAGTCCCGCCGCACATGGCGACCATTCCGCAGAATCCGTATTTCCCCGACGGACCGCTGCGCCAGGCGCTCGCCTATCCGGAACCTGCATCGCGCTATACCGACGATGCGCTTCGCCGCGCACTGGAAGACGCACTGCTGCCGCAGTTGGCAAGCCGCCTCGACGACGAAGACGCGTGGACGCAGAAGCTTTCCGGTGGCGAGCGGCAGCGGCTCGCGATCGCGCGGGTGCTGCTGAAGCAACCCGCTTGGGTGCTGGCGGACGAAGCCACCAGCGCGCTCGACGAGGCCGCGGAGAAAAAGCTGTATGAGCGTCTCGCGGAGATGGTCAAGAGCAAGGGCGGCGCGCTGGTGTCCATCGGTCACCGGCCCGCGCTGGAAGCGTTCCACGACAAGCGCTGGGAACTCGCGCTTCAGCCTGACGGCAGCGCCGCGAGGTTCAGGCTTTCGACGTCGTGAGGCCGCGCCACTTCTCCCACCCGTTCGCGCGCAACCGGCAAGCGGGGCATTGCGCACAGCCATAGCCCCAGTCGTGCCGGTGCTCGCGGTCGCCGAGGTAGCAGGTGTGCGTGTGTTCCACGATCAGCTCGACCAGCGCGTCCCCGCCGAGGTCGCGCGCGAGCTGCCAGGTTGCGGCCTTGTCGATCCACATGAGCGGCGTCTCGATGACGATGCGCCGGTCCATGCCCAGCGTGAGCGCGACCTGCATCGCCTTCATCGTGTCGTCGCGGCAATCCGGATAGCCGGAGTAGTCGGTTTCGCATACGCCCGTGACAAGCACGTCCAGGCCGCGCCGGTAGGCGAGCGCGCCCGCGAGCGTGAGGAAAAGCAGGTTGCGTCCCGGCACGAACGTGTTCGGCAAGCCGGATTGCTCCATGCTGAACGCGATGTCGCGCGTGAGCGAAGTTTCGCTGACCTGGCCCAGCACCGACAGGTCGAGCATGTGGTCCTCGCCCAGCTTCCCGGCCCAGTTCGGAAACCCCGCGCGCACCCGCTGGAGCACCTCGACGCGCTGCGTGAGTTCGATGCTGTGCCGCTGACCGTAGTCGAAGCCGATGGTTTCGACGCGCCGGTATTTGGAAAGCGCTTGCGCGAGGCAGGTGGCGGAATCCTGCCCGCCGGAGAAGAGGACGAGGGCCGTGGTGTGCATGGTCAACGCATTGTGCCGCGCGCCTCGCGCTGCGCGATCCAGATCGTCGAGGCGCAGATCACCACGCCACCGATCAGCGTCGATCGGCTCGGCGTGTCTTCGAACACGATCCAGCCCAGCAGCGACGCCCACACCAGGTCGAGAAACTTGACCGATTGGGTGGCCGAAATGTCCGCGATGCTGAACGAACGCGCCATGCAATAGTGCCCGACGCTGCCGAGCAAGCCGCACACGAGGAAGAGGAACCAGTGCCACGCGGTCGGCGTGTGCCAGTTCATCACCGCGAGCGGGAAACTGAGCAGCAGGATGGTGATGGACTGCCACAGCACGATCACCTCGGCCCGCTCATACCGCGTGAGGCTCTTGGTGATGAGGAAAGAAGCCGCGAAGACCGGTGAAGATGCCAGCATCAGCAGCGAGTAGCCGCCCCCGGTCGCCGCGAGCTTCGGCGCGACCACGATCAGCACGCCCGCGAAGCCGATGAGCGCGGCCAGCCAGCGTTCCCAGCGCATCGTCTCGCCCAATACCAGCGCCGCGCCGATCATGATGAAGATCGGGCCGGTGAAGCCGATGGCCGTGGTGTCGGCCAGGCCGATATGGGGGATGGCGGTGAACCACATGCACAGGGCGATGGTGTGGATGCCGCCCCGAAGGAATTGGCCGCGGATGCTCTTGGGCCGGTACGCGGCCAGGCCGGCGCGCACCACGAGAGGCAGCATCACGACGAGCCCGAAGACGTAGCGCAGGAATTGCGTCTGGAACGGGCTCAACTCGATGGTGAGCCCGCGCATGATGCTGTTGAGGTTGGCGAACAGGATGCCCGCGACGGTTGCCCACATGAGCCCGCGCAGCACCGGGTCCAACCGGGAGGCGCGCCGCTGCACGACCGATGCGCGCCGCCACAGCACATGGCGCTTCACGCGGTCCTCGTCCCTCACTGCCGGCCCTTCTCCATGGGTCTGGACTATACGCGGCAGGTCGTGCAATGCACTTCGAGCCGACCCCGATCGTCGCGAACGCGCCAGCAAGGGCTTCGATGCCGCGCTATATTGGCCGGGTCTTCAGGGCGGGGTGAAATTCCCCACCGGCGGTAGGTGGCGCAAGCCACGAGCCCGCGAGCGCCTCGCGACGCGCAAGCCAAGCGAGGGTCAGCAGATCCAGTTCGATGCTGGAGCCGACGGTCACAGTCCGGATGAAAGAAGATTCGCCGTGGTTCGCGCCGCGGCGATGTGCTGCCGCGTTCCTTCGCGAAAAGGAGCGTGGCGGCGTTCTTTGTGCCTTGGGGCGTTTTTGTTCAATCAACAGGAGCGTTTCATGAGTGTTTCAACTTCCCTTCCCCTCCCCGGCGAGGTCATCGACCTCGCGCCCATGCCGGTCGTCATCGAGCAGATCCGCTCGGGGCGTCCGGTCCTTGTGCTCGACGACGCACAGCGCGAGAACGAGGCCGACATCGTCTGCGCCGCCGAACTCGTCACGCCCGCCGTGATGGCGATGATGATCCGCGAGGGCAGCGGCATCGTGTGCCTGTGCATCAAGCCGGAGCAGGCCAGCGCGCTCAAGCTGCGGCCGATGGTCGAGGTGAACCGGTCGCGCTATGCGACGGCGTTCACGCAGTCGATCGAGGCTTCGCACGGCATCACCACGGGGGTATCCGCGATCGACCGCGTCCAGACGATCCAATGCGCATTGCGCTCGACATTGGAGAACAGTGAAATCGTCAGCCCCGGCCATGTGTTTCCGCTGATCGCGCGCGAGGGCGGAACGCTGGAGCGCGACGGCCACACCGAATCGGCGGTGGACTTGCCCATGCTCGCGGGCCTGGCGCCGGCGGGTGTGCTGTGCGAGTTGATGAACCCCGACGGGACGATGGCGCATGGCGAACAGGTCGCGCGATTTGCGCGCGACAACGGCCTCGTCTGCACGACCGTCGCCGAGATCGCCGCCTGGCGGCGCGCGAACTGACGGCTACGCGAGGCCGACAACGACCTCCGGGTCCGCCGGCTTCGCGGCGTCCGTGCGCTGCGAGTCCCCCGCCGATTCGAAAGCCGCGTGCTTCACGACGGTGACCGGGATGCCCGATGTCTCGGCCAGCACCTGCGACACCGATCCAAGGTGCGGGCCGAGCAGGCCGCCGTGCCCCTTCGCGCCGACGATGATCGAATCGCACGAGTAGCGCTCGGCGATGTCCAGCAGCGTGTGCGCAGGGTCTCCGGTCGCGATCTCGCATTCGTAGCTCGCGCCCGCCGCGTCGCACATCTCGCGCGCCCGCTCGAGCAAGTGGTCTCCAGCGCTCGCCGCCATGCCTTGCAATCGCTGCGGGTCGGGCATGGTGATCATTTCGTACAGGGAGGCGGGCTCCTGCACGTTGGCCAATACGAGCTCGGTCGCCAGACCCTGCTGCCTCAGGCGTAGCGCGTGACGCAGCGCGTCGAGCGACAGTTCGGACCCGTCGATGGGGATGAGGATCTTCTGCATGGCGGCCTCCGGTGGCTGTGGTGCGATCTCTTCACCTTAGTCTTCGGGCGGCACGAACGCAAGCACCGCCTGCCTCTTCGGCAGCGCCAAGCGGAAGGTCGTGCCGGCGCCGGGTTGCGACTCCAACCATATCCGGCCGCCGTGGCGTTCCACGATCTTCTTGCAGATCGAAAGCCCGATGCCCGTGCCTTCATACCGGTTGCGGTCATGCAGGCGCTGGAACACGATGAAGATCCTCTTGAAATGCTCCGGCGCGATACCGATGCCGTTGTCGGACACCGAGATATGCCACTCCTCACCCATGTCGGCCGCCTGGATGCGAATGACCGGCGCATCGGGGCCTCGGAATTTCAGCGCGTTGCCCACGAGGTTCTGGAACAGCTGCATCATCGCCACCGGTTCCGCCTCGAGGTTGGGCAGCGGCTCGCGCTCGATCGACGCACCGGCATCGCGGACGGCGTGCGCCAGGTTGGCCAGCGCGTCGTCCAGCGCGCGATCCAGCGCGATCGGCCCTTTGCGCGCGGGGCCGCGGCCCGCGCGCGAATAAGCGAGCAGCGCATCGATCAGGAGCTTCATGCGCTTCGAGCCCTCGAGGATGAAGCCCATGAACTCCCGTGCGTCGTTGTCGAGCCGGTCGCCATAGCGGCGGTTGAGCAGCTGCGAATAGCTCGCCATCATGCGAAGCGGCTCCGACAGGTCGTGCGACGTCACGTAGCCGAACTGCTCGAGGTCTTCGTTGGACCGAGCCAGTTCCGCGATCTTGCGCTGTACCTCGCGCTCGGCGACCACGCGCTCGGTGATGTCGCGGATGTGGATGATGATCAGCCACTCGCCCTCCGACCGGATGGCGCGGCGCACGCTCTCGAGGATGTATGGCGCGCCGCCTTCGCGGGTGCGCTGGACATCCTCCTTGATCGAGCCGGGATACGCGGCGATCGCCTCGGCGTAACGAGCGCGCAATTCCTCCGCGCTGAAATCCCAGCCGACCGGGCCCCTCCTCATCAGTTCCTCGCGCGAAAAGTGGGTGTTGCGGCATGCGCGCTCGTTGACGTCGACGAAGGCGAGGCGCCGCGGGTCCACCAGGTAGATCGCCTCGTCGGCATCGTCCAGCGCGCGCTTGAACAGCTCGAGCCGGGCCTGCGTCGCGCGGCGCTCGGTCACATCCCGGATCAGGCTGACCATCAGCCAGTGCCCGCCCGCCGAGACGGCGCGGCGCGTGAACTCGGCCCGGAACAAAGTACCGTCCAGGCGCGTCACCTCGCTCTCCTCGGTGGTGGCTTCCGGATGCCGGTCGAACACGCGTTGCGCCGTCTGCCGCAGGCGAGTCGCATTTTCTGTCGGACCCGTCGGGCCGGCGGGCCACACCAGGCTTTCGCGCGGTCCGAGCCGCATCAACTCCTCGCGCGACAAGTGGAAGAGGCGTGCCGCCGTGTTGTTCACGTACTCGTAGCGCAGTTCCTCGACGTCCACCACCACCACGGCCTCGCCGGCGTCGTCCACTGCGGCCTGCAGGATTTCCAGTTGCCGCTGCGTGGTCATCCGGTCCTGCTGCTGCCCCGCCCTCGCTACACGGATCGCGTACTCCGCATCCGGCGTGCCCGGGCACGACTGGACCAATTCCAGAAAGACCTGTGCATCGGTTGAAGTGCGAACCCGCACGCACCTCGGGCCGACACCCAGGTCGCCGCCAGCGGCAGCCGCTGGCTCCCACAACTCATCCAGTGAGGCGCCTACCAAAGCATGATGCCGACCACAAGCCTTGAAGAGGGAACAGGCCGCCTGGTTGGCCCCGGTAACTCTTGAGCCGCAGACCGTCAGGAACGCCTCGCGGGACAATTCCATGATGTCCTGAGATTTCACGCTGGGTGCCATCCGGAAAAGTATGAGGCTGGACAAGCATGGTGGCAACGTTCGTGTGGGTGCTGGTTGGCAAGCGCGTCGTCGTTGGGGCGCGTCTTCTCAAGACTCTCTACCTCGAATCGAGTAATTCCTTTAATTTACGAGGAGATCAGGGGTGACGCGGCGCTCACGTGGCGCGAACGGTCGGACTTTGCGGCACCGCCTTCCGGAACGCAAAGTGCAGGCGTGCCGCACACAGGAGGACAACCACCAGACACCCGAGCTCGACTCCGATAAAGAGGACTTGCAACTCACCTGCCGGGCGCATAAGTTGTTCGCCAAGAAGAGGCATCAGAAGTGCGGCGCCAACGTTCGCGAGGACGGCATGGATCGATGATGCAAATGACAGATCGCTCGTCTGGACTCGCTCGCGAACAATCGCTGTCAGGCCGTTGCTGATAGCCCCGAAACAAACGCCTATCAACGCAAGAAGGACCGTGAACGAAGTCGGCGCAGACACACCGGGTCGGCCAACCGCCAGGACAATTGCGAAGAGCACGGCTGCGCCTGTCGCGAAGAGCGCCAGCAAAACTCGCGGTCCGCACTCGCGCGCGAGCAACGCGCCGTTCAGAAAACCCCCTGCGACGAGGCCGAGAACCCCGGCAAAGATCACGCTGGAGGCGGCATACGGCTCGAACATGAAGCCGGCGGTCAGGAAGACTGACCCCCAACTGGCGAACATGGTCATGTAAGCGGCGTAGTAGGCTACGAAAGCCACGAGCGTCGGGGCACACGCAATCAGGACCTGCCGAACGTTCATGTGAACCTGGGTGGCAGGGGCCGATGCAGTCCTGGGCATCTGCGACGCGACCATCACCAGCAGGACCAGGAGTGCGGCCGAGCACGCGAAGTAGGTCGTGGACAACCCATAGTTTGTGGCGACAAACAGCAAGGGCGCAGACGCAAATGCCGTCCCCGCGTAGCCCGCCATCTGTGCGACCGACATCATGAGCGCGAACCGCTTCTTTGGAAAGTGAGTCGCAGTGGCCTTGATCAAGGCGCTGTAAACGAGTGCGTCGCCGAGTGCAGTGATAGCCCTCCCGACGAGGCAAAGGGTGTATGACGGCGCGAGTGCGAGCAGCAGCGAGCCGAAGGCGGAACACGCAATGCTCCAACCCAGCACGTTGCGCGGCCCGAACCGATCCGTTGCGATGCCCGCCGGAATCTGCAGTACCAGGTAGACCATGAAGTAGACCGACGAGAACAACCCGACGTGCGCCCAATCCAGTTGATAGTGCGCCGCCAGTGCCGGCGCCAAAGACGCCGGCGCCATGCGCTGCAGCATCGCGAACGTGTAGGCAATAGCAATGGCCCACCACCACCGCAGCTGCCGGCCGGATGGCGGCGGTTCAAGTTCGCTACTCAAGAACCGGCTCCAGCTGGGACAGCGCATGTTGTGCCGCAGCCTCCGCCGCGGCGAGGTTGGCGCCGGTCGCGATGACATGACCGATGCGGGCCCGGAAGTCGCCCTCACGCTTCAGCGCCGCCCCCGCCAGCGGGTAAATGGCCACATCGCGCACACCCGTTCCCAGCGCGGCCGCGTCCGCACCATCGACACGCACGAATCGACCCTCCCGATCGTTCACCAAAAACCGCATCGCTGCGCTGGCGACCGGTGTCACTTGAGGAACTCCGACGGGCTCCAGCAGGTTGCGGATGCTCAGGTCCACGAGATCGACGCCGGCGGCGTGGCGCAACAGCTCCGGCACGTAGGCTCCCACCAGACGCGGGTTAGCCTCCACCAGCCTGGGCCTGCGGCGCGCGATGTCATAACGAACTTCAATGTGGCACGGTCCCCAGTCCAGCCCGAGCCGCCGGGCCACCGCCGCTGCGTATTGCGCCAGAGCTGCGGCAATAGCGTCGTCTTCCGTGCCGGGAAAGTCGTGACCGCTTGCGACGAAATGCGGCGGCGATCCATAGTGCTGGCGCACGATGGCGATCGCGCAGCCATTGAAAATCTCCACCGAGTACTGCGGGCCATCGATGTACTCCTCCAGCACATAGCGTCGTTCACGCACCCAGTCGAGGGACTGCGCGTCCAGGAACTTGCAGTGCTCCAGCACTTCCTGTGCCGTCTCGCAACGCTTCGCCCCGATGCTCCCCGACGCCGAAGCGGGCTTCAGCACCACGGGGAGTGGCAGTTCCGAAAGCAGGCCGGCGAGATCGTCGGCGCAGGTGATGCACCACGCTTTCACGTCATCGAGCCCGGCCTCGCGCAACAACTGCCGCTGCAGCACCTTATCCCGGCAGATGCGCACGGCTTCGGGCGGCAGCGATGGCAGCCCGCGCTCCTGGGACAGCACGGCTGCCTGGTGGATGCCCCAATCCCCGCTGGACCAGATGCCGACGATTTCGTAGGGCAACTGGCCGATGACGGCGCGAACCTGCTCAAGTGATCGGGTATCGACCTGGTAGGTTGGCACAGCATCCTGGCGCAGGTAGGGGAAATTCTCCGGACTCTTCGCCAGCACGACCGCGCACACGCCGAGTTCGTGGCACTTGCGCACGAACAACCGGCCCGTGGTCATGTTCGTTTCGACAAAAACAATTGCTCGTTGCATGCTTATCAATCTCCACAGGATCAGGAAGGAAGCGCGTCGGGCACGCGCGCGGCATAGGTCGCACGCTCTTTGCCATCGATACATTTCGCGAGAGCATTGGCGATTTCCCCCGCCCGCACCGCGCTCAGGCTGAGAAGCGTGTCCGCCGGACCATGGGTTGCCTCGGCGGCGCCTTGCAGGAAGATGGCCGGCTCGAACCCCGTTTGGGACTTGACGCGGTAGTCGCGCGACATCGCGAGACCGCCTTCGTCGTTCCTGACGAGAAACTTGTCCAGTGCCGCCAGCAGGTCCGGTGCCGCCTGATGGTCGAAGCCCGTGGCAAGGACGACGACATCGGCGTTCAGAGAGTCGCGGCAGCCGGTGGTTCGGTTCACGCATTCCAGACGGATCGCGTCACCGCCGCACGCGACGTCGGCAATTTCGGTATGGTTGGCGATCCGAAAGCCACTCTCCATCCCGCGAACCTTCAGGTCGTACAGGTGCTTGTACAGCTTGTGGAGGAGGTCGGGATCGACAACTGAATAGTTGGTGCCTTTCAGGCTCTTCATGATGCCGGCTCGAACCTGGCCCGGCAGCTTGTGGAAATGGTCCACGTACTCCGGAAAGTACACCTCTCCGCTGAACTGGCTTTCATCCGGCGGCCGAAAGGCGACATCCCTGAAGACCGCCGTCACCTTCGAACCCGGCGCGCGCGAAAGCAAGTCGTAGGTGATCTCGGCGGCGCTCTGGCCGGACCCTACGACCACCACGTGTTTTCCAACCAGCCGGGCGACGTCGATCCGTTCGAGATAGTCGATGGAGTGGAGGATGCGCGCGTCGCCGAGCTTGTCGGCAAAAACCGGAGGAACCCGCTTGCGCGCGCCGACAGCAAGGACGAGGTTGCGCGTGAGGAAGGTCGACCCATCGCTCGTCTTCACGGCCACGCGCGCGACGGTGTCGGACGAGCACGCCCGATGGGGGGCAATATCAACGACGTCGCTGGAGAACCGGACGCTCGATTCGAATTGCGATGCGACCCACTTCATGTAGTCGTCGAACTCATGGCGGCTCGGAAACAGCGTCCTGAGATTGACGAACTCATCGAGACGGCCACGCACCTTCAGATAATTGAGAAAGGTGAATGCGCTCGTGGGGTTGCGCATCAGCGCGAAATCCTTCAGGAACGTCACTTGCAGGCGCGAGCCTTCGAGGAGCATTCCGGGATGCCAGGCTACTTCGCTGCGCCGCTCGAGGAAGATCGCGGATTCGCCAAGCCAACCCGGCCCCATCTGCTCGTGCAGCGCGACGGCCAGCGCAATGTTCGCCGGGCCGAAGCCGACACCGATCAGGTCCACGGTTCTGTTCAAGGCAGCCTCCATTAGCGCGGATCCGGGCGCGCCTTGGCGCGCTCGATGAATTTCAAGATGTTCCCGGCGTCGGCCGCCAGCAAGTCCCGAAGGGGCAGCTGTTCGGTCGAAATGAGACTGCCCGGCGGTGTGAAGAGCACTGCGCCGCGACGGTCACGCAACATGTGGGCAAGCAGCAAGTCGGAGGCGTCGCCGGTTCCCGCGAGGACGTGCACGACTTCATCCATCGTTGCAGACTTGGCGGGCCGCCCCAGTTGCCCGGCGCAGCGAATCACCAGGTCATGGAAATCGACGTAACTTTCACCCGTGACCTCGTGCATGGAGTACGGCGAGTGGGCGTGCCGGCCCACCAGCGAGGCCAGCCACGCCCCGAAGCCGTCCGCCGTCAGTAGCCCCAGCATGCCGGCGCCTTGCGGGGCGATGCCGAGTGCGACACAGCGCTTGAGCGTGAGATGCGCAAGTGAGTGAACATTGCCAAAACCCGTCGCAGCGGATGGCAGAACGTCGTCGACGCGATAAGTTACCGCATGCAGGCCCAGCGCGCTCGCGCGCAAGACGACCTTCTCCGCAAGCCACTTGGTGACGGCATAGCCCTGGCGCTTCTGCACTGCGCTGGCGTGGGCCTCGCCGAGGATCTCCCGTGCCGCAAGGGAAGACACGAGGTGCAGCCGTTTCGGTCGCCCCGCGCCGCACAGATGAACGGCCTCGGCCGCACCCAGGACATTGGCCGCGTAGAGCTGCGACGCAGGCGCCATGAAGTTGACTTCGGCGCCACAGTGGATGACTTCATCGACACGTGTCGCGAGGTTTGCCCAAGTGAGGTCATCCAGCCCGAACTGGGGGCGCGCGAGATCTCCGCAAACGAAGTTCAGATTCCCTTGATCGGGAAGGTCTCCGAACGCCTCCCGGTGCGCATCATTGAGCCGTGCGCGGGCCGCTCCGACATCCGCAGCCCGTACCAGCAGATGCAGCTGAAGGTCCTTGCGTGCGAGCAGGGCGCCGAGGACGTGGACGCCCACGAAGCCTGTTGCGCCCGTCAGCAGAACACTCTTCACGGGGGCGGCGGGTCGGGAGAACACGCCTTTGATTGGTGGAATCGGAAGCGTGCCTTCGGCGGCATCGGACGTGCTGTCGCTCACGGACTGCGCCGCGAAAGCCGAGGCGCAGGGGTGCCGGTAGATGTCGCCTGACAAGACAGGGCGCCCGAGAAGTTTTTCAAGGCGCGTCGCGAGCTCGACGGCCGCGAGGGAGTCTCCGCCCGCATCGAAGAAGTCGTCGGCCTCGTCGAGAGCCGCGTTTCCCGACACGGCGCGAAACATCTGCAGGATGGCAGTGCGCACGTCGCTCCCCGCGCGGGTATGACCGGCCGCTGCCACCCGCTCGGCCTCCGCGAGCAAGGCTTTCCGGTCCGTCTTTCCGCTCTCGCTCACAGGCAGTGCCTGCTTGTGCAGGTACAGCCGCGGCACGTGCGAAGTCGGCAGATGGGTTGCCAACGCGCCCCGCATGGCGCGTTGCTCGACTGGCTCGGCAGCGCTGTAGGCCAATGCGAGGAGTCGGCCCTGCTCGGGAATATCGACGACGAATGCCCGCGCATCAGTGAAGTTCGGAAACAGGGCCTTTGCGGCTTCCTCGACCTCGGCCAGTTCAATCCGGACGCCGTTGAGTTTGATCTGGTCATCGGCGCGGCCACGATATTCCAGCAGGCCGTCCGCGCGCCATCGACCAAAGTCACCGGTGCGGTAGATCCGTTCACCCGGGATGTCGGAAAAGGGATTCGACAGGAAGGTTTGCCCGGTAAGGTCGGGGCGGCCGAGATAACCCGCCCCCACGCAGATGCCGCCAACGACGATCTCGCCAACCTGGCCATTGGGCAAGCAAGCCAGGTTCGCGTCCGTGATCTTGACGTAGGTGTTGTCGATCGGTGCACCGATCGGAATGTCCAGCCCGTCGGCATCGCTGACCGAATGGAAGACCATCCCGATCGAGGCCTCGGTATGCCCGTAGGTGTTGACCACGTCGCACCCAGGAAGCATGCGGCGGAACTCGTGCACCGCGCGTGCATCGATCTGCTCGCCGCCGATGAGCACGTGGCGAAGCGTGGCCAGCGAGGCGGCATCGATTCTTCCGGCATTCATCGCCTTGACGAGCTCGGCGAACAAGGTGGGAACGAAGTCCGTCATCGTCACCTTGTGTGCGCAGATGTCGCCGACGACCTGTTCCATATCCCACGGACCGCGATGATCGGGCAACACGGCGACGCCGCCGGACACGAGCGGCCAGAGCATCTGCCAGATCGACGAGTCGAACTGCGGCGAGCTGTTCTGGTAGACGACATGGCCTGATCCAAAGCGCCTGGTCATGTACCGGAAACGGTTCGCAACGCCGGCGTGATGATTCAGGGCGCATTTGGGCGCACCCGTCGAACCAGACGTAAAGAACCCGTAGAGAAGAGGCCCGCGTTCAATGTGATCGACATCGATCGGCCGTCCGGCGTCCGGACGCGCCTCGATGTCGAACGCAACGGCGCTCTCGAAACCCGGGGCCTGCCCACCGTGGCTCACGAGAATGATGCCGGCGACCGTGGCATGCTGGACGTGGCGGCGGCGCGGCTCGGGCCAGGCGGCATCGACCGGAATGATGACCGCGCCAGCGAACATCGTTGAAAGCCAGGCGATCGGCAGGCTCACACCGCTGCGAATCGCGCAGAGAACGAAGTCTCCGGGGCGAACGCCCGACTCGCGCATGCGGGCAGCGTTCGCCTGCGCCGCGTTCACCATCTCCGTGTAGCTCAACCTGCCCGACGCGGAGCGCAGCGCCTCGGCGCCGCCCATTGCTTGCGCACAGGCGACGATCGAAGCCAGAACGCTGGCGGTCCGCGGGATTGCTTCAGGGGCGCACCCGAGAAGCAAGTTCTCATTCCTCTTCACACAATCTCCTGTTTCGGACCCCTGAATGGGGCAGCGCCACCATCGCGACATCAAAGGTCGCCCACCTCATGTTCGAGCAGATCCTGCAGGCTCTCGCGACGCCGCACGACGCGTGAGCGGGTTCCCTCAACGAGGACTTCCGCGGGCCTCGGCCGCGAGTTGTACTGGCTGGCCTGGCTCATTCCATACGCCCCCGCGCAGAAGATCGCCACTACGTCGCCTTCCACCAGCGGCGGCAGGCGCCGCTTCAGCGCGAAGAAGTCGCCGGTTTCGCAGATCGGGCCGACGACATCCATCTCCTCGGTTCCGGCGCCCGCTGTCGCGCAGACACCCCACGAACCCGAATAGCCCTCGTAGCTCGCTGGCCACATTGGATGATGGGCGCCGTACAGGGTTGGGCGGATCAGCGAGTTCATGCCCGTATCGAGAATCGCGATCTTCCTGTCCCAGCCCTGCTTGACGTATTCGATGGAGCTCAGAAGCATGCCGGCAGTCGCGGAAATGACTCGTCCCGGTTCGATCGCGAACTTCAGGCCCTCGCCGTACAAGACTTGCAGCTTGTCGCAGATACGTGCACCGACTTCGCCGATCGCCGGCACCTCGGTGTCCTCGGGCGTCAGGTAGGAAACCGGAAAGCCGCCGCCGATGTTCACCAGCGTGATCTCGTGGCCGGCCCGCCGCAGCTGCGCGACCACCGCGATCACCTTGTCGAGCGCGGCGGTGTATGTTTGCGGTGAGGGAATGGGGGAGCCCAGATGGATGTGGATGCCCGTGATGTCGAGCGCCGCACGGTCCTTGCCGAGGTACAACGCCTGCGCCTGCTCAAGCGGAATGCCGAACTTGGTGTGGCGCCCTCCCGTTGCAGTCTTTGCGTGCGTATCGGGATCCGCGACATCGATGTTGACGCGCAAGGCAACACGCGCCTTCGTTCCGGCGGCAGCGGCCGCGGCCTGGAGTCGATCGAGCTCCTGGGCGGACTCAACGTTGAACATGAAAATACCGGCGGCCAAAGCCTGCCTGATTTCGTCTCGCGACTTGCCCACGCCGGCGAACACGATGCGATCAGGGGCAACACCCGCGGCCAGGACGCGGTGCAGTTCCCCTGCGCTCACGATGTCCATCCCGGCGCCTTCGTCGGCCAGTACCTTGAGCACACCGACGTTCCCGCAACTCTTGACCGAATAGCAGATTTGCGGCTCGATGGGTGCGAACGCGGCGCGAACGGCGCGGAAGTTGCGCACCAGCTGGGTGGCCGAGTAGACGTACAGCGGACTCCCGTACTGGGCGATCAAGTCCGCCACGGGAATCTGTTCGGCGTGGAGGACTCCGCCTTGGTAGTGAAACTGCGACATGGTCATGGGACTGCCTGAACGGTTCTAGGTAGGGGTTGGTTTTCGCAAGCCTGTTTCAGGTAGCGATAGAAAGGAAGGTTCTCTTCGTACATCTTCCGCAGCCGCGGGTCGTTGTCGACGCGCGTCGTGTACTCGCGCTCGCGAAATTCGATCCGGCTACTGGCCGCCGCATCCTCGTGCCAACGCTGCGTGCGCCGCCAGAGATTGAGGTGGCCCGGCTGCCAGGTCAAGGATCCGGGGATGTGGGTGAGACCGACCCGTGAGCAAAACGCCGCGATCTCGCACTCAGGGGCGACCTGAAGCCGCTCCGCATCGACGAAGACGGGAATCTGCCGCCCGTGGGCCTTGACGAAGTCGAGCAAGGAAGCCAGGTGGCGGAATCCGACGTCGTCAGAACGCAATTGCGGGTTCACGCTGTAGTGGGAGTTGATCACCCTCGCAGGCTCGCGAAGCATGAAAACATGGGTCGCCTCGCGCGCTAGCTGTGTCCCCGACAGGGTGGGGCGGTAGTCGTATTCGCAGGTTTCCTTGACGAATACCGGGCGAACGGCGCGGCGCGCATCAACGTGCGCGCACAACTGCGCCACCGAATCCAGAAACTCCCCTGTGGGGAGCTCGTGACGCTCGCCCGCGGCCAGATCGCACATCGGCTCGTGCAAGACCTCCAGGTCACCGCGCGCCGCCATGACGCGCAGGAAGGCGGTGGATAGCGAACGCGGCGGAGCCCAGAGCATGATGACCGGGTGAAGGGGCTGGGTCACGCGACACACTCGGTGATCCAGCGCTGGCCGCCGTGTTGGAAGCGGAACTGTTGTGCGGTGAAACGCGTCTTCTTGTAGTCGCGAACGCGCTCTGCGGTGTAGATGCCCTTGAACGCCTTGACGTCCACGGTGCCGTCGGCGTTTTCCGCGAGTTGGCGAACTGTCTGCAAGGCAGCCTGCGTCGCCGGATCGAACAGGCGCCCCGCGTAGGTCTGCCGAGCGATAAACGGAGACAGGAACCGGAGCATCTCCCATGAATCCCGATCGACCGTAGCTTGCAGCAACTGCCTTGTCGCCGAGCCCAGCAAGTCGAGACCCGGGGACTCGTAAAGACCCCGCCCCTTCGTGCCGTTCATGCGGTTCTCCAGAACGCTCTTGAGCACCACGCCATTCCTGCCCGCGATGGCGTTGGCACGCGTCAGGGCCTCGAACGCGGTGACCGGCTGGCCGTCGAACTCAACGGGGATGCCTTGCGCGAAACGGATCGAACACCGCTGCGACACATCGGGGGCGTCACTGGGCGTGACACCCATGATCGGGGTGATCGATGCGGTGTCGTTGGAGAGGAATTCGACCTCGCGGTTTTCATGCGATACGCCGCCGACGTTGGCGTCGACCGAGTGGCCTGCTTTCGCCTGGATCGTTTCGGGATCGGCGTCTACGATGAAATCTCCCATCTCGGTGCGGCTCTTGAAACGCTCGGCAGTCGAAGCATCTTCCCAAGGCGAAAACGGCAGAATCTCCGGCGCGAACATCTGCAGGTAATAGGTGAACCTGAACTCGTCGTTGCCGCCATGGACGGCGCCATGGGCAAATACGGCGCAGTCTGCAGACCTCAGCGCAGCAACCAGTCCGCGAACCGTGACCGCGCGGGCTATCCCCGTCGTGTTCCAGTAACCGCCGTCGTACTGCGCCTGGGCGCGCACCGCATGGAGGAAGGAAGTGGCGATCTCTTCTCGCAGGTCGACACGCACAGCGGCACGCAGGAGCGGGTTCTTCTGCGCCGAAAGGCTGAACTCTTCGTCGGCCGGCTGGCCGATGTCGACGATGAATTGCTCATGGGAGATCTCTTCCTCCTTCAGCCGCTGGGCGATGAAGGTGCTTACCAAGCCGCCGGAAGCACAGATGCCTACCTTGCGTTCCTTCAGATCCGCGAATCTCATGGGTTGCCTCTTGATTGGAATTAAATTGAATTGAAGATGCTGTCTTACTGCGACCACCACGTCGGCTGCCGATCCCAGCGATGACGGGCCAACATCGAAAGCGTGTCGCCCGGCAAAGGGCCAGGGACCGAGCAGGCCATGTTGGCGTCGATGTGCGGGATGCTGCGCATTCCGGGGACCACGACCGCGATACCCGGATGCGAGAGGACGAAGCGAAGTGCGACGCTCGCGAGAGGCTCGTCATGCGCAAGTCCGGCCCGCAATGCCTCGACGCGCTTAAGAGTCGGCAAGAGGTTCTCCGGCACGAAATATGAATTCCGCCAGTCACCCTCGGGCCAACGCGACTCTCGTGTCAGGCCGCCGCACAGCGAGCCTTCGTCGTACGGAACGCGGGCAACCACCGCGACATCCAGTCGCCTGCATTCGGGAAGCAACTCGTCCGCCGGTGCCTGATCGAAGATGTTGTAGATGACCTGCACGGCATCGACAAGCCCCGTTCGGAGCGTTGCGAGAACGTTGGTCGGCTCCCAACGGTTGATGCTGATCCCGATGCCTTCGACCAAGCCTTCGCGCTTGAGATCAGACACCGTGGTCAGCCATTCATCGGCATTGCACCAGGCGTCCTCCCAGACATGAAATTGGAGCAAGTCGATCCGATCGACCTTAAGTCCATCGAGGCTGCGGCGAACGTAGTCGCGCACGTGGTCTTCCGGAAAAATATCCGTGTAGCGATCACCACGCCTGGAAGGCCACACCCGGTTTTTTGGCGGCACCTTGGTTGCCACGTAGAGCTTTTCTCCGTGGTGGTGCGCCAGTAATTGGCCGAGCTGCCGCTCACCCTCGCCACGGCCATAAACCCAAGCCGTATCGAAGAAGTTGCAACCATGCTCCACTGCGTGCTCCAGGCAGCGCATTGCCTGGACAGGCGATGCGCCCGTCCACCCACCCTCTCCGCCTGCCAGTCCCCAGGTGCCATAGCCAACTTCGGATATCGCCCATCCCAATCGACCAAATGTTCTAGTTTTCATGCGCGATTCGCAAAAAATGGCGGATTTTACACTATTAGGTGTTAACTCAAAAATACGCAATTCACGCCGCCACCGTGTCGCGCAAGAACCCCGCAGCGGAGTTTTTGCGTTTGTCAGGAGGTGGCAAAGGGAAACGGAACGCGCCGTGTCTTACCCAAGGTACCAACATACGCGCCATGCGCGTACTCCTGGTGGACGACGTACTCGCGAGTGGCGCAGCAATCGCGATGCGGCCAGCGCGTTGGACGGGGCTAGTGCAGACAAGACTCTAATTGCACTGATTCAGGTCCTGCAATTGCGGCCGCTGCTTCACAACGCATGCGGGCCCCCTTGATTCCCCGCCAAAACCCCTTATCATTAGCACTCGCCGAACTTGAGTGCTAACAGCTCAGCTCGCGTTAAGTTAACTAGCGCTAACTTCGTTGGCGCTTTTTGATGCCCCCTCAGTTTCAGTCCAAAGGAGATGCAATGAAACTTCGCCCCCTCGCCGATCGCGTGATCGTCAAGCGTATCGACAGCGAAACCAAGACCGCTTCCGGAATCGTGATTCCCGATGCCGCCGCTGAAAAGCCCGACCAGGGCGAAATCCTGGCCGTCGGCCCCGGCAAGAAGTCCGACAAGGGCGAACTCGTCGCCATGAACGTCAAGGTCGGCGACCGCGTCCTCTTCGGCAAGTACTCGGGCCAGACCGTCAAGGTCGACGGCGACGAGCTGCTGGTCATGAAGGAAGACGACCTCTTCGCCGTGGTCGAATCCAAGTAATTTCGCGGGACGGGCGCTCGGCCCGTCCGCACTGACTAATCTCAAGGAGCTATTCAAATGGCAGCTAAAGACGTGATTTTCGGCGGTGAAGCCCGCGCACGCATGGTCGAGGGTGTGAACATCCTGGCCAATGCGGTCAAGGTGACCCTGGGCCCCAAGGGCCGCAACGTGGTGCTCGAGCGCTCCTTCGGCGCCCCC